>NZ_JBVHVP010000032.1:0-57495 GCF_055564775.1 Streptomyces sp. NPDC028991 | reverse complement strand
CCCCTCCCCGGGGGGAGGGGGGGGGGTTTTTTGTTGCAGAACTACCCGAAAGCCTTGTCGTTTGTCGTTCACCCCCTTTGGGAACTGTGTGAGGGCCCCCCCCCCCCCCCCCCCCCAGGGCCCGAAGGAACTGCTACACCATCTGCCGGCCCCACTGCTGCGCCGGCCTTCTGTCACCGCACACCCGGCCGGAATGCTGCCGGGGATGCTGGGATCGCGGTTGCTTGACCGGAGACCACCTCACTATCGATGTCCTGCGGTACCCGGACTCGAAAGGCCGCCCGGGCGATCCTGATGGCGTCCACTTCCTCCGTTCATTCCCTCATTGCCGGTACTGCTCTACTGGGTACTGCTGGTGATGCGAACTGCTGGTGGCCTGTTGCAGCGCCACTCTTCGGCAGCCAGCCCCGTCGCCCGTCCTGCGTCTGCTCTGGCTTGGAACCCCACTGCCGAACCTCCCGGTGCGCGCGCCCGCAGCCGACGCCTTCACCGAGGTACTGCTCACTGATTCCACTGCGGATACAGCGGGTACTGCTCGCGGCGGCCCCTGATCACTGCGGGCCACCCGGTCCGGCCGTCAGTCCCGTCGCCGTCCTGCAACAACCCTGGCTTCGGAACTCCACCACCGCACCGTCCTGCGCACTGCAACTGCGGTACTTCTCCCCGGCAGTTCATGTCTGCCGGGCCCTGCGGTCTCTCTGGGTTACGAGAGAAACCATAACCACACCACTAACCAATGTCTACTCCGACAAAGATAGATTTTCGGGGGTGGGTGGTGAGGTGTGGCCTCGAGCCGCAACGGAGGAGCCGCGTGAGCGCAGCATCGACTCCGCCTCGAACACGGACGAGCGCGGCATGGGCCAGCACGTCCGCTTCGAGCTGCGCGACGGAAAAGGCGCGGACGGGCACACGCCCGACGGCCGGGAGGCGGACGTCGGCGACGAAACTGAGCCCAGTTCCCGCAGGAAGGGTGAAGAAACCAGGAAGATCGGCTGCGTGTTCTTCGAATCGCCGGGCACAAGGAGCAGCGGAGGTTGATAACTATGGTTCCCCTGCTTCTCGTCCTGCTTCTGGCCCTGATCCTCTTCGGTGCGGGGTTCGCACTGAAGGCACTGTGGTGGATCGCCGTCATCGTGCTGGTCGTCTGGCTGCTGGGCTTCGTGCTGCGCAGCGCGGACACAGGCGGGCGCAAGGGCCGCTGGTATCGCTGGTAAACCACCACACGGAAGCCAGTTGTGGGCCCCGGGAACACCCGGGGCCCACAGGCATGTCCGGCCTCATGACATCTCCCCGGACAAACGGAGTAACCACCACCTTCCCGGGCACAAGGTCCCATAGCTGGGGCCCGGTGAAGCAGCGGTACCTGCACCTCCAACCACCGGACCCCAGCCACATCCCGACACCCGACGGCCGACGTCGCCTCTCACAGCAGAAGCCGGCAGTCACGAGGAACCCCGCCCTGATTCCCCAGACGGTCACTCCAGGCCAGAACCCCGAAGGCTCGGCAACCAGCCTGCTGTTACTCACTTTCGAGTGACGGACCGATCCACTGCGGGGTGGCGCACCGTAGCGGAAAGACGCCATGCCCCAACCTCCGCAAGGCCTGGCAGGCTGTCGGGGCGTCAACACCACGCACGGGTGGCATACATGGGTGTTGCATCCGAGAGGCATGCAAAAGTGGACAACAAGTAACAAGGTGTCGCATTTCCCCGCAACTTCTCCACGGCGTGGACAGAGTGTGTGCGCGGCCAGCCGGTCGCCGACGCACACCACACCCACTCCCCGGGCAGCCTGCACGCCGGCTCCTCGAGGGAAGGTGTCCGCACCCCGAGGGGGCTCTTGTCCGCTTCCGCTTCTGTCACCACTCGCCGTCTCGCAGACGCCGCGCGGTGGTACGGCCACAATGCGCCACAGTGGCGAGAAACAGCAAGAGTCCGGACAAGCAGAGGCCCCGCTGTCCGGACAGCGAGCTGAGGCCGTTCGGTTATGCGGCGGGTTCGTACGTCACGCTCTGGTCCGGGCAGTCGGCCGCCACCTCGCGCAGCGCCGCCACTTCGGCCTCGTCCGCCGACAGGGTCCAGCGCAGCTTCGTACCCACCCATTCCGCGATGTACCGGCAGTGCACCTCGGCCGCCGGCGGCAACCACGTCGAAGGGTCCTGGTCGGACTTCGACCGGTTCGAGGGGGCCGTGACCGCGACCAGACTCGTGGTCGCGCCCAGGTCGTTGGCGTACGCCTCACGACGCTGCGCCGACCACCCGGACGCACCGCTATCCCAACTTTCCGCAAGTGGCACCATGTGGTCGATGTCGAGGCTGGAGGCCGACGTCATCCACAGCTGGTCGTAGTACGACCACCACCGACCGCCCGACAATCGGCACCGAGGCCCCACCGTCGGCGCCTCCACTGCCTCCACGATCAGGACCTCCGCGCGGGTGTTGCACCCGTCCCGGGGGTCGGCGCCGGCGTTCCAGTGTTTGAAGGCACTCCGGTCGTAGCCCTCACGGGACTCGGCCGCCACCGGCAGGCGCGTGACGGCTTCGGTCAGGGGGAGGCTCTCCGCCGCATGGGCAGACGTAGAGACGGTGAGGGGCAGGACGGCGAGGGAAGCGGTGGCCAGGCCGCGCAGCAGTGTTTTGAGCATGCACCGTTGGTATCGGCCCGCGTGGGGGCGCTCAGAGGCGTTTGGCGAGTGCGCCGCCCGTGTGGGTGCAATGGTCGTACCGGGACGGGCGTGGCATGGCATGGCATTCCTGCTGCGCATCACCGTCGAGCTCGTCCGTGCGTCCGGCTGCTCGGAGCGGGGCGGGCTGATCTGGCGTCCGTACGGTCACGCGGGCACACGACGGAGGTCAGCTCGCGCGTTGCGCCGTACCCGGTCGGGTGACGCTGCCCGCACGCGAGAACTTCGGCAGGTGACGCGGCGTCGTGCCAGGTATGAGGCCGATCAATGACGGGCATGTGGCGGAGCCGGGACTTGCAGTGGTAGAGGTCGCGGCCGTCGATGACGAGACAGCGTTCGCAGTCCAGGAGCTGCTCGCTACACGGTGGGCGATCGCACCAGCGGACCGCACAACCCACGAGCCCGGCGAACCAGGCCTACGGCTGCGCTGCTTCCTGAATCTCCGGCAGCAGCCCGGCTCGTAGACGTGGAAGGGAGCTGGGATGACATGAAGGCTGCCGGAGCCGGTGCTGAGTGCCTCCGTCCCCAGCCCTGATCTGCCGCTGGTTGGGGGCGAGGCCAAGTGGATCGGATTCGGGCAGCCGTCTCCGTCAACTCGGGCCAGGCCGTGCTGCGCTCCGGGCGCGGCACGGAAATGGGGCCGGCGTTTGGGAGGCCGTGGCCGGGGCCGTGCAGCTGCCGGATGTGACCGCGATGGACGGCGAGCTGGTCGTAGGGGACGCCGCGGGCCGCCTCGCGTTCGAGCGGTTGCAGAACCGGCTTGCCCGGCGCGGGGCTGGCGCGGTCCGGGCATCTGAGGAGTGGCCGGCTCACTTCCTGGCGTTCGATCTGCTCAGGCTGTCCGGGGCCGACAGGGGCGCAGGGCCAGGTCGTCCGGGAAGGAAGCCAAGGCAGCGTCGTGCTGATAGTCGTCCGCCTGGCCGGCGCTGTGGGGGGCGTGATCGGTTTGCGGATGCGCCGGGCGTGCGCCGGAGCGAGTGCGCCTGGCGTGCATGCTGCGGGCGCGCTGTGTACCGACCGGCGTCCGGGTGAGGTCCGTGTGCCCGGGTGTGCTCACTGGTTGGCCGTGGGACAGCTCTGGCAGGCCGCTGGTGCTGCTGCGGCGAACGGGAAGGCTGATGAGAGGCCGGATCGATGCGACCCGGCACTGCAGTGGTGGGTGCGCTTCGTGCCGGTCCTTTTGACCCCCATCTGGGAGACGACGTGACCGACGGCAGGAAAGCCGGCTTGAAGACCCTGATCTCGTTCGTCGGCCGTCGTGCCGCGATGTTCGCCGGCAAGGATGCCCGAGACGTCTCTGGCCTGGTGCGACGGACGCTCGACCCTGACTGCCTGCCTCCCGCACCCACCGCGCCTGCCGGGTTTGCCGCGCAGGGGGCGCGGACGCGCCCGGGCGCGTTGCGGTGGTTGCGCGCGGTGACGGCCTCTCCTTCCCTGTTCAGGGACTACCGGCAGGTGGACGGGACGGTGGCGACCGGCTCGTACCTGCCCGCCGCGGGAGCACCGGCTGGGCGGTGTATGTCGGTGGTGGCGCGCGTGTACGGGTATCCGCCGGACCACAACGCCGGTTCGGAGTGGATGCTGCACTCGATGCTGCGTCCTTTGGCCGAGCGCGGTCACCGGGTGGAGGTCTGGCTGTCCCACCCCGGCAAGAGTGAGAAGACGTATGAGATCGACGGGGTGCGGGTGGTGCCGTTCCAGGAGGGCCTCGAGTTCTCCGCCCGTGCCCGCCGTGCGGACGTGCTGGTGTCCCACTACGAGAACGTGCCCCTGGTGGCCGGCCTCGCCCGGGACGGCCGTATCCCGATGGCGGTGATCTGCCACGACAACTTCCCCGCGACCTTCCACAACGCCGCGGGCGCCGACCTGGTCGTCTACAACAGCGAGTGGATCCGCCGGGACGGAGAGATCCTATACGCCCGCTACCCTCCCGAATTCCTGCCCCAGCGCAGCATCGTGGTGCGCCCGCCCGTCATCGCGGATGAATACCGTACGCGGCCCGGTGACTGCGCGACTCTGGTCAACCTGAACGCGGACAAGGGCGGCGAGCTGTTCTGGCAGATCGCCGCCTGGACACCCCAGTGGAAGTTCCTCGGCGTGCGCGGGGCCTACGGCCAGCAGGTCATGCCACCGCCCCGCCTGCCGAACTGCGAGGTCCTCGACTCGGTGCCCGGACAGCGGATGCGCGAACACGTCTACGCCCGCTCCCGGGTGATGCTGATGCCGAGCCTGTACGAGTCGTGGGGACGGGTGGCGGTGGAAGCGTTCGCCTCCGGCATCCCCGTGATCGCCCACCCCACCCCCGGCCTCGTCGAATCACTGGGCCAGGCCGGCATCTTCGCCTACCGCGACGACCCCAACGCCTGGATCAACGCCCTCGCCTCCCTGCAGGACCCCGACAACTGGGCCCGCGCCTCCCGCCGCGCCCTGGCCCGCTCCCAGGAACTGAGCGCCGCACCCGACCTCAGCCAGTGGTGCGACGCCGTCGAAGCCCTGGCACCCACACCCCGGCGCAGCACCCGCCACGGGCACACGACCGGCGCGGCCGGCGGCGCCGGTGAGATGAACCCCAGCCCCAGCAGCGACACCGCGGCCACCAGGAGATGACCCGCACCATCCACCACGGCCCGGTCACACACCAGCAACCCACACCCCCGGACCCGGACGACTCACCGCGAGAGGACGGCACACCCTGACCACGCCCGCACCGGGGTGCTCTCCCCCGCTGCCCGCGCCCGGTACAGCGGCAGCGGAGTTACTTCGGGGCGTCGAGGTGATGCCGGTGGAGGTTCCCCGTCCCGGGGCGTGGTGGGAAATGCTGGGGCGTTCGGTGGTGGGGCCGAGCGAGCCCTATGCCTATGCCGTCAGGCGTCTTCGAGCCGCGGCATCTTGCCTGCCCCGGAAGCAACCGGTCAAAGGTGCGCTTCATGCCCGACGGGAAGTCGGGGCGGTCTACTTGACAACGACCTTCAGGCCGGTAGAGGCCGATTCGATGCCGCCCACCCGGAAGGTCAGATGAGTAGTTTCGGTCGCCGCGGTGGCGGTAGCCGTCACGGCTACCCACACGGCGGAGAGCGGATACTGCTGCGAGAGGTCGAGATCCACATTCCGACAGGTCAGAGTCTGCCCGTCGTCGGACAGTTCCGCGTCGAAGTTCTTTGTTCTCGTCGCTTTACGCGAAAGCACGGTCATCTGGTGTTTTCCGTCGTTTTCGGGCTTGAAGGCGAAGTCGGCTCCTGAAGGGAGGAGCGCGGTGATGGTCTGCGGAGGGACTGGTCCTGCTCGGTGGACTTCCACCCCCGGGTACCTGGGGCCGCCGCCCGGCACCATCTCCACCGGCGGCGATGTAGGCGTCACAGTGAACTGGGGACCTTCCGTGACAGTGGCTCTCAGCGGGATGCCTGGGTGACGGCCCACGGTCAACTGCCCGTCGTGGTAGGTGTTGGGCTCCACCGCTGCGACCGCTGTGACTGGGATGGTGCAGGTCAGTGGGCCCTTGTCCCTGGCGCGGGTGTTGAGGTGCAGGTTGCTGGTGACGACCATGACGCTGCGGTCGGATTCGAAATAGCAGCCGAGGCTTCCTCTGCGGGCGTCATTTCCGTTGTAGGAGTAGGTGGGCCAGTCGGCGAAGGCGAAGCCTTTGGGCGCGGTGAACGTCTGCACGACGTTCCCCGCGTCGACGGCCTGCCCCGTGCGGTAGGCAGTGATCTCCACGGTCAGCTTGACGGTCTCGCCGAGACTGGCCTGCGGCGCCTCGACCTGTCGGATCTTCAGGCTCCGCTCCTGGGGACCCGCGACCTTCCGCACCCGGCCGTTGGTGGTGTCGGCGATGTACAGGTTGCCGTACGGGTCCAGTGCCAGCCCCGTGGGGTACTTGAGCCTGGCCCTTGTGGCCTGCTCATTGTCCCCGCTGAAATAATTGCTGGCCCCCCCCAGATCGCTGCCTGCGAAGGTGTTGATGATGCCGTCCGGCGTTACCTTCCGCACCCGGTCGTTTGCGGTGATGTACAGATTCCCGTAGATGTCCCGCACGACCCCGGTGGGCCAGAAGAGCTCGGCTTTGATAGCCGGTCCGCCGTCGCCGAGATTCTGCACGCCGGGGCTCGCCCCTGCGCCGGCAACCGTCGTGACGATGCCGTCAGGGTCCAACTTCAGCACTCGATGGTGCGAATCGTCGGCGATGTACAGGTTGCCGATCTCGTCCAGGTACAAACCCTCGGGCCGGTAGAGTGAGGCGTCGGCTGACACTGTGGTGATCTTGCCATCCGGAGTCACCTTCCGCACCCGGTTTGTGTCGTATTCGGCGAAGTACAGGTTCCCCGCACTGTCACATGCCAGGCCCTTCGGCCGTTTCAGGTCGGCGACCGCCGTGGTGATTTTGCCGTCCGGAGTCACTTTGCGCACTCGAGAGTATTCGGAGATGTACAGGTTCCCCTTGGTGTCCAACGCGAGCCCCCAAGGCTCATGGAGCCGGGCGTCCACCGCGGGCCCGTCGTCACCTTCGTCACCTGCCGTGCCGTCTCCGGCCACTGTGAACATCTTGCCGTCCGAGGATACTTTCCGTACCCGGTGGCCGCTGTTTTCGGCGACGAACAAGGTTCCGTCCCGGGCAACCACCACGCCCGTCGGACGGTTGAAGCTGGTACTGGGGGCGCCGCCGCTGCGACCCTCGGCTTCGGTGTACTCCACCGAAGTGATCACACCTTCCACAGCCGCTGACGCGTGCTGCCCGTCCAGCGGAGCAGAAATTGCCAGTGGCATGTTCAGCCCAGCGAAGTCCACAGTCTGAGTCACCGTTGATGCTCCTGTCTCACGTGCGCGACACGAGCGGCCATGGGAGATTTCGCACAGCCACACTCGCGTGAGCGGCCCATAGCGACACTGCCGCTCCATCGGAAAGGGGATGCCGAAGAAGAAAGGGGCCGGCACATCCGCCTACGGGCATCGTCCATCAGGACCTCACAGCCCGCATCTGTAGGAAAACAGCCCGGGCCACCACCCCCGGGCGGCATAAGCAGGCGACGGCGACGTTGAGCGGCTTGTCACCGTCCTTCGCGGTGTCGACCACACGCCAGAACGCTTCGGTGTCCATGACCGGCGGTATGCCAGGGTGCATGACAGTCTCCCGTGCTCGGGCACAAGGAGAGGAATAGCTCCGGCCACGAATACGTACCTGCTACCAGTTCCCCGCCCCGACGTTCCCCTCCTG
Organism: Streptomyces sp. NPDC028991; assembly: GCF_055564775.1. Taxonomy (NCBI): domain Bacteria; kingdom Bacillati; phylum Actinomycetota; class Actinomycetes; order Kitasatosporales; family Streptomycetaceae; genus Streptomyces; species Streptomyces sp. NPDC028991. The sequence goes on along the minus strand of NZ_JBVHVP010000032.1, from coordinate 49,603 downwards.
ACGACGCCGCCTCACGATGGCACGCGCGGAGGCCCCGGCCGACGCGCAACCGGCTGATCGCGCCCCGATCCCCGGCCGCGGCCGTACCGCCCATCCCGCCCGCCCCTTACTCCTTCACTCCAGCCAGGGGACATGGGCAGAGCGGCCGCGTGCGACGGCGGTGGAACCGAGGCGGTTCGCCGGCGGTTTCGGCTCCACCCGCACGAGGCCGGCGTCCTTGCGCAGGTGCGTGAGCCGCACGGCGAGCGCCTCGCGGGCCGCCTGTGCGCTGGACGATGGGGAGGCGGTCGTCGTGAAGTGCGGGGCCCTTGGGTCGTGCGTCGGTCAGATGCGGTAGTCGGTGTGGTCGGTGGCCAGGTCCCACACCGAGCGGAACGCCTCAGCGCACAGCTTGACCGCTTGCGGGTCGTCGGTGTGGTCGGGCTCGAGAGCCTGGCCGTCGCCGGAGAAGATGTTCCAGCGCACGAGGCGGTCGTCGATGAGCCAGAAGTCGTTGCCGGGCAGGGCGAGTGTGGAGGCGCGGCGGCGGGGCAGCCAGCGGACCTGTTCGCCGGCGCGGAGGTTGGCGTCGGTGATGGCGTGCTCGAAGCGGATGTAGTCGGTGACGGGCTCGGAGACGATCCGGGCCCGGCGGACCTTCACCCCCCGGGCGACGGTCCGCTGGACCAGGGGCAGCCACCCGCTCCAGTACTCCGAGTCGTCCGCGGGCACGCTCCCGTCGCGCAGGAACGCCTCAAAGACCTCGTGCTCCTCCCCCACGGCGTAGACGTCGCGGAGCTCCAGGTGCAGGGCGTGGGCCTGGGCGGAGTCGATTGGGAAGTCGTTTGACCCCATCAGAGGGTGACGTAGTCACCGGCCAGCCGAAAGCGGTTTCGGCTCCGGAAGTTTCGCGGCTCCGACAGAAGCCTATCCGGAAGCACTGTCCAATAAAGCTTCATCTCGCCATCCGGCATTGCGGGAACTATTCGAGGATCAAGACGTCATCACGATCGGAATAGGAACCCCATAGCACCGTTTCTTTATCATGTTCTCCAGCCCACAGCGCGCCAGAGCAGCCGTCGTCAAATCGCACAGATATTTCGCTTCCATTACTTCCCTTGAATATTTCCCATACACCCTCTCCGGACTTCACATGTACACCCTCCAGAGAGCATTCAAAATACTCCAACGTCAAACCATTGGCGAAAAAGGAGCCGTCGGCACTAAAGGAAATACTCGCACTATCCGACACCCATTCGCGCACCACATCTTTTCGCCGAATGTCGACACTTTCCGGATATCGACCGTAGTCACTCGAGGCGTAACAGCCAGACAGTCCGACGGCGCAAACCACGACCGACAGGAGCCCTCGCCTCCACTTTCTCAATGAATTCTCTCGACGATTTACAGCACACATCATCATCTTCTCCCAAAACGGAGGTCGGGGTGCTTTGGTAGCACCCCGACCGACCTCACTTCACAGCACAGCACAGCACAGCACGCCAGCTAGTTGGGGATAACCACTCGGAACGAGATATTCATGTAGTGAGAGGTGCCTGCACCGCCGAGCGCGACAATCCCGTCGTGATCAACCTTTTGCACCATTCTATCCGATCTCGTCCCATAGCCAGTCGCAATGTGCGCGAACGACGACATTGTCATGCTGTTCTCGATGGTGATCCGTGCTTGCACGCCAGTCGAGTTGGCGCGCAAGATTTCATACTTCGCAGTATAAGACCCCAACACGGCAGTCGCAGTGTTGTGATCTCCTGTGAGAATGGACCACTGATCAGCCATGAACTGCCCAGCTCTAGAGCCTTTTTCCCCGATGGAGTTCGACGTCAACTGCCCCTTCTTCTTTTCGAGCTCTGCCCATTTATGCGCAATCTCCTTCCTGTGCGCAGCGGTGAGATCACTCATCCCAACCTGTGCGGCCACCCGACTGTCCTCACCGTAGGTCGTACTGCCATCGAGGAGACCTGCAGCCCATTTGAGGCCAATGGTGCGGAAGTCATCGTCGCCGCCACCCAGAACAGCATCCTGCGGATTGCATTTCAGCTGGATCGGCATGATCGCACAGTCACGCGCTTCCAGGTAATCGGGGTGAGCGATACCTGGAGGAATGTAGGGCATTGACATGGGCGGAGGACCAACAATGGGTCCCGCCGGTGTCACACCGCACGGCGCAAGAGGTACTACGCCACACGTTGGCGTTGCAACAGGTGCCGCACCGGAGGTTTCGCCACTACTGCCTGCTCCACTACCGCCAGACCCCGTGGCAGCCTCGTTCGGACGCCCGTTCCCTGGCGATCCGTCGGGGCGTTCTGGGCAGGGGATGTCAAAGCCTTTTCCGCATGCGAGACCCATTCCGCTGGGATCGGAGAAGGTGAGGGGGTTCTGTGCTGCGTAGCTGTAGCCGTTGAGGGTCTGCGGTTTGTCGATTTCCAGGAGTGGGTCAGCGCTGATGAACTGGCCGATGGTGGGGTCGTATTCTCGGGCGCCAATGTGGGTGAGGCCTGTGTTGGTGTCGCGGGTCTTGCCGAGGAAGCCCTTATCGTCTGGCCAGGGACCGTACAAGGGTTGGCCGCGGTCTTCGCCGAAGGGGGTGGTGTAGCGCTTGGTGTATGCCTGGTCGAGTCGGTCGATGGCAAGGCCGGAGGTGCCATGGTGGTCGCTGACGAGGAAGGTGACCTTGTTGGTGCCGGTCTGGTTGGAGCGCATGGCACCGGTGATGCCGTCGGCTGCGTAGTAGCGCTGTGCCCAGGTGGTGCCGTCGGCACGGAGGTGGAGTTCGGTGGAGCCGGCGTACAGGACGCGTTCGCCGCTTTCGGTGGCACGGATGAGGAGGGTGCCGTCCGCGCTGTAGAGGTAGTCGGTGGACTGGTCATCTTCGGTGAGGCGGGCGAGCTTGCCCTCGTCTGACCAAGCCAGGTTCTGGATCGCGTCTGCAGCATGGCCTGGACGCTCGGTGGTGTTACCAGAGACGTCGTACGTGTAGGTGCGCTCGGGGGCGGTGCAGTCCGTCTTGGTCGTGGTGCCAGTCAGGGTGTGGGGCTGCTTGGTGTTGGTGTAGCAGTAGGTGGTCTTGGTGGCGGTGTTGGTGTGCTGGGTTTCGGTGGTGCGCTGGCCTGCGGTGTTATAGGCGTAGCTGGTCCAGTAGGGGGCCGGGCCCGACAGTGAGGTGGCACTGCGGGTGTCGGTGCACTTCTGGGAGGCGGGGGTCCAGGCTTCGGTCAGACGCTGGTGGGCGTCGTAGGTGAAGCACTGGGTTTCGGCGCTGCTGGTGCCGCCGAGGGTGGTGGGGTCGCTGATGGCGGTGACGTTGCCGGCCTGGTCGTAGCTGTAGTGCAGGTCTTGCAGCTGATAGGGGTGGGTCTGGTCCTGGGCGTAGCTGCGGGTGAGTCGGCCGGTGCCTTCTTCGTAGCTGTTGGCGATGTAGACCTGGTCTTCGCCGGTGCCCATGGTGAGCATTTGTGGTTCGGTCAGGGCCGAGTAGTCAATTTTGGTGAGGTAGGTGCCGATCTCGGTGAGGTTGCCGAGGTCGTTGTAGTCGTAGCCGACGGTTTCGGCCGGCAGGCCGCCGAGGGCTGGGTCCTTGGTCTGCTTCAGCGTGCCGTCGATGTTGTAGTGGGTCTCGAAAGGCATCGTGGCCGGTTGGCCGGCCTTGACGAGCGGGTCGCTGGTGGGCAGTCGCAGTTCGGTGTGGGTGGCGCGGCCCATGCTGTCGTAGTCGGTGATGGTCTGGGTGTAGGCGGCGCCGGTCTTGCCTCCGATGTAGCGGGTGGAGGAGGTGGGCTGGCCCTTGAGGAGGGTGTCGTACGTGTAGCCGGTGAGCTGATTTGCGTCGGTCTTGGAGCCGGTCCAGGTGCCGGTGGGGCGGCCAAGTTCGTCGTAGGCGCTCAGGATCGACTTACCGCGCGAGTCGGTGGCCTTGATGACCTGGTCGAGGGCGTTGTACTGGGTGGTTGCCTTGCCCTTGTCCGGGTCGTCGGCGCTGGTCTGGCGGCCGAACAGGTCGTAGCCGTAGGACCAGATGGCGCCGTCCGGGCCGGTGATCGTCTTCTGACGGTTGCCGAGGTCGTAGGTGAATTTCGTCGAGGTATAGCCGGCGCCAGGGCCGGTGCCGAAATCGGCGTCGGCGGGACTTTCCCCAGCGTAGGCACGGGTTTCGATGGTGTTGCCGCGAATGTCCATGATGGTGCGTTGCGCGGAGCCGCCGTCGAGGGCGGTGGTGGCGGTGGACTCACCGGTGTAGCTGGTGGCAGTGGCCCACTTCTTGACGCCGCCGATGTACAGGGTGCTGCTGGTCGGCCGGCCGGCGCCGTGGAAGACGGTCTCCGTCTGAGTCGGGGCGCGGCCGTACTCCGCGCGGGTATAGGTGCCGTTGGGGGTGCTGGCGCTGTCGAAGATGTCGGCGAACGTTTCGTAGGCCAGGCCGCGGGTGTCGTAGTGCGTGTCCGTCAGCAGCCGTCCGCCCTGCGGAGTGGGCGACTGGGACTGAAGGGGGCGCAGCAGGGCATCGTAGAGGGCGTAGCTGGTGGTGTAGGTGTCCTTGTTGGTCAGGGTGGAGGTGGACACCCAGGACGCTTTGGTGTTGTCGAGGTGGTAGGCGAACTTGACGTTCGGGAGCTGGCTGCCGCTGGAGCGGTTGGGCAGCCACACCTCGGTGACCCGGCCGAGCGCGTCGTAGTGCCGTTCTGTCTTCTTCGAGTTGATGTCGTAACTGCGCAGTGCCTGGCCACGGCGCGGGTCAAGGTAGTTGACCGACCGGTAGCCCTTGGGGTCGGTGGAGAGGGTCCTGGTGAGAGGGCCGGCCTCTGCGGGGGTATAGGCGGTGGAGGTGGTGCGGCCTGCGGTGTCGGTGACGGCCAGCGGGCGGCCCAGGGTGTCGTAGGACGTGATGGCGGTGGTCTGCCAGCCGGACGGCATCCGCTGCCCGTCGCTGCCGGCGGTGGCCGTGTAGCCGGTGGCGCGGCCGGTCCAGGTGGCCTGTCCCTTGGTGGGTTTCTGGGTGGCCAGCCACGTGGTGGCGTCGGCCTTGTCGTAGACGGCCGCGGCGTCGGCAAGGACGTCACCGGAGGTGGCACTGGTGGCGGGCAGGTTCAGGCTGGCGTCGGTGACCGAGCACGTCTTGGCGACGGTGCGGGTCCGGGAGACCAAGCTGGTGATGCCGGCATCCGCGTTGCGGGCGTACCAGGTGCGGGTGCAGGTTTCGTCGCCGCCCAGACCGGCCTGGCCCCAGTCGTCGGCGGCGTACACCATGCCGAGGGCGTCGTACTTCTGGCCGGTGGTGTGGGTGCGCCAGGTCTTGGAGCCGGTGAGGTAGGTACTGGTGTAGGTGGAGGAGTTGCGAACCCACAGGGCGGTGTGGTCGGCGGCGTCCGGCACCGTCTGGCTGGCGGTGTTCTTGTAGGTGTAGTTCTTGAAGACGCTGGTGATGGGCTGGCTGCCGTTGTAGGTGACCTGCTGACGCAGGCTTCCCTTCCAGCGGTCGCTGTCGTACGGAGCGGAGAAGTCGACATCCGTGTCGAGCAGCGGAGGCACCGTCACGGACTTGGTGGTGCCGTCCTTCTTCTTGTCACCGTGCATGCCCTGCAGGTACAGCGAGACGGTCTTGGCCCGGGTGCCGCCGACCGCGCCGGTGTAGGCGGTGACCTGGCGGTAGCCGCGCCAGTCCGACCAGGTCCGCTCACCCTTCGGAGTGAACGGGTCGTCGTTGTGGTGCCAGGCGGCGCCGCTGTAGGAGTAGGCGTGCTCCACGGCCGGATTGCTGGCCGCAGGGTCGTGGACGCCGACAGCGCTGACGCGGTACTTGTGGAACCAGTCGATCGCCGCGTTCTCGGCGCCGTTGATGTGCCAGTACTGCGGGTAGCAGGAGCGGGTGTTGGTGTCCGGCGCCGCGTCCAGGACCTCGCTGCGCTTGCACTCCGGGGACGAGAGGGTGACCTCGGTAATCGCACCGGTCTCGGAGGTGACGGTGGAGATCCGGGGACGGGTCAGAGGCAGGATGTCGTCGGTGCCGTCGGCCCGGTTCGGCCGCATCTGGTAGGTGAACGCGATCGGGTCACCCGTGATGGCCGTGTCGCCGGCCTTCGCGGTGCGCTTGAGCGACTTCAGGGTCAGGACTTGGTCGGAGCTGTCGCCGATGTCACCGCCGTCCAGGTACTGCCCAGTCAGGTCCCAGGAGTCCACCGGGTCGTACGCGCTGCTGATGGCGTTGTACGAGAACGTGTCGATGCCGGTCAGCCGCTTGCGGGTGAAGAAGGAGGTGCCGGCGGCGTTGCATTCGTCGTCGTCTTTGGTGCAGATCGCGTCGAACGGTACGTCGGGCCAGTTCTCGGCGGTGTCCTTGGTCAGGCTGTCGCAGTTGGATGCGGTGCAGCGTTCGGCGTAGGTGAAGGTGACCTTGGCGTCGGCTTTGTCGGTGAACAGGGCGTCTTGGCGCAGTCCGTACTCGATGCGGTTGAGGTATCCGCCGCGGGTGTAGGAGGTGCTGGCCTTGGTGGCCTTGTTCTTCTTGTAGTAGTTCGATTCCTTGGTGTACCAGTACGTGGATGCGTTGCCGCGGGTGTCTTCGATGTAGTCGAGGTTCCAGCGCCAGGCTTGGGTCAGGGCGCGGTCGGCGAAGGCGTCGCCGGCGCTGTAGCCGGGTTCGCCGGAGTCGTCGCCGAAGACCCGGGGCGGTCCAGGTGGAGTTGGTGCGCTGGGTGCCGGCGCCGTCGAGCTTGTTCTTGCCGAAGACGTATTTGGTGCCGTCGCCGGTGATGACGGCCCAGTACTCGCCGTTGTCGTCGCCGTTGTCGGCGCCGGTGGAGCGGGTCACGGTGGAGGCGTCGTCATCGGCGAGGTGCCACTTGCCGCTGTCGTCGTCCTTGACCAGGCGGGTCGACTTGCCGTTGAGGACCAGGCTCGCGTTGTCGTACTTCCAGCACTGGTCGAAAGAGGGTCTGCCGCACGATCGGGTGACATCTGAACTGGCTTGCCCTTTGGGGCGGGTGGGAAGGATGTCGCTGTGCCCAAGCCCTATCCGGAGGAGTTCCGCCAGGACGTCGTGCGGGTTGCGAGGAACCGCGGTCCGGGTGTGACGGTCGAGCAGGTGGCCACCGATTTCGGAGTCCATCCGATGACGTTGTGGAAGTGGATGCGTCGCGCGGACGTCGACGATGGGACCAAGCCCGGAACGACCAGCCACGAGAGCGCCGAGCTTCGGGAAGCTCGTCGGCGGATCAAGCTGCTGGAGCAGGAGAACGAGGTTCTACGGCGGGCCGCAGCCTATCTTTCGCAGGCCCATCTGCCGGGAAAAGGATCTACCCGCTCGTGAAGGAGCTGGCCGGGGACGGGGTGCCCGTCACGGTTGCGTGCCGGGTGCTGAAGCTCGCCAGACAGCCCTACTACCGGTGGCTGGACCAGCCGGTGACCGATGCCGTGCTGGAGGAGGCGTATCGCGCGAACGTGCTGTTCGACGCGCACCGTGACGACCCGGAGTTCGGTTACCGCTTCCTGGCCGACGAAGCGCGCGGCGCCGGGGCCGTGATGGCGGACCGGACCGCGTGGCGGATCTGCCGGGACAACCGCTGGTGGAGCGTGTTCGGCAAGAAGCGCGGCAAGGGCAAGAAGGCCGGCCCGCCGGTGCACGACGACCTGGTTCGCCGGGACTTCACCGCAACCTGTGCGAACCGGTTGTGGCTCGCCGACATCACCGAGCACGCCACCGGCGAAGGCAAGCTCTATGTCTGCGCGATCAAGGACGCCTTCAGCAACAGGATCGTGGGCTACTCCATCGACGCGCGGATGAAGTCCCGCCTGGCCGTGACCGCCCTGGACAATGCCGTGGCCCGGCGTGGAGACGTCGACGGGTGCATTCTGCACAGCGATCGCGGATCGCAGTTCCGCTCCCGGAAGTTCGTCCGGGCGCTCGACCGCCACCGGATGGCCGGATCGATAGGAAGGGTCGGAGCTGCCGGCGACAACGCAGCCATGGAGTCCTTCTTCAGCCTGCTGCAGAAGAACGTCCTCGACCGCCGTGTCTGGGCCACCCGCGAAGAACTCCGGATCGCGATCGTGAGCTGGATCGAGCGGACCTACCACCGGCGCCGCAGACAAGCCTCACTCGGCCGGCTGACCTCCATAGAATTCGAGACCGTCAGGACCACACCGGCCCTCCAGGCCGCGTGACCGAACCTGTCACCCGAACCTGCATCAGACCCGACGGCCTTCCCAACTCGATGGCTTCAAGCATGTCTCGCATGCAGTGGATGCTGATCATCAGTCCGCTGGGACGGAAGACGTGCTGCCCCGGCCGATCAGACTCCGAGACCGCGGAAAGATCGCGGAGCGAGTCCAGCGCCGTGTTGGCCGCGTGCCGAGTCATACCGATCCGCAACGGGCCAACGCCGGTCGGTGGGGCGAGGTCGAAGTCCATGTGGGCATGATCCCAAACAGGTCTGTCAACGAGTCACGAAGGGCCATCGTCCCGGCAGGTTACAGAGCGTGAGAGCTCCACAGAAGTTGGACCAGAACCGGGTGTGTGCCTGTCTGCTCCGTTAGCGCAGCGCTTCCCCGCGGTGCTGGCGCGGGCGGCGAGTGGCGGCGAGGTAGCGGGCGCACAGATCCGTGCCCGTGGGGCAGGCCGGTATCGATCAAGCGGCGGGTCCGCAGGGCGAGCCGGAGACGGAGGGCGTCCAGGTGAGTCCAGGGCCGCGACGGTTCCGTCCGGCAGGGGCAGACGAGTCGGTGCGGGATTCGGCACCACGGGACGCCGTCACCGCTGGGGTGGGCGATGCCTGCGCTGAGATGCCAGCGGCAGTCCTCAGGGATTACGGCAGCGGCCAGCTCTGCGGGGTGCAAGGCGATGAGTCGATGGTCCGCGCGCGGGAAGAGCTCGGTCGGGTTTCCGCAGGCGCAGCAGTGGCGGGTTTGTCCTGCAGTCGGAAATCGGTCTGGGCTGATGGTATTTGCTCGCAGCGGCCGTCTGCGGGGGCGCACGGTGTGAGCGGTTCCGTGCAGAGGGGCGAGGTGGGAGCGCATGCGCGGACCGTGTCAGGCGACACGCTGTAATCGGCGTAATGACTGCCGAGGGCCCCTCGAACGGTCCAGCACTCGCGAACACATGCACGGAGATGCGTATGCGGGTGCGACTCCCTCTCGCCTCTTCGGGTGATTCGCCGCGCCGCGAATTTCGGGGCGTGGCCGGTCGGTCAGGTGTCGTTGCCGCCGGGCGGGGTGTGGTTGTCGCAGAGCACCGCGAGCAGGTGCTCGATGGGTACGTCGAAGACGTGGGCGAGGGCATGCCAGGTGGTGAGATTGCCGGGGGTCCGGCCGTGTTCGAGGTCGATGAGGGTGCGGCGGGCCAGGCCACTGCGGCTGGCGAGTTCGTCGAAGGTCCAGCCGCGTTCGCCCCGCAGGCGTGCGAATTCCACGCGTAGTGCGCTGAAGTCGGGATCGGGGGGCAAGATCGTCACTCCACCATCCGACGGTGCAGAAGCCTGCCCTGTCAGTGCGGGTTTCTGCACTATCTGTGCTGATGGGGGTGACATTCACGGTGCGGAAATCTGCACTAGCGTGCTGGCGTCCTGGCGCCTGCCGCCAAGACGCCTGCCCACCAGTTGTGTTCACGGGAGGACGACGAGCCGATGAGGCTGGCCGGTACACAGACCGCGGTGCGGCGCGTCTGGACAGTCGAGCTGCGCCCGCGAGCGGGAGAGCTGAGACTGTTCTGCATCCAGTGCCAGGCCCACACGCCCCCAGTGGACGGGTCCTCGGCCCGGTCGGCAGCCCTGACTCACCTGGCCAGCCATGCCAGGGCCGAGGCGCTGCCCGGGCACCTGCGCACGTGCCAGTGCCACGCCCTGGGCTGTTCGTGGCACTCCCGCACCCGGGGCTGCGGCGGGCCGGTGCTGCTGGCGCTCACCCGGCAGGCCGGCGGGCGCTCCTGGCGTTTGGCCGACGCCTGTGCCGCCTGCGCCGCGGCGACCGGCGGGACCGCCGTCGTGCCGGACACGCTGCTCGGCGCGCGCCGGCCCAAGCCGGCGGGCGGCATTCTGCGGCGTGCCCGCCGCGGCCTGTCTTCGGGACACGACGAGCTGGCCCGTGTGCGGGAGATGCTCACCTACCTGTCCGCTGCACTCCCCCAGTTCACCTCACCCGCTGCCCGGCTGCTCGCTCTGCAGTGCGCCCTGCGTGCGGACACCCTGGGCCGTGTCACGGTTGCGGACGGGCTGCTGCGCAGCATGCGGCTGCGCGGGCGCCGGGAGCTGTGGCTGGAGCTGGCTCAGGCCGGGTGGCTGGAGACGGTCGGCCCCCGGCCCGGATCCGTCGCCGTACGGCTGCTGGATGCCACCGTGCTGGACCAGGCGCCAGGCCGCGGCGCGCGGCGCCGCGCCGCTCACTGGGCGCTGAACCCGGCGCCTGTGGTGCAGCTGGCTGCGGCTCCTGCTGCGTTGCGGCTGACCGCTCTTGCACTCGCGTCGCATCCCTTCAGCACGGAGGACTTGGACGCTGTGTCCCGTCTATGCGGGCACTCCCCGCAGCAGACCGTGGAGTTGCTCGACCGGCTGGTTTCGGCTCGCACCCTGGTGTCCTGGCGCCAGTGTCCGGAGACCGGTGACGTGCTCTGGCAGTTCCCGCAACGGCTGTCACAGCGTCCGGCAGATCGGGACCGCTGATGCTGCAACATTGGGAGTCCAGCTCAGGCGTGGGCATGGATGTGGTCCGAGAGGGCCAATCCTCATCTCGTATCCGTACTATCTGTGCACGGGGGTATGTGCGGCAGGTGTTGTTTCGCGCCTTTCAGGCGCAGCCCGCGCATCCATGTCCGCAGTTCCCCCTCCACTTCCCTCACGCAGCCAAGGAGAACAGCACTATGTCGGAGACAGCGACCACGACCGAAGTGGCCTCGCAGTATGCCGCCCAGGTGGCCGGCGACCTCGAGCGCAACGCCCAGGAGCAGGAGCGCATCGGCGCGGACATCGCCACGCTGCAGGAGAAGCTCACCGTTCTGCAGCACGACCACAGTGTGCTGGTGAACATCCAGCAGGCACTGGCCAGCACGGTACCTGCGCCGGCTGCCGAAACCACCACCGTGCCTTCGCCCCGCAAGAAGACGGCCGCTGCGCCTGCCGGCGGCAGGCGCTCACGGGCCGAGAAGACCGCTGCCTCGCAGGGCCGCGCAGCGGCCAAGAAGCCCGCCGCCAAGAAGACCCGCGCCGCCAAGGCTGCAGGCAAGGCAGCAGCAGTGAAGAGCGACGCACCCACCCTCGTCGAACTCGTCCGCCGCCACCTTGCCGCGCAGAGCGAACCGCGGTCCGCGGCAGAGGTCACTGCCGGTCTAAACCAGGCCCATCCCGAACGCACTGTCCAGACCACCGTGGTTCGCAACACGCTCGAAGGTCTCGTCGCCAAGCAGCATGCCCAGCGCACCAAGCAAGGCTCCTCTGTCTACTACACCGCAACCGGTGCGCCCGGACCCGTAGCCGCTCCCGAGGCCGCTGCACAAGCCGAGAAGAGCAAGTAGAAACCCAAGTCCGCTGTGCTCACCGCCCGCAGACCGGGCCTGTGTCGTGTCACGTCGCCGACGGCGTGGGTTGACACGACGGGCTCTGGCCCGGGCGGACGGCGGCGCCATGGACGTTCGCCTTCTTCAGCGTGCGGCCCTGCTTGAATCACAGGTGTGCCACCAACCTGGGACGAGCAGACCGGCCGCGGCTGATGAGGATCTGTGAATTCGGCTCTGACCGCAGTTCCGTGATTCCGCTGATCGTCAACGTCTGGGCGGCGGCATGGGCCAGGGGTATCCATCTGGTGACGTGTTTGCTGGCCGTCCGGCCACCACGTAGTCAAGATACTGGTCTTGGACCACGCCAGCGTTGACCCACCTTCCGCTTCCCGCTCCAGTGACGTCTTCGGCGGCTGCGAGGGCGCCGAGAGGGTCGTCGCAAGTCGTCACAAGGCGGCCGAACTCCTCTTCCTCATCGTCGGTGTAAAGAGGAGGGAACTCGACTACGTCAACGAAGGTTTCGTGACCAACGTCTTCCAGGGTGTGCAGGTAGATCTCATAGCGGGCCCTGGTCGGTCTGACCTCGACGTAGCGGATGCTGGGACGCTCGGGTGAGCCAGCAGGGCCGAGGAACTGCTCGATCGGTCGGCCCCGGCTCAGGGCACCTAGGGCGAAGGACTGCGTCAGGTAGCGCACGTGAGAAGCGTAGAGGCCCTGCATGGACGGTCGGCGCGATGCTCATGGCTGGGCGAGGATGCGGGTCCGGAGCAGTTCGAAGGAGGCTCGGCCATACATTGCCCTCTTGAGGGTTTTCACCCGGTTCACATGTCCTTCGACCACCCCGGAACTCCACGGCAGGGTGAGTCCGGCAGTGACGGCGTCGAGGTCTTGGCGGAGGAAGCCGGCGAAGCCCTTCATCGGTATCGGCGCATCCTGTTCAGCCTGCCGGATCCATTCCATCCGGAGGTATCCGCGCTGGTGGCGGACCAGGTCGGCGAACGCACGGGCGAGGTCGCAGGCACGGGTAATGTCCGGGCAGGCGAGCCGGACCTGAAGGAGTCGCTCGTTCTGGCTGTCAGTGAGCGTCTCGGGGGAGCGCATGATCCACGAGGTGATCTTGCGCGGGCTGGGGATGTTGGCCCTGACCGGTTCGGCGGTGCCCGCGCGGAGGGCGGCGAGGTGTTTGCGGACGACTTGGCGGCGGCCGCAGTAGCCCCGGGCCTGGATCTCCAGGAACAGTCGGGTGCCGCTGACCTGGCCTTGTGCCTCGGTGAAGCGGGTGTTGAGGTATGCCTTGAAGGGTTCCAGGACGCCATTGGGGCGGCGTTCGCGGGCGGAGGCCAGCAGCTCGTCGAGGTCGGTGTCGCGGAAGCGGCGCACGGTCTTGCGGTCGAGGTTGAGTCGGCGGGCGATGGCGCTGATGGTCCAGCGTTTCACCAGGAGCTGGTGGATGTCTTCGTAGCGGTGGCGATCTGGGTGCGGGGCAGTTCCGCGGGCGGTAACAGCATCGGGGGCGGCTCCGGCACCTTGGTCACCGTCTCTTCCTCGGCACGTTTGCGCAGGCAGTCGCGGTGCTGGTGGCAAGTCTTCTGCACCGCGGCGGACAGAGTGCCATCGCCGGACCACATCCGCAGCCGATTGTAGACGCCACGCCAGTTGCCGTACTTCTCCGGCAGCTGAACCCACTGTGCCCCGGTCTGAAACTTCCAGACGATGGCGTCGATCACCTCTCGGTGGTCTCGCCATCGGCCACCCCGCTTCGGTGTCCGGTCCGGCAGTAACGGCTCGATCCGCGCCCACTGCGCGTCAGTCAACGGCACCCTCGGACAACAAGCGGACGATCCGAAAGGAGCGACTACACGCAGCCGGTGGCATCGGTAGCGACGACAACCGTCCACCAGGAGGTCACTTTGGCAGCCATCGCTTCCGGCTCTGACGGAAGGGGGGTGAGACCGAAGTGATCTACCAGCTCATGCCGCAGGAACTCGCCGATCTCCACTTGGTCGGCGCCACGTCGGAGCCGCTGCAGGAGAGGGACGAGCATGCAGTCGTACTCGTCTTGCACCTCGTCAGCGACACCAATCGGGTCCCACTCATTGAGCAGGTGCCGCAGGCCGTTCTCGGTGACGTCGGTTCCAGGTCGCATCGCTCCAGGGTGCCACCCCGGAACCGCCGTGATCGCTCGCCCCAACTTGATCCAACGAATCCGCCTAGAGCGTGTCTCTTTGGTGCGCTGGTCAGTTGATCGGACATGTCCATCCGGTTAGTGATCACTGATGCGATGTGGGACCGGACCGAGCCGCTGATGCCGGCCGATCCGGTCCGCGGTCGGCGATGGGCCGACCACCGTCGCACCCTTGAGGCCATCGCGTGGAAGTACCGCACCTGTGCGCCCTGGCGGGATCTGCCGGAGGAACTCGGATCCTTCCAGACGGCGCACAAGCGTCTCATCAGGTGGGCCGTCGACGGCACCTGGGCACGGATCCTTGCCGCTGTCCTGGCCACCGCTGACGCGGATGACGACGTGGAGTGGACGGTCTCGGTGGACTCCACTGTCTGCCGGGCTCACCAGCACGCGGCTGGGGCCGTGAAAAGGGGGCTGCGCGACGGTCAGAACCGGACGATCACGCACTCGGACGTTCTCGTGGCGGCCTGAGTACGAAGGTACATCTGGCCAGCGATAACCGGGCGCGACCGTTGGCCCTCTACGTCACCGCTGGTCAGGCGGGTGATGCTCCGGCATTCGAGGCCGTCATGGCCAGGATCCGCGTCCCGCGACGCGGACTCGGCAGGCCCCGGACCCGACCGGAGGCCGTCCTCGCGGACCGCGCCTATTCCTCTCGCTCGATCCGCATCCATCTCCGACGGCGAGGCATCCGCGCCGTCATCCCGCAGCCTGCCGACCAGGTCGGACACCGCCTGCGGAGAGGACGAGCCGGAGGCCGACCACCAGGTTTCGACGCGGAGGCGTACAAGCAGCGCAACACCGTCGAACGGTGCATCAGCCGCTTGAAGCAATGGCATGGTCTGGCAATGCGCACGGACAAACTCGCCCTGGCCTACGAGGCTGCTTTGCACCTGGCTGCCATCCTGATCTGGTCCCGCTCGACACGGTGATCAGGGCAGATCGTGCACGACCAGTCGCGACTGCTTCCCCGAAAACGCGCTTCGCAGGGCTCGGGCCTCGCGGTTCCGGGCAGCGAAGACTCCTCGCTTGTCCACGTGCACGACCAGGACGTCATAGCTGTCGATGACCTCAGAAATGCCCCGCGTCTGGATGGTGTCCCGCCAGGCTTCTGTGTTCCGGCCGAACCACTCCGGCAGTCCGCAAGGCTCAGCCACAGCGTCCCAGAAGTCATCGAGCGTCTCGATCGGCCTACCTCGCAGGTCAACCACCAGTTCCGACTCAATCCTCTTGGCCATCACGACAGAGTAATCGGCCCTCTTTCCAAGGCGTCAGAGCTCCAAAGAGACAGGGCCTAGCTGCCCTCCTCCGGAGGGCAAGCACACGAGCATGGGCCTGCATTGCTGTCCCGGCGTCGGCTGCGGGCGCGTTCCAGTGCTGCCGAGGCCGTCAGGAGCGCTGTTGAGACGCCGCACCAGGCGCTCGCCATGGTTCCGTTCTGCGCGAGCAGTTCCTCCGCCGTGAGGAGGGCACCGACCGCGCCTCCCAGAGCGGTGACGACTGTGCCGGCCATGAGGGCGGCTGGTTTCTTGTGCCGGAGGCTAAGTTTCATGACGGCTCCTTGCCGAACTCGCTGAGCGGTGCAGCGGAGTCGTCAGTCTCGGGTGCGTCCGTCTTTTCGTCAGGGGCCGTTGCCGTTCGCTGTTCCAAGGCGCCGCTGAGCGAGCACACTGGAGATGGAATCCGGCGTGGCCATTCAAGGTGGCCCTTGACTCGAGCAGGGCATGGGCGCTAAGCGCCCCGAGCGCAGAGGGTGTGGCATGGCGACGCAGTGGACGTGGCAGAGGTGGTCGTCCCGTTGGGCGGGGGCCCCTAGCGAAGACCTGGCCTCTGTCTTTCGACGGGTCCGGGTCAGCCGCACGGCCAATACGCAGGCAACGTGGGCGAGGGACGAACGGACGCGCGCGTTCTGTGACCTGGGCGCATACCTGCTGCACCAGCATCATCTGAAGGGAGAAGCGGCCGCCGAGCGGCGTCTCTTCCGCAACCTCAGCGGCGAGGAGCTGATGCACGCGGCCGCGCGGCTGATCCCGGACCCGGAGCTTGCACAGTCGCTGGACAAGCAGCGGTGGAGCGATACATGGGGCCACCAGGAGGCATTCATCGAAGACCTTTTGGCCTACATCTTCCGCAGCGGCCCCACGCTGCGAAGAATCCTCGAGGCTCAGCAACAACTCGTCGACCAGGCACAGTCGATGTCGCTGGGCGAGCTCATCCGTGCCGGCGTAGAGGTGGAGATGGCGTCGAGCGCGGAGGACCCCGTCGTCGCCCTGCAGACCTTCTTCGAAGCTGCCTTGCCGCACAAGCCGAGCATCCGCGAAGCCGTTGCCCGGATCGAAAACGAAATGCTCCTCGTCTGGGCCAGTCTGTACGAGTCCCTGCTCACTGCCTACGACGTGCCGCTGCGCCCAGGTGTGACCTACTTGGACATGGCCGGGTTGTTCAACACCATCATCGAGGGAGCTCTGATCCGCACGCGATCCCTTGGGGCGGCACCGCGAACCTCCACGGGTGAGCACATCCTCGCTGCGGCCATCATGAAAATGCTGCCAGGCCTGTGCGAGATCACGCCGCCTCAGATAGAGACACGCCAGCGCCTGTTGCCCCTCCCCCTCCCTCCCGACGCTCCCGCAGCGGGCGAGTGAGAGCAATCGGCTTTCACCGAACTCTGAGACTCGGACCGCCAGAGGTCGCTCATCGCTCCCGCCGTGCATCGCAGCCGCTGAGGCATCGTCGCCACTGACCCCACCTCCAGAGTGGCAACGACACACAGGCCCTGATGCAGCCAGCTCTGAGGGATGGGCGGCACCGCAGCCCCAGCTCTACAGGCCAGCCCGGAGCCCTCCCCGGCTGGGGCCCCTCGGCCGTGCTGGAGCAGGTGAGGAATAGGGACTGCTGGTCCCTCGGTTTCTCCCCCGATCCGGCGGCCGTGCCGCCGGCCCCGGACGCGTCGGCGCCGGCACTTGGTAGCAAGAGCGCGACCCGCCAGTTCTTCGAAGGGACATCCGTGCGTCGTACCCTCGCGCTCGCTGCCATCGTGACCGCCCTACTCCTCCCCGCCCACGCCGCCCCGAACGTCTGTCGTGCAAGGGAACAAACACCGAAGAAGCCTGGGGAAGCCGCGGATGGGGAGATGTGGCACCGCCCTCCCTGAAGGGGCGATCGGGCCTACCCGGCGGCTCGTGCAGCTGGCGGCGTACACGAACCGGGATGCCCTGCGGCCCTCTCTGACTCTGTGTTCGCCCTGGCCCTGGGCTCGTCCACGGCGGTTGCCGCGGGCCCAAGCAGGTGCTGATGATGTGAATGCAGGCACCGGGGCCATACAGAAGCTGGTCAGTTCTTTCCTGAACTGCTGGGTTCGAGGGTGGCTTGATCGTCAGTACAGGCAGACAAATGGTACGGAAACGTGAACATCGCACGGTGACGGGGAAGATCCGTGATGCTAGAACGCAGCCGCACGAGTGCCCGCGACGAAGGAGAAGACATGGCTGGCCTCATCGCATGCCAGGACTATCCCGTAGACGTGGACTTCAGTGGGTGGGCCTTGCAGGATTTCGACGATTCCCAGGTCCCGGTCCTGTTCCCCGAGGGTTTCGAGGCCGACGTCTTTCTCACTGCTCACCGGGGCCGTCTGGACTTTCACAGCGCCGGCCACACGCACACCGCTTCGTTGTCGGTGGAGGTCTGGGACGTCGAGCCGGAGCCGCCGGAGGGAGTCTGGGAGGAGACCGCCACGGCGAGCATCGTCTGTGCGTCGGGCAGGCTGCGAGCGACGGGGGTTGCGGGAGGTCCAATGCCCTGGGCGATCGACTTGTCGGACGGTCCGGGTGTCTGGATGGTGCGGGTGGTGTGCTCGGGGCGGGCTCAGGTGGCAGCGCAGGCCTCGCACGGTGTGGTGCACGGGGTGGAGCGGTACGTGGCGCAGTTCTGGCCACAAGAGTAGGCGGCTGGGGCTCAGCGCCGTGGCGTGGTCCGCCCCAGCCGCAGGGAACGGTCGCTACGGAGTGATCTCGACGAGGAAGCCGTCGTCGGGGCCGTCGAGGAGCCGGTTCTTGTTGTAGTACTGGCCGAGGAGGTTTCCGGCGGCGCCGTTGTCTTCCTTCTTCACGGCCATGACGCTGAAGTTGCCGGGTTCGGCGAGCGGGTCGTAGGTCGGCTGGGCTGAACCCTCATAGGTCGCTGCCATCGGGTATTCGTCGCACTCGCGGGCGTAGCCTGCCGATGTCGCGTAGTCCTCGCCGAAGTACTTCTGGCAGTTGTAGACGGAGCGGTTGCGGTTCTGTTCCCGGCGCTTGGTGTCCCAGTAGAGGCGGGTCAGCGGAGCGTCGGCGGTCTGTCCCGGGACGTCCTTGGTCGCCAGGGGAGGCTGTGTTTTGCCCGGTTCGGTGAACGCCTTCTGGATGTGCAGGGCTACTTCTCTCTCTGGGGCGCCGGCCGCGGTGCTGTACTGCAGCGGGGTCATGACGGCCCAGGTGGCGGCGCCGCCTGCGGCTGCGTTGGGCAGGTACTCGGCCTTGTCCCAGCGGGGCGGCAGCATGAACAGATTGCCTCCGGTGATGGGTTCGGTGGTCCAGGCCGGCGGTGCCTTGATGCTGATGTTCGGTATGTAGACCGCGGCGAGGTGATCGGCTCGTGTTCCGGTGGATCCCTGGCCTGGGGCGGCGTACACCGTGTGCTGGAAGGTGTCGGTTCCCAGCAGTT
This sequence comes from Streptomyces sp. NPDC028991, assembly GCF_055564775.1. Lineage (NCBI taxonomy): Bacteria > Bacillati > Actinomycetota > Actinomycetes > Kitasatosporales > Streptomycetaceae > Streptomyces > Streptomyces sp. NPDC028991. Next base: position 31,244 of record NZ_JBVHVP010000032.1, on the reverse strand, counting down.
GTGTCAACGTCCGGGTGAAGGGCATGGATACCCCGCCCTGGGTGTACTTTGCTGTCGATGGCCAGCTCTGGGCGATTCCGCCCTTTGTGGTGATACCCATGGAGGGTGCGCCGTTGTCGCCGACCGCGGTGAAGTCGGTGAAGTGGTAGGTGATCGTGAGCGTCCTGCTGTTTAGCGGGATGGTGCCGATGGTGAGTACGTCGAAGTGGCTGGTGCCGACCGGGCGACCGTTGCGCAGCCAGACCTGGTCGAATTGCTTGCCGGAACAGACTGCGTAGCGGGACTTGATGTAGATGGATGCTGTCGCGAGTCCCAGAACGCATTCCTGTTTCGTCATGGTGTGCGGGGGTTCGGGGAGAGTGACTGCTGTCGGCGCCATGGCGGCGGACGGCTCGCGTCTGGGTGGCTGGTCACGGGCCGACTCTTCCGCTGCGAGGGGGGCGAAGGTCTTGGCGGGTCCTACCGTTTCATGCGGCAGGAGCCCCTGTGCAGCCGCTTCCTCCGCCAGGCCGCTCAGTGTGGATCTTCTCGACTGCTGCAGGTCTGCCAGGTCGAGAGGTGCAGCGTTGAGCGGCCGCATATAGGTCTCGACGCGTAAGGCGTCGGAGTCGCCTGCATGCGCACTGCCCAACGGCACCAGGAGCGAGGCCAGCAGTCCCGGGACGAGTACGGCAGCTGCACGCATCCGGGCTCGTGAGAGCGAACGTCTTAGTGTCATCGGCACCCCAGTCCACAGGTACACGCCAAATCGCGTGAGTCTCCCCAGGGCTACCGAACACAGAACGTTCACAACCAGCGGACAGTCTCCACTGACGTGATCTCTGCGGAGGACGACCGAAAAACGGATCAAGGCCCGCACCAACGGGCTGATCCAACGGTCCGCGACGGTCCGATCCGTCGGTTTTGTGCCCGACGTAGACAGATGATGGGTTTGCCTGTGAGGCGGACCGGTTCAGCGGCAGGCTTCACAGTGTTGGCGCGCTCGCCAGGCCACCAGAACGTAGTGCTGCGGGGAGTTGGGCACGAGCCGGACCGATCCGCCCCGCGCTCCTCTCGGGTATTTCTGGAGCGCGCTGGGCGCACGGCACGGCCGGCCTCCCCCATACCCTGAGGGGATGCCGGCCTGGAGCGGTCTCACGCGGCAACGTGATCGCGCAGGGTTCCTGATCTGCTGGGTGGAGCCCGCAACTGTCAGGAGTGGCACATGCCGTCGTGCCGCTCGAATGCTGCCCGGGGCCCCTCAACGGGCTTTGAACACGATTGGGATGGCGCGGCATCTATATGGCGTGCCGGGGGCAAGAAGAGTTGCCGTCGGCGATAAATGTGCTGGCCTGCCGGGTGCTCGCCAGCAGCGGCGCTTGGACGGCCCCGCACAAAGGTCTTGGACGCCTACGCATCATCGATTCTGGGGGTATCCCCCGATCGGCGGGGCGGGTGGCAGGATGCAGGCCCCGGACGGCGTCGGCAAACACCGTTCCGGCTGTTCGACATTGGAGCCCGCAACGCGCCCCCGCCTGGGCGGGGTGCACTTGATTCCAGGAGAAGACCATGCCTCGAACCTTCGCTTCAGTACGGTGCGTGCTGCACGGCTCATCGGCCGGGCACCGGTCCCCGTTCGCCGACGCCATGGTGATCGTGGTGATCGCCGTGCTTGCCTGCGTCCTGTCCGTCTACGGCCTGGAGCTCTCTTCGGTTCTGGCTGTGCTGGGCGGGGCCGGTCTCGTGGCGGCCGGCACGCTGACTGCCGTTCGTGGAGCGGGCAAGCGCCTGCACCGATCCGTGGTGCAGGCTGCGACCGCTCTCGCCGCCGGCTGACGACCATACGGCTGTGGGGCGCAAGGAGAGACCGATCGCCTCGTCGAACCGGGCCCTGGTGAGGCTGGCCAGGTGGCTGCGCGACCAGCGTTCGAACACGGGCTGCTCATACGCCGAGTTGGCCGCACGCGTGGGCCTTCACGCCACCACACTGCAGCGGGCGGCATCGGGCCGGTCCGTGCCCAGTGAGCGCAGCGTTCGCGCATACGCCATCGCCTGCGGTGCACCGGTGGACACAGCGATGGATCTGTGGCGGCAGGCTCGCCGGGGCAGGCTTCGCAGTGCGGGCTCTGCGCCGGCGAGCGTGCAGGACATCGACGGCGTGGAGATGCTCCATGCGGCACTGCGGGAGTTGTACGAGTTGGCCGGTCGGCCCTCGGTGCGTGTGATGGAGAGGCGTGCGGGTGCGGGGCGGCTCCCTCACAGCACCGCCCATCGCATCGTGCTCGGCCGGACGGTGCCGCGTGACGAGCACCAGCTGACCGGCTTCCTCACGGCCTGCCTGGTCGCCTCGTCAGAGCATGCGGCGTGGGTCGCGGCGTGGGAGCGCGTCCGGGGCGGGCAGCACGCCAGCGTGTTCTCTCCCCTGCCGCCGCACAGGCCTGCGGCTCCGGCCGTGCCTGTGCGGCCGTCGGTTCCCGCATCTGGCCTGTACGCCGCGGCGCTGGGGCCGGTGCGGCTGTGGCGGGATGGCGAGCAGCTGCCCACCGGCTCGCCCCAGCAGCGAGCCCTGCTGGCGGTATTGGTGCTGCGGGAAGGACGGACCGCGACAGCGGCGGAGATCGTTGACGCGTTGTGGGGTGAGGACCCGCCGCCTCAGGCCCTGGCCGCTGTACGGACATACGCCTCACGGCTGCGTAAGGTGATGGATCCGGGAACGCTCGTGAGCGAGTCCGGCGGCTACGCGGTACGCCTCCCTGACCAGGGGTGCGACGTGACCATGGCAGCTCATCTGGCACGGCAGGCCGAGCAGCTGCGCGTACGGGGAGATCTGCAGCGTGCACGGACATTTCTGCGGCACGCTCTGGGGCTGTGGGAGGGCGAACCGCTTGCCGGAGTTCCAGGACCTTTCGCCGAGACCCAGCGCGTTCGTCTGGAGGAGTGGCGGCTGCAACTGCTCGAAAGCCGCGTGGACATGGACCTCGCATGCGGTCTGCACGCGGACGTCGTGCCCGAGCTGACTTCACTGGTGTCCGTGTATCCACTGCGGGAGCGTCTGCGCGAGCTGCTGATGCTCGCCCTGTATCGCGCAGGAAGGCAGGCTGAGGCCCTCGCCGTGTACGCGGAAACCCACAGGCTGCTCGCCGACGAGCTGGGGGTAAGTCCGCGGGACGGGCTGGCCCGGCTTCAGCAGCGGATCCTCCAGGCCGACCCAGAACTCGCACTCGGCGCGGCTGCATCCTCCGGCGGCACGCAGGCTGCAGCCTTCGTGCGCCCCGCCCAGCTGCCAGCCGCCCTCCCCGACTTCGTAGGACGCTCAGGCGAGCTCGCCGAACTGACGAGCGTGCTGAGCGCCACCGGCGACGGCCTGCAAGTCGCAGCTGTTTGCGGCCCGGTGGGTGTGGGCAAGACCGCCCTGGCCGTGCAGGCCGGACATGCAGTTACGCAGCTCTTCCCGGACGGCCACCTCTATGTAGATCTGCAACGGACGACGCCGGAAGCGGCGCTCGCTGCGGCACTGCGCGCACTCGGGGTGGCAGAGTCGATCGTTCCAGCAGGGCTCGAGGAGCGCTCCGCGCTGTACCGCTCGGCGCTTCACGGCCGCCGCGTCCTCGTGGTCCTGGACCACGCAAAGGACGCAGGGCAAGTCCAGTGGCTGCTACCCGCCGCACAGGGGTGCGCCGTACTGGTCACCTCCCGAACGCGAATGATCGACCTCCCCGGCGCCCACCTGGTCGAGCTCGACGAGATGTCCCCAACCGAGGCACTCTACCTCTTCACCCGGATCGCTGGCCGCCCGCCCACTGACGACCAGGGAGCGGCCCGCTACGTGACGGCCGCATGTGGCTTCCTACCGCTCGCTGTCCGTGCCGCTGCCTGCCGTCTACTGGCACACCGGACCTGGACGGTCTCAGACCTTGCGGAGAGACTCGCAAACGAGGACGGGAGGCTGGACGAGCTGCAGGCGGGGAGCATGTCCGTAAAGCCAGTCATCGAAAGCAGCTACTGTCAACTCAGTGCCGAACAAGCCGCCGCTTTACGTATGTTGAGCACAGCGGACGCGCTGGTGTCCCTGCAGCAGGCGGCACGTACCCTCGACTGCGGCATGGGTGATGCCGAGCGCCTTACGGAGGCCCTCCTCGACAGCGGACTGCTGACATCCGCCGGAGGCGGGCTCTATCAGATGCCTCTACTGGTCCGGCTCTACGCGAGAACCCTCCCCTGCCCATGACGTCGGCGTCCCGCGACTCCCCGCACAGCACAAGTGCCAGGCCGCCGACGCCCCTCCGACAGCCTCACCCACGGAGTTCACCCGATAGAGCGACGGAATGCGAACACGAGTCCACGACTGGAACACAGGTCTTTCCATCCGGGTCACTCACAGCGCCGGCGCGGTGTGGCCCGGTCAGGGAACGAGACGCGCCTGGCAGCCTCCGGCCCATGTGCTCCAGCTTTGATGACTACGCGCGGGCCGACGATGCACTCAGCACCACCCCGGGGCGGCAGGCCCTGTGGAATGTGCGTTCGTGCGAGGTCATGACGATCGTATGCCCGACCTGCGGGGCTGCCAGAAACGCCCCGTGCCGAACTCTGTGGGACCGTCCCACCGCCGCGCTGCACCGCGGCCGCACGATCCGCTACGTGAAGATGCGCTTCGCCCTCGACCTCGCCGAGCCCCACGAACGTCCCGTCCAGCACCGGACCGGTCCCGTGCTCTCCGGCGTGGGCCTCAGGGCCACCCGTACGCCGCACCTGCAGCCGTGGCGGCTCCCTATGCATGAGCTGGCGGATCTGGTGACCGTGAGCTTCCTCGACCTGGCCAAGGTGGTCACCGCGCACGCATGCGGGCTCCAGCGAACCGGCCTGGACGAGCTGCTCTTCGGTCCGGATCGCATCGAGCAGAGTATCGATGCCCTCACTTACGCGGTGCACGACCGGCAGATCCGTCGTGAGGTCCGCGTCCTGTCCGGCAGCGGCCGCGAAGAGGGGAGGACTTGGCCGTACAGGAGCGGGCCGTACGCAACCAGCTGCGCGATGCGGAGCGGCGCCTCAAGGGGCAGCGCATCGCGGAACTCACCGCCGCGGGGGTCCTCCCGTTCCCCGCGGCAACCAACGACTCCCGGCGCCTGGCACGGGCGTGGCTGGGCCGATACCTTCCGGAGGAGAAGGAGACGCTGGTACGCCGCCTGGCGGCAGACGCAGGCGTCGCTCCTTCGGCCACCGTGCACATTCGTTCCATCCCGGAAAAGATCACGCGCTGCATCGACAATGGATGGCTCGCCGCGCCGGTCACCGACGTGGTGCGCGAGTTGTTCGAGCTTGACGGGCCGGCCTTCCGGCGGCGCATCGTCGCGGACGCCGCACGGCAGGACGCCCGCGACGACGCGCTGTGCCATCCGCTGGTACTTAACCGGTGGCGCGACCAGCTCACCGAGGCCCTGATCGAGATGGCCCCGAGCGCGCACAACCCCCACCCCAAACACCTGCACGACCTCACACTCACGGGCCGGCCTCGCCACGCCCCACAGCTCGGACAACTCCACGGCCGACGACGCCTGTTCGCCGCACTGCTGCAACGCCGCTCCGAATCCATCCGGCTGATCACCGCACTCAACGACGGGATGACCCTGGCCGAGCACCGGGACCCCAGCTACAAGCTGCTGAAGCAGGCCGGGGACCAGGCCTACGACGAGCTCGTCCGCCGCCACCCCGACCTCTACCGGCACATCCGCGCCCACCTGGCCCGTTACGAGACGCGCTACGGACGCCTGCAGCTTACGGAGCCGCGTGCCCAGCTGCGCGCACGAATCTACGACGAGCTGGACCGGATGCGGCAGGCGCCATTGGCCTCACCCGCACACCGCTGACGTTCCGAGGGGGGCATATAGGTGGCCGATAGGCAGGGCAGGAGCATCGTGTCTCGTTCGTCATCCGCTGTGGTGCTCGTAGCCGTTGAGGCCGGCCGGACTGTGGTCTGTGTCCTCCCCTTGGGTGGGGTGTTCAGTCGGTACCGACGTGTCGTGGGCGTCTCTTAGTTGTTGTGCGATGGCCTCGCCACCGAATTCGGTGAGGGTGGTACTGAGGCGGTCGATGATGAATCTCTTGGCGTCGGTCGGCAGGTCCGCGAACCACTTGTCGAGGAGGAGCGCTGTCTGCACCCACCTGGCGCCGGGGGCGTAGGCGGCTACGGCCCTGGCGATTTGGGGGAGGATGTCCAGGGTTTGCTGGGTGATCGCTTGGGGCGAGTGGAGGAGTAGCTGCGCGAGGAGCAGGTTGGGGTCTTCGCGCAGTTGGTCTCGGTAGGTTTCGGCTTGGGCCATTGTCATCTGCTTGAGTTCCCACTGCGTTTGTGCTCGGGCGCGCAGGCGAAGGCGGGTGTGGGCCACGTGTTGAGTCTCTGGGTGGACGTGTACCAGTACACGTGCCCAGTTGAGGCTCACGGTGGTCTCTGGCAGTTGTCTTGGTCGGCCGAGGAGTGCGTTGACCCGGTGCTGCAGTTCTGCAGCGGCGAGGACCGAGTGTTCAGCTGCCAGCCGTTTCGTCTCGTCGATGACATGGCAGGTCGCGGATGCGGCGGGGTCGTGGTGGCCTCGGCGTGTGGCCCGCCAGTGTCCTTCGGCGTGCACGTCGAAGCGGAAGTCGGCCTCTGTGCTGGCAGCCGTGAACGTTGCTGTCAGCGTGCCCTGCCGTCCCGGCCAGAGCCGGATCCTAGTCACCCGTCGATGCGTCCTCTCTGTCCTGGCTGCGGTGAGGGTCTGCCTGCATGGTGCGGTGCATGAGCATGGTGTGGACGTGCTCGCGGTCGTGATGGTGGGTGGTGCCGTGCCGGATGAGCCATCGTTCGGCCATGCGGACGAGATTGAGGTAGCGCTGGCCCCGCAGATCGTGGCCGGCGACGTCGTGCACGGACCGGACCAGCGTGGTGAGGATGCGTTCTGTGGTGTCCGGTCGTGTCGTGGCTGCGTCGAGCCAGACGGCGCAGGCGTGGTGTGCGGTGGGGCTGGGCTTTTCAGCCTCGAGCGTGGTTCTCCAGCCGCGGATGACCCAGGGGGCTGCTTCGGCATTCGATGCGTGCAGCAGGGCTGGGAGGCCGGCTGGGTCGCGTTGTGCGGCGACGTGTACGAAGGCGCTGGCCGCGGCATGTTGCAGGGCCTGGTCGGTGCTGGTGAACCATGAGTCGAGTGTCTGGCGGACCTGGGGGCGGAGCTTTTCGCTGCTGAACAGGGTGTTGAGAGCTTCACCGACGGCGTCCGCGACCCCTGGTTTCTGGGAGGAGGCGAGGGTGCCCAGTCGGCGTAGCATGCGTGCGGGTTGTGCGGGGGTGAGGGTTTGGAAGACGTGGGCGAGGGTCCGCAGGAGCGGTGGGCTGGTGTCCGGCTGTCCGGTCCAGCGGTCGGCGGCGTTCTTGACTAGTTGCGCGGTCTGTGGGTCGAGTATGGCTGCGACGATGAGGTCGTGTGCGTGGGGGGCCTGGGCGTCTTCCTGTGCCCAGTCGTCGGCCACCTGGCGCAGCAGTTTGGTGGAGCGGGAGGCTTGGAGGTCGTGCAGCGCCCAGGGGATCATGCGTTCGGCGAGCTGCGTGCCTTGCTTCTTTCCGAGGTCAAGACAGAGTTTCGCTGTCCACCGGGTGAAAGGGGTGATGAGTTCGGGCCGGTCACGCCAGAAGTAGCGCACGACGGCCTCGGCAAATCCCGGCCCGGGAAAGCGCAGACGGCCGTCGGGGAGCGGATCGGCTTCGATCTGCCGTGCCAACTGGATCAGGCCCGGTCCCTGCTGGCCCTTGGGCCGTGCTCCGGCCGGCTCCTTCTCGTCGAAGGCCTGTGAGAGCGAAGCGATCTTGGTGTGGACGCTGTCGATGGGTTCTCCGCCGTAGACGGCGGTCAGGAGCAGGTAGTTGCGGTCGTAGCTGGTTCTCTGCGGGTGGGAGTGCCAGATGGCAAGCACGTCCATCCATCCGGAGGTGGCGTTGGCGGCGGCTGCGACGACCGCTTCGAAGCCCGGGCTCCGTGGGTCGGTTCCTCTGCCGGTGGCGCTGCGGTAGTGGCGTTCGGCGCGGATGAGCGTCTGGGCGTGCTCTTTGACCTGTCCTGGTCGCAGGTTGGCCAGTTGTTCGGTCAGGCGGTGGTCGGCGGCGAAGTCTCTCGCGTGCTCGAAGCCGGCGGACTGCAGGAGTGCGGCGAAGAGCGTGGCCTGGGCCGGAGGGGCTGGGGTGTGTGCAAGGTGGCCGGCTCCGTGTCCGATCTGGTGCCACAGACGGGTTCTGATGAGCACGACGAGGTGGGAGTCGTCCGCGTCCAGGTCCGCGGTGTGGCGGAGTTCGAGGCCGAAGTCGCAGGTGGCCGGGATGCTGTCGTCCGGATCGCGAAGGTCGAGGATCCAGCCGGTGCGTTTGTGGCCTCTGATGCCTTCGGTGCTGAAGGCGTCGCCGGGCTCACGGCGGATCCGCCTCAGGGTGCGGGGCTGGCTGGGAAGCGTCGTCAGCAGACGCAGCGCCGTCGTCCACCGGCCGCTGCCGAAGTGATCTGCGAAGAGTACGACGACGCGGTCGTCCTGCAGCCGGCGGGCGAGTTCCGCCTCGTTCTTCACCGGCACGTAGTCGGCGAGTTCCCGGTCCACCCATTGCGGAGGCAGGGGGGCACCGCTGAGGCGTTCCACTGCCTCGAAGAACTGTCCGATCATGGTGCCGTGGTTGGTGTCGGCGTGAACGTCGGCGTAGGCCCCGCTTGGGAAGGCGGGCGCCTCGCCGGAGCCGTCCGCAGCGGCGTCGGCGGTGGCGGGAAGAGTGACGGCCGTCGGCTCACCGGGGGCCTCCGGCTGTGTGTGCCTCGTTGGCTCCTCCCCCCTCACGTCGTCGTTTCCCTCGCCGGCGCCGGGGGCGTCGTCGGTGTCCTCTGTACGCGCCGGATCGGCTTTGGGCGATTCCGCCGTGGTGTGTGCCGGGTACGCCGCTAGGTGGGGGGCGGCGGCCGGGGCGGGAGACGGTGAGGGCTCTCGTGTGCTGAGGTTGCCGGAATCCGGAGTCAGGGGCTGTCGCGTGTCCTTCTCATCGACGGACTGCGGGAGATCTTCGTCGGACCCTGCAGCTGGGTTGTCGGAGACGGGCTGGGTCATGCGGTGGGTTCCTCCTCGGGAGAGAGCAGAGGGGAGGCTGGCAAGGGCAGCGGTCAGCTGCGGCCGTCGATGATCGGGGCTTTCATCCCGACGACCCTGCCCCCGGCTTCGACGCTCCCGGCCCTGATCGTGCTCGTGGCGGCGCCGAGGATGGCCTGCTCTGCTTCCATGCCGACCACTTCGCCGGTCACGGTGTCGTAGTGCTGGACGCTGAGGGGGCCGCTGCTCTGTCGCGTCTCCCCCTGGAAGGTGAACCGCTGGCCGTAGACGCGCTCCAGTCCTTCACGCACCTTTCCGAGTGCCTGCATCAGGTCGGCGTCGTGTGCGGTGATCAGGTGGGGGTCGCGGTCGTAGGGTCGCAGTCCGAATGCCAGGGCCTCCAGCACCGGGGCGTGGTCAGCGAGTTCCTCCTCGTCGATCCGCAGCGGCAGTTGGAGACTGCCGACCAGTTCCACCGGGATGTCCGGGTCGTGTTCCGGCTGCTCTGTCCGCGCTGAGCGACGTCGCTCCAGGGCCGTCTGCAGCCGCTGGAACAGGAAGGTGAAGGCCGCCGGCAGTGCGCTGCCAGCGATAAGAGAGAGGTCTGCGGCGTCATTCATGGCTTCCCCCGGAAGTGGCGACCAAGGACTGGAATACGCGTGCTCTTCTTACCTCCGAGGCGGTGGCGCCCGCACTGTTTCCAGCACCCATGGCGCGAAAGAAGCTGCAAAATAGGCCACTTCACTGCAGCCGCGCGACTTTATTCGAACACTTTTCGAGCTCGCGCAAACAGTGGTTATGGAGTGGTCACTGTGGTTCGCGAGGAGGCGGTGACACATGGGCTGACGTCGTGTCCGATGCCAGGTGTGTACGGTGACCGGCCTCGCGGTAGACCAGCTCGTCGGGGTGGGAGGCGATTCGTGCGGTCCGCCATGCCACGTCGAAGGACAGGGACCACCCGGATTTCCGCATCAGGCGTACTGCTTTCGCACAGGTGACCGGAGAAAGAAGCAGGCGCATGGCCGTGGAATTCACGGACAGAGTGTGGCAGGCGCACCGACTCCGCCACCCTGAAGATTCCAGCCATTACCCATGGGAAATGTCAGTACCAATAGTTAACTTGCACCCCGCAAGTCACGACACAGCACAGGTGAACTGGCATGTGAGAGTTCTGCCGACATCTTTGGTCCGCCAGATGTCTGGTGGGATCGTCGGTCTGCGGCCTGACAGGCGGGCGGTCTCTGCCGCCCACTGGCTGCTTGGTGCTTTTGATCTGTGCTGGGAACGGCTCAACGTCCGGCGAGAACAGCACGTTGTCTGCCTGGGCGGGCTCCCTCGCTCGCCTCGGCGCTGCGGCGTCAGGGTCAGGCCGTAATCCGATTCCTCGCCGGTGAGGCGAGCGGCAAGGCGGGGTGAGGCTTATGCGCAGGTCGGCTCTCGCACAGCTACCGCCTGTGCGCGATGACGATCGCCTCGTACAGAAATACCTGCCGCTGCTCCTCCATCATCTGCAACACTCGGCTCACGTCCGCGCCGAAGTACTCTCCGAAGACACGGACGACCGTCTCGATCGCGCCCATGGAGACCATCACTGCGGCCATGACTGTCGCAGCCTCCCCTGCGAGGGCCTCCTCGCCCGCCAGGTCCTTGGCACGGCCGATCATCCACGGTCGATTGTGCGCCGCTCCCGAGGTCAGGCGGTAGGGCGCCGGCAGCCAGTCGGGCATGGCCATGGTGGCTCGCTCAGTGATGTTGATGTCCAAGGGCGCAGGCTCGCTGCCGAAGCTGTAGCCGATGAGCTTCCCCTTCGCGTTGTGCCGCTCCGTGGCCTGGCACCTCTGCAACGCATCCTCGACGTAGGCGAGCATCTGGCCGGCTTCAGCCGGTTCCTGCCCGTGAGCTTCGGCCTGCCTCTGTGCATAGCCGGCGTCCGTCCTCCATACTCCGGCCAGACGGGCGAGACGCCGGTTCAAGGGGATGGTGGGGTCAAGGAGGTACTCGGAGAAGAGCACTCCTTCCATGACCACGCGGCTGAGTGTCAGTGGTGACCAGACAGGTGGTGGCTGCATCGAAAGGTCATGCTCCAACGCACGCACATGATCGAGTGCGTTGTCCTTCGTCAGGCACGCTGTTTCCAGAAGCAGGCCGTGCAGTTTGTGGCGCTCGCCGCGCAGCGGCTCACTGAGGGCGCCGAGCTCGGCATTGTCCCTCCCGAACGGCGAGTCGGCGTTCTGCTCGAAGGCTTCGGGGCCCTTCAGGCGCAGGGAGTCGTCAGCAAGTCCACGAAACCGTTCGAGGATGCTGGCGGCAGCCGTGGCAAAGTCCGGTGTGATCGGGACGGTGAAGAGGCGTATGGCTTCGCCCTCGGGCATGGCGTCGTTCATGCGAAGAAGGTAGGCGCCAATCACGGGGCGTGTCCTGCCGATTTGTGGACGGTGACTGCCCGGCTGAGCGGGCACCCGCGCTGGTTGTCAGTAGGGCCGCTTAATTCGATCTGCATGATGGTCTGCTACGCAGACCGGGGGACGGACATTTCGCTGACTACAGGCCCACCGCGCCCAGGAGCATGGCGGCACGATCGGCGTCGGTGGTCTCTTGGGACGCCGTGAGAGTGCTTCCCGGCTTCGGCGGTCTGGGAGGCTGGGTGCTCGCCGTGAAGAGCGGGGCTACTGCGCCTTCGGTGTCGGGGACGCTGAACAGGTCATAGAGGTTGGACACGGGGCCTCCTTCGGGGGCTCGGGGGTGGCGCTGCCTGGGTTGCGTGCGAGGCCTGCGAGGACCAGCAGGAATACGAGGGCTGAGACTACCGCCAGGGTCACGGCGTCGCGGAAGACCGTGAGGAATGTCCTCACGGTCTCCTCTCCGACGGCGACGTTCTCGGCGTAGGCTTCGGCGAGGTAGCGGTCAAGAGGGCGGGGCCCCTCGGCCGCCATTTTGGTATCGGTGGAGCCGAAGACAGCGCGTGCCGACAGCACAGAAGCTGCTCCGGCGACGGCCAGGAGAGCCAGCGTGCAGGCAGAGGCCCACAGGGCAATGAGGACCCAGTGACGCTCAAGGATGTCTGCGCTCTTGGTGAAGACGGCTGCGGTGAGGCCGAGGGAGACGGTGGCAAGGGCTCCGGCCCGGTTACGGATGCGGTCGAGGTCGGCCATCTGCCGGTCGAGCTGGCGCCGGCCTTCGTCGATGAGGAGAGTGAACTCGTCGCTGGTGTGCGTGTCGAGGTCAATGCTGACTGCAGTTGACTGGGTGAAGGTGGGCACGGCGCGGCCCGGGTGGAGCAAGGCCGCACAGTAGGTGAGGTAGAGGCGGGCTTCAGCGAAGCGACCTGTGACGCTCGGCATTTATGCGCTCCGCAGCCAGGAGGCGAGATGGTCGGCCACCTGGGAGGTGAGCGTGCCGGGTAGGAACAGCCACTGGCCCCCCGGGTTGAGGTCGATGAACGCCGCTCCGGAGTCGTCGACGATCCAGTCCTGGCAGCTGATGCCGGTTGCAAGGTGCTGGGCCAGACGGATGGCGTCGTGTTCCACGGCCGGCCAGCGATCTGAGGCCGCAAAGGAGTGGTGGGCTCTGCTGGCTTGACGCCAGTCGAGGGGCAGGCCGTCCGCGCCGAGTTCGGCAGTCCACGCCCGGTCTGTGACCGTCACGATACGCAGGTGGGCCTTGGCTGTCAGAAGCTCTTGTGCGAGGAACGGCGCGTCGAGAAGGTTCGCGCCTGCCAGTTGTGCGGCGGCGACGGTCTGGGTGTAGATCACCTCTTCCCGTCCATTCGTCCCAGTGAAGTTGCCCGGTCCCAGCGGTTTGATGACAAAGGGCTCGCCAAGTTCGGCTGCCAGCGCAGCTGGGTCGCCGGTGATCACGGTCGTCGGCGTCCGCAGTCCGAGTGCACGGGCAGCCTGGTACTGCACGATCTTGTTCTCCGCGGCGAAGAGCGCGTCGACGCCGCAGAGCCATTGAATGCCAGGCTGGCGCAGCACGGCGGCCAGCGCTGTCATCCGAGCAGCCATGCGTGCTGCGCTCTTGCTCCCCAGGACAACGTCACGGTCCCATCCGGCTGGTGCCAGGCGCCGGAGCCAGCCCCGCACGGGCCCTTCCGGCGTAAGGCGTACGGGCTCGCCGGCCAGGTCGTCGAGCATGCACTCGTCCAGGGTCATTCTCCGCAACACCGACGGCAGTGTCGCCGCGTCAAGAACAACAGTGCCTCGTGCCGGGAGCCGGTCTGCCACGACAGCAATGTGGTGGTCGACCGGGTCTCCGATCATCAGCACTCTGACAGGGTGGTGTCGCGTTCGTGACGTGGTGGCGCGGGCAACCGGAGTGTCTCCCATACTGGCATCCTAAGAGTGTCGTGACCCCGCCCAGGCCTAAACGTGTGGGCTTCCGGGGTCGGTGGCTAGGCCACGTCGCAGAGGACCAGCCCAGACTTGGTGAGGACGCTCGTCGCGCGCCAAAGTCCACGTCCGCGGCGGAGCCGCACCCTGGCGGACCTACACGTCGATGATGTCGTCGTCGGCCTCGCCGACGTCACCCGCGCGTTCGTGCAGGCCGAACTAACCTCAGGTGGCAAGGCCTTCGAGGACACCGTCGACCAGTGGTGTCGAGCCGTCACCTCCGGTGCGTCGGAGCGCAGCCACGGCCCCTGCTTCCCCAACAGGCCGTAGGTGGCGAGCAGCGCTGTCACACCGGCACGCTGGTTGGCGCCCACCTCAGCTCGCACCACCGAGCGCGCCTCGCTTCGCCGTCTGCTGCGGGCGCGCCCACACCGCTGGTCCCGCGTCCCGCTTTCGCGTAGGCCGCCGTGAGGTCATCCGCGTTGCGGAGTGTGGCGGGTGGTGGGGTCGATGCGGCTAAGTACCCAGCGGATGAGGTCCTTGTTCAGAGTGAGGCCGGGATTCTCTTCGAGGGCGTCGTGGAGGAGGAGGGTGATTCGTGCCCAGTTCCTGAATGATCCGTGGCCAGCCATGTCGTCGGTGTACAGGATCAGTTCGGGCTGCGCGTCGGCCCAGATGCGCTGGTAGGCGGGGATGACGGCCTGTATTTCGGTGGGGGTGAGGGGGCTGAACTGGTACCAGTCGAGGATGCGGGAGTGCAGGGCGGGATTGTTGAGGATCTTCTGCCGGGCGTTGCCGCTGCCGACGAGGATGATGGGGGCGCGTCGTGCGTCGTCGCCCCACAGGGTGCGGAAGTACTCCAGGGCTTTGGTTCCAAGTCCTTGTACTTCGTCGATGAGCAGGACGCGTGGCTCGGCTTCGAGTGCCTCGTGGATCTGCTGGTCGCAGGGGCCGACGGACTGCGGGGGTGGTCCGGGCAGGTCGAGGCGGCGCCAGAGCTGGGTGCGGATTTCGTTCATGTTGGCGCCATTGTTGTAGCGCAGCCGTACGGTCGTTTCGGGGGCGTGGCGTCGTAGGACGGTGTGGACGGCGAAGGTTTTGCCGAGGCCGACGTGTCCGTGGATGCAGACCAGTGCGTTGTGCTTGATGGCTTTGAGGATGCGGGTTTCGGTTTCGGCTACGGCTTTGGTGGCCATGGCGTTGGCTCCGGTGAGGCCCAGGTAGTGGTCCTGGCTGGGCGGCGGGAGCTGGCTTGGGCGGGGTGAGTTGGCGGGGGCACTCACGGCTGGTCCTCGGGCTGTGCGGGCGGGGTGGATGGCGGTGTGGTTCGGGGGTCGAGTGGCCGGGTCAATGCGGCGTCGGGTTCGGGCAGTTTGATGAGGTCGGGCAGGGCTTCTGCGGCCAGGGTGAAGCCGTCGAGGGTGCGCAGGTGTTCGAGGGCTTCTTCTTCGGGCATCGTGTCCAGCGGGACGGGTGGTGCGGGGCGGGTTGCGGCTGCGTAGCGTTCGTTGCGGTTCTTCTCTGCCTTCTTCAGTTGGGCGCGCAGACGGTCGGCTTCGCGGCGCCGGGCTTGTTTGAGGCTGAGGGCCTGTTCCGGGGTGGCCTGTGCGGTCATGGTGGCGGGGCCGAGGTGGCGGCCGGTGTGGGGGTCGTAGAGCTCGACGCGGTGATCGTGGTGCGGGAGGTAGCGCAGGTCGACTTTCTCGCCGACGCGTCCGTGCATCCAGTCGGCGATGTAGTTGCGCTTGCGCCACCGGACGCCGCTGTTGTTGATGGTCAGGGGTTTGCCGTGGCGTTCGAGGGTGTAGGTGTGGAGGTCTTCGGCCCTGACGGTGTCGATGAGTGCGGGGTCGGCGTCCCAGGCCTGGCGGGGAGTCCGGCCGTCCAGGCTTTTGAGGGTGTTCTCGTGGTTCCAGTGGTGGACCCAGGTAAGGACATGGTCGACGAACGCTTCGAAGTGGAGCAGGGGCTGGTCGGGGTCGACGGGTTTGCCGCCGCGGAGGGTGGGGGCGTGGGTGTAGCCGGGCATGCCGGCGAACAGGGTCTTCTTGATGGCTCCGTTGACGGCTTCGACGTTGCCTTTACCTTCGGGGGTGAAGGGCGGCAGGGCGATGATTTCGGTTCCCAGGACGCCGAGTGCTTCGGTGACCGTGGCGCACAGGAATTCTTTGCCGCCGTCGACGCGCAGGTAGGTGGGGATGCCGCCGAACGGTCCGTGGTGTTCGTCGATGAGGACGGCGTCGCGGATGGCGACGAGGACGCCTTCGCGGCTGGGGCGTTGCGGGCTGACGGCGAGGCCGCAGACGGCCGAGGTGGCGCAGTCGACGAAGAAGGTGATCCAGGGTTTGCGGATGTGGCCTTCGACGCGGACTTTGACGCTGGCTTCGACGTGGTCGGTCTCCCATGCGTGGTTGCGGTGGTGGCGTTCGCGTTCACCGGCCACGTCGAAGCGTCGGCGGGCGTTCTCGCCGGCGCGGAGGCCGGCCCGCATGCCGGGGGTGAGGGCTCTGTTGGTGGCGCGGTGGAAGGTGGCCAGGGACGGGACGGGGTGGTCTTCGGCGCGTAGTTCTTTCCAGGCGGCGGTGGCGTTACCGCGCCAGCGGGCCACGGCGTCGAGCATGTGCGGGGTGAGGGCGAAGCTGGTGCGGCTGGGGGGCTGGTAGGTGCCGTTGTTGGCTCGGGCGTTGGCGAGCCAACGGTCGACGGTACGGGGATCGACACCGAAAGCGTCGGCGACGCCGGCGATCCGGGCGCGGGTGAGCCGCTCCGACTGCTCGAGAGTGTAGAGGCGGTGGATGGCGGCAGCGCGCAGGGCATCGTGGTCGGGCGGGTGGGGCATCCGGAGAGTGTGCCTTCTGGTCGGGGAAGGTCAGGCGGGGGCGAGGGAGAGGAGGCCGGCTCCGTAGCTTTTGGCCCGGCCGATGCCGTGCTTCAGGGCGTCGGTGAGGTGGGTGGTGTCGGTGATGCGGGCGAGGCCGTCGAACTGGGTGAGCGTGAAGTAGGGGGCCGAGCGCGTCACGCGGGTGCGGGGAAAGGGGCGCGGGAGGGAGGCCATGGTGACGGGTTCGAGTCCTGCGGCGGTGGCGCGGCGCTGCCACCAGGCGAGGGCGTCGTCGCCGGTGAGATGGGTGATCTTGCCGCGCCTCTTGCCGGTGACGGGGTGGGGGGTGGGGTTGCCCGCGGAGCGGGCGACGGTGGGGGCGGCGGTGATGCGGTAACGCACCGTGCGGCCGGGCGCGAGGAAGTTCAGCAGAGGGGCGAGGTCGAGGGTGCGGCCGGTGCCGTAGTGGGCGGGCAGGGCGGTGAGGTCGGGCGGGTTAGCCGTCTGGACGAGGAGGACAGGATCGGGTCCCGGTTCGGTGCGGAACAAGAGGCCGGCCCTGGCCCGGGGGGTGGGACCGGCGTGGTCGGGAACCAGACGCATCAGGGTCTTGTGGAGGCTGTCGACGTCGGCGAGGTCTGCTCTGACCGCGGGATGGCCGGGGTCGAGGATGAGGCGGGAGAGGCTGGTCATGCGGGTGCTCCGTGCTTGTACGCGGTGAGGGCGTCGATGGGTCGGGGTCCTGCGTAGAGGTGGGTGGGCAGGGATTCGGTGGTCATCCACAGGGGGCGTGGCAGGTGGCGCCGGGCGTGGCGGGTGAGGTTGACGGGTTCGCTGGTGCTTTCCCGGTCGGGCGGTGTGGCGGGGTCGGTGCCGGGGGGCGGGTGTTCCCAGACGAAGGTGGTGGGCAGGTGGGTGTCGGCGGGGCCGGGCGGCCGGCTGCGGGTCAGGGGGACGCGGGCGCGGAGTTCCTGGACGGGGTCGGGGCTGTCTGGGTTGAGGACGAGGGGTTCGTCGGGCAGGCAGGCTCGGCGGCCGAGGAACAGTCCGAAGCGGGGCCGCTCCAGGGTTTCGGCGATGTGGCCGATGAGGAGGGCGGGCCCGGTGACGGCGACGGTGAAGACGGCGCCGGTGAGGTAGTCGCGGTGGGAGACGAGGGTGGCGGCGGCCACCTTTCGCCGAGTGCCTTCGCCGGTGTGAAGGCCCTGCTCGCGGGGGCGGCCGCCGCCGACGGTGTGGAAGTCGCGGTAGCGGGTGCCGGGCTGGTCGATGCGGAGGGTGAGGGTCAGGTCGCGGTGGCTCGGGACGGTGGTGTCACCGGGTGCCTTCAGGTGGGGGTAGGGGTCGAGGGCGTGCTCGCGGGGGCGGCCCTGGGCGGCGGCGAACATGCCGATGAGTGAGGAGCGGGTGGGGAAGGCGCAGGTGTCGCGGTAGTGGAAGACGCCGCGTTCGCCGGAGGACTGCAGCAGGCCTGCCAGGCGCAGGACGAGGCCGGTCACGGCCGGCCCGCGCCGGTGAGGTCGGCGGTCGCGGCGGCGGCGCAGGCGGCGGCGAGGTCGTCGAAGGACGTGTGGCGGGCGCCAAGGTCCTTGATGGGCTTGGCCGGGGTGCCGGTGTGTCCGTGGGCGACGAGGTGGCGGGTGCCGAGCAGGCGGCTCATGGTGGCGGCGTAGTCGGCGAGCGCCTGGCGGGCGGGGGCGGTGTAGCCGCCCTGGGCGGGGGCGGTGACGGGCTGTTCGAAGGCGGCGCCGTAGGAGACGGAGCGGCGGTCGCGGACGGCGTAGTGGACGAGGTCGGGCACGGTGTGCGGTGCGGTGGCGGTCTTCTTGCCGCTGGGCATGCTGAGGATGAAGTGCTGGACGAAGAGTTCGACGAGATCCTTGACCGTGCCGGCGGTGGCGCTGGGTCCGAGATTCGCGTGGAGGTCGGTGATGTTGATGGTGGCGAAACGGTAGAAGAGGCTGGTGGTCAGGAACGCGGTCTGGAGGTGGGCGCTGCCGGAGTCCCCGTCCTGGGGGAGGTCTTCGACTGCGGTGAAGAAGTCGGGCTGCGGGTCGCTTTGGTGCACGGAGAAGGCGGGGGCCATCTGCACGGCTGCTTCGACGTGGCCGGCGGGGAGTTCGGCGAGCATCCGTCCGAACAGGTTGATGCTCGCGGTGCGGCGGGTCAGGTGCTCGGCGAGGTCTTTGGCGGGCAGGACCGGTGCGATCTGCTTCTTGGGCCTGTGGGCGGCGAGTGCTTCTTCGAGTGCGGTGCGGTGCTTTTCGCACAGGGCGACGAGGTCGTCGATGACGTCCTTGGGGAGGTAGAGCATGGCCTGGGTGCGGTAGCCCTCCTGGTCGTTGTGCTGCAGGCCTTTGTCCTTGGCCGAGTGGACGATCTGGGCCGCCGCGAACGCGGCGAGGTCCTCGGGCCACTGGGCGTCCTGCAGTTTCCGGGCGACGAGGGGCGGCACCATGCGGGTGCGGGCGGCGTGCTCGCCCAGGTCCTGCTCGACGTTGAGGCGGATGGGCCGCTTCCACGCCTGAGGGGAGACGAAGGCCCGGGTCGTGTTCCCGAAGAGGATGGTCTTGGGGTCGCCGTCGGAGTCGCGGTTCAGGTTCGCCGCGGTCACGGGCTGCAGGATGTGCAGGTCGAGGAAGCGTGCGGGGGTGTGCATGAGAGGGCTCTTTCACAGTGGGCGGCGGGCATGCCGCTGGTGCAGCCCACGGAACGGGGCTGCCGGAACAAGAGGGACGAGGTGCCGGCACTGTACTGGTGGCCGGCCAGTCGTGCGCCGTGGCGTGGTGTGGGGTCCGGCGGGCGCCGGGGACGTCGGCAGGTCCTGTAGGGGGCTAGCAGGAGCCGGCTGCTGCCTCTGCGTGCTTCAGGTGCGCCGGGGTTCGGGAGTGGCGAGGTAGAAGGCGTCGCGCCAGCGCAGTCCGACCTTGTCACGGCGGTAGGGGCGCTGCACCAGGTCGTTCAGGAGGACTGCCCAGTCGGGGGTGATGCCGTCCTGCAGCAGCCGTGTGACGGGGGCGGGCAGCCGGCGGTGGAGTTGGTCGTCGCTGAGGCGGGTCAGGACGTGGAGAAGGCTCTCGGTGCGCTCAGCTTGATGGCCCACTCGACGTACGGCGGTGGCGAGGGTGGCGCCGAGGTTCGGCCGGGCGTACCAGGAGGCCGGGTCCGGCTTTGGCGGTGGGGCGGGTTCGACGGGGGCGACGAGCAGCCCGTCGGGGCCGTCCTCGGGGTTGAGGAGGCCGGCGTCGTGGTCGGGGCGGACGCCCGGGGTGTGGGACTGGGGTCCGGCCATCGCGATGAGGCTCGCGACGGTGTAGTAGGCGCGGCGTCCTTGGCGGTGCGCGGTGCGCCGGGCCAGGTAGCGGTCCATGGGGGCGCATTCCTCTACGGGCCGGCCCCTCCCCCGGCTGAGGCGGACACGGACGCCGGGTTCGGCGCACAGGAGGTAGATATGGGCGACGAACGCGTCGCAGGAGGCGCGGTGTTCGGCTGCGGTGGACATCAGGCGGCTTTCCGGGGTGGGGCGGACCGGCGGTAGAGCTCTTGGACGGAGTGGGCGACGGCGCGGGCCGCGGAGGTCTGGCGGGTCCGGGCGGCTTCGGTGGTCTCACGCAGGGCGGCGGCGGCCGCGGCGGCGAAAGCCGTGGGGGCTGGAGTGTCGGGTTCTTCCAGCAGCCGCCAGAACACCGTCTCGGCCTTCGTCCAGTAACGGGTCAATGACTTGTTCACCCAGGGCGGCGGTGTGGTGCGACGGCGGCCGCGCATGGCGGTGTCCCACGCATCTTTGGCGACGGTCTGCAGCCGCTGCGCGGCCTGTTCGGCTTCCCGGCAGCACTCGGCGATGCGCTGGGCCTTGGCCGGGTCGTGTTCCTGCGTCCAGTTCAGCAGAGGCGGCGTGATGGCGGTGTACCACTGGAGGTCTACGGCCTTGCCGTCCTGGTCGAATCCGTGGACCCGGATCCGCAGGCTGCGTCGCAGGGGTTCGGGGAGGTCGTTGAGAGTGTCGAAGATGGCCGGCCGGAGCTGTGTGCCGTGTTCGTCCGGGGCCAGCAGCAGGGTTTCCAGGTCACGCCACCACGCGCGGGACGCGTCGGCGCGGTACAGGATGCGGCGCCGCTCGACCTTCTTGGTTTCGGGGATGATGCGGTAGGCGAGGTAGGGGTCGGTGGTGATCGGCTTGTCTTCTTGGGTGGCCCAGGTGAGGTAGGCGTCGGTGACGGTGGTGCCGTCGTCGCCGGGCACGAGGAGGATCGCGTGCCGGCTCAGTCCCGTCAATTGCCGGCCGGGCCAGGTCACCGGACCGTGCCGCGTGGTCTGTGGGCCGGGCGGTGCGGCTTCTTCCCAGGGGCAGGTGTCCGTGCCTGGCGGCTGGTCGTCGCCGGTGAAGGCGGGCACACCGGCCAGGAGCGTCTCGTGCAGGGTGCGTCCCAGCGGGTGGAAGGACACGCTGGAGCGCAGGGGTCCGCTGGTCTGCTGCCCGCTGGTGACACCGTCCAGGGGGGTGCGGGTTGTGCCGGTGCCGGAACGCCCGTAGTAGTGGTGGATGAGCAGGATCTGCAGGGCTTCGGCGGTGGGAACGGGCTCGGCGGTGTGGTGGCCGTGCGGGCTGAACCAGGCAAAGTTGCGGCCGGCGGGCCGCCCGGGCACGAAGGCGTTGATGCCGGTGCTGTGGTCGCACTCGGTCCGCAGTGAGGGGGTCTGCAGCCAGGGCCTCACGGGGTCGAAGACGTCCCAGACGTGCTGGTCGAAGTAGGTGTGGACGGCGTCCGGGTCGAAGCGGCCCTCGGCCAGGCGGTTGCGGCGCAGCGCGTTCCACTGGGAGGCGGTGAGTTCGGGGTCGTCGAGGCCGGTGATGCGGGCAGTGATGGCGGCCGCGATCCGCAGAAGTGCTGATGCTGCCGGGGGTTGGGGCAGGGCGAGGTCGTCGATGCGGTGGGCGTCCAGGAACAGGGATCGCAGGCCCGCTTGGTCGTACTGGCCGCCGGTGCGGACGTCGATCCAGGGGTGGTCGGCTGCGCTGAACGGGGTGGTGGGCGGGGGTAACGCAGACAAGAGCGTGTCTTTCGAAAAGGGGGGCCGAAGCGGAAGGTGCGGTGAAGGGTGAAGGCCTGGGGCGATGGGGTGTGCCGGGGCCAGGGTGGTGTTCCCTTGGGCCGGTGGTTGGGTCCGGCTCGGGCATGCGGCAGCTGCACGTGCCGCGCGTAGGCACGGCTGGGCAAGGGGTCGTCACCGCGCCCTTGTGGGGCGAGGGGAAGGATGTGCGAGGTGCGGTCGAGGGTTCGACGGGGTCGCGGGTACAGCGAACCATGCCGCTGCCGTCTCTCACGACCAGTGAGAAAGTCCGACGATCAAGTAATGGCGTAATGCTTTTGGCGCTGGGCTTCACGCATCGTGATTACTGCTGTTTGCGGTGTTGGAGGCCGAGTTCTTCGTCCATGCGGAGCCAGTGCTGGCCGAAATGATGTTCACTCTCAAGGGTTACGGAGTCGGTGGGCAGCAGCACGATGTCGGCGAGCAGGGGGTGCTGCTTCCAGCTGGCGGGCGGCTCGTGGCGGGCGGAAGCGCGGGCGACCCAAGCGGCCGGGACGGGCAGTGAGTGTTCGAGGATGCTGCGCAGGTGGCGCGGGCCGAGGTGCTCCTGGTCCGGGAGCGGAAGCAGGCCTCCTGCGTCGAGCGTCAGCGTGCCGTCGGCACTTCGGTAACAGGGCAGCAGCCGGCGGGGCAGGACACCGGGCCGGGTGGCGGCCTGGGCGGTGGTGAGGTGCTGGCGGTGCAGGTCGGCCAGGGAGGAGACCCGTTTGGCCGGGGGTACCAGGTGGACTGCGCTGAGCTGCTCCTGTCGGCTGGTGCGGGCCTGGTGGGCTGCGGCCATCTGCTGCAGGCGCGTCGTCTGGGCTGCGAAACCGGAGGTGACGCCGTAGACCTGCTCGACGAGAGCCTGGACGTCGTCGGGGACGACGAGCGGTTGTTTCTCCAGGGCCGGCAGGAGCCGAGCGGTTTCATGGAGGGCGACAGCAGGCTCGACCGTGTCCCAGCCGGGCGGCAGGGCGGTCGCGCCACGGGAGTTGACCGGTTGCAGCACCGTCAGCGTCGGACTGTTCTCCCCGTCCCACCAGACGGGCCGACGCCCCTGTCCGGTCCACAGATGCGTGAAGCGGCCCAGACGGCCCAGACGCTGCAGCAGGCGTGCCACAGAGGCGAGGTCGCTGACCATCAGGTCGACGTCGATGTCCAGGCTCACGTCGAGGAGACTGGTGGTGACGAAGACGCGCCGGGCCGGGCGCGGGCCCGTCGGCCCCAGCCGGTGGCGGAGGTCTCCCAGTGTGCTCTGCCGTCGCCGCCCCCTCACCCGGGCATGGACGAGGACCAGGTCGTCAGGCGGGCCGCTCCAGATGCGGCGCAGGTACTGGTAGGTGTCCTGCGTCTCGGCGACGGTCGCGCACACCACGGCCGCGCACCCGCCGTGGCGGATGATCCGCTGGAGCACGTCGGCGATCACCGCCAGGCGCTCCCCCGCTTCGACCGTACGGCCTGCCGGCCCGAGGGGCCGGTAGGTGACCGGGCGGACGTGGATGCGTGCGGTCCTGCGCTGGGCGGCCCGTTGCTCGTCCTGGGCCGGCTCGGGCATGCGGTGGACGGTGGCAGTCGCCGCATCCGCGAACAGCCATCCGGGGTAGCCGGGGGCGAACGAGGCACCGTGCAGACCGGTACGGCCGGCGCCCGACAGGTAGGCCCGCACCAGCTCGGTGGCGGTCGATGCGGGCATCGTCGCTGACAGCAGGACGACCGGGCAGTTCAGGGCTCCCAACCACTGCAGCAGGCGCAGCAGCTGGAGCTGGCTGAACGGGTCCAGTGCGTGGGCTTCGTCGACCACGACGGTCTTGCCCGACAGGGCCAGCATGCGCAGCGCACTGTGGCGGACGGGCAGGACGGCCATCTGCGCCTGGTCGGTGGTGGAGACGGTGTACTGGGCCAATAGCGCGTTGTCCCTGCCCCGCAGCCACCGGTCGGGCCCGGCGGTGCCCGGACCGTGCTCGGTTTCGTCGTCGGCAAAGGAGTCGTCCTGGTCGTCGGTGAACGGGTCGTCGGGCGGCCCGTCCACGACGGATGTGTCGGCCGGGGACAGGATCCGGCTGGTGTATGCCTCGTTGAGGTCGCTGTGGTGGTGCACCAGCGTCACCGGCGCGTACTCGACCTGGTGGGCGCGCACATATCGGTCCAGGACCTCGTAGGCCTGATCGGCGGCGGCCGTCGCCGGCAGCAGCCACATCACCCCCTGGGTGCCGCAATGCTCGTTGAAGATCCGCGCCATCTCTAGCGCGGCCACACTCTTGCCTGCCCCCATCGCGTCCGTGACCACCGCGATGCCGCTCCCCCGCTCGGCGACCAGGCGCGGCAACTCCTCCATCACCGAACGCTGCAGAGCGTTTGGTTCCTCCAGTCCCGGGTGCGCGGTGGTGAACGGGATCCGGTCCAATGCGAAGCGGGCAAGGCCGAGCCGCTCGACTTCCTCCTCGGCCTGTCGGCGGGCGCGGCTGTGGTGCTCGGCGGCGCCGAAGGACGGCGTGTCCGCGTTGGGCACCCAGTACCGGCGCTGACTCGCAATCCGGTCCGCGACCATCGTCAGCCCCGTGATCAGCAACGCAGCCTCCACCGACAGCCGCTCCGGAGCCTCATCGACGCCGAACAGATGCCACAGCAGCCGGGCGTAGCGGCGACGCAGATCCTGCCACGCGGGCCCGCCCAACGTGGCCTCCACCCGCCGGGCGGACGCCGCCCCGTCCACATCGAGTTGCAGGAACCGGCCATGATGCCCGCCCAGACACTGCGCTGCACGCACCGCGGGGCTATCGTTACCGCCAACGGCGAATCCCAATTCGCTCAGCAGTTGCAGCCCCACATGCATCGACGCACGCGCGTGCGGCACATGCACCACCGGGTCCGTGTCTGCCAGCAGGTCCTCCCCCAGCCGCACATACGCCGCAGGCTCGAGAGCCTGGAAATACGGGATCAGCTTCCCGATGTCGTGCATGGCAGCCAGGAAACACACCACCGAACGCGCCAGCTCCTGCGGCATGTTCAGCCCTGCGCTGATGACCCGGCGCTGGCTCGGGGTCACAAACCGGTCCCACAGCACCCCGGCCACCGCCCCCACATCGATCAGGTGGAACAGCAGCGAGTACACCCTCAGCGTCGTGCGGTCGAACTTCCCCCACGGACGACGGTCAACACCGTCGTACCGGGCATCCTCAACAACTCCCATCCCCCAACGCTGCCACCCCGTGCTGCTCACGAGACCACGAACGCCAGAAAGCAGAGATTCCTGCCGTGCATCCAGTCCCGTGTGCCATCATCTCCCAGCCAGTCAGAAGCAAATGACAGGCACACCATGCCAGAACGGCCGGGCCGGAGAGGGCAGCGCCCGCGCGAGCGGGAGTGGCCCGGCGAGGCAGACACGGCGGCCACCTTTGCAGTCGCAGCACCCGCGCGAGCGGGGGTGACCCGCGCACCGGCAGCAGCTCTACGTAGCCGGCGCCGCAGCGCCCGCGCGAGCGGGGGGACTCGGCGACGTACTCTAGTGGTTTTCCACAATGGGGTGGAGCCTGCGTGAGCGGAGTTGAATTGACCTTCCGTGGCTGCAGACTTTAAGCGTTAGTAGTACAGTCCGTGCGTATCAGAGTTACTCAGCCAGCGACTCATGAACTAGGCCAGTGCAGTCCGCGGAAACGTGAATGACTCGACGACCGCGTCCCGGCCCACGATTCGCCGCCGGTAGCGCCCGCGCGAGCGGAGATGACTCGACGGGCACGATGATCCGCGCGACCTTGGTGGAGTAGCGTCTGCGCGAGCGGGAGTGACTCGGCAGGATTCGGGTCGGTGACGTCGATGATCAGGTAGCGCCCGCGCGAGCGGGAGTGACGCCAACGCGAGCTCTCAGGATCGTCGGAGTGGGTGGTAAAGCCTGCGCGAGCAGGGGTGACGCGTGCTCGCTCAGATACGGGCTCCCCTGGTCGATGTAGAGCCCGCTCAAGCGGGAGTGACTCGATCCGCGGCGTGTCCTCGCTGGCCATGCAGTGGCCCGCAGGAATGGCTCGGAGCACCACGGCCGCTCTGCCGGCGCACTGCCGCGCGTGCGGTAGTGTCCCGCACTGTCACACCGGCGACGATAGTCGAGGGGCGCATAGAGCCCGCGCGAGTGGGAGTGGCCCGAGGGGTGTGGTGGTGACATCGATGCCGGCGTAGAAGAGTCCGCGTAAGCGGGAATGACTCGTACGCGTACCTGCTGAACGGGCTGAACACCAGGCCGCGCCTGCGCGAGCGGGGGTGACTCACACTCCAGTGCACACGCCGCGGCCGTGATCATGTGCGCTTGTGCTAGTGAACTCGGGAGCAGTTGGCCGGGTAAGCCCGCGTGAGCGGGAGTGAATCGATGATGTCTGGGCGGCGGGCGCGGATCGTGTAGTAGAGCTCACCTGCGCGGGAATGACCCGGTGTCACCGTCCAGCTCGGGGGTGCATAGGGCGTATCGCCCGCGCGAGCGAAAATAACCCGGCAAGGGAAACGGCACACGGTGGGCTGTAGTGATCTCGGAGTCGAGACCGCTGGCAACACCCGCGCCGTGAAGCCTGCGCGAGCAGGAGTAATCCGACCGCGCTGACCGAACAACCTCGCACGTTTCTGCACAGCCTGCTTGAGCGGGAGTGACTCCCACTCCAGCGCGCACGCGGCGGCAGTGATCGGGTGGAGCCCGCGCGAGCGGGAGTGACCCAGCCTGCTGTGCCTTGCTCGGACCCTTCGTCGCGTAAACCGTACGAGCGGGAGTGCCGTGACGATTCAGTCTGCCGTTGATCAGATCGACGTAGCGCCCGCGCAAGCTGGAGGGATACGTGACGATTGCTGTAGAGCCCGCGTGAGCGGGAGCTTCTCAGGAGCCCCGGATCGCGCCCAACCGGTCCTGATAGTCCCGAGGTGGAGTCCGCGCGAGCGGGGGTGACTCCCTCGACGTGATCGACCGGCGCATGAGCCATCCCTCGGCCCCGCGCGAGCGGGGATGCGTCGGCGAGGGTGTCGCTCGGCACGGACTGCGGGAAGCAGCGCCCGCGAGCGGGAGTGACTCATACGCAGAACTCAGCATGAACGTCACTGAAGAGCGACTTGCTCGGTTGCTACACTGCAGGTGAGCAAGCCTCGAGCCCGCGCGAGCGAGGGTGACTCGAACAGCAGCGTGGCGAGTTGCATGAGGCAGGGCTCGGCCCCGCGCAAGCGGGGAGCGCTGCTCGACCCCTGGTTCAAGACGGACGCGCAATGTAGAGCCCGAGCGAGCGGGAGTGGCTTCCCACAAGTGGGGAGTACTTCGTTGTGCGTGCGAGCTTCACACCGCTTGGGGCGGTTGTTGTGCTTGCGCGCTCTTCTCCCCGACCTCCGAGGTGGATTGGTCCTCTAGTTCCTGGTGCTCTGCCTCGACCGGCCCGGACCAGATCTGCGGTGGTGGCGCATCTGGGTGGTCTGCCGTCTCATGCGTTTGCAGCAGTTTGCCGTGGGCGAGGCGGTGCAACAGGTCCCAGCCGCGGTGGGTAATGACTGTGTCGAGCCAATCCGGTGGTCCCTGTGAGAGGCCGTGCTCCTTGTTGAAGCGGGCGACCGCCTGGCTGGTGGCGGTGCCGTAGTGATCACTGTCCACCGCCCAGCCGGGCAGGTAGCCGGATTGCTTGAGGACCGCTTGGAGCTGTCGCACGCTGGGATGCGTGCGCTCCGGCAGGAGTCTGCGTGGAAAGGGCGGGGGGACGAATCGGTTTCCTTCGCTTTCGAAGGGAATGAGGAGCTGCTGGCGTGCCCGCAGGTGGAAGGGCACGGGCAGGTCATTGGCTTCGACGATGCTCGCCCAGCGCACGCCGTAGCGGGTGGCGATGCTGTAGACGGTGTCGTCGTCCTTGACGACGTATACCGCGTGATCGTGCGGCGAGGGTGTCCGGCGTTTCCTGTCGGGCCATCCGTTTCTGGGCCACCAGAATGTCAGCGCCTGCCAGATGGTTTCCTTCTGTGCGCTGCGCAAGCTCTTCAGCGCGTCGACAAATTCTTTGGACTGGCTGGCGTCGTACTCTAGTCGTTGGGCGCATCCGGTCAGTGAGCGTTCTTCGAGGGCGATCACCAGGCGGGCCTGGCGGTGAGGATCCCAGTCGCGGACCGTGGCGTCGAGGACTCGGTTGGTCCGGATTCCGGCTGAAAGTGTCTCCAGTGAGGCGACGAGTGCGGTCACGTCGGTGACGGAGCGGTCGTCGATACTGCACACCAGGTCGGCCTTGGCCGGCAGGATGGTGTCGAAGGCCCTGGCCAGATGGGCGATGTCGAGTGGTGGATGAGTGCGCCACAGCATGCGCAGGGCGGAATCGGCGGTGAACGGCGAGCGGCCTGTGTCCAGGTGGCTGAGCATGATGCCGGTATGACCAGGGGGGCGGTCGCGCACGGTGTTCCACAGGACATGTGTGGCGTTGGCGCTCTGGCCCACTTCGTCGAGGACCTGAATGAGGTGGGCGACGTCGTTGGGAGCAGACGTACGGACCGCTTCGTCGAGCAGGGCAGGCATGCCCTGGCGGGCGGAGGAGGCGTCCAGTGTCTGGGTGATCTCGACGAATTCCGCACTGGTCCGCAGTCGGGCTGCTTCCAGTGCTGCGGCCAATGCGTGCTGGTGCTGTCCTACGGCCAGCAGGTGGGTGATGAGCAGGCTGGTCTCAGTGGCGGTGCTGCTCTGGACGGCCAAGCGCCGTCCGAGTGCGGCTGCGTCGGTGAGGCGCACCTGTTGCAGGGCAGCGATGAGTTCGCCTGTGTGCTCGGGTCCGCGGTGTCCTATGCCGGTGTGGAAGATGCCCTCGGCGATTCGCTGATGTCCGTCCCGGTAGAGCCAGGTGATCATTTCGGCGGTGTCGGTGGCGGTGCGGCTGCGGGCGGCCGAGGTGATCAGTTCCAACGCGTGGTGAGGATGCTGGTGTTCGTGCATGCGCTCGAAGAGGTGGATGACGTCGGCGATCGGCCGGTGTTGTGCCAGGGCGTGCATGACGGGCTCGAGGAGTTCGTCGAGTTCGCCTCGGCAGGCCAGGCCTGTCAGGTCGAGGGTCTCGTCGAGGTCGCGGGTGACGGCGAATGCGGAAAGCAGGACGGTGGTGTGTTCGCGCAGGCCAGTGCGGATCAGGGCAGTGGCCAAGCGTACGGTGTCCGCGGCGGGCTTGAGTTCGGCCGTCAGGCGCAGCAGGGCCACCGCGCCATCCTCGGCGGGCGTGGCCAGGAGTTGCTCGAGGAGATCGGCGCATTCCTGGACGGTGCGGGCGGCTACGAGGGCGGGCAGAACAGCCTCTATGTGGCGCTGGCAGCCGGCCTGGTAGAGGGCGGCGAAGAGGCGCACCAGGTCGGCGACCGGGCGGTGCTGCAGGGCAGTGTGTACCATCTCGGTCGCGGTGGCCGGGCGGTGCTCGCTCAACCCGCTGATCTGCGCCACCAGCACCGGCACCGGCACGGTGCGGGATGCGTCCAAGGCGCGGGCGACGTCCGCAATCGGGGCGTGGCCTTCCGGCGCAGGCCGGTAGGCGTTGTTGCGGGCGAACGGCCAGGAGCCCAGGCTGTTGCGGCACAGGCTCTGCGGGCGAGGACAGCCCTTGACCTGCAGGCGCCGGGCGAGCTGGTCGAAGACGGCGTCCAGGTCGAGGAACTCGTTCGGGGAGGCAACGCCGCCTCGCAACAGATCGAGGAGTTCGCCGGTGAAGGCGGTATGGGGCTCGCCGGGCGGGGACAGGGCCACAGCGGTCTCCGCCGCGGCCGCCATCAGATAGGTGCCGTCGATCTCAGCGAGTGCCGCGACCGACTCGGACTGCACACCGAAGGCACGGGCACTGTAGCAGCAGTCGAGGATCACGATCCTACGTGCGGCACCGCTCGTCTCGATGGACCGCTTGATCCACTCATAGGGCACGGCCGTGTCGAAGACGGAATCCCGGTCGCTATCGGGGACAGCCAGGTGAAGCAGGCCGGTACCCGGATCAATGAGCCCGTGACCTGCGTAGTAGACCAGTAGGGTGTCCGTGGCCTCACGGGCGGCCGCCCGGACGGCAGCGGACACCTCGCGTGGGGAGGCCGGGTCCACCAGCGTCTGGCAGTCCTCCGCGGCCAGATGCAGCACCGGGTCACCCAACAGGCCCCGCAACGCCGGGACATTGGCCTGTACTGCCGGGAGATCGTCCAGTGCCGTGAAAGTGCTGGCCCCCACCAGAACCGCCCTGGACGCGGGCGCCAGATCATGCATTTCCGCTACGCCCGCTCCAGTTCGGCGAGCAGACGCCCAGCCTCCTCACCTACCGCTCCGGTCAGGACGATTCGGGTCCCGTCGGCGCGTTCGACGACGAGTGTCGGCGTTCCCGGCCGGCTGCGCCGCCATGCGGCGACCGCCACCGCAAGCGAAGCAGCGTTGAAGCCCGTCCCGAGTACCAGGCTGAGCACATCGATGAGGCCGCCTTGCGCCCCAGGAACTGCCGCGGCGCCAGATCCCAACGCGGGACGGGCGTGCCGACGGCATGCCGCATCAGCCAGCAGCCACTCGTACAGCGACCGCAGCTGTCTCTCCGAGTCGGCAGTCTCCTTCTGGTCAACGCCGATCACGATGTCCACGAGCACCAACTCCTCACTATTCTTGCGGCATTCACTCTTCCAGACGTTCCATCACCTCCGGCAGTTCCCGGACATCTCGTCCACCGGGGCGACGGCGCACCGGCCTCCTATGCCCTCGACGGCGTCGCGTCGGTGGGGACGCCTCGGGAACCTGACCGAACTGAAGGTGGGCCACCTCGCAGAAAGCTCCGTGGCCCGGCGAACGAAGGATCTGCGGCCCGGCGGCTCCACCGCGGTGCGCAGCAGACGCCCTCATCACGGTCCTCTTCCCACTCCCTGCACCGGGGCCTACTGTCGTTCCCATGGCCAACGGGGTGTTCCACACCGGGCACGGCATCGAGATCAATCTGACGTACGAGGATCTCGGCAACCCAGGCTATGCCGGGCTGCTGGAGGAGATCACCCAGCCCGTCGATCAGCGCGCCAGGAACCTGCTGCAGTGCCTGAAAGATCACAGGGGCGAGCCTTGCCAGTGCGCTCTGGCCGGCAAATCACCGTGGATGTTCGTGCGGCGCCGGCGCAGCCACGGGCAGGTCACATGGGTGGCGGCGCATCTGCCCCTCACCCATGCGGCGACACCGCAGGAGAGCGATAAGCACAAGGCGATGAAGGAGCGGATCGCGCGCACGGCAGCGCGGCACAGGCTGGGTGTTGAGACCGAGGCCCGGTCGCCCGACGGGCGGGTCGTCACCGATGTGCTGGTGACGGGAGCAGGCGCACGCGTCGGATGGGAGGCCCAGTACTCCCCCACGCCTGCGCGAGCGGGAGTGACTTATCGTCGGCTGATCCAGGTACAGCACATGCGAGCGCAGCCGACTGCGAAGCGTGTGTGGACCATCTCGCCACTGCTCAGCGCGAAACAGCAGGTCACAGCCCGCATCGTATTGTGATTCTCAGTGGACTGAACTCGCGATTCTCAGGTGCCTGCATCAGCAGTTCTCATGCTGCGTCTGAACCAAACTCATGACACCCCTACAACTAGCAGGCCACGGACATCTCTCAGATGACATTTAAATGAGAATCGCGTGCGGCACGGACGTGAGAGTCAGCAGCTGGGCGTATGGGTCTCGAACGCCCGTTCCAGGTGGGACAAGCTCACCCCCGACCAGCAGGCTGCCCTCGCCACGCTGGGCATGCCCTGGGCGAAGGCCGCAGCGGTGCCGGCCTCGTCCAGCGAACCGATCCCGGCGAACGACAAGCCTGTCGAGAGCGCCTCCGTGGCGGAGGAGGAGCGACAGGCGGCGCGGATGCAGCGCATGAACGAGCTGATGCGCAACCACACCTAGGAGTCGTCTTCAAAGGTGCTCAAGTGATGAGGGATCATGCTTGTCGTGGTGCGTCGTCATGAGCTTTCGGATGCTGAGTGGGCTGTGTTG
>NZ_JBVHVP010000031.1:0-60080 GCF_055564775.1 Streptomyces sp. NPDC028991 | reverse complement strand
CTGCTCGCTGCGCGAGCAGCCCACCCCCGTTGCTGCGCAACGGGGGTGACGCTCCGTTCGCTGCGCTCCCGGAGCTGCGGGACCTGTGGTCCCGCGAGGTGGCTTCCGCTGCGCTCCAGCCACCCGGGGTGCTGCGCGCCCCAAAGGCCGGCCCCGCTGCGCGGGTCGGCTCAACGGGCCTACGGCCCGGGCGTCGAGGGGGATGGTGGCGGGGGTCCGGTGGCTCGGGGCTCACTAACCGTTGCGTGCTGCTGCTTTCCTCTTGGCCCGGTTCGCCACCCACTGCGTCACCACGTTGACCACGGCCACGAGAACCGCGAAGACAAGCGCGTCGAGCCACGTCCTGTCTGTAACAGTGCGCCACACCACTGCGGCCGCCCCGTAGACAGCCACAACAATCGCCCAGCGCACCCATCGCCGAGACCACCACTCGACTGACCGCTCCGGTGTCTGCATGCCACCCGGATACCCCAGAACGCGCCCAACGAGCACCGCGCCGGGTCCGAGCGGCTACAGGGAAGGGCACCCGCCTTCACCTTGGATCGCGTCCTGATGGCGTTTCAGGCGGGTGAAACTCTGAGCCGCGAGGGCCGGCCAGATAAACGCGCAGGCCCCCGGGAACCACAGGCTGAATCCCGCGGGCCCGTATTCCCCCCGCCACAACGCCAGTCCGAACCAGACCAACATGAGAACAGCCACGCCGAGCTGCACCCACCGCATCGTCCGAAGCGTCTCGGCCTGACCCTCGGGTAACGGATATGAACGATCTGCCATGCCTATCGGCTACCCCCAGGCAGTGGGCGCATCAACCGTCACCTCTCATGCCGAGGGGGCACCGGACGCTAAAGCCGGGACTGCATCGCCTCTTCCTGTCGGTGACGGCGAAGGGTCCACAGAGTGCCGAGGAGGAACATCAGGAACATGGCTGCGCACACAACCGCCCACACCACCGCTGCCGTACCTTCATCGCCCACGACCCTGTCGATCAGCAGCACGCACCACAGCAACGCGAACGCTGCGTGGAACCAGCGCCCGAATCGAAGGATTCTCACCGTCCGGGCCGGGAGCGGGTACTGACTTCGCCATCTGAACTGACTCATAGGCTTCGGCTACCCATCGACAGTCAGTTCGTGCTCTGGATCTCCACTCAACAGGTATAGGCACGCTGTGCTTCATTTTTGATTGACGATAGACTCTGGAGAGGGTTGGCAGTACTGGTAGCATCGGGCTGTCTCCGATTCGCCGTGTCCCGAGTTCTGTCGGCTGACTGACAGTGGCATCGCTGCTCACCTGAAGAAGCCGATCTACGTGCAGTTTTCCATGGCGCATCGTGCGGGCACAGCCATGAGAAGGAAGGCGAAAAGACCGTGAAGGAGCTCCGCCCCCACCAGCGGGAAGCCGTTGACTCGGTACTTCGTTCCTTCGAATTGTCTGCACGGTCGCGTGTGCCCGAACGGGGGCTTCGGACGCAGGTGATCATGGCGACAGGGTCCGGGAAGACTCTGGTGGCGGTGCGTAGCGCGGAGGAGCTCCATGCGGGCCGTGTGCTGGTGCTCGTGCCCTCGCTGGACCTGCTGGCGCAGACCGAGGCCGCGTGGTGGGAGGGGGGCCGTCGGGGGCCGATGATCGGGGTGTCCTCGCTGCGGGGTGAGGAGGTGTCCTTCCCCAACACCACGGACGTGGACGAGCTGGTGGAGTGGACGCGGGGCCTGGAGAAGGTGACGGTGTACGCCACGTACGCCAGCCTCGGGCTGGGCACGCTGGAGCGGGCACACGCTGCGGGTCTGGCGGCTTGGGACCTGATCGTCGTGGATGAGGCCCACCGTGTTTCGGGCCGGATCGGGAAGCCGTGGGCGGTCGTCCACGACAACCAGAAGATCCCGTCCCTGCGCCGCCTCTACATGACGGCCACGCCCCGGGTGTGGCAGCTCGGGGACGAGGACGAGGCCGGCGCACCCGGCGAGCTGGTCGCGAGCATGGACGACGACCCCGAGGGCCCCTTCGGCAGCAGGGCGTTCACCCTGACCCTCTCGGAGGCCATCGACCGGGGAATCTGCGCCCCCTACCAGGTCGTATGCGTGGACGTCACCGACACCGCGCTCCAGGCCGCGCAGCTCCTGGGCGCCGAAGGCCGCTCGGCCGAAGTCCGCGGGGCACGGCTCGCCGCCCTGCAGACCGCCCTGGTGAAGGCGTCGGCCGAGGAGGGCTTTGGCCGCACGCTGGTCTTCCACCACCAGGTTCGCGAGGCCGAAGCGTTCGCGGCCGGCCTTCCCGACGTCGCCGCGCAGCTGCACGCCAGCGACCCCGAGCTGTACCCCAAGACGATCTGGGCCAACTGGCTGTGCGGCGACCACAAGCCGCTCCACCGCCGCCGCCTCCTGGGCGAGTTCGCCGCCGGGATCGCCACGGACGGCACCGTCGTGGAGAAGTGCTTCCTGTGCTCGGTGAAGGTCTTGGGCGAGGGGGTCGACACCAAAAAATGCGACTCCGTGTACTGGGCGAATGTGCGCGGCTCCATGCCGGACCTGGTCCAGGCCGTAGGGCGGGCGCTGCGGATGCAGCCGGGCGAGGGCAAGGTGGCCTCGCTCGTGGTGCCGGTGCTGCTCGGGCCGGGCGAGACGGCGGACAACATGCTGACGAGCCGGGCGTTCGGCGGGCTGGCGAAGCTCTTGGAGGCGCTGCGGGCACACGACGCGCGGATCGTGGAGACTCTCGCGGAGCAGCAGGCCCCGAGCCGCTACAGGCCCGTCAGCAAGGATGAGAGCGGGACGAGCACGGGCGGGAGCGGCGAGGGCTCCGGAGGCGTCAGCGCGCCCGCCAAGGCCCTGCTGAAGTTCTCCACGCCCCGCGACCCGGCCGCCCTCGCCGCGTTCATCAACCTGCGCGTCCTCAACCCCGAGCACGAGCACTGGCGGCGCGGCGTGGAGGCCGCCGTCATCTACAACCGGCTGCACGGCGACTTGAAGGTGCCGTTCACGTTCCGCGTGCCCGCCGTCGAGGACCAGGAGGCGGAAGGCGAGGGGTGGCCGGCCTCGCTCGCCGGGTTCCCGCTCGGGCAGTGGACCGCCGACGCTCGCCGGTTCTACGCCCGCGGCGACATGGACGAGGACCGCGTCGCGCAGTTGGAGAAGCTCGGCATGGTCTGGAGCCATTTCGACGTCGCGTGGGAGGAGGGCCTGTCCGCCGCGCGCGGGTGGGCGGCCGAACACGGGCACCTCCTGGCCCCGCTGGACGCCACCTACCAGGGGTACCGGGTGGGCATCTTCCTGAAGAACGCGCGGGCCGCCGCCAGGAAGGCGCAGGAGATCGAGCAGCGGCGCGCCGAGGGGCTGCCGGTTCAGTCGTCGACCGGGGCGCTGTCGGAGGCGCGGCGCGAGCAGCTGGAGGAGATCGACGCGTCCTGGTGCCCGTCGTGGCCGGTGACGTGGCAGCGGTGCTTCCACCTCGTACGGATGCACCTGGACGCCGGTGAGGCGCTGCCCACCGAGGCGGGCGACGTCGTGCGCCAGGGCGAGGATCTCGGGCGGTGGGTGCAGTCGGTGCGGCTCGGGTGGGACCAGCTCACAACCGTGCAGCAGTGGCTGTGCGAGCAGGTCCTCGGAATCGAGCCCGCAGCCGAGAACGAGAAGCCGAAGCCGCGCCGTACGCAGGCCGACAAGTGGGCGATGAACTACGAAGCCGCCAAGCAGTTCTACGAGCGCGAAGGGCACCTCCAGGTCCCCAGGAAGCACGTCGAGCGGATCGTCGGCGGCAGGGGCAAGGACCAGGAGGTCCGGGAGCTCCGGCTTGGTGCGTGGATCGGAAACCAGCGCTCCCGGGCGGCGACGCTGACGCCGGAGCGGATGGAGCTGCTGTCCGCGATCGGGATGCGGTGGTCGTACGGCTGAGATTCGGCGAGCACAGGGCGGGTGCAGCGGGCGCGGTTGGTTTGCGCCCAAGAACGATGAGGATCCGTAACTAAAGAGTCGTTGTTCTGATCAAATATGCACCTGGAAGCGAAAGGGTCGGCCCATTGTAGGGTCGACCCTTTCGCGTGCCGTTTCGCGCGCCAACGCGTCAGGCTTGTTTTCCCTGTTCAGTTGGTTGGAGCCAAGGAAGCAGGGCACCGTCGTACTGGCGGCGGTGGTATGGGAAGCATGGCGGTCCGAACGGCAGCTATTCCATCAATCGCGAGACGAAGCAGTTCAAAGCGGTTTCAGCTTACCTCCGTCGGAACAGATCGACAGCGATACGCCTGGTCAGAGGTTGATCGAGAATGTCTCAATCGGATTGCGGGAGATTTCTACATTGGGACGGTTCTGATTCATCTATCATCTCCGTGCGCGGTACGCCAATCGGGTGGCAGGATGCTGTGCGGCTTCTCGGTAGCGCCAACTGCCCTGAGGCGTCGTTTGGTTGGAGCCAAGAGGACGCGGACCGCTGATGCGGGTCCGCACGTGAGCAGAGCCTGAATGCACTGGCTCTTGATTGAAGGGATGACGCGGTGGGTCGACCAGAGAAGCCCATTCCGGATCCAGTGAGTCCACTGGGCAGACTTGCGGTTTCCTTGCGCAATGGGCGCCGGGGTGCGGGGCTTTCCTACGTTCAGCTGTCGGAGCGGACCCGGTCCGTCAGCCCGGGAACCTTGCAGCGCGCGGCCTCGGGGGCTGCCCTGCCCAAGCTGGAGGTAGCGCAGGCTTTCGCGCGTGCCTGCGGCATGGATGTCGCTGAGGTGACCCGGCTGTGGCATGCGGCGTATCAGGGGAGCCTGGGCGGACGCGCTGCGAGCCGGACCAACGCGCCGGAGCCGCGCCCTGATCTCGTCAAGGACCTGCCTGGCCTGTGTGCCGCGTTGGAAAAGTTGCGGCAGGCCAAGGGGGCCCCGTCGTTCCGGATGATGCAGTACCGGGCGCGGAACGCCGGCAAGGAGCTGTCCCGCAGCACCGCGTACCGCATCTCGCGCGGTGCGACGCCCACGTCCACCGACTGTCTGGAGGCCTTCCTCGTCGCTTGCGAGGTGCCGCCGCGGGAGCGGACGGTGTGGTTCGACGCCTGGCTCCGGGCACAGCGGCAAGCCGTCCGGGCCCACCAGGATGCTGACGGGCGTGAGGAGGTGCGGCAGATCGAGTCGGTGGTCGCGGACACCAGCCGCGGCCAGGTGTCTCAGGAGACGGCCGTCAGGATGCTGCGGAAGGCGGGTTTCAACGCCCGGGAGCGCTACCGGCATTTCGATGCACCGTGGACGGTTGAGTGCATGCAGTGTGCCGCCACGTTCCGCATCCGGCTGTCCGATGTTGTTCTGGTGCGGGCCACGTGTCCGGACTGCCCGAAGCTCACCGAACACGTGCGGGAGGCCTGGGCGGAACTCCTGACGAACCCGTCCGGTCTGCTCAGCCGCCAGGTCGTACGCGCGCTGCGGGCTGCGACGGTACTGCCGGCCCGGCTGCAGCGCGATCACCTCGACGTGCCCGTGTTCGTGGCTGATCGCACCACTCTGCGCATCCTGCAGTCCGGTACATGGCATCCGGCCTTGGAAGACGCTCTGCGGCGTCACATCCAACGGTCGTTCATTCTGGATGTCCTGCTCGTCCACGACTACGACACCATGGCCGCACCCCGAAACGGGCACCGGCACCGCCGGCTCGCCAAGGCCGCCGGCCTCGTGGACAGTCCCCCGGACACGACTCCTGCCGCGCAGGAGCAGCAGGGCCATGTGAAGAGCTCCGCGAGGAACCAGTCAACGTTTGGGCGAGAGGCTGCCACGGCGTCGGGCGCCGCCCGCACCGCCGCGGGCTCTCCGGGCTCTCCGGGCTCTCCGGGCTCCTGGAAGCCGACCAGCAACAGCGGCGCCTGAAGCAAGGTCCGGGACCACCAGGCGAAGCCCTCCAGCAGCGCACCGAGTGGGCTGACGCCTTGGCCATGGACAGTCATCAGATCACCGCACGCGCCACGGCGCAGCCATCTCAGAGCCCTTCCAGCACAACAAGGACAAGCCCGATGAACCACTGCTCAGCATCCCAGCTGGCGGAGTACGCCTCATCATCTTCATGCGCTCGCCTGATACTGGGAAGCGGTGCCTCCCAGGACGCCTTCCCCAGCACCTGGACGTGGACGGCCGTCGTCGGCCTCGCCGCCCTGATCGTCAGTACCTACTTCTCCATCGACCAGGTCCGCAAGAGCCAGCGCGCCAAGCAGGCCAAGCGCTTCCAGTCGGACTACGAACTGCTCGACGAAACCGTCGTCCTCCTCGACAAACTCGCCGGCACCCCAGCGCAGAAGGCGGATCTCACCAGTCTCGGTGAGCTCCTGAGCCGCATCAAACAGGCCGAACGCCGCTTCCCCGAGCTCCCCCTCGGTACCGTCGTCGCCCACATCGACGCCTACAGGAAGACCCCCCTGCCAGACGACTTCCACCGCAAGGTCACCAGCAAAAGGGTTCTCCTGGACGACCTGCTGGACCTGTCCCGCCAGCAAGGAGCCTCCATCGCCAGCGCCCTGGCAGCCATCTCAGCCGTGCAGAACGAAATCGACCAGCGCACCAGCTGACCACGCAGAACCGGACCGGCCTCCCATGAGCTTGCTCTTTAACCTCGGGACCTTTATCGGGGTGAGAGTCGCATCCGTGGGGGGCGGAGTGTCGTTGTGTCCTGGGGCGGGGCCCGCCGGGCCCCGCCCGACGACGACGGAGGATGCATCGTGTACGTGAAGAAGACATGGGGGGCGGGGGTCACCACCCTGGCCGCCCTGGCCCTGCTGACCAGCGCTCCGGGCACCTCGGCACTGGATGCACCGGCCACCCCTGCCGCTCCTGCCGGACTGTCCGAGGAGTTCGAGACGGATGGCGCCTTCGTCGCGCCCGACTACCAGGTCACCGCCTTCACCGTGACGCTGTGGGGGGCGGGCGGCGGCGGGGCCGA
Source organism: Streptomyces sp. NPDC028991 (assembly GCF_055564775.1). NCBI lineage: Bacteria > Bacillati > Actinomycetota > Actinomycetes > Kitasatosporales > Streptomycetaceae > Streptomyces > Streptomyces sp. NPDC028991. The sequence continues at coordinate 53,184 of NZ_JBVHVP010000031.1, read as the reverse complement.
AGGGGGCTTCGGCGGTTCCGGTGGCACCACTACCTGGTCAGGTGGCGGCGGTGGTGGCGCCGGCGGGGGCGGCGGGGGCGGCGGCTACTACGTCGAGTGCCAGCTGACGGGAGTCAAGCCGGGCACCCAGTTCAAGGTTACCGTCGGTAAAAGCGGCGAATCCAGCACTTACTTGGGCGAAGGCGACCCGTTCGGCGACCGCGTTCCCACCGCCGGCGGAGATACGTTGGTCACCGTCGATGGTCGCACCATCGTTTTGGCCAAGGGCGGTCACGGCGCCGCCGGTCCCGCCGCCAGTGGCACGCCGAGCGTCGGCCAGCGGCACGGCAACGGGGGCAAGGGGAAGGACGGTGGGTATCGCGGGCCCGGCGCGATCTGCACGCCCAGGGCCGGCATCGGCGCCTACACCGTCACCTCGCATAACGGGGGAAGCGGCACAGCGGGCGCCGACGGCACCGACGGCAGCAACGGCAGCAACGGATTCATCGGAATCGCAGGCGGCCCGGGCCGGGGCGGTGACGGCGGCCGGGGAGGCGACGGCGGAGCCGGCTTCAACGGCCGCGGCGGCGGAGCCGCAGGCGGGGGCGGGTACCCCGGCAAAGGCGGCGTTCCCCTCTGGGGCGACGCCCCGAACGGGACCTCCGGCACCAACGGCGCCCCCGGAGCTGAGGCGGGAGTTAGGCAGGGAGCCCCCGGCCACGCCGTGATTGCCTGGTAGAAGGGGCCGAGGGCCGAACCCGTCCGCACCGGGTTTCACCGTGGCGCGTTCACGCTCTGCGGCGAGGCTTGGTGCCCACCTTGTGACGGGCGGGACGGGTATACGCCTCGCCGGTCGCGAGGACTCTGCCCACGTCATGACGGGTGGCGGGATGACGGTTCTTTGAACCCGGCGGACGGCCGGGTCCAGGGCGGGACGGTTTCGGTGCACCAGTAGGAGTTCCGGTCTTCGTGCGCAGGTTCCTGAACCCCCGTCGGACGCGGGCGGGAGTGAGTCTGTTCGGCTCGGCTGGCTTCTCCCAGGGGCGCCGGAGGTCAGCGGCCAGCGGGCGGGCGAGCCGGAGCTGGGCATAGGCGGCGATCACCAGCCAGGTCCACCGGTCGGCCGCTTCCGAGCTGCGAAGCCGGGGCTTGGTCCATCCGAGCGTCTGCTTGAACAGGCGGAATGTGTGCTCGATGTCGAAGCGGCGGAGGAAGGACTGCCAGCAGCGGTCCACGTCGCCGGTGGTGGCGTCGGTACCCGACCACCACAGCCAGACCGGCTTGTTGACCCCGCCGCTGGGCAGCTTCTCCACGACCAGACGGATGACGGTGCCCTCGATGAGAGGCAGCGGGCCGTCGTGGTCGAGCCAGGCCGCCCGACGTGTCAGCCTCGGATGCAGCCGGTCCCATGCCTGCGCGGTCGCCTTCCCGTAGCGGCGAGTGTCGGTGACCGTCACGGCCTGCTCGGTGCCCCAGGTGGCCGGGTCGCCGAAGACGAACTCGCCGCCGTGCTTCGGCGGTCGCCCGCCTTGGGGATAGGACAGGGCGTAGTCCTTGAGCGAGGGCGTCGGCCGGCGCATCACCCGGTCCGACCGCAGTCGGCCCAGGATCTCGACGGGCAGGTCGCCCAGCAGGTGAGCGATGCGGGGCGCGTCGTATCCGGCGTCCAGCACGACCAGGACGTTGGGGTCGCCCTGCTTCCACTGGCCGGCGGCGACGAGCCGTTCGACGACCTCGCGGAGCTGGACCGTGGTCACCGCGGCGACGTCGGCGCCAGGGTCCAGGCGCACCGCGTCCAGCACCGCCGTCCAAGACGTGCGGCCGGTCTCCAGCGCGGCCACCACCGAGTAAGGCCAACCGGGCACCATCTGATGCTTGCCCTCACCCCGGCCGAACGTGTGGCAAAAGGCCCGGTCGGCGCTGGTGTTGGCGTCCGGCCGGAGCCACGGCGAGACATCCACCGCCAGCACGAGCCGGCCGTCCGCCGCCCTGGGCAGAGGCACCCCGGCCAGGGCCCGACGCAGCCGGGCGACATCGATCCGGCCCTGGTTGAGTCCGCCGTACAGAGCTCCATGCCCACGGCGGTGCTCGGGCGCGAGCGCGAGATCGACCAGCGTCCGCACCGGCCCGTCCGTACACAGCAACGCGTCGCACAGCTCGAACAACGCGTCGCCCCGTGCGGTCAGACACGCGTACAGCTCCGAGCGGAAGTGTGACACTTCCGCGAACGCATCCCGCAGGATGCTCTGGTGCACCAAGCTCACGGTCACGGCCTTCGCGCTGATCCACTCTGTGACGGAGCACAGGATCAGACGGAGGCCGCCTTCCTGTCCGCTGAACTGCCAAAACGCTGACCAAGTTCGATCCGCGTTCGACGCCGGGCCATAAATGACAAGCTGAGGCCGGTCCGTACGTCACGGCCTGCTCCGGGCAACCGCCCGCAACCTCACAGCGCCGCCTCGGCCTCATGCGCCGACAACGCCCAGCGGAACTTCGTGCCCACCCACTCGGCGACGTACCTGCTGTGCTAACGCTCGGAGTGGCGTACGAGCTGGCGCAGGCGTGCTTCGACCTCGTACCGGTTGAGGCGCTTGGTGCGAGCGTAGTGCGTCACCGCATCCTGCACGGCTTCCGCAGCTTGGCGCCATGCTCGGCGTTGGAGGTCCCGCTCGTGGTGGTCGTCGAGCTGTTGGAGCTTGTGGTGGGCGGCGTCGGCCGCCTGCTGCAGCATGATCAGGTCGGTGGGCAGTCCCGTCGTGGTGTTGGTCGCCTGCGGGGTGGATGTTTCGCGCTGTTCGAGGGCTGGAGGCACCGCCTCGAGGTCTGAGGGCACGGTCTCGGCGGCCGGCGCGACAGGCTGCAGCGGCAGCGCGGTTAGAAGGGGACGGGCCATCAGAGGGACGTCCGGGGCGGGCGGATCCTGCTCGGTGGGCGGGACGGTGGCTGGCAGGCAGGTGGGACGGTTGCGGCTGGCGCCGGTCGCGGGCGTGGTCTCGCGTTCGGGTGGCAGGCGGGTGTCATCGCTGTCCAGGTCCTCCAGGCGGTCGCGGTCTGCGCTGGTCACCCAGTAGCGGTGCACCGTGGTCCCGGCGCGGAACTGGATGGGCACGATGGTGCCGGCGGCGGTCTGGCGGACCATGTCGTCGAAGAAGACGTCGCGGGGCTTGGCCGTGGCGTGGGCTTTTCCGCAGCGCCGGATGCCGTGGGGACAGGGGTAGAGGGCGCTGGTGTCGCAGTGCCAGAAGTCGAGGGCGCGGAAGCCGGAGACGATGCGCAGGTCGCCGTTGCGGGCGATGAGGTGGGCGGGGAGGCGGTCGCTGCGGGTCCAGTGGGTGTCGTTGCGCTGGGCGTAGGCGGCTCGGTCGGTGTGCCAGGCCGGGGTGATGCCGTTCTTGGCGGCTTTGCCGGAGCGGGCGCGGACGCCGCGCAGGCCGCGTTCGTCGATGGTGGACAGCTGGACTTCCCAGCCGATGCGGCGGCCGTCGGCTCCTTCGACGAGGGTGTCGGTCTGGATCCAGGTGCGGCCGACCCGGGTGCGGACCTCGCTGTCGCCGCCGAAGCCGCCCTCGTGCGCGGCGCGCAGGATGCGTTCCTGGTAGGCCTTGTGCTCGTCGCTCATCGGGACGCTGTGGCGTTCTTCGTCTTCGCGGCGCTCGTGGACGGCCTCGCGCCGGCCGCCGCGCATCCGCAAGTGCATGGGGGCCTCGACGCCCATGTCGCGGCACACTCCCCCGCACTGCAGGTCCCGCTCGCTGACCGGCACACCGAGACGGCCGTAGAAGCGGTCTGTCTTGTAGACCGTGTCCCACAGATCGGGGAGCTCCGGATGGTCCAGGTCATCCCGGGTCAGATCGAGAAGAATCCGGAGCTGCTTGTGCCAGACGACGTTTGCCAACTCACACCGCCTCACCGTTGATGGTCGTTGCATCGACGGTACGACCAGGCACTGACAATGCGGCAGGAGCCGGATCAGCCAACACAAAATCTGACAACCAGACGATGGGGCTGTACGCACGTTCAATTGATGTGTGTCTCCGGATGCAGTCCGCCTGCGCTTCGCCAGCAGGTGTTGGCGCCCAGTTGGGCTCGACTTGGCAGTCGCTGCACGGCATCACGCCTAGTCATGACACGTTTGACGAGACCGAAGAGACATCGACTCCCTGGCCAGCGTGAGCGACCGCGCGCAGGCCGTCCGCAAACTGGCCACTGCCCTGCGGACCCTGCACGTGCGGGCCAGCCAGCCGACCCCGCAGCAGATCTGCGTCCACTCACGCTGGCGACTACATGCCCCTCAGGTCACCGCCATGCTGGAACGCGACGAACCCTGCGACTGGCCCACCCTCGTCTTGCTGCTGGGCATCCTCGGTGGCTCTCCCGACTACTTCCGCCCCCTGTGGCAGGCCGCCACCGAGCAGCCATCCGCGTAGAGCTCGCCCTCCCCCTGACGTACCAGAACTGGCGGCGCCTCGGGCCGGTTTCACGAGCGCACCAAGGTGAGCGGTCCCTCTTTCGTGATTCCGGTCGAGCGGCTCGCCGTGACTACGGCATCGTCGTGGCCAGCGCCCCCTCCCCGGGGCGCGCCGGGGCACGAGGACACGCTGGAGGGGCGGCATGGGTGAGCGGGAGACGTGGACGACGGAGGAGTTCGGTACGTCCCATGAGGGCGCGGTCGGTGTGCTGCTCGCCGATGGCTCCGTGCCGGCGCCCGTGTTCTTCGACATGAGTTCCGGAGGCGGCGGGCAAGCGGTGTTGCAGTGGAGCACCTATGACGGCCGCTACCCGCGGGTGCCGCGAGCGGCCGCACTGCGGGCGGTGTGCTCCTGCGGCTGGACCGGCCCGGCACACGAGTTGGACTGGGACCAGATCGGTGATCAGGCGCTGGCCGAGGCGGCCGGAGGAACGGCGGACACCTGTACACAGGACTGGGACACGCACACCGCCGAAGTAGACCGGTCCGCCATCCCGCTGCCGGAGACCTTCACCAACCTGCTGGCCCAACTGGTGACAGAGATCGAAACGCTGGCCAAGACCTCACCGCTGGCAGCCCTGCGGGCAGCACGCCAGCTCGAGGTGACCGCCGCACGAACCGCGTACTGGCCCGCCCACCAAGCCCGCCAGGACACGACCCAAGAACAGGCCGCCCACGCCCTCGGCCTCAACGAAGACGCGGCACGCAAGCTGATGGCCCGCTTCGGTGACTGGAGCCCCTACCGCTGATGCCCCGAAGCCGGAACGTCGCCCAGGCCTGCCTCGGCGGTCTGGGGATGGTGCAAGGGCGATGCCCTCCCCCTCAGTTTCTCCCTCGTTCCGGTGGCCGTGGCGCCGCTCCCGGGCATGTCGGTGCCAGCCGTTGGTAGCAAGGCGTGACCAGCCGGTTCTTCGAAGGGACTTCCGTGCGCCGTACCGCCGTGCTCGCCGCCGCCGTGACCGCTCTGCTCCTTCCCGCCACCGCCTACGCCGCCCCCGCCCACACTGCTCCGGACCGGGCCGCGGCCCCGGGGACACCGTGACCCTGACCGTGAGCGAGGCCCTCGACGCACTCGACGTCGCGCCCGAGAACACCACCGGGTACAAGCGCAGCTACTTCCGGCACTGGATCGACGCCGACCGCGACGGATGCAACACTCGCCAGGAGGTTCTGCTGGAAGAAGCCGTCGAAGCGCCCGAGCAGGGCGCCCGCTGCAAGCTGACCGGGGGCCGCTGGTACAGCGCCTACGACGACACCTACATCGACGGCCCCAGCGGCACGGACGCCGACCACCGCGTGCCGCTCAAGGAGGCCTGGGACAGCGGCGCCGCCGGCTGGACCCCCGCAGAGCGGCAGGACTTCGCCAACGACCTCGGCGACCCCCGCTCCCTGGTCATGGTCTCCGCGCGCAGCAACCGCTCCAAGGGCGAGAAGGACCCCGCCCAGTGGCAGCCCCCGGCCGCCGGAAACCGGTGCGAGTACAACACGCTGTGGGTGGTGGTGAAGACCCGGTTCCGTCTGTCCGTGGACCCCGCGGAGAAGACCGCACTGGCCGGCGAACTGGCCGACTGCCCAGACGACGTAGTCACCGTCGAGCTGGCCCGGTAGCCGCCCAACATCCTCGTGCCCACAGCAACGGCGGCAGACACCCACCCCCAGATGTCAACCCCTGGGGGGCCGGGCCATGTCCCGTGCGCGCCTTCACCAGCGCCCCAGCGCACCGGCGCCCCGATCGGGTGACAGACCGGTATCCGGCGAACTGCCGGCACACCGTGGCGCGTGGCAGCGGGCATGAGATCGATCAACGAGGCACACGTGGCGCGGCCGGGTCTGGCCGTGGTGGAAGTCGCCGCCCTGGACGACGCGACCGCTTTCACCGTCCAGGAACTGCTCGCCGCCCAGTGCACGATCGCCGCGGCAGAACGCACGGAGCACGAGCCCGGCGAACCCGGCGTACGGCTACGGCTCTTCCTCGACCTCCACCCCGACGACAACCAGGACAACGCCGTCAGCGACGGTGCACCGGCGGGCACCGCGGTGGCGGACACCGGCCCAGCCGCAGGGAATGCCTCCACCGTGCCAGCGTGGGCCCCACCCGAGCCGGTGCTCACCACAGCCGTGGACAGTCTTGACCTGTCGGCCGGACACGCAGCGAAGGCCAGGCGGCAGAGGTAGGTCCGCCGCCGGCCAGGGCATCACCGGGCACGATTGGCGCGCCCGGTACGCGCTCGCGACGCCGAGGGGTGTTCGGTCATCGGACCCCGGCCGCAGCCCACCCGGCCCGTACCTGCTCCAACGCCTCGCGGACAGCAACGGTGTCCGGCAAAGGCCCGGTATGGCCAGACCGCAGACCAAGGGAACGGACGGCCGCTGCGGCCAGCGTGCGAACAGCCGGCGTGTCCAGCGTCAGCATGGCCGCCACGCGCTGCAGGTCCTCGGTGATCTGCCCGGGCGTACCGTCGAACCCGTCTGCGAGATCGTCCAGCAGCTCGCGCAGATCAGCGGTACCCGGTTCCCCGGCCAGCGCACGGCGGAACACGGTCAGGACCTGCCAGAGGTAGTCCAGCTCCCACGCGGGCAGGGCCCACACCATGATGGTCTCCTCCTCACCACCGGCCGGGTCCCCCATCTCGCCGGCCAGGCGGCCGACGACTGCGGCCGCGCCCTCAAAAACAGCGGCCGCCAGGACGAAGCGGTCCTCGTCGAACCGTTCGGCGGCGACGCCCGCAGCCCCGGCGATGACACGGAGCACGCCGTCCTCGATGTACCGCACCCCGCCCAGCCACGACGAGTCACCAGGCAGAACGCACTGCCGGTCCGGGCAATTCAGCCGCAACACCACCACATCCCCCCTACTCAAGACGTTGCCTGGCGCGAGCATCCCGCATGCACTCCCTGATCCACACCCCCGAGCACACCAACACCCATCGACCAGCGGATCAGAACTCACGAAACTGAGACAGCATCACCCCACATGCAATAACGCCCCAAGACAGCCATGCCCCGCGGTTCTCTCACGCCCAGGACAGTGACCCCACGCCTCGAAACCGCCACCGACCAGCAACAACACACCCAGACCCCACTGTCTCCCACCCCACTGTTCCAAAACCGAGAGATCGCACCAAGAGCAGGCGCGCCAAGCTGGACGCCGGCCAGCTCGCCGCCCTGGCCGCCCTCGGACTGGAATGGGCGGCGGCGTAGTCGGCCCTTCGGTGACCCGTTGCAGAGCGATGCCGACCAGGACGGCGCAACCGACCGGTTCCGCCCTCTGACGCTATGGAATCGGGGACAGCCAATCGGGAGGAAGGGTGACCCTCGAAGGAACAGGAGTACCGACGGCAGCAAGAAGGCCAGAGGGCGCCGAACCCGTTGCACGATCAAAGTTCACCGCGCCGCCGGAGAACATTGCGTAGTCGAAGGACACGTCGCCGCCGGAGAACGTCGCGTAGCCGAAGGTCACCGCGCCGCCGGAGAACATCGCACCGCCGAAGTACACCTCGCCGCCGGAGAACGTCGCGCCGCCGAAGGACACGTCGCCGCCGGAGAACGTCGCGCCGCCGAAGTTCACCGCGCCGGAGAACGTCGCGTAGCCGAAGGACACGTCGCCGCCGGAGAACGTCGCGCCGCCGAAGTTCACCGCGCCGGAGAACGTCGCGCCGCCGAAGGACACCCTGCCGCCGGAGAACGTCGCGCCTTTGAAGTTCATAGGGCCGTCGATGATGACGCCGGTGAGGTCGAGGTCGCAGCCCTGCCAGGAGCGGTGGGTTCCCTGAGGGCGGCGGTAGTGGTCGCCGATGAGGCGCAGGATCGTGTGCCGGACCTTGCGGAGGGCCAGGTAGCGGTGGTGTTCCTCCTGGTGGGCGGGGTCGTAGCCGGGGTCGGGGGTGAAGGGGAGCTGGAGGTAGGCGCACAGGACGTCGATGCAGGTCTGGCGCAGGCTGTCGTCGGGGGCGTCGTCGGCGAGTCCGGCCAGGGCGTGGACGCCGCCGAGCTGGACGGCCGGGGACTCCGAGCCGAGTTGCTCGACGGCCTGGGAGAAGCGTTCGGTGTGGAGCCGGGTGGCTTCGCGGTGGGCGCCGGCTTCGTCGACGCGCTGGCGGCGGTAGGCAACGACCAAGGCGACGAGGGCACCGGCCCCGGCGACCACTCCGAAGGAGAGCTTCACCAGGTCGAAGAGAGTTTTGGCGTCGAGTTTCTTGGTGGTGTCGATCTCCTGGAAGTCCAGCAGGTACACCAGGCCGTAGAAAACGCCGCCGGACACCAGGACCGCGGCGACGAAGGCGAGGGCCAGGACCCGGCCGACCCTCCACAGCCGCAACTCCCGGTCATCTGATGTCAGGTGCGGTCGCCGGTTGACTGTCATGAAGACGGAGACAAAGCACGGAGGGCCACGGTTGCAGTCGGTCTTGGGGGACCAAGACCGTTCGCCTTCACTCGGGAGGGGCGAACAGGAGAGCGGTGGTCCCGCCTCGCGCTTCGGTCCGGGTGAGGCGGGAGAGGTCAAGAGACCATGAACGCCAACAACACCAGTAGCCCGCCGACGGCGGCCAGCCGGAAAGACCACTTCACGTACACGTGCTTGCGCCACGCGATCTTGCTGGTGACCACGAGCTGGCGGCTCAGCATGGGCAGCGGGTCCTGCGACTCCAGCGATTGCTCCAGGTCCTGCGGCGTCCAGTACTGCAGGTGACCGAAGAAGATGAAGTTGGTCGAGGCTTCGGCCACCACGTGCTTGGACCGCGTCCGGGGCGTCACCACGAGTACCGCCAGCGCGGTGCCGGCAACCAGCAGCGCGACGCCCAGCCACAGCAGCGCGCCAACCGCGCCGCCCTGGCGGGCGAACTGGTGGTCCGACGCTGCCACCGCGGCCACTCCGGCTAGGACGGCCGACTCCAGGGTCAGCGCGAACGCCGCCTTTGCGTCAACCTTCCCTGTCCAGTCCAATATGGAGTCGTGGACCTTCCAGGCCGTCTCCCGTGCCTCCTGCGAACTCACGGCTGCCGCCGCCACGTCGACCGGTACACCGAGAGCATCTCCCCGCCGACCTCGTGCTTGACCGGGCCGTTCCACATCAGCTTCGGCTCATCGCCTTTGCTGTACTTCACCTTCTCGTTGAGGCTGTCGAAGACCTCGGCAGTGATGTAGGTGCGGTACGACCCCTCCCGGACGTCGCTGAGCTTCGCCGCGACATTAGGAGCGCGGCCAACCGAAACGAGGTCGCTGTCGTCGTCGCCCCGCACCCCGCCGCGCACGACCAGGGCGGTGCCGCTCGCCACCCCCACGCAGTGTTTTAGCTCCCATCCCTTGGTAACCAGGGACGACAGCTTGGCCTCCACCACGGGGCGCACAATCTTGCTGACTACGTGATTGATCATCAAGCCGCACTCGGCGGCTGCGGTGTTCTTGTTGCTGCCCATGAAGATGGCCATGACACGGTCGCCGTCGAAGCTCCTGATCTTGCCGCCCTTCGCCTTGATGACCCGGCAGGTTGCGTCCAGGTAGCAGCGGATGACCTTGGCGGCGGTCGTCTTGGTGAAGTCCCTGGCCAGGCCGGTGGAGTCCGCCATGTCCGCGTACAGGTACACGGCGTCCAGCTCGACCGCGCCATTCTTGAGCGTGATCGAGTCGGTGGTGGGCACCACGGTGCCCTTGCGGATGTTCCAATCCGCGCCAGCCACCGTCGTGACGGCTGAGCGGATGTCGTCAGCAAGTCCCATGCAGGCCCCCCTTCATCAGAGTTGAGCAGAGCCAACTCAAGCTAGCAGCAGGGACTGACAACCTCGCACATACCTTTCAGCAGCTGTGCCCGATGCCGAGCTGGGGTTTCGCTGGCCATCGACCCCGCCCCGGCCGCGGCCCTGCTCGGGGCCGCGGCCACGGTAGGTGAGCCATGAAGGAGGCCCGCGCCTTCGCGGTGCGGACCTCCTGGTCAGCGCAGTCCGCCGTATGCGATGGACGCCAAGACGCGATCCTCCTTGATTAGATAGCGTCGATTGGTGCGGGCCTCCCCCCGCCCGACCTTGTACAGCACTCCCCGGTCACGCAGGAGGGCGAGGGCCTTCTCCACTGACGCCCTACTGATCCCCAGAGCATCGGCAATGTCAACCTGTGCGGGGCCATCGACCACGCCGTCCCTGAGGAATCTGATGCTGGTCGCCGTGGGACTGATCCGCTCGACCGCGACGTCTGGCGAGTTACCGAGGTAATGCAGGAGTGCAGCAACACGTGCGACAGGGGACCTCCTGTCCGTCCCGTACACGTTCTCGGCGGCGTTGACGCGCATCATGCTTGCCTGTGCCAAGGCCCGGAACACCTCGGTGCTCCCGGTACGGTCTATCTTCGCCGACGAAATCTCCATGAGTTTGCACCCGTCGGTCAGCGCCGTCAGCGTCGTGGGCATCGCCGCCTCCGCGCCGGTCCAGTCGCCGATCAGCGCACCCCGCTTCCAGATGCGGCACCTGCCGTGGGGAGAGTCCTCACGCACCGTCCCCTTGGCGATCAGGACGGCCACCCCGGCGTTTGACCATCTCGTCTCCTGGAGGGTGTCGTACTTCGACAGCTTACGGAGAGAGGCGATCCGCGCGATCTGTCGAAGCGCCTGGGGGTCCAGACCGTGGTCCGCGAAGACCTGGTGAGCGGCCACGAGGTGCGATGGCCTCACCGCCAGGCGGACCTTTCCGGGCTCATCGAGACGCTCGTCCTGCTTGGATACCGGCGAGTTCATCGGGCGACCGGCGCCGAAGCGGTCGACGTGACCGACGGGGAGGGCGCCGCCATCGGCGGGCCTGCGGGCGCCAGGGTCTCGCCCGTACCCTGCGGTTCGCTGATCAGCGACACCACGGGGTTGAGGGCGCCGACCAGCGCGGCCAGCGCCACGAGCACGGCGGCAACCTTCGCTGGCGTGTTGGACAGGTGACGGACCGCGTAACACGCTGCAGACAGCACCACGACAAAGATCAGCAGGATCGTGAGGTTCGCATCCATGCGGAACCCTTCCATTCGCTTAGACACAACTACGCCGGCAAGCACGCAGATCCAAACGCGGTGGGGGTTCGGCTGGTGAGACCAAACCCCTTGCCGCATACACGGAATTGGGACAGTTCGACGACAGAGCGACCCGAAGATCTCCCTATCGGCTTAGCGTTGAATCGTACGCCATGGAATTGCGGTTCTAATAACCAGCGGACCACGGACAGTAGTTATGGAAGCGACGCTCCTGACCCGACGTCACTAGCGGACGAGGGAGTACACCTTGCCTGGTCGCCCCCCGGGAACGGCACAGCAGGGCACTTGGTCACCAAAAGATCAAGGCCGGGACCCCCGGGGCACCACCCCCGGGAGAGCCCGGCAACGCTGACAGCCCAATTCCGTAAGCCGTGTCTCAGCAATGACAAGGTATCCCGGGACGGGCGGCCTTAATCCCTACACGTAGGGAATCAGAGCGCCTGGACACCCAGAACCCTTACACGTAGGGGTTCTGAGCCGAATTTCAGCATCTTTTCGCGGGAATTAGCGAGCACACCCCTACCAAGAGGGATTTCACTCCAGTTACTGCGAGGGCTGCGGGCAGCTGGGCGAACCAGTGTTCCACCAGGTTGAGCCAGGACGATCCGGTGGGTGTGAAGTGCAGGTGAAAGCGGGGGTGGGCGACCAGCCACGTCTTGATCGCCGGGATCTTGTGGGTGGCGTAGTTGTCCAGCACCAGGTGCACGTCCAGGCCCGCCGGGATCTCCTGGTCCAGCTTGATCAGGAACTTCTTGAACTCCTCGGCCCGGTGCCGGCGGTGCAGGGAACCGATCACCTTCCCCGTGGCAACCTCGAGTACGGCGAACAGCCTGGTGACGCCTGGCCGGGCCGAGTGTCCCGAGTGCGGGGCGACTTGGGTGGCCGGGGTGGACCGCCGTGCCGGGGGACACCCGGCTCGCCCGCTCAGGACGAGGGCACGCCGGGCTGGGTGTTCTTGGCCACGCATTCGGCGATCCGCTGCGTCACGAGGGTCTGGACCTTGTCTTCGGCCATCCAGTAGAGATCGGACTCGGGGTCATCACATTCCGAGAGCTCTGCAAGGGTCAGTCGTATCGAGTTGCGTCCATCATCCCGGGCACCAGGGATGCTGAGCGTGTGAGTGATCGCCTTGGGCAGGATCCACACCGGGTGGGACAGGTGCCCCAGGACTCCCTCGACTTCGGCGATCTCACCGCTCGCCTCCAAGGTACGCAGTGCGGTCAGCACCGAGTTGCGTGACGCGTTCGCCTGCTCCATCAACCAGGTACTGCCCGCGCACACGGCCAGGTGAGGCCCCGTGGCCTCACGTGCCAGGGCAAGCAGTACCACCCGGGCGGTGCCTTTTGAAGCCGACTGAGTCCAGACCCAGTCCATAGCCTTCTTGCTCAGGGTAGTCACCTGTTCGACAGTCCGGGCTTGGTACATCAAGCAGAGCACATCATGCCAGCCTCCCGTCCACCGAGACGCGGTGCCGACACCCGTACGCGATCGACTGGACGATTCTGCTGTGTGGGTGCCGCGCATCCGCCTCAGCCGGTGAGCAGCGGGGCCGGGCAGGGCGTTTCCAGTCCGGCCTCGCTGGCGTCGATCAGCCGCCCTGCTGAGTGACCTTCCAGCGCCTGTTCAGTTCGTCCTTCCAGCCCTCGGGCGGGGGCCACGGCCCCCAGGCGGCGAGTTGGTCGCGCTTCCAACCGCCGGCGGGCGTGCGGCTTCGATCTCTTCGGGCGACGGCAGTTCATCAGACATGCGTGGTGAACGAACGGCCCCCGGTGGTTGTCACCCGGCCCCTGGCCGGAAGCGTGAGAGCCAGCCGCCCTCGGCCCTCTGCTCGGGCACGGCCGGGTCGTGCTCCTGGTGCTCGTGCTCGGCTTGCCGCTGGGCGGTGATGGCGCGCTGCTTGCAGTCGTCGCACAGGTGCGGGTGGGTCTCGCGTGGGGCGCCCCACCCGGCGGGCTCGATGGCCTTCCACCGTTCGTCGGTGAACCGGATGCCGCAGCCGGCGCACACCGGACGGCTGGCCTCCCGCTCGGCCTTGTGCTGGGCGGCGATGCGGCGCAGCTCCTCCTGGTGCTCCCGCTGGCGGGCTTCGTACTCGGCCTGTTTGCGGATGTCGTGGGCTTCGCGGCGCGGGTTGCTGATCGCCTCGAGGAGGGTCTGGTGGTGCGGTCGGCCGAAGCGCCGGAAGACCGCTCCGGCCGGGTCGTGCTCCTGGAGCTGCTTCATGCCGGTGACCACGATGGGCAGCTTGCCGTCGTACATGTGGAAGCCGTCCTCATACCAGGTGCCCTTCCAGTGCCGCTGGGTCAGCTCGGCCAGCTGCGCGATGACGGTGTTGGGGTTGCGCGGGCCGATCCGGTTGAAGGCGAGCAGCAGCGGCGGGTGCGGCTGGTCGCCGTGGCGGCCATCGGGCACCCACCATCGGGTGCGCCACATCGGGCACTCGGTGCCGTCGACGTCCTTCACCTTCCGCTGGCAGAACCGCATGTACTTGTCGATCTTCGCGGCGAGGACCTGCGCGGACTCGAAGCAGTTGTCGATCTCCATGAACAGCAGCGGCACCCCGTCCTCGGGCGCGGTGATGACGATGTCCGCCTGGGCGCCGCCCTTGCCGGGGTTGGACCAGGTGCCCGCCGCGGGCAGCGCCACCTCGGTCGCGTAGGAGGCGATGGTGCCCAGTCCGGCGGGCGCGTCGAAGGCGGCCTGCGCGGCGGCGCGGACGTCGGCCGGCTCGCTGGTGAGCTGGGCGAGGTCCGGCTTCGGGCGCAGCAGGGCGAGCACGGCTTCGTTGACCGTCATCGGGTGGGAGGCGCCTGTGCGGCCCGCGCCGCGGGCCGGGTTGCCCATCTCCCCCACCGGCCGCCCCAGCTCGCGGGCGGCGGCCTTCAGGCCCATGGGCGTCAGGTTGCGCAGCCTGTCTCCGCCCGGGAGCTGCCCGCCGTTCTCCGCCAGGCCGTGCTTGCGCAGATCGGACAGCGCCCCGGTGTGCGAGGCGGTTCGGGCCTGCTTCCGCTTCGAGGGCGTCGGCTTGTCGGTGTGGCGGTAGCTCAGGTGCGGGGCTGAGATTTGCTGGATCTGTTCGACGGTTGCGACCTTCAGCACTCCGAGCACGCGCAGCACGTCACCGCGCAGGTTGTTCGACGACCCCGCCGGGTTCTCCTCACGCTTGACCGCCATCAGCTGCGCGCCCTCCCCGTCGTCTGGTGCGCGCGGCCACCTGCCGGGCGCCGGCCGCGCCCGGCCGCAGAGGGCATCCGGCCCCCGGACCCGATGATCTCCTCCTCCACGGACATCACAGAGAAGTCTAGGAGGAGGGAAGAGGGGCGTGACAAGGCGGCGCGCGGCCGTATCTGCGCGGTGACCTGGGCTTTCTCGGTCCTGCTCGGTGACGGGCACCAAAGTGGGTCCCACAGGAGCGTCCCGAGTGCGCGCCGCAGGAGGCCGGGGCGGCTTGCCCGGTGCTGGTCGGGCCCGTGGTCTGGGCGGGTGCGCCGGGCACCTGCCGGGGGTCGGTGCGTGGTCATCGCGGTGGCTCCTTCGCTTCGGGCCGCCCTGGTGGGCGGGGACTCGAGGGAGCAGCGTGCAGCCGGCCCCCTTGTCCGCGGTCTGACCGGGGCCGGTAGCGGGCGCGGTCAAGGAGAAACGTGGTCGCGGTCGGGGCGGTAGCAGACCTGGACAAGGGATCATGGCCGGAGGGCTCGTGGTCGCTGTTCCTGGTCTGCCTTCGTCACGATGCGCACCACAGGGTGTGGTGAGGGCGGGTACGAGCAGGGTTGGAGCACGGCGCCGGGGTCGGTGTCGATCCACCGTGCCGGTGGCCGCACGGCCGCCAGGGGGTCAGGTCTCACGCGTAGAACTGCTGGAGGTCGAGAACTGCCCGTCGAATCGCCCTGTGGTCCTGCATAGGTACGTCGACGTCGACGTACCTGTCATCGCCTTCGTCACTGATCGGCAGGGCACCGAGCGGCGCGCTCTGGGTGTGAATCAGGTCGACGTAGGCTCCGTAGTCGATGCCCCAGATGTCGAACCGCTCGCCAGGTTGATCCTGCGCGGAGTAGCCGTGCCGGATGATGTGGAGTACGCGGGCATCGAACAGCGCAAGTAGGAGGGCATCACGGGCATCGGCGTGGTTCACGAGGAATGCCCGGGCGCGTTTCCTTCGGATGACCTCAGTGATGATCCATTCGAGCAGTCGGCGCGCCTGAGTCAGGCTCGCGATGCTGTTCATCTTGTCGCCGTGGTACCAGTCGCGTGCAGCATCACGGATGAGCGGTACGGAGATCTCTGCCGGGCCCGCCTTCATCGCGGCCTTGGCGGCGATGTACAGGGCGTCCCTAGGGACCCCTTCGGAGGCACGGACCAGCTCGTCGAACGCGCGCTTGTCGGTGAACGCGGCAGAGACGATGTTCCCTGCGATGCGTGTCAAGGGCGAGTTAGGCTTCTCCGCCGCCACGCTCTTGAGATGCTTGGCGAACAGGCCCTGGAAGAACGAGCGTGCACGTTCCTCGTTGCCCTCGTAGACCAGGAAGTCATCCAGGTTGACGTGGGCGCCCATGTCTGCGCCGAGTTCGATGCCGATGGTTTGGCCATCAACCTGGGCACGGAAGTTGGACTGCTGCTCGATAGCGGCGATCTTGACCGTGAACTTCTGAACTGGCAGTACGCAGCGGGTGAGGAAGTGCGCCAGATATGGCTGGAGATCTCGGGGAACGCTGCTCCACTCGTCGAGCAGCAGCCACACCCGCCTGCTGCTCAGTGTCTTACCTAGGTCACGCAAGGCCTTCGTCACGTCGCTGAAGTTGAGGCTGATCTGCTCGGTACCCTTACGGGTCTCTCGCTGAAGACCACGTTCTTCTGACGATGTCTCCGAATTCCACTTACCGGTGAACTTGGGGCCGCCTCCCACCAGCGTTACCTCGGCAGCGACGCCGTCCTTGCCGCCGTCCTTGCTCTCGGCCTCGTCAGTGCGCTCCACATCGCCCAGAACACGGACGGAGGTGATGGCCGTGAGCAGCTGGTCGGCCTTCTCCACGAAGTTGCCGTCATCGATCAGCTCACTGTCCTCGATCACCGCGTTGATCAGCGATTCGTGCAACTGCCCAAGGAGGTCAACGAGAAGACGAGCGGCTCGCTCGGTGATCACAGCGGACTGCGGATCAAGCAGGCCGTTTGCCGACCCGATCGTGCGCAGGTCGATGAAGAGGGCGAGGTCACCGTTCGCGGACGCCTCGGATCCCAAGTAACTAAGGGCGTGTGTCT
The DNA here is from genome assembly GCF_055564775.1 of Streptomyces sp. NPDC028991. NCBI lineage: Bacteria > Bacillati > Actinomycetota > Actinomycetes > Kitasatosporales > Streptomycetaceae > Streptomyces > Streptomyces sp. NPDC028991. The sequence continues at coordinate 36,476 of NZ_JBVHVP010000031.1, read as the reverse complement.
TTCCTGTGCCACGACGGCCGTAGATCACCTGATGGTCGACGATGTTGATCACGTCGAGCACGCCCGAGTCGACGAAGGTCTCGTGAAGCTGCGGACCCTCCTGCTTCTCAGCACGTTTCGGTATCTGGTTGAAGGCGCGGTTCAGTGGCGACAGAGCTGACATGGGGGAAGGTTAGACGTATTCCACGCGTTCCAGCCACATCCGTCAGGGATGCCCAGCCGTCCGACTGCCGTCACGCGCCCATCGGTGCGCGCCGCCGCACTGGGTGCGCGCCATGGGGTCCACTCAGTGGCCGACTGCCCTGCCGCGGTGCGGTCCGGGCTCCTGCGGGCGGTGCACCTGCTGGCCGTCCGGGCGCACCAGGCGCACCGCGCCAGTGGCGTCGCCCTGGCTGGCGCAGCGGTCCGCGCGATCGCGGGAGTCGTCGCCCATCTTGGCGAACGCGTCCTGGAGGCGGCGCAGCCGGTCGTCTGTGAGATCGAGGGCTTCCACGTCCGTACGGGACTTCCGCAAGGCACGCAGCGCCGTCAGGTCCGGCTCCTCCCCGCGACCGGCCTCCGGCCCCTGGTCGTCGTGCTCGGGGTCGGCCGGCTCGGGCGCGAGCAGCTGCTCGGGCATCGCCGCCTGCTGGTGTGCGACGACGTCGTACGCCCGGCCCCGCAGAAGGGATGAGAGACGAGATGTACCAGGTGCCAGCTGTCCGCAGAGCTGATCTTCACTGTCCCGAGGGATGGGTAATGAGACAGATCTGAAACGCCCCAAGAACAGCAACGGCCGACCCGACCTCGCCTCGTAGTGGCGGAAGCGGGCGGCGACCAGACCGCCCGGCGGCCGGACCCGGTAGATGCCGTCCTTGCCGTACCGGATCACCGCGACCTCGTCCTCGATCCACTCCAGCACCCGCTCGATCGCCCGCTCGTGCGCGGCCTCGATCACCCGCCGGGTCTCCTCATCCCCGAACGCCCACAGGAGGTAGATCGTCGGCTGCGGCCGGAACACGAAGTCGACACCGGTCACCGTCACCCGGCGTCCAAGAGCGCCGGCCTTGAACGCCTTCTTCGGGGAGTCACCCGCGGCGAGCCGCTCGGCCTCGATCCGGTCCGCGTACGGATGGCGGCCCCGCTCCCCGAAGAGGTTCCGCAGCTGCGCCTCGGTGACCTCCTCACCCGCGCCAGTCCGAGCACGGCCAGGCCGCGGCCCATCCATCGCCCGGCCGGGACTCCGGCCTGCTCCTGGGCGGCGCGCAGCGGCGCGCGGGCCGGGCGGCGGCCGTCGCCGACGACGGTCTCGCGCAGGTAGTAGCGGTACATCTGACCGGCCCGGATCACCCTGATATCCACTGTCATGCAGACCACGCCACACGGCTCTGACCTGCAAGAAAAGGCCGATCAGCCCGGCGTCCCGTCAGGCGGGAGCAGCGGCCGAACTTTCTTCACCGGGGCCCGCCGGGCGGGAAGAGGCCCCGGGCCGGACGCGAATGTCATCGCTCTCCGGCAGCCCTCACACCACGACCCGAACAACACCATCCAGCACCACTGAGCATCACCACGCGCCAAGGAAGACGCACCGCCAACGAGCACCGCCTACCCAGCCCCCGGCAACCGCCGGGGGCTTCGTCGTGCTGCCCGGAGGAGACCACCGTGCCCACCTTCGAGACCCTCCCCCGCTTCACCGCCGACCTCCAGCACCTCACCCCCGCCCAGCGCTGGCGCTTCCGCCGCGTCGTCCTGGACGCCTTCGTCCCCGACCTGCGCACCGGCCGCCAGTTCCGCCCCGGCTTACGGGAAGCGCGCGGGTTCCCGAAATCCCGGAGCCGGAGTACGCCGAACCGGGACGCCACTTCCCCGTCTTCGTCGGTGGTCGTGCGAGTTCAGCCTTCACGGCTGGGGCCGGATGGGTACCCGTATTCATCCGGCCCGTGCTCCGGCCTCCGGTGTCAGCTGGTGCGGCCGTTCACTTCGAAACGTTGGAAGAGGGCCAGCAGGAACTCTTGGAGCAGGAGTCTGGCACGTTCCGCGTCCCTGAGTTCGTCGTGGCCGAACCGGAAGACCTCGTAACCTCTGAGCTTGAGTTCTCGGTCCCCAGCCACCAGCTCCGCGTACTTACAGCTGTCGGGTACCTGACCGTCGTCGCGGGTGTAGTGCTGGGACCCGTCGACCTCAAGAACGACGCGCTGGCCGTGGGGCATTAGGAGCAGGAAGTCCATGCGGGAGCGCAGCAGCGCTTCAGGGCCACGCTCACGGACTGTTTTGTGGTCCCAGTGGAGCCACACCTCGGGCAGGAGCGCCGGGAGGTCATAGACGGCAGAGCCGAGGATGTGGTGGTAGAGCTCGAAGACGTTGCGCTGCCCGGGTGAGTTGCCGGGCAGGCTGCGGCGGAGCCGGTGGTAGAGGGTCTTCTTGGCTTCGGCCTCGTCTGCGATCTTTTGGGTGTCCTGCCACCAGGTTTGGAGGTCTCGCCAGCGGATGCCGTCGCCTGTGATCTCGCGGTCGTAGACAAGGACGTTGCCGGGGTCACCGACGATTTCGATGTCGTTGTCCACTGCGGAGAGGAATCGGATGTCCGGCTTGGTGAGCGAGGCGAAGATGACGTTCTTCGGCCGTCGGTTGTCGGCGAGCCGGGTGGAGACCACGGTGAAGCGCGGGTAGCCGCCGTCTGCCCCGGTCTCACGGAGCTCGACTCCCGCGCTGCGGATCTGCTCGTTGATCTGTGCCACGAGGTGACGTTGGGCGGGCTCGTCGAGGAGCACGTCGGCGGAGACGGCCGATGCGAGGAAGCGGGCGAATCGCGCGTCGCCGGCCTCGAACGCCCCGAGGTGTTCGAAGAGGTCCTCGGTCGACCAGTCCTCCGGGTTGCGGAAGACGTGTTGCTGGATGTGCTGTCTCAGCCCAGGCGGGCGGTTGGTGCTGGGAAGTAGCAGGTCGGCGAGGGATTCTTCACGGTCGAGCACCCAGAAGCGCTCCAGCAGCGTCATGAATCGGGCTTCGTGGCGTGCCATGTCCGCCAGGTCCAGGGCTCGGGCCAGTTCGCGGCGGACCCTCTTGGATATCGCCGGGGGTGACGACTCCGCCCAAAGTAGATCTTGTATCCCGTTGCGAGTCGCAGCGGTGAGACTCCCACGAGCCAGGATGCGTTGCGCGACGTGGGTGAGGTCGTTGTCGGAGACCTGGGCGTAGCTGCGTTCGATTCGTTCACGCAGCGATCCCTCCTCCTTGGGGATCTCCGGCATGGCCAGCTCCGCGAACGCTGCGTTGAGGGTGGCATGCGTGTTCCCGCTGAGGTGGCGCGAGACGACAGCGTCCAGCTGCTGCCGAAGTCCCGAGCGGTACCTGCTGCTGACCATCAGCCGATGATCCCAGAACTCCGCCGGGCAATCAGCAGTTTGCAGCGTCCAGGACGGCTGTCGAGTCAGGCTCGCAGTGCTGGGCGGAGGGCCGAGCGGTGCTGGTCATGGCGCGATGGGCGCCTCAGATGCGGGGCGCCAGGACCTGCCCCGGCAGCGGCCCGGGGCAGGCGGTCCTTCTCTGCGCCAGCTTCACCGCGGCCTGGGCAAGTGTGCGCGCTGCGAGTGCCTCGGGAGAAGCCATGGCCTGGACTGTAGCCACGAACCGGCTCCCGCAAGAAGGAGACCGCAGGTCCCGTCCCCACCCTCTCCTTGTCGACCGCACCCCAGCTGTCACCGCCGACGCCATCGCTCGCACCGGCTTCTGGGACGAACGAATCGGTAACAGCAGGCCCGCAGGGAGCAGCTCAGCTACGCCGACCCGTCACGCTCTGGAGGGCGGATCATCAGAACGTTCGACACACCGCCCTGGTTCACGCAGTCCTGCGCCAGGTCGTGCACCTGCCAGAAAAAGTCCGGGTCAGAAGCAACTGCATTCACAGTCGTCTCGACAGGCGTATACCGATGCAGAGGGGTCGACACCTCGTCGTAAACGAAGCCCATGGTGTCCCGGGTCAGAATTGTCAGCGGCCCTTCGCCAGCCCACTCGACTCCGACACGCACGTCGTACTCGCCGGCACCGGTCAGGTCCGCAGTCGCTCGGACCAACGCCATCATGTCCGTGATCGAGCACTCGATGGCAGAGGACTCGACGTGCCGGCCCTCGAAGAACTCCCCGCCCTCAGCGCCCGAAGCAGCACGCCGGTGTCCGCCCACAGCGGCCGCCAGGGTGACCGATCCGTCGTGGTGGATGGTGGCCCACGCCTCCTTCCACCAGGAGTAGGCGGCCGCTGCCGTGTTCACCAGGACCCACCGGCGCAGGCCAGGGCGAGGGTTGAGCCGGTCCACGCTCTCCAGGGGGTGAACACCACCCCGCCCCGCGTACATCAAGGCAAGGCTCTCTGCCTTGGACGTCACCTTCTGCGCCTGGTCGCGTGTCAGCCTCTCGCGAACGAGAGGGAGCCGCGGGTGGGCAACCGCGATCAGCCACGCCCGCTTGCGGCTGTCGCGCCCGGCGGCGGCTTCGGTGAACAGCGAGTCCAGGGCCTCGGTCGCATGGCGGCGCTCGTCGAAGCGAGCGCGGTACATGGCCTCGATCTGGCGTTCCTTCATCCATACCGTGTCGGCGTCGTTGCGGACGGGAGCGCCAAAGTAGTCGTGCCGATAGATCAGGTGCGGACCGTCGACGCTAGCCGGGATCTCCACTACCACGGCCCTGTTCCCTGCCTCGCCCACACGGTGCACACCGAGCCCGAACACTGGCGGCGAGATCGCAGTGATCGCGGCGCTTCGCAGTGCCCGCTCGTGGCCCTCATCGAACTCGCCGACATCGACGCGGCTAGTCGCCGCCTTCTGCGTCTCTTGTACGCCGTAAACGATCACACCGCCGCCGCTGTTCGCCATGGCCGCGACATCCTTCGGGAAGTCTGTTTGCGGCAGGCCTTTGGCGGGCGGCAGCTCGGACTTCCAGTCCAGGTCGCTGTGTTCCGTCACGCCAGCTGTTACGGCGGCGTCCAGGATGTCACCGGTCAGTGGCCCAGGCGCGAGCCCGAGTATGCGGTGAAGTGGCGTGAAAGGCATGGCGCAAGCTTAGGGAAGCCCTCTGTGTCCTGTCCTTCTGAAGCTGCCACGAAGTGACCAGTAGCTCCGGGCCGGCGGCGCCGCCGGCCGGGATCCGCCCGACCGGGCCGTATGCGCAGCGGCCGCTCTCGCCCCCGGAGCGTCCGGGCTACGCGAGCGGGGCATTGGCGCCGGTGAGGTCTTCGACCACGCCGGGGTCGAGCTCCGCGGCACGACCCCGCAGACGCTTCTGCTGCGCGGGGGTCAGGCCGAGCTCGTCGTCGAAGGCGAGGCGTTCAAGGGCGGCGGCGACGTAGCCGGGCGCGGCTGCTGCCAGCGCCTGGCGCATGGCCTCGCCGACTACGTCTGCCGCGGGCAGGCTGGCGGAGTAGCGCGCGGCGATGCCATATGTCTCGGCCGCGCGCGTGTTGATTCGCTCCAGCGCGGCCTGCGTATTGGCGTCACCCTGGTCGGCACGCAGGACGAGGTCCACTTGGTCGCGGCCGTTGGCGGCAGCAGTCACCGGTCGGAGACCAGACGCAGTCGGCCGCTCGGGGGCAGTCTCCTGTACCACCTCGGCGGCCGGGGTGTCCTTGGGCCTGCGTCGCAGCTTCTCCTTGAATCGGCGTGCCCCGTCCTTGAGGTACGGGGTGGCAACCTCCACGGCGGCGACCATCACGGTTTGAGCGACTTCCATCGCAATGTCGGTGGCGCAGTTGACGAGGAGGTTCCTTAGGCCGTCCCCGTAGCCCTCGTCGTACCGGTCGTCGGCGTCGAAAAGTTCGGCCTGGGCAACGAGCGAGTTGTCTCGGTCATCGCGGGCGGTACCCCGCATACCGCCGGAGGAGGCACGGGAGTGGTCGAGGTGGGTGCCGACGGGGAACTCGACCAGCATGTACTTTCGATTCATTTGGGGCCGTTGATAGTTGGACATGACGGAACTGTAGGAGGCCGCGCCGACAGCACGACCGTTTTCAGAGATCGTCATCAGTTGTCGCTGAGGAGGCCCCTCGTCTTCGCTCCGCTCGAGTGCCTCGTCCGTGCCCCTATCGTGCCGATCCTCTCGCGTCGGCGGCGAGGAACGTGCCTGTGCCTGCACAAGCTTTGGGTTTGTGGCCAGCCGTTGCACTTGACAGATGCAGATAAGGCCCTATGACTAACGGCCGGTGTACGTACTGCGGATCGCCGCCGGTGCCCGCCCCACCCGAGCCGACGCGCCCTGGCATGCAGATCACCTGGAAGGCTGACGGCCCGCTTCACCTCGGCAGCTTGGCCGTGCGCTCCGGGTGGGCGACGGTGACGTAGTGCATGGCGGTCTTCTCCGTGATCCCGAAGAGCCTCATCAGCCGGAGAGGGTCGGCGGTTTCGGCGGCTTCGTTGAGGATGCGGTCCTGGCGCAGGCCGACCAGGGTGAGCCCTTGGGGCAGGTCGTCGCGGAGCAGGGTCTTGCCGACGGCGGGATGGTCGGGGTCGAGTGCCGATCGCTGGCTGACGAGCAGGCGAGGGTTGGTCGAGGCGGGCCAGCGACCGTGGCGGTAGTCCAGCCAGTCGGCGGTGATCCGGTGGGTGAGTTCCTCCAGGTAAAGGGTGTGCCGTCGAAGGCCGCGCAGGATGACGAGGGTGCCGCGTGCTAGGTCCAGGTTGCACGTCAGGATCGTGCGGAGTTCATGGACGGGCACGGCGTGGACTGCGGCCAGGACGAGGACCAGGCGCCCGAGCGGGGTTTTCGTCTGCTGCAACGCGTTGGCCAGCAGGTCGCTGCGGAGCGGCTTCGGGATCCCTGTCGGGTTCCCGACGCGAAGGTGCTGGGCAGGGTCGCGGAAAACCACGCGTTCGCGCTTCAGCGTCCTGAACAGGCTGCGCAGGGCGAGGGCGAGCTGCCGGCGGGCACGTCCGGCATGGCCGTCCACGGCCGCGTCGACGTGGCGCCGGGTGATCTCTCGAAGCGAGAGCAGGCCTGCCTCCGCCCAATCGGTGAGCACCGGCTGGACAGAGGCGAGGTACGGGCGGATCGCGTCGTAGCCGCGGGTCTCCCCTTCATGGCGGCCCCGGCTTCGCAGCACCTTCACCCACTGCCCTACCTCGCCAGCGAGGACCTCAGGCATCGCGGCGACGGTGTCTTCGATCCACGCCAGATCGACATCGCGGTGGAGGTCGGGGTCCTCCAGAAGAAGGCCCCGGTCGCGCAGGAACTGGCAGACGGTCTTGGCTCTGAGGCCCGGTCCGGTCCGGGCAAGCTCGTGGATGTCCCGTTCGGAGATGGCCCCTTCGGCGCCGCACCAATAGACGAGGATGCTCAGGGTGCGGATGTTGCTGTCGCGGCCGGGTGACTGCCGCTCGTGCAGAACCCGGCTGAAGTCCTCGACCAGCCGTGCAGTCGTCCCGGTCAGCCCCAGGTCGGCCGTGTTCCGGCCCTGGAGGCCCGACAGCAGCCGCGTCCAGTCGCGCCGGATGGCAAACAGCTGCTCCTGCCCGGCAGCGGTGTGCACCGGTGCGGGTAGCAGCCCCGGCTGGAACGGTTCGTCGACCGGGATCGGCGGGGGCGGTCCGGATCCTCCGACGGGCACGTCGACCATCAGCTGTGTGTACCGGGTGGTGGCGGGCTGGGCGTCGTCGAGGAGACGGTACGGGCGACAGCTGCGGCAGCGCCCCTTCCGCAGCGGGAGTTCCTGCCGGTGACAGCGTGCGCAGATGCCCCGCGTCAGCTTCTGGCGCCAATGCTGGCAGGGAGTGCAGCGGGAACCGTACTGGCCGGAGGACATCCACGCCTGGCAGTCCGCACACGATCGCGGCGACCGGCACTGAGGCACCCGGCCGACCACGGTCCGGGGTGGGCGCCGGCCTGCTGGGAGCAGGCGCAGGGGCTCGGGTGCCGGTTCCAGCAGCCCGGCCCGCTGGAGAACGAGGCGGACAGTGTCACGGCAGGCGGGCAGGTCCCGCAGGAGCACCTCAGGCAGCAGCCGGGTACCTTCGGCCGCGCGGACCGCCAGCACGAGTCGCAGCAGCGCGGCCTTGCGGTATCGGTTCCCGCGGCTCAGTCCCTGTTCGGCCGCGATCTCCTCCAGCACCGCCTGGGCCTTCTCCCACCCAGGGACCAGCCGGTCCGCGACCGCCCGGACGGTGTCGTCGGTCAGAGTTCTGGGGAGCGTGAACAGCGGGATCTGCCCCCACACGCCCGGCTCCAGCACCGCAGGCGGCCGCGGCTCGGCGTCCGCGCGCTGCTGCTTGAGTCTGAGAACCCACACCTCGCTGGTCCTCGGGCCAGTGCCGCCGGCCCGGCTCAACTGGCGAGCTGAGTCCGCGCGGTCGTGGTAGACGCCGACAGTCAGCTGAAGATCACGCGGCGGCGCTCCCTCCGTCCCTAGAGCCCACTCGGCGTCGTCCAGCAGCCGGATCGCCTGCAGGCACGAGCGGCACAGACCGTCGGAGTTCAGGAGCCTCTCGTGTCGGCAGCGCGGACATGCACCCCGCTCGCGGTAGTGCTGTCGCCAGCGCCTGCACCCGGCGCAGGCCGCTCTCTGGTTCAGAACGACCCAGCCCAGACAATCCGCACAGCTCCGGGCCGTTGCCCGGTCCGCCGGCACCGGCGCTCAGCTCGGTGGGAGCGAGCGCGGCCCGCTCCCCCGGCGGCTTCCCGGCACCGGCCGCACCGGCCCCATCGGCAACTCCGCGCCGTCGGCCGTCCGCTGCCCTTCCTCCGGCGTTGCCTGGGTCCCGGCGAGGGGTTCGGCCTGCAGCAGGTCCGCGACGGTGCAGCCCAGCGCGGCGCACATCATGTCCAGGTCCTCCAGCCGCACCGTGACCGGAGTCCCGCCCCACAGCGCGGCGACCTTGCTCAGCGACGGGTTGAATCCGACCTGCCGGAACGCGGCCAGTACTTCGGTCGGCCGCCACAGATCCCGTTGCGCGGCCACCATCCGCAGATTCCACTTCACCTCAGGTTCCCCTTGTCCATCAGCAGTCGTTGGGCCGCCCGGGAGCTGGCCGCCAGGTTCGCGTGCTCAGGATCGGCCTGCGCGGTAGCCATGTACCGAAGAGTCGTGGTTGCCCAGGCATGTCCGAGGACCTTCTGTACCTCCCACAACGTCATCCCGCGCTCGTAGTTGTGGGTCGCGCACGGGCATGTTGTCTCTGCTTAGTTTCCGTGTGGCGATTAGCTCTAACTGGGCTGCTGTGTTGGCAGTTTGGGCTTTGCGTCGAGCTGTGTGGTGTTTCTACTGTCAGCGCTCATGATCCTGAGCTTCTTCTCGTCCCGGGGCTGGCAGTCCTGGGATATCGAGCATCGGCCGTTGATCCCCGAGGGGATGCCGGTGCTCGTCGACGATGACCTGCGTTTCGAGGACGGCCTGGCGGCGCCGCGCCCGACGGCAATCGTGAACCGGTGGCTGCGTGAGCTCCCGGCCAGTGGGGCGCCGGCGCCGAGTTCTTGGGAGAACTACGCGCGGGCCCTCAAGGAGTGGATGGAGTTCCTGGCCGTACATGGGGTGGGGCTGTTCGACTCACGGGAGCGGTTGAAGGCGGGGCTGAGCCGGTACGCCGAGCACCGGGCGGCGGGTCCGTTGAAGGCCCGGTTCGCGGCGACGACGTGGGGCCAGCACATGAGCATTCTGTCGCTGTTCTACCGGTGGGCCCTCGACGAGGGATACGCGACGGCCGAGCCGTTCACCTACCGCTCCGCGCGGGCCCTGTTCGCCGGGACCGGACGGGAGGTGAGGGTGAACCTGGCGGTCCGCCGCACGCCGAAGCCACACGTGACGATCAAGTACCTGGAGCCGGACTTCACCGAGCTGTTCCGCAAGGGACTGCGCGGGCTGGCCCCGGACGGTTCGGACGACACCGGCTTCCACGGGCGGGAGTTGACCCGAAACGGGGCTGTCGGAGACCTCGCGCTGGCCACCGGGTTGCGGCTGCAGGAGTTCACCTACCTGCTGCCCTGGGAGATCCCCGCGCTGCCGCCGGAGCCCACGGCGGTCCCGATCCCGTTTCCGGTGCCGGGCTCCATCACCAAGGGCAAGAAGTTCCGCACCACATGGATCTCCTACGAGGCCCTCGCCGGTGTCCACGACTATCTGGAGCTTGACCGGGTCGCCACCGCCGAGGGCACCCGGTGGCGGCCGCCGCGGCGGTGGGGCGAGCCGCTGAGGGTGAGCGAACCCGATGCCCGAGGAGGGCTGGTCAATGGGATCCGGCGGTCGTGGGCGTCTTTGACTCTGGCCGAACGACGCCGGCTGGTCGCCCCGAGCGGGGGTTCCTGCCTGCTGGCGGTGAAGAGCGGGGGCGGCCCGTTCACTGCCTGGGCCACCGTCTTCGAGCGCGCATCCGACCGGATCCGGGCCCGGTTCGAGCCCCGGTTCCCGCACGTCTGGCCCCATCGGCTCCGTCACAGCTTTTCGATGAGGACCCTCGAATACCTGGTCACCGGGCACTACCGGCAGGCGGCGAAGCTCGTGCGGGACACCGACGCGGACGCCGCGCTCGTCTTCTACCTCACCAAGGCGGACCCACTGCTCGTGCTGCGCGATTTGCTCGGTCACTCCACAGTTTTGACGACGGAAAAATACCTTCGCCGCCTGGACACCACCCGCATCTACCGGGAGGCATACGAAGGCGCCGGGGCCGCAGCCGGCCTGACCGACGAGGCGACGGCCGACCGCGAAGCGCACGCCGAGTTCACCGACGACGTTAAGGACGGAGACCTCTGATGCCGACCATGCTCATCGACGAACCGCTCGGCATCACCTGCGTGTTCAGCAACGGCAGCCGCGCGGAGTACTCCCTGGACGGCCTGCCGAATCCCGCCCTGGTCCGGGACTTGGCAGTCGGTCTGGTCGACCTGATCCATCCGCACGGCACCGCCGACAGCGCGGGCACCGTCACCTTCTACATCCTGGCCGTCAAGAACATGGCCCGCACTCTTGCCGAGCGTGGTTTCACCGGCGACGCCGCCCAGCTGCGGCGGGGCCTGCTGGCCGAGTACTGGATGGGCTGCACCGGCAAGCAGGAGGCACTGACCCGGGGCCTGCTGGAGGGCTTCGCTCGCAGCGGCGGGAGGCTCGGCGAGGGCGTGCTGGAACTCGCGGCGGGACGGCATTTCAACATCCAGCCCAACCGCCGTCCCCTGGCTCCATATCCGGAAGCGGACTGGCAGCGGCTGACTGAGGTCTGCCGCACTTTGACCGACGAGTCGTACGCCGCCCATCGAAGAGCCCTGGCCGAACTCCCCAAAGGACAGCACCCACAGACCGGCGGCTGGACGGTCGTGAATCTGCGCTGGCTGCTGGCCCGTCTGGGACCGGTCTCGACTCCGCGGGTCGCCACGGAGCTGGGTATCACGGAGGGCGCCTTGTTCCAGCGGGGCGGATTCCTTCAGGCCAACGCGGAGTTGTTCCCCACACACAACGCGCTGATTGCCTACCGGCTCCTGTTCGGGATCTACTCCGGCATCGTGCCCGACGGCATCGACGACCTGGTCACCGGCGATGTCGATTGGGCCGGTGACTCCACCGTCCTTCTCTCCTATATCAAGGGTCGCACCGCGGCAGAGAGCGCGAATCTGCCGCGTCGAGCGGTGCGGTTGCTGGAGCAGTGGCTGTCCCATTCGGCTCTGCTGCGGAGCATGGCCGGCCCGGAAGAGCGAAGGCGTTTGTGGTTGTCGCTCAGCCGCCCCGGGCAGTTCACCGTGGTCACGGGGTCCGGCGCCCGGGCGGCCATCCAGCGGTGGGTGGTGCGGCACGGGGTGTTCACCCAGGACGGCCAGCCGATGAAGATCCACCGCGCGCGGGTCCGCACCACGCATCATGCGATGCGGGACAAGAGCACGTGGGCGGGGCGGGGGCGGGCGACGATCGATCCGAACCACACTCCCGAGGTCGAGGGCGACCACTATCTGACCGCCACGACACCCCTCCAGCAGCAGGCTGTTGAGGCGGTCGTCGAAGACGCTCAGCACGACATGCTCCGGCGGGCCCACCCTCCCACGGTGATCACCGAGGAGGAAGCGGCCGCGCTGGCCGAGGGCTATCCGCAGCTGCTGGCGGCCCTGGACCTGGACGACGCGGCGATCACCGAACTCGTCGGCGGACAGCGTGATGTGTTCACCGCCGCCTGCGGGGATCAGCTGTCCGGACTGCACGGCCCGAAGGGCAAGCCCTGTCCGGCTCGTCCCTGGGTCTGCCTGCTCTGCCCTCTGGCGGTTTTCGCTCCGCGGCACGCGGTCAACCTGCTGCGGCTCAAGGCGTTCTTCTCCCGGCAGTGGCAGCAGATGCCGGCCGCCCATTTCATGGCCGTCTTCGGCCCCTATGCCGCCCGCATCCAGCAGGTCCTGGACCGCTTCGACCCGAGCGTCCTCGCAGCGGCAACCGGACAGGTCGACGACATGGACGATGAACTGCCGCTGCTGCCCGAGGAGATGACCGCGTGACCACCGCCCTCACGATCCCCTTCGACGGCTCCTCCGCTGTCTTCGCCAGCGCCGACGTCTGCCGCGAAGCGGGGCTCCCCGTTCCTGATGGCTGTCGCGGTTCGTTGTTCGAGGACGATGTCTGGGACTTCAACGAGGTCATCGGCCTGCCGGTCCAACTGCCGATCTGCCACCGGCATCTCGACTTCACCGGCATCCGTGATCTGCGCTGGCGCCTGGTTGCCAAGGAACTCCTCCTGGCCATGCTTGCACCGCGGCACCCAGCCGTCGCCCCGCTGCCCCGGGCCCACCGCACCGCTCTCCACCTGCGCAGTTGCGTGGGCCGTCTCGACGAACTCACCCGCCTCTTCCAGTGGCTCGACAAGCGGTCCGTCGCAAGCCTGGAAGCGCTTGAAACACGCCTTTGCGAGGCATACCTCGCCCACCGCCGCTATGTGCTCGACGAACACGGCGCCATCGTCGGCGAACAGAGCCCCGGCACCCGACGCGCCGCCGCCCAGGCCGTCGTCGACCTGGTCAACTACCGTGACCTGTTCACCGCGGACCGGGTCGGGGCGGCTCTGCGGCCCTGGGGCGGCGCCACCGCCTCAGCTATCGCTGAGATGCCCTCCGGCCGCACGGAGAACAAGACCCAGCCCGTCGAAGACTCCGTCCTGCAGCCCATGCTCGCGGCCGCTCTCTACCTCGTCGACACACTCGGCCCGCACGCGGTCCAACTGGCGCACGCGATCCGGGAGTCAGACCAGTACTCGGCACGACGGCACCGGGGTCTGCGGAAAGTGGGCGCGAAAAGCAGGGTCCCAGCCCATGAGATGAGCCGGGTGCTCGGTGAGTACAGGGATACGTGCACGCCCCTGCCCATGCTCGAAGAGTGGTACGTCACCCGACGACTCGCTGACGGCTGGGACCCGCACGATCCGCTCCTCACCGTCGCGACGGGCACCCTGGCTCGGCAAGCCGGCCTCAGCCAGTTCGCCGCCCCATGGCTGTCCACTCTCCGCAGGCCGCTCGAGGACGCCCTTGCCCAGGTCGGAGTGGAAAAGCCCTTCGGCCGTGACGTGTCCGACATTCTCACGGCCGATGGGGAGTCCGTACTCCCCTGGACTCTGCCGCTGCACCGGCTCGAGGCCGGCGCCGTGGTCGGGATCGTCCGCACCGCCGCGATCGTCACCACGGCCACGATCTCCGGGATGCGGGCGAGTGAACTGATGGAACTGCGGATCGGCTGCCGTCGCCCGCCCGAAGAACCCGTTCCGGGCCTGGTCCGCCACCGCATTGCGAGCAAGGTCGTCAAAGGTCAGCCGCTGGGCGGAACCGACGACGAGTGGGTCGTCATCGAACCCGTCCACCGCGCGATCGGCCTCTTGGAGCAACTGCACGAAGACCCCGCAGACGATGCCCTGCTCCTGGGCCGGTTCGCCTTCAACGTCCGCTACCAGTGGTTCAAGAACTGGGTCAACTCCGACGCCGGACAGCGGCTCGGGCTCGCCCGCATTGCCGACGGGCCGGTCAACCTGCGGATGCTACGGCGAACTTTGTCCCTGGAAATGGCCTACCGGCCGGGCGGACTGCTGGCCTCCAAGATCCACCTAAAACATATCGCCGTGGCCACAACGGAGGGGTATGCCTCGCGCCCTGGCGGGGCTCAGGCCGAGCTGTTGTCCGAGGTCAACAAGCACGAGAGCGAACGCAATCTCCAACTGGTCCTGGAGGAGTTCCGCAACTACCAGCAGGGCATTCTGCCCGCCGGACCAGGCGCCCGCAGCCTGACCGAGTTCTTCGCCAGCATCGACGAGGAACTCAACCCCGCGGCAGCATCGGCACCGAAGATCCAGCGCAACGACCGCGACGTGCTCAACCTGCTGACCAAACGTGCCAACGTCCTGCACCTCGGCCCAGCGAACTACTGCTGGTTCACCGACCCTTCTCGGGCCCTCTGCCTCAAACTGGCTGGCACCCCCACCGCCAGCAGGCCACTGATCGGGATGTGTGACTCCGCCCGCTGCCCGCAGGCAACTCACCACCCCTGCCACCGCCCCGTCTGGGCCGAGCACGCTGATCGCACCGAGACGTTCATCGGCCAGCTCGGTACCACGCGCAAGACCGAACGCACCCGGCTCCAGGCAGACCACGAGCGGGCCCTCCGTGTCGTCGCGGAGATCGACGCTGCCAGCACCACCGTCAGCAAGGAGTCCACATGAGGATCACCGCAGCTCAGCGGACAGAGAACGAGAACCGCATCCGGGCCGCCATGGACCGGCTCCTGCGCGGCGAGATCCCGCCCGGCGGAAAGTGCGACATCAAGACCCTCGCCAGCGAGGCCGCAGTCGACCGCACCGCGTTCTACGGAACCCGCCCCTACGCTCACCTCCGCGTCGAGTTCGAGCGACGCCTACATGCCCTGCAGCAGGCCGGAGAGATCCCAGATCCCCGCGAAGCCCAGATCAACAGGCTCAAGGCGGACAACGCCAAGCTCAAGGAGCGGCTGGCCCAGTCGGAACGGACGATCGACGAACTCACAGACTTCCGCAGCCAGGCCCTGTCCCGGCTCGCCGCCCAGCACGAGGAGATCGTTCATCTTCGAGAATCCGCCGCCGGAACGAGCCGGGTGAGCCGCCTCCCCGCACCGCGAACCACCGTCATCGGGACGTGCAGCTGATGCCGCACACTCGACCGGAGGCCGGCTCTCGCATGGCGAGAGTTGGACCTCACCAGCGATCAGATCGAAGCCTCGTCGGTCAGCGAAGGCACGGCGCACGGACGGAGGACCATGAGCGAGTCTTCCAAGGTCGCCACCATGGCAAAGGGGAACCGGTCGACCTCAAGACAGAGCGCGACGTCATCAGGATGGACTCCTTGACGCACACCCTCCGCCAGCTCGGCGGCGGCGCGCGACTCGCCAGCGCGGCGGAGGAACTCAGCTGCATCCGTCCCAGCCTCGGTGGCCCTGCGAGCGATGTATTGAGCGCACGCCAGATCTTCATCGGCCTGCCCATCCTCGCCAGTAACCACGAACGTGACACCGTCGCACTCGCGTGTCCGCAAGAGCCGAGCCGTTGCCTCCGCCACCACGAAGCCGGCGCACAGCACGAGCGACGCCTCCTTGACCGCAAGGGCGCCGACCGTCCCTGCCGTGGTTTTCTGCACAACGGTCCGTCCGCCAAGGTCGATAGACCGCAGCAGGCCAGGCGAGTTGACGGTGTCGAACCCGGGTGCGGGCGGACCGTCTTTGAGTGCCACCCAATCCGGGTGACGAGCCTTGAGCGCCAGGGCTTCGTCCAGCGACTCAGCAAGAACGATCTTTTCTGCCCCCTGGGCAAAGGCCCAGGCAGCCACGGTGAAAGCACGCATGACGTCGACTACGACCGCCACGGACGGGGCTTCGACCAGATCAGTGATGCCAAGGAAGCGAGCGTTCATCCGCTCATGATCGCGCATGCCCGGCCCGAAGCACCCGGACGGTGATCCGCATCACATCGACGGCCCGGAATGCAACACCTCCGGCTACCTGCGTCGCGAAAGTGGTCTGCGACGACACGCCTGCTCAATCGCCACACGGGGTCACCCGCACACGGCCTCTGCGGACACAACGTGCCGGAGAAGGTGCGGGAACAGGTCGGTGACCGGCCCGCTCAGGTAGCTCGCCGCCGCGCTGTGCAGGGCGCGACGGAACGTCGAAGGCACGATCACCGGCGCGATCGGCAGGTTCAGAGCCGTGACCGCAGTCGGCTTGCGTTCCGACGGCCACAGTGGCGCCCGGGGATGCTCGGCATCGTCGCCGAACTCGCCCCGGATCTGCTCGATGTACCACCACAGCAGAGCCCGGCCCTCCTGGAACAGGTACGCCTCGCGCGGCCGCGGTCCCGAACCGCTCGCGCCCTTGCCCAGGACGACGAACCGGCCCCACTGACCGTGCTCCCAGTGCACGTCCCCCATGCAGACGCCGCACAACTCCGCCGCACGGACGCCCGACAGGTAGGCGATCTTCGTCATCACGTAGTCGCGGCAGGCGACCAGGTACTTCCGCGCCCGGGGCAGGTCCTCGCGCCAGCGGCCGAAGAACATCTTCATCGCCGCCTGCGACGGCGGGATTCTCAGCCCGAAGTCGCCTCGGTGCCGGGGCCTGTTGAACGGATCGATCGGCGACTCGACCACAGCCCCGAAGCGGCTCATGATCTCGCCCGCGTACCGCTGCTCCAGGAACGCGAAGTACCGGTCGATCTTGCCGATCTTGTACCGCATCGTCGACTGGGCCCGCTTCCCCGGCCCGGCGAAGTACCGGTCGACCTCACGGGAAGAGAGTTGCCACGGCACCGTGCCGTAGAACTCACAGACCTCAATCACCGGCTTGATCAGCCCATCCAGCGTCTCCTGCGCCAGCCCCGCCGCGTCCCGGGCCCACTGATACTCCGACAGCGTGTCCAGGAAGAAGCTCTCCTCGTCGTGCGCCGAGATCCTTGCCTGCCGGCGCCGCTGAAGCGTCACAACGTCAGCGAGCCCGGCCTCGACCGACACCGAGGCCGGGTCCACCGGCACGCCTGGCTCCGGCAAGGTGCGTACGAGCGACAGGGTGCGACTTTCGAGATCCGACACAAAGCCGCAGATTACGGCGATCACTCGCAGAATCTGCGAGTTATTGCGGAGATCTCACACCATCGAGTGAACGGGCCCAGCACGCCGATCTACCAGCTGAAATGCGACGTCGACACGCCAGACGGCCACGAACGAACCCGTACGTACTCCACCAATCAAGGGGGTGCGCTGCGCGCCGGGCGTCTACGAGCTCACCTGGGCGCCGGACGGACGCGCCACGTGGTCCTACGGCCGGGCGGTGGTCGCCGGGCTCCCCCACATCGTGTGGCACCGGATCGGGACCCACAGCATCCTGGACCGGCCGCTGGCCGAAGGCCATCCTGCGGGGCAGGGCCGCCGGTTGGTTGGCTGATCGTCCCGGTGACCAGGAGGGGATACAGCGTGGCAGCGACCGCTAGAACTGAAGATTCACGGACCGGGCCGGGGTGAGCCTGTTAGGCGCCGGCGGCGAGCTGCCACCAGAACTGGGCGCTCTCGTGGTGGTCGGTGAGGTGGAGGAGGCAGGCGAAGACGAGGGCGCCCTCGACGTCGAGCTGCTCCTCGGATGCTGCGTCGGGGTCCTGGGCGAGGCGGTCGACGTGGTCGGCGGCGTCGGGCTTGTTGAGGATCCACCGGCAGATCACCGACAGGCGCTGTCCGGCCTGGGCGGCGCGCAGGGTGTCCGGTTGGCGTGCAGTGGCGACGGTCGCGACGGTGGTGAGGCGGCGCAGGCCGTCGTGGTCGCTGGCCAGCCCTCAGCTGCGCTCGCAGCCTGCCAAGTGAGGTTGTGGTCGGGGATGCGGTCAAGGTGGCGCGCCGGGTAGCCCTCAGCGTGCTGGGTGCAGTGGGGGCGCGCACGGTTCCCAGTCAAACGTGATCTGAAGCACATCGTGAAATTGATCCTGCAATTGCAGGTTCGCGCAAACGCTGTTCGTTTTCCTTCAGTTGTCGAGTTGACGCAGCTCGCCGGGGGTGGCGGGTGCAGGGCTCGGGGTGGCGGAGCTTGGCGTTATGCGTGAGCAAAGCAGGCACAGTCGTTGCGTATGCGGAAAGTTACCTTCCGTTAGAAAGATGTGTTCGGAGGGATGCACGTTCAGGGGTGATGGTCGGCTTATCTGTTCCCCAGAGCAACGACGCTCAGGTGATAGGCCCGCGAACGGGGAACGGCGCGGCACGCCACCGACGGAACGAAGGAAGACACACTGTGAACTGCCCCGACGTAGCCGGCCTCGCGCCGGCCTTCGCCGCCGCGGTGCGGTACTCCGCGCCCGACGTGTGGTTCCTAGTGCGAGGCCTGCCCGGTGCCCCAGTGCTCACCGAGGACTTCACCCCGCTCGGCCAGTCCGATCAGTCTCTTGCAGCGCCGCTGACCATGGCCCGCCGCGCCGGGGGCGCCCGGTGAGCAGTCAGCCGCCCGACGCCGCGGATCTGCTCCGCAGTCTGCGCCCGATCATGCCGTCGTCGTTCTGGACTTTCCACGCCCGCTACGACCGGGCGTTCCTGGAATACAGCCGCATCCATCTCGGCAGCGCCACCGCCGCTCGCCGGCTCGTCGACGGGACGTTCCTGCTCCTGGCGGCCGTCTGGTCCCGCCTGGAGCACCAGCCCGACGCCGGGGCCCGGGTGTGGGCCATGTTCAAGGAGCGTGTGCACGGAGAGCTGGCCGCCCAGGGGCGCAGTCCGGACGTGCGGGAGACGATGGCGTTCGCTCGCGCCATACGTGCTGCGGCCGAGCCGCTGCTGCGTTCTTTCCGCGACTCCTTCCAGGCGGAGCACGGCCAGGAGATTGACGAGCTTGAGGAAGGTCTGGGGCTGTACCGGGCCATGACGCGACTGAGCGAGCGGCAGTTCGACATCATCGTCCTGCGCGACGCCCTCGATTTCAGTACCAGCGACACCGCTCTGATCGTGGGCATCAGCGAAGCCACCGTCCGGTCCGTCCGCCGCACGGCCCGGCACCGGCTCGCCGCCGCCATGGGCTACTCAACCGCCGGCATCAGCGACAACGATCAGGAGTGAGGCAGCCATGACCCGCACCCCGCGCAGCATCGACGAGGCCCTGCGCCGCGCCCGCATCTTCAAAGGCGAATACACCGCCGCCGACCTGGACGCGGCCCAGCAGAGTCTCGCCCGGCAGCTGCACGAGCTGCGCTGGGTGCACCTCCTGCACACCGTTCCTGGCACCGGGATGCGACCTCATCCACGGCCGTCGTCCCTGCACGAACAGGCGGCGCACGACCTGCAGCTGCTGTGCCGCGGTACCCTCCAGCACCCCGGTGCCGCCTCCCGCGTCACCGCGTTCGACACCGCCCGGGATGCGGGCGGTGCCCTCACCTTCGCCTGTCTTCTCTACCTGGCCGCGCAGGAGGAACAGCAGGAGCAGGGTGCTCAGTTCTGGTGGCACTACGCTGCCGGCGCCGGCAGCGTCACCGCCGCCCTGTGCGTCTACCTGCTCCACGTCTCCCGCGGGGAACTGCGTGACGCCCGGCACTGGGGTGGCCAGATTCACTGCCTCAACATCCTGGACTGGGACGACTACATGCCCGTCAACCACCGGGCCCGGCTCCCCTGCCCGGGCCTTCGGCCCTCTTCGGGCGTCCGCTACCACCTGCCCCGTCCCGAATCCGCAGTCAGCAGGAGCGCTGCCAAGGACGCCGTCGATGATGTGCGCATTCCTCACGACAGCGACGTGGGGCCGGTGCCTCAGCCCATCCCCGCCCTCGCCGACCGCTGGAAGGAACTCGTCACAGCATGATCCTCAGACACCCGAAGCGGGCGGCCTCTCATACGTCGGACCTGCCTGGAGCGTCATCGACCAGCGCGCCGTTCCGGTCTCTCGGCGCCCCCTGGCCAGTATTTATGCATTCTGGCGTGCCATGGATGCATAAATACCAAGATCATTGACCATGTGAGGTCAATTTTCGGAAAGAGGTTTGAAAACCAGGCTGTTTGCCCGTGCACCTTCGACGAAAGTGTCCGATCGGTCCCCAATCGTGCTGCGAATGGGGGCATTTGACCGAATGGCGCTGGGCAGAGGGTGTCACTACTGTCACGGAGCGCGAACCCGCGCTTTCCACGACCCGGGTTCGCGCTCCACAGCAACTCGATCTAGGAGAAGCCCTTGTCTGAGTCCCCCGTCGAGCGTGGGATCAAACGCCTCTGGCGTCGGCCCGCGCATGACCATAACAAAGCGGGTGTCAGCGGCGACACGCCCGGCAACACCGAGGCAACACCCGACAACGCCCCGCAGACGCAGCGTGCCCAAGCCGCCGGCGCGATGCCCTCCCTGGTGTTCATCCCCGGCTCCCCCGACATCGCGGAACTGGCAACCGTGCTGGTCACGCTGATGATGTGGGCGGCCATCGCCTGGTGGACACGGCGTAGCGAGCGCTGGATGTCCTGACGGTCGGGGGCCGGCAGCCCGTCGGCCCCTCTCGTGACCATGCCGTGTCCGTTTCGACGAAACGGGCGCATGGACACCGCTCCACGTCACGTTTCCCGGGCGGCGATCCCCATTTCGTCGCCCGGGAGATTTACCGAAAAGGGAGAAAGCGCCGCGATGGGGAACACCTTCTCGCGTCCTACCTGCAAGCAGTGCGGCACGCCGCGACGTCTTCAAGCCACCGGCCGCCCCGGCGACTACTGCAGCACCAAATGCCGTCAGACCGCCCACCGTCAACGGCAGACGGCCGCGGCCCCGCCCGACACCGAGGACTTCGACCAAGCCTTACGGTCCCGGCTCCAGGAGATCACCCGCACCGCACAGGCCATCCTGACTGCCATCGACCAACCAGACACGTCCGCACAGGAGTTACTCGCGGCCATGGTCCACCTCCAGGTCACCTCCGAGCGGCTGGCCCCGGACATGGTGGCCCGGACCAAGCTGCGGGGCGCCTCCTGGGAACAGATCGCCGCGCCCCTGGGCATGAGCAAGGACGCCGCCCGCAAGAAATGGGCCTCACCCCGCCGCGCACAGGCCCTCCAGCCGACCCGACCGCCTCGGCCACCAGTGGCCAGACCACCGGGCAACGGCCCCACCGCCCGCAGCGCACCGGACGGCAAGGACACCGGCCCGGACTCCCCCACACCCCCAGGCACCACACCCGCCACCTGGCAATCACTCCCCTCCGGAGCCCGCGGCCAGGACCTGGCCACGGTACTCAGCAGTCTCCAGCGCGCCTCCGGACTGAGCCTGCGGGCCCTGGCCATCCACAGCAACTTGTCGGCCGGATTCCTCTCCCGCCTGATGACCGGAGAACGCTTCCCCTCATGGAAGAACGTCGCCGCCATAGCCCGCGCCTGCGGCGCCGACCCCTACGTGCTGCGCCAGGTCTGGGAAGCCTCGGCCGCGCGCCGCGACAGCCCGCCCCGCCCCACCTCGCTCGCCGCCGCCCTGCGGTTCCTGCACCAGCGCGCCGGCAGCCCCACCCCCTGGGCCATCGCCATCACCAGCGGCAACACCCTCGACCAGGACCACATCGCGGCCGTCCTCGCCGGCACCGCCACCGCCCCCTGGGAAGACATCGAACGACTCGTCCAGGTCCTCGACGGAGAACCCTCCTTCTTCCTCCCCCTGTGGCAAGCCGAGACCACCGCCCCCGCGCCACCCCCTCCCCCGCCCCCGGCAACACCCGACAAAGATCACTCCCCTGCCCCCGCCAACCGAGCCGAAGAACTCCTGACCGCCTTCAGCAGCGCCCTCGTCCCGCCCCTGCGCACTCCCAGCCCCCGCCGCGCCCTCGCCACACCCATCCCCGGCGTCAGGCCCTGGACCGGCCGTTGATCCCCCGCGGCCCATCGTCCGCACCACCTGGTCCAACGGCCCCAAGGCGGCCGGCGGTCACCCCGGCCGCCCGCATAGCGGGCGGCTCGTACGTCACCACCCGCTCGCCACCTCGGCCTCGTCCGCCACCAGGCCCACCGCAGCCTCGGACGTGGCGTTCCACGTCCTCGCCACGCCGGCAGACGACTTCGCGTCGGCCGGGGCCGGTATGACCATTGCACTCACACGGGCGGCGCACTCGGCGAAGGGCTGACAGCGCCCCCTCCCCGGCCGCTATCACCAGCTCATGCTCACCTCTGTGCTGCGCGGCCTGGCCGCCGCCTCCCTCACCGTCCTGCCCATCGTCGCCTCGACGCCCGCTCACGCGGCCGAGACGCTCCCTGTCGCGGAAGCCGTCACCCGCCTGCCGGTCGACACCGAGTCCCGCGACGGCTACGACCGTGACGCCTTCCGCCACTGGAACCGCGGTGACGACCCGTCCGACGGCTGCTCCACCCGCAATGAAGTCCTCATCGCCGAGGCCGTCGAGCCGCCGACAGTGGGGCCCCGGTGCCGGCTGTCGGACGGGCGCTGGTGGTCCTACTACGACCAGACATGGGTGACCTCGGCCTCCGGCCTGGACATCGACCACATGGTGCCACTCGCGGAGAGCTGGGACAGCGGGGCCTCCACATGGACCGCGCAGCGGCGTGAGGCGTACGCCAACGACCAGGGCGCGGCCGCGTCGTTGGTAGCTGTCACGGCACGGTCGAACCGGTCCAAGGCGGACCAGGACCCGGCCCAGTGGCTGCCACCGGCCGCCGAGGTCCACTGCCGGTACATCGCCGAGTGGGTGGGCACGAAGCTGCGCTGGGACCTGACGGCGGACGAGACGGAGGTGGCGGCCCTGCGGGAGCTGGCGGACGGTTGCCCGGAACAGAGCGTGACGTACGAACCCGCCGCGTAGCGACCTCCCCCGCTGCGGGGCGGGAACGGAGGCCGGCTGCCGGGCGTCTGCCCGGCAGCCGGCCTCTTTACGCGGGTGGCCGGGTCAACCGTGGCAGGTGATGTAACCGTATGCCGTCCTGATCGTCGGTCTTCCTGGTGTACTAGGGCGGCAGGACGTTCTCCCCGGCGAGGCGGGACAGGGAGTGAGCGACCAGGTGCCCCGCAGGGGTGAATACGAAGCGGAACGAGAACTGCCGTCCAGGGCCAGGGCGTCGTGCCGGTCATGGAAGCGATCAACGAAATTCACGTGTCCGAACCCGGCCTGATCGTGGTCGACGTCGCCGCGGCCGACGACGAGACCGCCTTCGCCTTCCACACCGCGCTGGCCGCCCGGTGGGCAACGACGTCCGTGGAACGCACCACACGCGAGGCCGGGCAAGCGGGCGTACGGCTGCGCTGCTACCTCGACCTGCGCCAGCCCCTCCACACGCCCGACAACCCCTGCTGGTAGGCACCCCTGGCCCACTGAGCCCGGATTCACCACGGATTTGACCCTGATCCGGCGGGAGTTCTTTGTTCACAGATCAGCTCACTGACCGTGCGAGGACGACGCTGGCTTTATCGAGCAGTAGCGACGTCACTTGTCGACGGGTTTGGGAGGCGCCCAGAACCACGGTCGGGTGATGTTGATGAGTTCGGGAGGCACTGGGGTTCTTGCCAGGGCAGCATCGGGATGCTCCTGGTGAAAGGTCCTGGTCATGCCGCAAATGTCGAAGGTCGAGCTGTACGCGGCGATCCGGCGTGATCACCGTGGCGGCATGTCGATGCGGGAGCTTGAGCGCAAGCACGGCGTGACCTGGCGGACGGTCCGGAAGGCGCTGGACTCGTCCTGGCCGGAGCCTCGTAAGAAGTTGCCTCCCCGAGCCACCACGCTGGACCCGTACAAGCCGGTGATCGACGAGATCCTGCGGGCGGATCTGGACGCGCCGCGCAAGCAGCGGCACACGGTCACCCGGATCTTTCACCGGCTGGTCGAGGAGCACGGGGCGGATGTCTCCTACGGGGTGGTGCGCTACTACGTCGCCGGCCGGAAGCCCGAGGTCCTGGTCGAGTCCGGCAAAGCGCCGCTGGAGGCGTTCGTCCCGCAGACCCATCTGCCAGGTAATGAAGCGGAGGTCGACTTCGGTGACGTGACTGTGCGCCTGGGTGGCGAGCTGGTCACCTGCTATCTGTTCTCCTTCCGGTTGTCGTATTCGGGCAAGGCCATTCACCGCGTGTTCGCCTCCTGCGGCCAGGAAGCGTTTTTTGAAGGCCACGTCCACGCACTGCGGACGCTGGGCGGGGTGCCGAGGACGAAGGTCCGCTACGACAACCTGAAGGCCGCCGTCGCTCGGGTGCTGGGGCAGAGCCGGGGAAGAGTGGAGGCTGACCGGTGGATTGCCTTCCGCTCGCACTTCGGCATCGAGAGCTTCTACTGCAAGCCCGGCATCGAAGGCGCCCACGAGAAGGGCGGAGTCGAAGGGATGATCGGCTACTTCCGCCGCAACCACTTCGTTCCCGTCCCCGAGGTGTCCTCGCTCGCCGAGCTGAACGAGATGGTCGAGCAGTGGGACCGGCAGGACGACGCACGCCGCATCGGGGCCAGGCCCAAGACGGTCGCGGAGTACTTCGCACTCGAACAGCCGCTGTTGATACCGCTGCCCGAGGAGCCGTTCGAGACGGGCCGACTGTTCACTCCGCGGGTCGACCGCTACGGCCAGATCCCGGTCCGCACCAACCGCTACTCGGTCCCCATCCGACTGATCGGAAAACGCGTGCGCGTCGTACTGCACGCCTCTCACCTGGTGGTTTACGACCAGAACGTGGAAGTCGCCCGGCATGAACGGCTGATCGCGAAGGGAGCCGTCCGCCTGGACCTGGACCACTATCTGGAAGTCCTGGTCCGCAAGCCCGGCGCCTTCCCTGGCTCCACAGCACTCGAACAGGCCCGCTCGGCAGGCAGGTTCACCCCGGTCCACGACGCCTGGTGGGACCAGGCCCGCAAGATGCATGGTGAGCGGGACGGCACCCGGGCCCTGATCGAGGTGCTCCTGCTGGGGCGTCATCTGCTCCATGAGCATGTCGTCGCCGGCCTGGCTGCGGCCCTGCGGGCCGGGGCGATGACCGCGGACGCTGTCGCTCTGGAAGCCCGCAAGGCCGCCCAGGCGGAGACCGAGCCCGCCCCCGCAGCGGACCGGCTGGTTCCCGGCGAGCTGTCGGCGACGGTGACGTCCCTGCATGAGTGGCGGCTCGCGCACCTTCCTACGGACACCAGACCGCTGCCCTCGGTGGCCCCCTATGACCAATTGCTCCGACGCCGTCGCACCAGCGGTGGCGACCACCGTGAGGGAGAAGCACAGTGACCCTGCCCCGCCAGCGAGGCTTGACCGAGCAAGCCGCCGACGCCGCCATCGACAGCGCCTGCCGGCTCCTGCGACTGCCGTCGATCCGCAACGAGTTCTCCGACATCGCCGACCGGGCGATGAAGGACCAGATGACCTACCGGGGCTTCCTCGCTGAGCTGCTGATGACTGAGTGCGACGACCGGTCCCGTCGCCGTTCGGAGAGGCGGATCAAGGCGGCCGGATTCCCGCGGGAGAAGTCCCTGCGGGCGTTCGACTTCCACGCGAACCCCAACATCGACGCCGCCACCATCCACACCCTCGCCAGCTGTGAGTGGATCAAGAAGAGCCAGCCTCTCTGCCTGATCGGGGACTCCGGCACCGGCAAGTCCCACATGCTCATCGCCCTGGGTACCGAAGCCGCCATGAAGGGCTACCGCGTCCGCTACACGCTCGCCACGAAGCTGGTGAACGAGCTGGTCGAGGCTGCCGATGAGAAGCAGCTGAACAAGACCATCGCCCGCTACGGCCGCGTCGATCTCCTCTGTATTGATGAGCTCGGCTACATGGAACTGGACCGTCGCGGCGCCGAGCTCCTCTTCCAGGTTCTGACGGAACGCGAGGAGAAGAACAGCGTCGCCATCGCCTCGAACGAGTCCTTCGGCGGCTGGACCAAGACCTTCACCGACCCCCGCCTCTGCGCGGCCATCGTGGATCGTCTCACCTTCAACGGCACCATCATCGAGACCGGCACCGACTCCTACCGCCTCGCCACGACGCGAGCACGGGCCGAAGCTACGGTGGGCTGACTACCTCATCCGGCCCACAAGCACCGAGACTGCGACATCCTCGGTGAAGTACTGGTCCTGCGGAAGTGACTGGCGGATGTGCTCCGCGAAGGCCGGCCGGGCGTCCGGTCCGGGAAGCTCATCGGCGGGGATGGCGGAGTAGACGCCGCCGATGAGCTGATCGAAGCTCAACTCATCGCTGTATTCGATCACGTTCTCCCGCACATCTTCGAAGCCGGCCTCTTCCAGTGCTTGCCCATAGCGAAACCGGTCTGACGCACCAGTACCGCAGGAAGCCTCCAGCTTCGTGCCGAAATAGTCTTCCAGGCAGGCTCGGAGGGAGCGGGACCAATCACTGTCCTGCAACCACAGCGGCGTCCCGTTGGCGACCACGGCGATACCTCCCCCAGGGCGGACCACCGGTGACAGCGCACGGAAGAGCTCCTGATGGTCCATCCAGTGGAGTGCCTGTCCGATGACCGCCATCGCCAGCGACCGCTGCCCTACCAGCTCGCCGAGCGCAGGGACGTCGCTGTCGGCACCGAGGACCCACGTTGCATTGCGCACGTTATGTCTCGCGGCTGTGTCCCTGGCGAGCCGCAGCATGTCCGGCTCGGGATCCATGCCGATGACCGAGCCGACTCGAGAGGCGAGAGGGATGGCCAGCTGACCGGTCCCGCACCCCAAATCGAGCACAATGTCATCCGTAGTCAGCACGAAGGCCCTTTGCAGCGCATCTAGAGCCTGAGGCGGATATCCACGCCGAAACTCTGCATAGTACTCGGCAACGTCACCACTGAACCCCACAGTCATGGCGACCACTCTGACGGAGCACAGGCCCGGGAAACAGCTCCCCGATGACCAGTTAGCTACCAGCAGAAAACCCGACTGGACCGCCACGCCGCCGACACAGCCACTTTCTGCCGACTCCAGGCGCCATCAAAACTCAACGACATCTCCGCGTTTCAAGATCACTAAATGCCACCCGTACCCATCAATAAGTGCTGTCCGAAGACATCAACGAAGCCACTAGTGGGGCTGCCGTCGTACCGGGATCCCGAAAACAGGCCTAATTGCATCAGATACAGGCATCGGGGAACAACGGAGCAGTGGCTAAGTGGTCCCGTTCGGAAGTCCTTCGGGGGTGATGTAGTCGTTCGTGCGCTGCTTCTGCCGATTCGGCCACCGCGACGGCTTGAGCTGTCTATCGTCCTGTTCTGGGTCACAGTCCGGGACGGGTGTTGGGCAGGGCGGAGGACGTTACGTGAGCCAGGGGTGGCAGCTGGCGGGAGGGCCGGGCCGAGAGGGCCGGTACGCGGTGTTGTCGTTGGGGATCGCGCTGACGCGTACCGAGGACGGTGACTCTCCCCGGGATGGTCTGGATGTGCTGGAGGATGCTCCGGTTCATGCCGAGAGTGCTTCGAAGATCCTTCAGGAGTTTCGGTACGTGCCGTACCGGGCCACGCTGACGGATGACCGGGCGGGGTACGGAGAGCTGGTCGAGGCGGCGGTAGTGGATGAGGACGTCGATGTGCTGATCGTGCACGTCGTCGGGCACGGTGAGCTGGCCGAAGGCAGCAGCGAGAAGCTGTATGTGCTGGGCGGTGATGGCCGGCGTCTGCGTCGACCGGTGGGCGGGTGGATCGACTTGATCGAGGACCACCCCCAGCAGCATCGGCCGTTGACTCTGTTCGTGCTTGACGTCTGCCATGCAGGAGAGGCCGCGGCGAACGCCTGGCATTCGCTGATGGATCCAGGCCGGCGGCGATCCTGGGTGCTTGCGGCGACGGGACCAAGGGACAAGGCGTTCGGCTACCGGCTGAGCCGGGCCCTGGTGCAGGTGCTGAAGGAATACCGCGATCTGAAGCCCCGCTTCGATTCGTCCCTGCAGTACATTCCAGCGGTCAAGGTCTGGCAGGACGTCGAGCGCGCTGTCAACGATCTGACCGCACAGGATGGCGGCCTGGCGCAGAAGATCCTGATCAGCCAGGTATCCCCTCACATCGATCTGTCCCACCTGCCGTTCTTCCTCAATCCCTCCTACGCTCCTGGCAGCGGGGGTTCCACCCCTGCGGACTCGGGCCTACCAGCGGAAATCACCCGCCTGGCGGACTGGGCCGCAGACCCGGAACACTTCATTCGGCGCGCTGGCGGTGCGGAACCGGTCCACCGCGCTTGGGAACAGGGTTACTTCAGCGGCCGGAGCGCGCAGCTGGCCACTCTCGCCGCCTGGCTCGACGATGAGACGGCCGCACCTGGGGTGCGGGTGGTCACCGGTAAGCCAGGTGTGGGGAAGTCGGCGCTGCTGGGCATCCTCGTCTGCGCCGCACATCCGCTACTGCGCCAGAGAACCAGGTCGTTGTGGGCGAGGCTGGACGACCTGGCTCCGAGACAAAACGAGCGGATCGTGGTCGTGCACGCGCGCCGCCTGACTCTGGGCGAGATCGTCGCCTCCCTCGCCCGCCAACTGCGCAACGCCGACACCCCGGCCGCCGTATCCGGCCCGGGCGAGGCGGGTGAGCAGCCGGTGGGGGATCCGACCGACTACCTGCTGGGCCTGCTGCCCGATAACAGGCGGCCGGTCACCGTGGTCATCGACGCCCTCGACGAGGCCCAGCGCCCCGCCGACATCACCACAGCCCTCCTTCTCCCGCTCGCCCGGCAGGCACAGGCGCCGGGCGGCCAGCTGCGTCTGCTGGTCGGTACCCGTGACGACGACCGGTTTCACAGCCTGCTGACCCTGGCACGGGAAAACGACGGCTGCATGAACCTGAGCACGATCCCCCTGCACGAAATCCGCCGGGACGTCACCGCCTACGTCATACGCATCCTCACAGCCGACGGCCCCTACGCCGCCGGGAACCTGCAGCCGGTTCGGGAGGCCCTGGCCGGCGCGATCGCCGCAACACTCACCACACCAGACCAACCCGACGGCCCGGCTACCGACACCCGGACCCTGGAGTGGGGCGAGTTCCTGACCGCGGGACTCTACGCGCACCACCTCCTCAACTCCGCACAACCCCCTGCTTCCCCCGGGGAGGCCGCCCGACTGGGCCGGGCCGTGCCCCGCAGCCTGCCCGAACTCCTTGAACTCGACCTCCAACGCCACACCGACCAGCCCCTGCTGCGCCCGGTACTGACCGCCCTCGCCTTCGCCCAGGGTCGGGGCATGCCCGAATCCGTCCTGGCTCACGCCGCGACCGCCTTCACCATTCCCGACGATGGCACGCGCCCCGTGCCGCTTCGAGACCTGTACGCGCTGTTGGACGGCGAAGCACGCTTCTACCTGCGTCGCGATATCGACGAGGACGGCACCACCCTCTACCGCCTGTTCCACGAAGGACTCGCTGACTGGCTGTGCGAGCCAAGCAGCCGGCCGTCTAGTCGGCACGCACCCTCCGAAAAAGTACCCGCGTTCGATCCGGCTGAGCGCCTGCACGAGCGACTGCTCGGCATGGTGCCCCGCAATGCCGCGGGCCGCAGACACTGGCGCCTGGCCGTCCCCTACCTGCTGCGGCACATCGCCCAGCACGCCACCGATGTCGGGCGCTTGGACGAACTCCTCAACGACAGCGGCTATCTCCAGCACGCCGAACCCCATGCCCTCGCCGCCTCCCTCCCCTACACCCACTCCAAGCAGGCCCGGCTCAACGCCGCGGTCTACCGGGCATCCTTCGGCACTCACCACGCGCTGCCGCCTACGGCCCGCCGTCAGCTCCTGGCCGTGGACGCCGCTCGCTTCCGCAACGCACCACTACAAGCTGAGTTGCCCGGCGATGGGAACTGTCAAGTGCTCTGGGCAACAGGAAACCAGGTATCGACAGCACTCGTCCGAAGCGTCACCGTCCACGCCGACTGGGTGTGCAAGGTGGCGGCGGTGATACTGGAAGGCCGCCCCCACGCCATCACCAGCGATGACAAGACGGTGCGGGTGTGGGACCTGACCACCGGCACCCAGACCCACCAGCTCAACACCGGCTGGGTGCAATCAGCGGCGGTGGCGGTGGTGGAGGGCCGCCCCCACGCAGTCACCGGCAACTCGGACGGGGTGGTGCAGGTGTGGGATCTGACCACCGGCACCCAGACCCACCGGCTCACCGGACACAAGGACGCGGTAAACACGGTGGCGGTGGTGATGCTGGAAGGCCGCCCCCACGCAGTCACCAGCGATGGCGGGACGCTGCGGGTGTGGGACCTGACCACCGGCACCCAGACCCAGAGAATGACCAGCGGGGGACTGACCTTCTTTTCCCATTGGGCCGATCCAGTGGCGGTGGTGACGTTAGAGGGCCGCCCCCACGCCATCACCGCTAAATCTGGCAAGAAGATGCTGCGGGTATGGGACCTGACCACCGGCACCGAGGCCCGAAGGACGACCGCCATCGGATGGGCAACGGTCGGGGCCGCCGTGGTGATGCTGGAGGACCGCCCCCACGCCATCATCGCCGGCTCGGAAAAGACCGAGAAGAGCGGGACGCTGCGGGCGTGGGACCTGACCACCGGCACCCAGACCCACCGGCTCACCGGACTCACAGGCGGCGTGAAGTCGGTCGCGGCGGTGACGCTGGAGGACCGCCTCCACGCAGTTACCGGCCACTCCGACGGTGTGGTGCGGGTGTGGGACCTGACCACCGGCACCAAGACCCGTGAACTCACCGGCCACTCCCATGAGGTAGACACGGCGGCGGTGGCGGTGGTGGAGGGCCGCCCCCACGCCATCACCAGCGATCGCAGGACGGTGCGGGTGTGGGACCTGACCACCAGCGCCCAGACCCACAAGCAAACCGGCCACTCCGGCCCGGTCAAAAGGGTGGCGGCGGTGACGCTGAAGGGCCGCCTCCACGCAGTTACCGGCCACTCCGACGAGGTGGTGCGAGTGTGGGACCTGACCACCGGCACCAAGACCCGTGAGTTCCCCGGCCACTACAACAGCCACGTGGAAATGGTGGCAACGGTGATGCGGAAGGGCCGCCCCCACGCCATCACCAAAGACGAGAACCAGTGGCGACTGTGGGACCTGACCACCGGCACCGAGGCGGAGTTACCCTATCTCATGGGCAGGCCATCGGTGGCGGTGATGGAAGGCCTCCCCTACGCCGTCACCGCCAGCGGGTTGAGCAAGACGGTGAAGGTGTGGAACCTTGCCGCCGGCACCGAGATCCACCAGCTCACCAGGCACAAGGGCGTGGTGAAGAACGTGGCGGTGGCAATGCTGGACGGCCGCCCCCACGCCGTCACCCAAGACGAGAGCCGGTTGCGGCTGTGGGACCTGCTCACCGGCTTCCAGACCCACAAAATCGCATACACGGACGATGTGAAAGGGCTGGCGCTCGCGTTGGTGGAGGGCCGCCCCCACGCCATCACCACGCATTGGCGGAAGCTGCAGGTATGGGACCTGACCACCGGCACCCAGACCCGTGAGCTCCCCCTCCCCAGCGCCCTGGCGCCCGCGCTGGCGGTAGTGATGCTGGAGGGCCGTTCCTACGTCGTCACCGGAGACGGCGACGAGAGTCGGTTGCGGCTGTCGGACCTATCTACTGGCATGTGCCTGACCACATTTCACCTTCCCGCGCCCGCACAGGCTCTTGCTGTCACCGATAACACCACCGTGGTGGTCGGATTCGAACACGAGGTGGTCGCCTTGAGTCTTGAGCCCCTGAAAGGCAGGCTTCGTTGAGCATTCCTGACATTCAGCCGCTGCGGGTCGTCGCTGTCCACGGCGTCAACAACAACTTCGGCGCCGGTCTCTCCGGCACCCGCCTGGAAGAGCTCCGTGCTCTGAAGTCTGCCGCCTGGGCACGGCAGTTGGGCATCGGCCTCGGCGTCCCGCCGGAGCGTATCGACCTCGATTTCGCCTACTATGCCAACAAGCTCCACACCGGCCCGCCAGCCCAGGGCGAGCCGAACGGCGACTTCCTGGATGACCCGCTGGCACAGAAGATGCTCGACGCATGGGCGCGCGAACTCGGTGTTCCCGACGAGGTGTCGCAGGGCCATGCCACGGTGCCGCTTCGGGCGTTGTCGTCGTGGGTGGCGCGTAGGTTCGATCTGGCGGAGGGGCCGCTTCGGGTGTTCCTGCGGTTGCTGTTCCGCGAGGTTGCTGTGTACATGCGTGCCGAGGACGCTGAGGAACGCGTTGCGGCGCGTGAGGAGGTCGCCGCGCGGATCGCCCGGCACCGGCCGCGGGTCGTCGTCGCCCACTCGCTGGGATCGGTCGTCGCCTATGAGGCCCTGCACGCCCACCCGGGACTCCAGCCCGATCTGTTCCTCACCCTGGGCTCGCCGCTCGCGCTGCCCCGCGTGGTCTTCGAACGGCTCATCCCCGCACCACGCTCGGCCGGACCCGCCGTCCAGGGGGTGCGCCTGCCCGGACAGACGCGGTGGGTCAACATCGCTGACCCCGGCGACCCGGTGGCCGTCCCACCTCAACTGGGCAGTCGCTTCGACGGGATCACCCTGGACCACACCACCGTCATCAGCCCCCACTACCGCTTCCACCACGCCGAGAATTACCTGAAGTCCGCGACCACAGCCGCGACCCTCGCCCCCTACCTCGGCCTCTGACCCGTCGCGGCCGCGGCCACCGTCTCCATGGTGCGGCCGAGACCGCCGTGGGCCGGCTCGCGCCTCGCGCCGCAAGGGTCCAGCTGGCCCGCAGTGCCTGCAGCACCGCCGCGGACCAGGCAGTTGCCACCGGACGCGGCAGACCGGCATCCGTTTCTCCCGATCGGCCCGCTCGACGACATGCCCGTAACCCCGGCCCGTCCCATCACAGTGACCGCCGCCGAGCGCAAGCAGCTGAAGAAGATGGCCTGCGCTCACAAGAGCGAGTACCGGACGCGCCTGCGTGCGCAGGTCGTCCTGCACGCGGCCAGAGGCCGCTCCAACGCAGCGATCGCCCGCCAGACGGGGCTGCACGTGGATACCGTGCGCCGCTGGCGGGGCCGGTTCGCCGGGCAGGGCCTGCCGGGTTTGGCCGACCGCAAGCGCCCGGGCCGCCCGCGCGTGTTCACCGCACTGCAGACCGCCCAGGTCAAGGCCCTGGCCTGCCAACCGCCCGTCGAGAGCGGCATACCGCTGTCCCGGTGGTCGTGCCCGGAGCTGGCCTGCGAGGCCATCCAGCGTGGCATCGCCACGTTCGTGTCAGCCTCCACCGTGCGCCGCTGGCTGGCCGAGGACGCACTCAAGCCCTGGCAGTACCGTTCTTGGCTCTTCACCACCGACCCCGGCTTCCGTACCAGGGCCGAGCGCGTCCTGGACCTGTACGCCCGCACCTTCGAAGGTGACACGCTCGGCGCGGACGAGTACGTCATCAGCGCGGACGAGAAGACCTCCATCCAGGCCCGATGCCGCTGCCACCCTACGCTTGCCCCCGGACAAGCCCGCGCGATGCGCGTCAACCACACCTACGGCCGCGGAGGCGCCCTGGCCTACCTCGCTGCCTACGACGTCCACCAGGCCAAGGTGTTCGGCCGGTGCGAAGCGCGCACCGGCATCAACCCCTTCATGGCCCTGGTCACCCAGGTCATGAGCCAGGAACCCTACGCCAGCGCCAAGCGCGTGTTCTGGATTGTCGACAACGGCTCCTCGCACCGTGGCCAGAAAGCCGCCGACCGTCTCACCGCCGCTTTCCCGAACGCGATACTGATCCACACGCCCATTCACGCTTCCTGGCTCAACCAGGTGGAGATCTACTTCTCCGTCGTGCAGCGCAAGGTTGTCTCGCCCAACGACTTCACCGACCTCACCGAGTTGGGGGACCGACTCCGAGCATTCGAAGACCACTACAACGCCACAGCACAGCCGTTCCAGTGGAAGTTCACCACCTCCGACCTCGACGATCTGCTGGCCAGGCTCGACCGGCACACCACCGATCACCAGGAACAGTCCGCCGCCCCGACAACATGAGCAACCCTCGAAGGACTTCCAGATCGGACCACTAAGGAAGGACGACGACGTTGTCCGCCTGGGGGCCCCTCTGGCCTTGGACGAGCTCGAATTCGACCCGCTGGTCCGCCTCCAGGTTTCGGAATCCCGTGCCCTGGATCGCGCTGTAATGCACGAACAGCTCAGCGCCTCCACCGTCGGGCGTGATGAACCCGAACCCCTTCTCTCCGTCGAACGACTTCACAGTGCCCTGAGCCATGGTTGCTTCTCCCTGTTGATGCACGAGTGCGCGATGAGGACAGGTAGAGACGTACCCGCTGGGGAAGCACAGGAGCTAGAAGTCACCCAAACGGTGACAGGCCGTACTGAGGCTGACCGCACCCTTGCTCAGTTGATGAACTTATGAGCTTAGGGCGCACCACTGACACCGGGCGGCGCGCGCGGCCCCGCCGTCGCGCGCGAGGAACACCGGCGCACCTGATCCCCTCGCCCGCCGTTCGGGACCTGTCCCACCCACCCACTTCTCCTTCTTCCTGCTGTGGGGCGTGGACTCGGGGGCGTAGAGGGGATGTCGGCCTGCCGACCACGGCCGGACCAGCGTGGTGACCTGCGGGTTCGCAGACAGGCGCGGCAGCGGGTGCGGACGGTTGTGGGACGGGTTGTCGGAGGGGATGTGGGCCTGGTCCACGGCAGTGTTGTCGCTTCGTGACCGTGGTCGGGCCTTCGTGGTGGGGCCTCTGGTAGGGGCCGGCTGCTGCTGTGACCGGTACGCGCGGTGCCGGGCAGGCCGGCAGCGCACCGGACGGGAAGCGAGCGGATCCGTGATGATCGGCGTGGACGCGGGCGGCGGGGACCGGCTGGCGCTGGCAGTGCTGGCGCAGTACCGGATGGCCACCACCGAGCAAGTACACCGGGTGATCGCCCCACAGGTGCGCATCGAGCAGACCCGGCGGCGACTGGCCCGACTGCGCACCGAGGGACTGGTCGACCGCATCACCCTGCCGCAGGCCGGACGGACGCGGGTGTGGTTCCCCACCCTGTACGGCGTGCAGCTCGCCTGCGAGTGGCCCGAACTGCGCGGGCGTCGGCCCTCCAGGACCGTGTCCGATCCGACCGCGGTGCGGCTGAAGGCCGGCCACACGCTGACCGTGACCGAGACCGCGCTCGCCTTCCTCGAGGACGCCCGCCGCCGCGGCAATGTGTGCCAGCCGCTGGACTGGATCCCCGAGGTCCACCACCCGATCGGGAGCGGCGAGGCCGTCATCGCCGATGCCCTCCTGTACTACCGGTGCAGCCCCACAGGCGGCGAAGGCGGGGCGATGCTGCGGGCGTTCGTGGAAGTCGACCGGGCGACCATGGGCCCTGAACGCCTCGCCGCCAAGCTCCCCGCGTACGAGTGCCTCCACCGCTACGTGCCCGCGGTACTGGGGCGCCGGCCGACCCTTCAGGAACCGGCGGTTGAGGAGTGGCGGCGGCGCTACCCGCTCTTCCCGCGCCTCCTGTTCGTCCTGGACGGAACCGGAGCGGCCGGTGTCGAGAACCGGATCAGCGCCCTGCGTGCGGCGGAGGGGGCCGGGTGGAGGCGGCGCATCGCCCCGTCGATGTCGCCCACTTCCTCACGTCGTCCACTTCACCAGTGGGCCCCACTCGGTGGAGTGGACGCTGAGCACGGTGTCGTCCACCCCCGGCCGGTGGACTCCACTCGGTGGAGTGGAGTCCGGACATCGTCGGTGCGCACCACGGCAATCGGGTGCGCGACATCGGGTGCACTCAGTGGCCGGTCTCCCGGCCGCGGTGCGGTCCGAGCTCCTGCGGGCGGTGCGCCTGCTGATCGTCTTGGCGCACCGGGCGCACTGCGTCGGCATCGTCCTGTTCGGCGTAGTGGGTCGCGCGGGTGCGGGAGCCGTCGGCCGCCAACACGTCCTGGAGGTGGCGCAGCCGATCGGCCGTGAGATCGAGGGCTTCCACGTCCGTGCGGTATCCCGCGGGACTCGCAGCGCCGTCAGGTCGATCGCCTCCGGGGGTCCGGCCTCCGGCTTCTGGTCGTCGCCCTCGGGGGCGGCGGCCGCGGCGCGAGCAGCTGCTCGGGCATCGCCTCCTGCTGGTGCGCGACGACGTCGTACGCCCGGCCCCGCACGCGGGTGGCGGTGGTGGTGCGCCTCGATCACCATCCGCGTACGCGGTGCTGTCCCACTCCGCGCGATGTTCTGGGTTCGGCGGGGGAATTACGGCCCGGCCCATCGCCGTGGACCGCGGGTCAGGTGTCGGCTGTGTGTAGTGATGCGGTGCGGCGGTATTCGGCGTTGATGCGCTGGGCTTCTTCGAGCTGGTCTTCGAGGATGATGATGCGGCAGGCGGCCTCGATGGGGGTGCCCTGGTCGACGAGTTCGCGGGCGCGGGCGGCGATGCGTAGCTGGTAGCGGGAGTAGCGGCGGTGTCCGCCCGTGGAGCGCAGCGGGGTGATGAGGCGGGCGTCGCCGATGGCGCGGAGGAAGCCCTGGGTGGTGCCGAGCAGTTCGGCGGCCCGTCCCATGGTGTAGGCGGGGTAGTTGTCGTCGTCGAGACGGCCGTACGAATCGTCTGCTGTCATTGCACCTCTCTGTGGAACGCGTGGAGGGCCCTGGGGCGGGGGGGGGACAAGGACAAAAAAAAAAAACCCACCCCCCCCCCCCCCACCCCCCCCTCCCCCCCCCCCCCCCCCCCCCCCCCCCCCCC
>NZ_JBVHVP010000030.1:61400-64802 GCF_055564775.1 Streptomyces sp. NPDC028991 | reverse complement strand
CCAGCCGGTGCACCAAAACCATCTCGTCCCGGACCTGGACGGCCTTCGGGCTCGAAGAACCGTCAGCTGGCCACCCGCCATGAAGTGGGGAGGGTCCTCGCGACCGGCGAGGCATACACCCGTCCGGCCCATCACAAAGTTGGTACCAAGCCCCGGCGTCAAGCGTCACACCCGCCCCGGCAGTGAGACCTCCGCGGCAGTCGGGTTGGATAGCGATGCGGCGCGACAACCAGAAGAAAGGGGGAAGGATTTGTTCACGTTCCTTGTGCTGGGCTTTGTGTTGGTCGCCCTCGCCATCGTCCTGGCCGTCATCGGGGTACACGCTCTACTGCTCGGCCGTATGCCCAGTCGATGGCTCCAGCAGCGAGTACGGCAACCCAGACTCTGGGGAGCAGGGGCGATCCTGATACTGATCAGCTGGAACTTGCGCTCCCCATCGCTCCTGGTTGTCGGTGTCGGCCTCATCGCGATTGGACATGCAGTGAAGTCCCCGCGATGACGCGGGCCGACCCTTGAGGTTAAACGTCAAGCTCACTGACGAGGCGACCAGCACCGTGTTGACGCAATGGCCGGACTCTCGGTGATCGTCTGCCATGCTGCCCGGATGAGCGTGCGCCCGTTCCCCTCCCCCGGCCGTGCGCGCCGGCAGATCATGCGCCGCCACGGTCACCAGATCCCGGCCCACCTGCTG
Organism: Streptomyces sp. NPDC028991; assembly: GCF_055564775.1. Taxonomy (NCBI): domain Bacteria; kingdom Bacillati; phylum Actinomycetota; class Actinomycetes; order Kitasatosporales; family Streptomycetaceae; genus Streptomyces; species Streptomyces sp. NPDC028991. The sequence continues at coordinate 64,111 of NZ_JBVHVP010000030.1, read as the reverse complement.
CCCGCCCCTCGGACACCGCAAGGTCCGGTCGGCGACTACCGGATCTCAACACGGGGGACGAGGGGTCAGGCGCAGCGATGAATGCATGCCGCCCCTGCATCCGCTCGGACGGTTCAGTTACAAATTCGACAATACTTTGCGCGCCGTTTCGACCTCTCGAGCCTGAAACGCTTGCAAATCGCGCAGATCATCCATGTTTACGCTGATCATGCGACGCTACTTCTTTCCCTCTATTTCGCTCCATACAGCCATTAGCCTTGTCTCAATCTTGCACTCTACGTCTTTCTCGGCCACCTTCTTTTCCTTCTCCGTAGCTTCACTTGCCTCCTGGAATTTCGGGTCAGATATCGCCGCCAGCGGCGAGTTGTAATTGTAGCCGCCCCCCGCCATACACTCCGACCACTCCGCGTTTGCCTTGATGAATGACGGATCCTTCTGTGAAGCTGCAAAGCTTTCGACGTCTACATTTTGAGCAATAGCAATCGAAGATTCAGGTACGCGACCTCCGGATATTATCGATTCCGCTTCTCCGCTACACCCGCCAACAGGAACCTTTTTCCCGGCAGAAAAGTGCACCCTCTTGCCACTCGCACCAAATAGAAGAATTCGCTCTTGCTTCGTCGGCTTCTGAAAACTTCCCCCCGCCTGCCTATTTTCCGATTTAGGCATGTGATAGCCGTACTTACGCGCAGTTTCCAGGTCCGTAATTCCGTAGCGCCTCGAGGCCAGAAACCCTGGGTCTTCCGGGATAGGATCAGTGTATTTACTACCCAGTCGACTCATGCACTGATTTATGATGACCGCCTTTGCTTTATCGATGAGATGATAGTCGGCGGGGCTTATGCTGTAGTCATCAATGGGTAGGCGAAACGGCTGCGACCTGCTCTGACTATTTTTGTGTCCGACGCTGGACTTATTGACTCCCATATCCTTAGAATTCGGTTGCGCTCCCGTGTCTTTGGCGCAGCCAGGCTTGGACGAGGCTGGTGATCCGGGTGGTCGAGCACCGCAGTTTGCGGAGGAGTCGCCAGGATTTGAGGGTGGCGTGGCCTGCTCGACGAGGGCCCTGATCTTTGTGTGGGACCGGTTGACCGCCTGCTGGTCTGCGGAGAGGGTGTCCCATCGTCCCCAGGCACGGGGTGCGGACGGTGCCGCCGGCGCCTCGGTATGCCTTGTCGGCCCAGCATGGGATGTCTGCCTCGGCGAGGGCGTCGACGATGCCGTGTTCGCGAGCCGCACGGATGTCGTGGACGGCGCCGGGCAGGGCCGGTGAGGCCCACAGCAGCCGGCCGAAGGGGTCGGCGATGACCTGTACGTTCGTCCCGTGCTTCTTGTGTTTGCCGGAGTAGAACGGCCGGCCCGCTGCGGTGCGGTCGACGGGCAGGAGGGTGCCGTCCAGGACCAGGTAGGCCTTCGCCGACGCGGTCCGCACCACGTCGGTCAGGCCGGGGGCGAGAGCGGCCAGGAGCTCGACCGCTTCGGTGGCATAGCGGTAGGCCGTCGTGGTGCCGATGCCGAACCCGGCTCCGAGCTGGGCATAGGTGTGTCCCACCCGCAGATAGGCGAGAGTGAGCAGGGCCTGGCGGCCGGCGCTCAGGCGCCGCCACCGGGAAACGATCGCGCGGCGGTGGCGCCGCAGCTGCTGCGTGAGGAAGCGAAGGGCGGAGCTGGACACGTCGACGCCCGACGGGTAGACAAGCACGTGAAGCCTCTGGTGGAGCCAGTTGTCTTGGTCGAAAACCCATCTAAGGGTCGTCCCGTAAGTGATCTTGCCGTGAGATGATCTCGGCCGTGGCTGGTGTGATCACGGCGTCTGATCCGTCCTGGATAGCCCCGTTCGCCGGACTGAGCCCGCGCGCCTTCGGCAAGTTGATGAGGCAGCTGCGCCGCGAGGGCGGAGACGCGCCGGGCCGTGGCCGACCGTGGAAGCTGTCCCCGGAGGACCGGGTGTTACTGGTGGCCGCGTACTGGCACACCAACTTGAGCCTGCGCCAGCTCGCGCCGTTCTTCGGAGTGTCCAAGTCCACCGCCGATCGCGTCATCGACGACCTCGGCCCCAGGCTCGCGCTGGCCCCGCGCAGGCGCTTCGCCAAGGACGCGGTGCTGATCGTGGACGGGACACTGGTACCTACCCGCGACCACCAGGTCGCCGAGCAGTCGAAGAACTATCGCTACTCGACGAACCACCAGGTGGTCATCGACGCCAACACCCGCCTGGTCGTGGTGGTCGGCCAGCCGCTGCCGGGGAACCGCAACGACTGCCTGGCCTGGGTCGAGTCCGGTGCCAAGCGGGCGGTCGGCAACACTACGACGATCGCGGACGGCGGCTACCTGGGTACCGGGCTGATCATGCCGCACCGCCGGCGCAAGGGCGAGGAACTGCCCGAGTGGAAGGAGGCCCACAACAAGAGCCACAAACGGGTTCGCGCCCGCGTCGAGCACGCCTTCGCCCGTATGAAGACCTGGAAGATCCTGCGCGACTGCCGCTTGAGAGGCGACGGTGTGCGCCACGCGATGCACGGCGTTGCCCGCCTACACAACCTCGCCCTCACGGGATGACTCCCGCCGCATGCGGGACCTGAGAGGTCCACGGGAGACCCACGGGAGACCGGGCCTGGGGGGGGGGGGGGGGGGGGGGGGGGGGGGGGGGGGGGGGGGTGGGTGGGGGGGGGGGGGGGGGCTCTCCCCCCCCGTCGTCGGGGAAGGGGAGG
>NZ_JBVHVP010000030.1:0-61390 GCF_055564775.1 Streptomyces sp. NPDC028991 | reverse complement strand
GAAACCCAGGGGGAACTGGTTTTGGGGAAACCCTGGGGGAACCGACTGTTCCCTCCCCCGTTTCCCCCCAAGGCCGGAGACGGCTCTCCCACCTCGCAGTCTCGGAGGAGAATCAGTCGAGGCAGAACTCGTTGCCCTCGATGTCCTGCATCGTGATGCACGACTCGTTGACGCCATCGGCGCGCTGCGTCAGCACGTGTTTCGCGCCGAGCGCCATCAGCCGCGCGCACTCGGCCTCGAGTGTGGCCAGGCGCTCCTCACCCACGAGCCCGGCGCCGGCCCGCACATCGAGATGCACGCGGTTCTTGACGACCTTGCCTTCGGGAACTCGCTGGAAGAGCAAGCGCGGGCCCACACCCGAGGGATCAGTGCACGCGAAGTAGATCTCATCCTCGGGCGGCAGCGAGCGGTGGTACTCCTCCCACGTGGCAAAGCCCTCCGGGACCGTCGGTACGACGTACCCCAGCACCTCGCACCAGAAGGCGGCGAGGCGCGCAGGCTCCGCGCAGTCGAAGGTCACTTGGAACTGTTTGATCGTTGACATCGGCGCACGATAACAGGGGCCCGGCTCATCTCCCCAGGTCGGGAGGTCCGCACGTTGTCGGGAGGAGGCGTCTGCTACCCGCTGCTGTGTCGTGCGGTCGCAGCGCTGCCAAAGATCGGTTACGGGACAACCCTTAGCTTGATCTTTAACCTGTGCGGCGGGGCCGGGGGTTGGTTGATTTCTTCGTCTGGCGTTTGGCCGGCTGTGTTCTGCGGCGTGTGTGCACGTCGTGACGTGGCGTGGGCCGGGTGTTCTTGCGGCCCGGTGGTCGTCCGGGGCCCCGGTCGGGTGGGTTTCGGTGCACGGGCCGGACAGGCCAGAGGCTGTCGCACGGCTTGTGCCCGGTAAAGGTCAAGAGCGATTCGTTGTTCGGTTCCGAGGATCAGGGAGGCATCGGAATCTTGGCTGGTGGGGCTGAACTTCTTGTCGTGCGACCGTGAACGTGATCTTGAGATGCCGCAGGATGTGCGGGAGTGGCTGCCGCCCGAGCACCTGTGCTGGAAGGTGCTCGACGTCGTCGAGCTGCTTGACCTATCGGCGTTCAAGAACAGCTACCGTGACGACGGGCGGGGCGGGGTGGCCTACCCTCCCGCGAGTCTGGTTGCGCTTCTCCTGTACTGCTACAGCAAGGGGGGCGTTCTTCCCGTCGCATCGAGCAGGCTTGCTGGGACGACGTGGGCTGCCGAGTCATCACCGCGAACCGCCGAGTGGACCACTCCACCGTCGCGCGGTTCGTACGACGCCACCGTGCCGCATTGAACTCGCTGTTCGTGCAGGTGTTGTCGCTGTGCGGCCGACGTGGCCTGGTCGATCTTTCGGCGGTGGCCGTGGACGGTTCACCGATGGAGGGGAAAGCCTCGCGCGACGCCAACCAGCGGCTCCAGCGCCTGGAGGAGACCAGCTTCCAGTGCGAGAAGGAGATCCACGCGCTGATGGAGGATGTAGTCGACCACGCGCTGAGCGTCGAGGCCGATGGCTCGGCACAGGGCGATGGCGAGGGCGCGTGCGACAACTGGCCTCGCCTGTCCCGGCTGTGCGACCGGCTCACCCGGGCCCACTTGGCCAGGGACAGACTGCATGAACGGGCTATGCCTTCACCCACCGAGATCCGGATCAAGGTCGAAGCTGCCGAGCGGATGGTGGCCCGCGCGGAGAAGCGCCTGGCCGCCGAGACCGAGGCTCACCAGGAGAAGCTGAAGAAGTACGAGCTCCGCGTCCGAGAGGACCGGTCGGCAGGACGTCGTGGAGCGAACGGGCGGCCGCCGGTCCCGATGGAGCACAAGAGCGTCCTCGTTCGCCAGCGAACGCGACTGGTGAAGATGCGGGCCTGGCTGGAGCGGGCCCGCACACCCCGACCGGCCCCCTCCCCGGAGTCCCGTGCCTGCCTGAGCGATCCCGACTCGCGGCTGATTCCCGGCAAGCGCGGCGGCTACCTGCAGGGATACAACATCCAGATCGTGTGCGCCCGCCGTCAACTCTTGCTGGCCATCGAAGCGCACGACAATCCCTCGGACAGGACGGCCCTCGTCCCGATGGTGAAGAAGACCCAGCACAATCACCAGGCCGCACGGCTCCCCGGCGATATCCAACTCTGGCTCGCCGACAGCGGGTACGCTTCCGCAGCGTCCTTCGAAGCCCTCGCCGACCTCCCGCTGCTGGTCTCGGTCACCAGCGATGCCGACCAGGCAGGCTTTCCCGCGAAACGTCAGCAGGCTCCTGCCGGCCAGCAGGACATGGCGGCCCGCCTCGCCACCCCAACAGGACGGGGCCAGTACCGTCAACGCAGTGCCCTGGTCGAGCCGGGATTCGCCCAGATCTTCCAACGCTTCGGGCGACACCTCAACTACCGCGGCCGCCAGGCGGTGGACGCCGAGATCAAGCTCCTCGGCACGGCGCACAACCTCAACAAGCTCATCAAACACACGCCCAAGAAGCACTCTTGACCTTCACCGGGCAGAAGCCGTGCGACAGCCTCGCCGCTGTCGCGCGGACGTTGCGAAACCCCCGGCGGACGCGGGCGGGAGTGAGGCGAAGTCTGATGACTTGGTCTAGCAGCTCAGCGCTGGTGTCGTCGACAGTGGCGGATGCGACATGTGTGGTGCCATCGCCGGATCGAGCGAGTCCAGGGCGACCAGGCGGTGCACGTCGGCGTCGTGGTCGGTCCAGATCCCGGGGCTCAGAACCGGCGAACGTACGTGGTCAAGGCACCAGCCGAGCTACAGGAACTCGCTTCGGTAGGTCGAGGCCAACTCGGCGGCGCGGCGGCGGCGCTCCGCGAGCTCGTCCTCCGACAGATGAGGGGGCGGCGCGTCCTTGCCGGCGACGGTATCGCCGATGCGCAGGAAGTACTCGTCCTGGCCGGCGGGGGTGCACATGCACAGCGTGCGGGCCGGTGCGCCTGATGCGTTGCGGAAGTTGTGTGGCGCGTTGGCCGGGATGTTGATCGTGGATCCGGCCCGTACGGTGTGCTTCTCGCCGCGGAAGGTGAACTCGATCTCGCCCTCGAGGATCGTGAACATCTCCTCGAAGTCGTGCCGGTGGGGCGGCGGGCCGCCGCCGTCGGGGACGCGCATGTCGAGCAGGCAGTACCGGCCGTTGGTCTGCTCGCCGGTGACCAGCATGCCGTAGGTGTTGCCCACCAGCGAGATGTACGTCGTGCCGGGGTCGTCGGGGTTCGCCACGGTCAGCAAGCGCGACGGATTGTCGTCGGGGATCATCGTCGTCGTCTCCTCGGAGGTCAGTCAGGTGGGCGTCAGGTGCCGGGCGTGACGACGACCTTGCCGCTGGGCAGTGCGCCCGCGGCGGCGTCGGCGTGCAGGGCCGGCAGCTCGGCCAGCGGCACCCGCCGGGCGACCTCGACGCGCAGCTCGCCACTGTCGATCAGCTCCACCAGGTGCGACAGCTGCTCCGCGTCGCTGCGGACGAACAGGTCGATGCCACGTACGCCGCGCTCCTCGTCGGTAGGGGCGGGCATCCACACGGTGGTGTTCACCAGGACACCGCCGGGGCGGATCAGGCCGAGGAGCGCACCCAGCTGTGCCGGTTCGACCGGTGCGACGTTGAGCACGACGTCGACCGGCTGGCTCACCGCCGCGACGACGTCGGCGGTCGTGTAGTCGATGACCTCGTCCGCACCCGCGGCCGTGACGCGCCGGCTGCTGCGCGGACCGGCCGTGGCGATCACGAAGGCGCCGGCCTGCTTGGCCAACTGCACGGCGTAGCCGCCGACCGCTCCGCCCGCGCCGTTGATCAGCACGCGCTGCCCGGCGGTCAGCTTGGCGTGCTCGAACAAGGCCTGCCACGCGGTCAGGCCCACCAGCGGCAGCGCGGCCGCGTCGGACAGCGTGGCGCTCTTGGGCGCCGGCGTCAGGGCCTCGACCGGTGCCAGGACATACTCCGCGGCGGCGCCGGGTCCCGCCATCGGCAGGAAGCCGATGACCTGGTCCTCGACCTGGATGCCGGTCACGCCCTCGCCGAGCGCGTCGACCGTGCCGGCGACGTCGATACCGGGTGTGTGCGGCAGCGTCACAGGGATCGGCCCCTGCATTAGACCGGCGCGGATGTTGGCGTCGACCGGGTTGAACGACGTCGCTGCAACACGGACCCGCACCTGCCCGGTGCCTGGATTCAGCTGCTCCACGTCCTCGTAACGCAGGACGTCGGGGTCGCCGTACTGGTGGAAGCGCACTGCCTTCATAGTGTCTCACTTTCGCCCGCGGGGTCGCGGTCGCCTTGCGCCGCGCGCGAAGCAAGACACGGTGGCTGCGGCGCCGGGCACGGCCGGCAGGCGGTAGATCGTTGTGGAGGTCGAAGCGCCACCAAGCGTAGGAACAGGCATACGTAGAGCGGATGTACCTTCGCGACACGGAATAGGATTCCGGCGACATCCCCATCGGAGCGGAGGGCACATGACGAGCAGGCCGCGTTTCCTCGGCCCTGGCGGCAAGGTGGGCACGTTCACCGCCGACGCCGACTCCACCGGCACCGGTCGAGGAACGTGGCAGCCGTTCATCGATACCTGGAACGACCGTATGGGAGACCAGTACCCCCTGCCGGAATTCAGCGCTTCCACGGTCGACGGCTTCCGGGGAACGATGCGCTCGGTGGCCCTGGAAGACACGGCCGTCAACGAGCTCTGGGCGTCCTCACCCGTGAGCACCCGGGCAGTCGGGACGTACGAGCACGATCAGATCAGGTTGTACGTCGGGCTGCGCGGCGCAGTTGCCCTGCAGGACCCGCACGATCAGGGCGGTGACGCGTACGTGCCGGCCGGCACCTACTTCATGCACCACGTCGTGACGGAAAATCACTTCCACACCACGCCCGTGATCGGCACCCGCATCTTCATCTTTCCCGGCGACGCCCTGCGGACCCTGATCGCCGGGAAACCGTGCACCGGCCAAGCCACCTCGCCCGCAGCGCAGATCCTCATGGCACACACCAGCATGGTGCAGCGGACCGTGAGCGACCTCAGCCCGGCGGGCGCGCACGCGTCCCGCAACGCCCTGCTCGAACTCGCCAAAGGGCTGGCCCTCGACTACTTCGACGACCGCGAGCCCACTTTCACCCCGGCGCTGGCGCAGGCGGCCAAGGACCTGGCCGATGCCCGGCTCACCGACGCCGATTTATCGCCGGCCACGATCGCCGCGCAACTGCACGTATCAGTACGCACCTTGCAGCGGGCCTTCGCGAGTCTGGACGAGTCGTTCAGCGCCTACATCCGCCGCCGGCGCCTGCAGGAAGCGGCCAAGGCGCTCACCGCCTCAGGATCACGGCTCAGCGTCTCCGAGGCCGCCGCACTCTGGCACTTCACCGACAGCAGCCACTTCATCCGCGCCTTCAAGAAGCAATACCATGCGACACCAGCGCAATTCGCACGCCACCTGACGTGACAACGCGGCCGACCGCCGCGCGAAGCAGCGCCGGGAAGGTCGCAACGCTGTCCACCATGTGACCCGGTGTCGCGGTCGGTGCGCGACGTCCTCGGGCCGCGCCGGCCTACGGGTTGGAGGCCGCAGAAGCTGGACGCCCGGACCGGGCCCGACCGCGGCGTCCTGCACGCCCCGGACTGTGACGAGGCACCGGAAGGAGCGCCGGTGCTGGAGTTGGAGCGCACCCTGGACGCTGCCGAGAAGGCTGGCGTCCGGCTGTGCTCGCTGTGCGGTGCTGGCCAGGAGTTGGAGCCGCTGCTGAACGGATCCGACCGGGGCTTCGATCCAGACAGCTGAGCGTCGTACCCCCGGGTCGCCCTACTGTCACGGCTGTCTACAGCACGTGTTCCTCGGACGGGTGTGTCAACTTGGCGTAGCCGAGACTGGGGGCACGGCACGCCTCCGCCAAGAGGTCAGCAGCCGACTCGTCTTTAGCTTGACTCTGTCGGGGATCTTGGAGTTTCCCGGTGCGGCAGCGTGATCAACGGGCATACTCGGGTGGTTCCGCCGACCGATGCAGTTGTCGAGGTGCCCGTTGTCCCTGCGCCCCCGTTCCGGTGACCAAGTCCCGCCTTTGACCGCGCAGGTAGCGCGGGCGAGCAACCCGGGTGGCACGACGGCGATATGAGTGCGTGACCGGCTGGACGGGCTGTGGTGCGACGAGGACTTTGCCGACTGGTACCCGCGGGACGGGCGTCCGGGTCTCTCGCCTGCTCAACTGGCCACCGTCTGTGTCCTGCAGTTCCTGCTCGGCCTCTCGGACCGGCAGGCCGCCGAGGCGGTCCGCTGCCGCGTCGACTTCAAGTACGCGATGGCGATGGAGCTGGACGATCCTGGTTTCCATCACAGCGTGCTGGCCGACTTCCGCGACCGCCTCGCCGAGGACGGCCGAGCCGACCGTCTCCTCGACCTCGCGCTCGCGCGCCTGAAGGAGGCCGGTCTCGTCCGCGAGCGCACCACCCAGCGCACCGATTCCACCCACGTCCTGGCCGCGGTGCGTGACCTGACCCGCCTGGAGATGGTCACCGAGGCGGTCCGCGCCGCACTCGAAGAAGTCGCCAGCATCTCCCCGCACCTGCTCGACGAGCTGGTCGACGAGGACTGGGGGCTGCGCTACGGCCGGCCGGTCCGCCTGGGCAAGAACCCCACCAAGCCCAAGACCAGGATTCTTGCCACCGGAGATGCCGCCGTCCGGCTCCTGGAACACCTTTACCGGCACGGAGCAGATCGCACATCCGGTCCTCGTATCCAGGCCCTGCGCCAGATCATGGTGCAGAACTACCACCGTGACGCCGCAGGACATCTGCGCTGGCGCACCGCCGAGAAGGAAGGCGGGGCGGGTCTGCCGCCCTCGTCCCAGGCGGTTGTCTCCCCCTACGACACCTTGGCGCTACGCACGGCACGGACACATCATCAGCTGGAAGGGGTTCGCCGCTCATCTGACCGAGACCTGTGCTCCCGGCGGCCCCAACGTGATCACGGATGTCGCCACCACCGCGGCCACCACCCACGACAGCCAGGTCCTGCCCGGCATCCACACCCGCCTCTCCCGCCGCGGACTCCTGCCCGCCGAGCACCTGGCCGACGCCGGCTACACCTCCCTGCCCCACCTGGAACAAGCTGCCCGCGAACACCAGGTCACCGTCTCCGGACCGCTGAAGAGCAACCCCACCCGCCAGCATCGCCGCAACGAGGGCTTCGCCCGGGACGACTTTCAAAGTACGCCCGGGCAGCCACCTGGCAGGAATGCGTACGCCGGATCCCGCCTCGTCGGCCTACGAGTCTTGATCCATACCTGGAGTACCTGCGGCAGCGCTGGGAGGAGGGCGAGCACACCGCGACGGTGCTGTACCAGGAGATCTCCGCCAAGGCCGGCCGAGTCCCACATCTGGGCCGGCGGGGACTTGAACACGGTGTTGCCCTTGCCGTCGACCGCGGCGAGGTTGCCCGCCGCACCCTCACGGACCGACAGGTTCTGGGTGTCCAGCCCGAACGTGAGCTTCTCCAGCTCGTCGCTCGCCGCCGCCTCGGGGGTCTTGACCACGAGTACGTACTTGAAGCTTTCCGGGGTGGCGGTGACCTGCAGATCGACGTCCGGCAGCACTTGCGGGTACACGGCACTGGGCCCGTCCAGGCGCGGGGCGGGCAGTGCGCCCGGCCAGTCCAGCGCCAGCGCGCGGCCCTCGTCCTCGCCATCTGCACGGCGGCTCCCTTTGGCCCGACCGTGCCGTCCACCCGTTTCACCAGCGTCGGATCCGGCGCCTGCCAGCCGCCACCGGAGGCCGGAACACGGAACGGGGTGGACGACTCCTCCAGCGTGAACGTGTGACCGTCGGGGTTGGCGAACACCGTGGCCCGCGCTGTGCGTTCCCCGGTCACCTCACCCGCTGCCCGGACTCCTGCGCCGTCTCGAGAGCCTTCTGGCTCTCCGTAAGCGGCGCTGCGGCCGGTTCCTCACCGGCCGCCTGAGCCATTGGCCCGGGCACGAGGGCCGCGATCACGGCCGCACACACTGCCGCGGTCACGACCGTGGCGACACGACGGCCAGGTCTCCCGCCGGGTTCCCCCGCACGGTCCTTCGGTCCGGGCCAAACTCCTTGCCCGTCCCGCAACCGGGTCCACATCGCCGCCACACCCCACCCACAAGATTCACAAAGCAGTCAGGGGCAACTAACGCCTCAACAGAACGTCAGGTCAACGGGAAGGAAACGGACATCACCACGCCAAGTTCCGGAAGGCCATGTGAGGAACCCGACGTTTACCCAGGGTTGTACGAACCAAGATCACACCTCCGCACCCATGCGAAGACGCCAAGATCAACAAGGTCGCTGAACGAACAGCGGCGTCAGCACGGTCGTCCGCGGTCATCACCGGCCCACCACGTAGGCGGGCTCTCGTCGAGACGGCTATTCGCCAACGACCCCGCTCTTCTGGAGCTGCAACGGCGGACACTTCCTCCACCACGTCCCCGAGGTCAACTTCAAGGACGACGGCTCGGTGCTGCGGACGGCAGACTTGCTCACGGCCGGCGGCTGGGAGGCCGACCTGTCCCTGTGGGCGGACGCTGCCAAGTGCGGTCCCTGCCACCCGGACAGCGACTCGCACTGGCCCGGCATCGTGACCGCAGGCCCCGGCCGCCTGGCCAGGGCCTCTTGGCACACCCCTGGGTGAGATTCCGTCGAACCGGCCCGCTGGCCGGCGGCGCCCGCCAGGATGGGCGGGGTGACCACCCCCACCGCCGATCTCTGGCATCACTACGGCCCTACCCGTCACGCCGCCGACCGCACCGTCCCCGGCCGCTTCGTCTGGAGCTGGGGCCAGGACAGTGGACCCGGAGCCGAAGCTCTCGGCGACATCACCGGGCGTTGTACCGGCGATCTGGGCGCCGGTGCTGGTTGGCACGCGGCGCACCTGGCCGCCCACCACCAGCCCGCCCGCATCATCGCCGTTGACGCCTCGACCGCCCAGCACCGCATGGCCGGCGACCTGTACGGGCACCTCGCCTCTCGGCTGAGTCTGGTCCACTCCGACGTCACACGGCACCTGCACGCCATGTCCGACAGCTACGACGTGCTCTACAGCGTCTCCAGGGCCGTCGACTTCGCCGAGCCGCGCGAGCTACTGCCGGCGGCCGCCGCAGCGCTGCGCCCTGGCGGCCGTCTCGTGTTCTCTACCCTCGCCCAGCCCGCCGTGTAACACGCCGCACTGCTGCCGCCCTTGGGACCCTGCGGTCAGGGATAAAAGAGCGTTTTGGCCCGGCAAGGTGTCTGGTTCGAGGTTCAGGTCTCGCGCCAGTTCGGGGTGGATTCACTGGACCTCCTCACCCCGCAGGACGCTCTGGGTGCGCCCTCGTGCTTGACCGGGCCGGGTTGATGCCCCCCCGAGGCCTTCGCCGAGCATTCGCCCTCTGTCACCGCACGGCTCCGGATGCCCACCGGCCTCCGCCAGATCGTGATTCTGGGCTACGGACCGGGGCGGGCACCTTTGACCTCCTGGACTGCTTCCTCGGTGCGAGCGTCACCGCCGTCGGCACCTCCGCGGAACGCCTCCAGCGCCTGCGCGAGAAGGCGTGCGCCCGCGGCGTAGAGGACCGCATGCGCACTGCGCAGGCCGACCTCGATGGCGCCACCTGGCCCGGTCTCGGCTCACCGGACGTGGTCTGGGCATCGGCCCGATGCACCACATGGCCCACTCCGACCGCGTACAGACCGAGCATCTGCCCCACCGCGGCGCCGGCTGGGGCCCGATGCCCATCGCCGCCGGATTCACCGTCGAGGGCGAACACACCATCACCGTGAACATCGAGGGCTCCCGCAACAAAGCGATCGGCCGCTACGGCCTCGGCAGCCTGCAGCGCATCCACAGCGCCGTCGCCGGCCCCCTCCCCACGAGGACCTCACCGCGCTCGACCAGCTCATCGACACCGACAGTCTTCACAACCCCCTGCGCCGCGACAACCTGGCTATGCGCACCGAGCGCACCGTCTGGGCCGCCCGCCGCACCTGATTCCCCACAAGCCCGACCGCTCTCCGGGCAGCCCGGCACACAAGGTCCCGCCCACCTGATGGCGCAGGCCAAAGGCTGGCGTTACCGATGGTGTTCGCAGCACTCACACGGGCGGAGCCAGTGGTGCGGGCCGGGCTGTGTTCGGTGAGGCGCCGGGTTCACTCGTCGTCGTTGTCATCGTAGTCAAGGTCGACCGGGCCCGGATCGCGCAGCGGGCGCAAAAGCGCCGGCGGCCAGGAGGGAGGCGGTTGCACTGTAGCGGCCGAGCACCTTGGGCTCACGGTTCTGAGACGAGCAGAGCCGATCCACACCCTCGTCACGGATTTCGAGACCCTCGATGCGGAGCTGAGTGACGGCGGCATCGACGGAGCGCGTCGTCAAGGGCACCACCGCATTCGAACGTGCCCCGTGAGCCCCAACCGATCGACCGTCCCGTACCGGTACGCATCTCGGTGAGGCCCGTCTGAGCACCTGACACGGCGACCTTGGTCGCCTTGGAGGCAGGTGTCAGGCGCAACGGTGTGCGGACGAGGCATAGACATGCCAAGGGAGAGCAAGCATCATGATCCCTGATCAAGATTCTCGTGCCTGCCCGACACCTCCCATGAGGAGCATGATGTCTTCGCGCACGTCCCGCAACAAGCCCCGCGCCCTTGCCGCCTTGGGCGCCCTGGCAACCGTTCTCGCCTGCGGTGTCGCCGTTTCCCCTTCCGCGAGCGCGGCCGGTGTTCACCCGACCTGCAACACCACCAAGGCCGTCTCCATTAGCTCGGGCCACTCCGTCACGGTCCCCGCTTATGGCAGCTCCAAGAGCCTGACCTGCAAACTGGTACTCAACCAGACCACGGAGAACCCAGCCGTGAAGGCGTTGCAGCGAAGCCTGAAGAGTTGCGAGGGCTACTCCTACCTGGACGTCGATGGCTTCTACGGCCCGCAGACGTTCCTCGCCGTTGAGGCCCTCCAGGGCAAGTACAGCCTCTTCCAGGACGGCATCTACGGCCCGAACACCCGCGACAGCATGAAGCACTACAGTTCGACGCTGGGCTGCGCCCGCCTCTGACACCGCGATTCAGCGCCTGACGGCGAGCGGCCATGGAAGCGGTCGGACCTGCAGCCTCGTACGCACCGAGATCCTCAGCCCCATCGGGGCCGGCTCCTGCACCGCAAGCCTTGAGCGCCACTACGGCGGCTGCCGGTCTGTATGCAGAACCAGCGCACACGATGACAGCGGCAAAGTGCGAGAAGGGGCTGGGGAGGGACAAGAAGTTCTCGGCCAGGCCCATACTCAAGGAAGACAACGGCGCGGGTGGCCGGCTCATGGCTGACTTCTACCGTCTCAACCGCATCATCGACGGATCCGACGACGGGTTCCTTATAAAGATCATCTGACAGTTCCGGGGGCAGGCTGTAGGGAGACAGGCGCACAGCCCGCCCCCGGCTCAGACGGGCCAGAACTGCAGCAGGGACCGCTCTACCCCGGCAGGGACTTCCTGCTGCGCCAGTTCCCGCACACGCCGTCGGCCGGCCACCTGAACCCGCACGCGCCACCACGTGTCGGGCCTTCCCAGCTCGATCACCGGTTCGCTCGGCCCACCGTACGACCACAGCATCACCTCACCAGACCTGCAGTACCACTCAGCGTCCGCGCCCCCCTCCCAAGCGCCCGCTTCCGCCTGACGGGGCTCCTCGTCCCAGACCTCCGTGACGAACGCGGCCTGGTGCGTGTGACCGCCGGTGCCGATACGCAGATGTCGATCCGTAGAGTGACGGTTGTGCGCCGCTTCACTGAGGGCAGCGGCGGCCGCCCCGAAGCCGACGGTACCGGCCGAGCTGCTGACACTGATCGACAAGCTCGCTGGCCCCCCCGACGTCTGGGATCGTCCCGACGGCGACTTCGGCCCCCTCAGCGTCCTCTACGAGCTGGATATCGAAGCGCGCCAGGAGGCGAACTCGTAGTACCGGCTCGGCTCCAAAGCTCTGGGCCGCGACGAGCTGTCCACGGCCGCCGACTGGCTGGGAGCAGCGGCCGCCGCCGGCCACCCGGGCGCGCTGTTCCGGCTCGCTCTGGTCGCACTCCTCGCCGGTGAAGACTGGAAAGACGACGCGTGGTTCTTCATCGCCGAAGCCGCCCGGCACGGGCACGGAGACGCCCAGCGGCTTCTCACCGCGTCCGCTGGCCGCAGCCCTTCCCTCACCGACAGCACCCCACTGATCGAGGACACTTCGTTCTTCGAAGAGGTGCGGCACCTGCTCGGAGTTGTCCTACCCCTTCTCCAGCCGGCCCCACCCGACGCCTCGCCAGCCCCCGGTCGGCGGCCCGATAAGCCACACAGCTCCCACGCGACGGACACGGGCAGCCCAACGGCCGCGCCCGGACCCGTCCTCGCCCCGCCTCATCGTTACGGACCCCTCCCCTACCCGGACAACGCACCAAACCGGAAGCGGGCGCACCTGACCGCGCTGCCTGGGGGCGTGACCCTGTCGGTACAGGACATGTAGCCCTCGGTCCACGCAAGCCCACTCGCCCTCTGGCGCCGACACTGCACAGCCCAGGAGGCGGAGCCGTCCAGACCGGTGCCTTCCATGACGGCCCCGGCTTCAGACGGCGCCGAAGTCGTAGGCAGCAGGACGAGAGGGCACGCGTCTTCCGAATTGACCGCGCACTGTTGGAGCGGGCCTCCCCCTCGCTGATGCCTGTCCCGACACCTCCTGCGGGATGGTGAGCCCTAGTCCGTCACTCGATGCGGCCACGTCATTGGTAGAAGTACGCCTCGCCCGGCCACTCCAGAGTCTGGGGCCGGGGTTGCTACCTGCCCTGTTGTGACCGACTGAAAATCAGGTAGATCAAGGGCGCCGCGATGATGGCGAAGGCAATAAGTGCTGTTGTCCGTGAGAAACCCATCAGTCCGATGGCCAGTCCCGCTACCCCGCAGGCGATGATTACTGTCAGCAACAGGACCAGTTGGCGCTTATCCAATTCCTTCTCCTTGGGAAGTGACTCGGCTCCGGGGTGGCGCTGCCGCCGCCCCGGAGCTTCAGTCAGGTGAGCTGGGGGTCGTTTCAGAGTGTGACTAGCTCCCCAGAGCTTCACCGACGAGGAAGCCGACCCCGAAGGAGACCCCTGCCACACCGCCTACCACGGTGCCTAAGCCAGTGCCGACCACTGGGACGACGGACCCGACGCCGCCGCCGATGACTCCGCCGATCGTCGCAGTCGATCCGACGAACCCGACGTCAGACTTGAAGTCGTCGATCGAATACAGGGTGAGTTCAACCGGTCGTCGCAACACCGGCTTGTTGAAGCGATCGTAGTTGCTCCTCGAAGACTTTCGGCGGGCGTCTTCCACCCGAGGATCTTTCGTGGCCGGTTGTTGAGCGTGTGAGCGACGGCCGCGAGATCGTCAGCGGACCAGCGTGACAGGTCGGTGCCCTTGGGAAAGTACTGCCGCAGCAGACCGTTCGTGTTCTCGTTCGTCGGGCGCTGCCACGGTGAGTGCGGGTCAGCGAAGAACACCCGCGTTGGCCCGAGAGCTCCTTCCCTCGATCCCACGTCAGCGTCTTGCGCAACTGGTCGGGCAACATGGTCAGCGCCGCCGTCAGTGCGGCGTTCATCGCAACGGCCCCGTAGCCGCCGAGGGCCGGCCCGTTCTTCGCATACGGCTTCTCGCCCCAGCCCTCCATGCGTGGCAGTTGGACCAGGAGCTTTGAACGACTGCGTCGCTCGACGAGCGTTCCGATCGCGGACCTGCCCGTCCCGATGATCAGGTCACCTTCCCAGTGCCCTGGCACGGCCCGGTCGTCGGCCTCGGCAGGGCGCTCACTGAGGACGACATCGGAGGAGACATGCCCTTGAGGCTTGTTGCGTGACCTGGCCCTCGGCTCCCGCAACGCCCGACCCGTTCGCAGGCACGTGACCAACTCACGCTTGAACGCACCACGCCCCTCGATGAACAGCGACTGGTAGATGGCCTCGTGACTGATGCGCATGGACTCATCATCGGGGAAGTCGAGCTTCAGCCGATGCGCGATCTGCTCCGGGCTCCATGCCGTCGACCAGCGCCGGTCTTGGCGACGAGGCTTGTTCAACCCCTTCCACCGCGGTGTCCTGGGGCCCGGGACGATCGTGCCGTCATACCTGCGCACGTTCCCGACGAGCCGGTCCCGCACGTACTCACGCAACCGCTCGTGGCCCACCAGCTTGCCCGCCTTCGGACGCTTTGCGGCCTGCTGTGCCTTCCACTGCGCCACCACCGCGCGGTAGACCGGCTTCCCGCCCCTGGTCGCAGCGTTGCGGCGCAGTTCGCGAGAGACAGTTCCGGGGTCACGGCCCATCGTGCGAGCGATCTCGCGTACCCCCTTGTCCCGGGCCTTGAGCAGGGCGATCTCCTCGCGCTCGGCAAACGACAAGTACCGGCCCGTGGGCTCATCCAGGCTCAGCGGCGTCATCCCGCCAGCGTGCCGAAACCACCGGATCCCGACCGGTGCCGACACGCCGACCCCCTCGGCGGCCTGGACCGTTGTGACCCCCGACGCGATCAGGTGCCAGAACTCCCGCTGCACAGCGCGCGACGGCTCCGGCCGCCCGGGCGAGCGCATCGGCGCCCGCATCGCCCGATCCGCGGCCCACTGCCGTCGCGCCCCGGCCGGCGCCTGCGGCATCGGCTTTCCCTGTCGTCCCATCCAAGACCTCCGTGATCAAGGTGTTGCGACGACCGGTTGAATTCGCCTTGGCTGCCGCGATCACTGTGGTGAATCAGGCCCGATCCCTTCTTGATGCCCTGGCGCCACAGCGCCATCTTCAGGGCGTCCAGCGGGAGATCGGTGTGCATGTGGGTCGCGAGCTGCCATCCCACGATCGTGCGTGAGTACACGTCCAGGACGAACGCGACATAGACCCAGCCGGACCAGGTCCGGACATGGGTCAGGTCGGCTATCCAGAGCTGGTTCGACCGGGTCGCGGTGAAGAGCCGGTTGACCAGGTCTGGCGGGCGCTGGGCGGTCGGCTCGGGCACCGTGGTCCGACGTCGCCGGCCGCGGATGACGCCCTCCAGGCCGTCCTCGCGCATGAGGCGTTCGATGGTGCAGCGGGCCGCGGTGGCTCCTTCGCGCCGCAGCTGGTGGTGGATCCTGCGGGCGCCATAGGTCTCGCCGGACGTGGCGTGAGCTGCACGGATCTTGGCCAGCAGTTGCTCGTCGCGCAGACGCCGGGCAGACTTCGGCCGCCTGCGGCGGGCGTTGTATGCCGAGACCGACAGGCCCAGTTCCCGACAGGCCCAGTTCCCGACAGGCCGGCTCGACCCCGAAGTCGTCGCGGAGATGGTTGATCACCGCGTCGGCTTCGTGCGGGGCTGGTCGAGCTCCTTCGCGAAAAACACCGAGGCGGCTTTCAGGATCTCGTTCGCCCTTGTCAACTCCGCGTTTTCCCTCTGGAGTTGAGCGAGTTCACTCTTTTCGGCCGTGCTGAGCAGGTCAGGCCGGTCGCCCTGGTCGGTCTCGGCCTGGCGGACCCATTGCCGCAGGGCTTCCTTGTCGATGCCCAGATCCCGGGCGATGTGCGCGACCGGACGGCCCGAGGCCGCACGCGTTGCTCATCGGGCCCGACGGCTGTGTCGCCCGGGCCTTGCCCACCGGGCAGGACCGCGACGCCACCACGCCGGTGCGTGCGCCGGGCACATGGTTCGGCCAACCGGCCTGAGCACCGCATTAACAGTCATCTCAGGTTCGCTCCGTAGGAAGTCGGCATCCAGATAAGCGATGCAACCCGTATGTAGGAGGCTAGTGATGGCAGACAACGCAGCGCCGTCCGGGGGAGCGCCGACCGGCCGGTTGGCGGGCCGGTGGGTGCCGTGGTTGGTGATTGGCTTGTGGCTGGTGCTGGCGGTGGGCATGGTGCCGCTGAGCGGAAAGTTGAGCTCGGTCACCACCGACAGCGCCGTGGACACCCTGCCGGCCAGTGCCGAGTCCACCAAGGTGGCGGCGCTGGACGACAGTCTCCCCGGCGGTGACAACAACACGTTCGTCTTCGTGTACCACCGGGCCGACGGCATGACCGACGCCGACCGCGCGACGGTCGAGCGCCACTACAACACCCTTGCCAAGCAGTACCCGCCGAAGACGACGACGGCGGCCGACGAGGACGACGAGGGCTCACCGACGAGCCTCTCCACCGACCACAAGGCGATGACGTTCACCCTCGATGTGAGCATGGCCTACGGCCCACCGGAAGAGATCGTCGGCCCGTTGCGTGACGCCGCGAAGGACCGCCCCGGCGGCCTGGAACTCGACGTGACCGGCCCTGGCGCGATCGACGGCGACATGGATGCCGTCTTCGACGGCATCGACGAGCAGGTCCTCCTCACCACCATCGCCGTCGTCACGCTCCTGCTCATCCTCACCTACCGCAGCCCGGTGTTGTGGATCATCCCGCTGATGGCCGTTGGCGCGGCCGCACTGACCGCGATGGGGACCGTCTACCTGCTCGTCAAGGGCTTCGGCATCGTGGTCAACGACCAGAACTCGGCGCTGCTGACGATCCTGGTATTCGGCGTCGGCACGGACTACGCGCTATTGCTCATCGCCCGATATCGGGAGGCACTGCACCACCATGAGAACGTCCGGGTCGCGATGGTCCACGCGCTACGCGGCGCGGCGCCGGCCATCGTCGCGTCCGCTGCCACCGTGGTCGCCGGCCTGCTCTGCCTGCTCGTCGCGGACCTGAACAGCACCAGCGGGTTGGGCCCGATCGGTGCGGCCGGCATCCTGTGCGCGCTGGTGGCCATGCTGACGCTGTTCCCGGCGGTGCTGGTGGTGCTCGGCAGGCGGATCTTCTGGCCGGCCATCCCGCGGTTCAGCACGGCCGTGGAGGAGAAGCCGGGGCTGTGGGGACGGCTCGGCACCGCCATCAGCCGCCGCCGGTGGGTGGCGACGCTCGGCTCGCTCGGAGTCCTCGGCGTGCTCGCCATCGGGCTGGCGGGCAACAGCGGCGCCCTGCGGGAGCAGGACCAGTTCCTGTCCGCGCCGGAGTCGGTCACCGGCTTCACCGTTCTGCGCCAGCACTTCCCCGAGCTCGGCGGCCAGCCGATGACGGTCTTCACGCGGCCGGCGCACCAGGAGAAAGTGCTCGACATCGTCAAGGACACTCGCGGGGTGGCCTTGGCCATCCCGGAGCAGACCAACGGTGGCTGGGCCAACATCTCCGTGTTCCCGAAAGACGCGCCGGACACCGCCGCGGAGTACGACACGATCAAGCGGGTGCGCACCGCCGTGCACACGGTGAGCGGGGCGGAGGCGATCGTCGGCGGGCCGAGCGCGGAGAACCTCGACACCGAGGTGACCACCAAGCGCGACGAGAAGCTGGTGATCCCGCTGGTGCTCGCCGTCGTCCTGATCATCCTCGGGCTGCTGCTGCGCGCGATCCTGGCCCCGCTGGTCCTGATGGCCACCGTGATCGTCTCATTCGCCGCAGCCTTCGGCGGCAGCGTGTTCGTCTTCGACACGATCCTCGGGTTCAAGGGCATCGACTCTTCGGTGCCGCTGCTGGCATTCCTGTTCCTGGTGGCGCTCGGCGTCGACTACAACATCTTCCTGGCCAGCCGGGCCCGGGAGGAGACCATGCGTCTCGGCACCAGAAAGGGCATGCTCAAAGCCCTCTCCGCCACCGGTGGCGTCATCACCTCGGCAGGCCTGGTCCTGGCGGCCACGTTCGCGGTCCTCGTCACACTTCCGCTGGTGATGCTGATCGAGGTCGGGTTCCTGGTCGCCTTCGGCGTGCTGCTCGACGCCCTGCTGGTGCGGTCGGTCCTGGTACCCGCCCTCACCTTGCTGATCGGCCGGCGGATCTGGTGGCCGAGCCGGCTGTCCCGCCCAGCGGCACAGCTGCCGGACGGTCAACAGCCGCTCGCCGACGACGAGGAGCCCGCACTGCAACGGTGAGCGCGGCGACACGGACGAGATCCGGGACAGGCCCCAGGCCCGCCCCGGATCTTTTTCAAGGACCCGACGGCCGCCGCCCTTTGGTCCTGCGCCACACGCCGGGACTGGGGCCGGCGCACCGCGGAGTCCAGCCCGACGGTGAGCCGCGCGGGGCCATGCCCGAGGGCCGCCGTCCCTCGTCCTGCGCCGCGCCGCAGGGCGGGTCAGCACGCCGCGGTGTCCTCCCCGGCGGTGACCCGCGCGATCGGGGCGGGCGGGGCCGCGGCCGGAAGGTCGACGCGAAGCAGCGCACCACCGCGTGCGGAGCGGGCGACGCTGGCCCGGCCGCCGTGGGCGTCGACGACCCGCTGCACGATCGACAGCCCCAGACCGGATCCCGGCAACGCCCGGGCGCTCTCGGCACGGTAGAACCGGTCGAACACTCGCGGTACGTCGGCAGCGTCGATGCCCGGCCCGGCGTCGTCGACCTCGAGCACCACCGACGCGTCCTCGGCACGGAGCCGGACCTGGACCGGCTGCTCCGCGGGGGACCACTTACCGGCGTTGTCAATGAGGTTGAGCACCGCCCGCTCGAGCGCAGCGGGACGCCCGCTCACCCACACAGAGGTCACGTCGAGCGCGACCTCAACGTCGGGCACGCGGGAACGCGCCCGGGTCGCGGCGGCCGCCACCACGTCAGCGAGGTCGAGCAGCTCGGTGTTCTCGTCGCTGACGTCACCGCGCGCCAGGTCGGTCAGCTCGGCGACAAGGGTGCTCAAATCGGCCACCTGGGCGCCGAGATCGTTGAGCAGCCGGGTCCGGCTCTCCGCCGGCAGTGCGCTGTCCAGGGTGCCGCGCCGATCGAGCCGTATCAGCAGCTCGGCGTTGAGGCGCAGGCTGGTGAGCGGGGTCTTGAGCTCGTGGGCGGCGTCCTCGGCGAGCAGCCGCTGGGCCCGACGGGAGTCCCGGAGCGCGGCGAGCATGTCGTTGATCGACTGGATCAGCCGCCGAATCTCCCCACCGCCCTCATCTGGGATGTCGGCGTCGAGATCCCGGGTGTGCGCGACACGTACCGCGGCGGCGGTCAGCCTGTCGATCGGTGCCAGCCCGGTCCGTGCCACGGTCCGCCCGACAAGGGCGCCGCCGACCACGCAGAGCAGCCCGATCAGCAGCATGCCGAACCCGAACTGGTTGATCGGGCTGTCGTCGGCGACCTGGGCCACCTGGACTGCGCCGTCGCCCGCCCGCAGCGTGTAGATGATGTAGCCGTCCTCGTCGCTGTCGTTGGACTCCATCAGGTCGGCCGACGCGCCCTGCGCCACGCGCCCGGCGTGCTCGCTGACGGGGGGCAGCGCGGGTTGGCCGGCCGGCGTCCGGGTCGAGCCGTCGGGCAGGATGACCCGCACCAGCCGACCTGATCCGGGATACGGCGGTAGCTGAACCTGCGCCAGACCGGCGCGCTGCGCGTTCGTCGCCAGGACGCGGGAGTCGGCGCGCAGCTGATTCTTCGCGCTGTCCTGCAGCTCCCAGCCCAGGAGTTCGCTGGCCACCTGGAAGGCCACGAACACGCTCACCGCGATGGCCGTCGCCGCGATCACCGTCAGCCTGGCCCGCAGGGACCGCCGGCGCCACCATCGGGTCAGCCAGCGCGGCAACCGGCCGGCGGGCCCGCTCACGGAGGAGTCTCCCGCAGCACGTAACCCAGGCCGCGCAGCGTGTATATCAATCGCGGCTCACCCTCGGCCTCCATCTTGCGGCGCAGGTAACTCACGTATACCTGGAGGTTGTTGGCGGTGGCGCTCATGTCGAAGCCCCAGATCGCCTCGAACAGCGTGTCGCGTGTCAAGACCCGGGTCGCGTTACTCATGAGGACCTGCAGGAGGGAGAACTCGGTCCGGGTCAGGCGCAGCGGCCGCCCGCCCCGCCACGCCTCGAACCTGTCGGGATCGAGCTGGACGTCGGCGAACGACAGGATCTGCGACTCCCCGTCGGTCGGCGTGCGCCGGCGCAGCAGGGCCCGCACCCGGGCCAGCAACTCCTCCGTGGCGAACGGCTTGGGCAGGTAGTCGTCGGCGCCCGCGTCCAACCCCGTGACCCGATCGGAGACCTGGTCACGGGCGGTCAGCATCAGCACCGGCAGATCCCGCCCCGCGGCCCGCAACCGCCGGCAGGTCTCCAACCCGCCGAGGCGGGGCATCATCACGTCGAGGATCAGCAGATCCAGCGTGTCGCCGTCGGCCCCATCGACCCCGTCGAGCACGGCGAGACCGTTGGCGACGGTGCTGGTGTCGTAACCCTCGACCTGGAGCACCCGCTCCAGCGACTCACGGATGGCCGCTTCATCATCCGCAATCATGATCCGCACGCCAGCCCGCCCCCTTCCAGTCGATGTTTTTAGCGCTCATTGTCCCCGATCAACCTGAGGCCACGATTAGAGCGTCGCTGGGGACCACGCTCTTACGGATACCTGCGAAATGGAACCCACCGTCGGCTCATGAGCAAGGCAGGTCCAGATGACCGGCATCGCACCCGGCAGCTGGCGTCAGCGGGCCTGGTTCAGTGCCCGGGTCAGTCCCCGGTTAGCCGCCCGCGCAGCATCGAGTTCCTCGGTCCGCTCATCGAGCTGGCTCCCTATGTCGGCCAGGTGTTGTTCGAGCAACGTGATGCGACGTTGAAGCTGGTCGATGTCGGCGGACGCGCCAAGGCCGGATTCCTTCCAGGCGGTTTCACCAAGGCTCTCGGACAGACGCTTCTCCAACTGCCGGACCCGGGCTGTCAGCCGTCTGTTTCGCTCCAGCGCGTTGGTGAGGTCTGTCTGCAGCGAGGCCCGGCGGACGGCCGCGATCCGGCCTTCTTCTGGTGGGGCTGCTGCGGCGGCGTGGACGCGTTCGAGGAGGTCGCGGTGCCGGCAGAGGTAGGTGCGGTCCACTCGTGCCGCGCGGGCCAGTCCGGAGACTGTGATGTCCTGGTCGCTTCGCAGCAGGACATCGAGGGCTTTGAGAGGGTGTTAAGTCCCGTTCCTGGGTGATGTGGTGTCGCCCGTTCGTGGGTGATGGGGTGGTTCCTTCCCCCCCTCGCGTCATGTCGTGTGCATGATGGGGTCGCAGGCTTGGAACGGATGCCGTACGCAACCGACTTGTCCGACGAGCAGTGGGCGTTGATCGAGCCGCTGGTCACCGCGTGGAAGCAGGAGCGGGTGGCCCGGTCGGCGACCGGGGACCCAGGCTCCTGCGACCTGCGCGAGGTCGTGAACGCGCTGCTCCACCAGAACCGGACGGGCTGTCAGTGGCGGCTCTTGCCACATGACCTCCCGGCCTGGTCGGCGGTATTCTACTACTTCACTTTGTGGCGCCAGGACGGCCTTGACCAGCGGATCCAGGAGATCCTGCGCTGCCAGGTGCGGGAGCGGTCCAGACGATAAGAGGACCCGTCCCTGGTGATCATCGACACCCAGTCCGTCCGCGTGGCGGCCGGGGTGCCGAGGGAAACGACGGGACTGGACGCGAACAAGAAGACGCCCGGCAGGAAGCGGGGACTCGCCGTCGATGTGCTGGGCCTGATCATCGGCGTGGTTGTCCTCGCCGCGAGCGCCCACGACAACGAGGCCGGCATCGCCCTGCTGGACCAGGCGGCCCAACGATGCGGGATGTGCCTGGAGAAGGTCCTGGTCGACCAGGGTTTCAAGGACGCCGTGGTCATCCACGGGGCGGTGAAGGACATCACCGTCCAGGTGGTCCGCCGCAACCCCGACGACCAGGGCAAGGGCTTCGTCCCGCAACCGAAGCGGTGGGTGGTCGAGCAGGTCAACGGCACGCTCATGCTGCACCGGCGCCTCGCCCGCGACTACGACCACCGGCCCGACAATGCGGCCTCCCGCGTCTACTGGGCTTCCACCGCCGGCATGCTCCGCCGCCTCACCACCCCTACCCCCGCCTGGCGGGA
Organism: Streptomyces sp. NPDC028991; assembly: GCF_055564775.1. NCBI lineage: Bacteria > Bacillati > Actinomycetota > Actinomycetes > Kitasatosporales > Streptomycetaceae > Streptomyces > Streptomyces sp. NPDC028991. The sequence goes on along the minus strand of NZ_JBVHVP010000030.1, from coordinate 39,556 downwards.
CGACGTGGAGCTGGCCGCGTGAACGTCAGCGAACTCCTGCGGCTGCTGCAGACCGAACACGAAGACACCGCAGCCCGCGCCGACCACCTGCGCGAGCAGATCGAGCGGCTCACCACCGCCCTCGCCGAGACCGAAGCCCGCCTGGCCGAGCTCGCCGCCACCCGCAAGGTCATCGACGGCCTCACCCCTCCCGACCACACAACGGCACCTGAGGAGACCGCCACCGCCACCGTCTACCAGCGAATCGTGACCACGTTCAACGAGCACCCCGGGAAGGTGTTCCGCGTCCGCGATCTGCACGAACACCTCGGCCTGCCCACCGACGAGCCCTCGATCAACGTCACCCGCTCCCGCCTGGGACGACTCGTCCGCCAAGGACTTCTCGAACAACCCGGACGCGGCCGCTATCAGAAACGGACTTAGAGGCCCTAACAGAAGTTGTTGATCATGTGACTTTCGGCTTGAGTGTCGTTGGGCTGTTCGTGGGGAAACGACAGTCGCGGCCATGGATCGTGTCGGACGAACTATGGTCGCTCATCGAGCCGTTACTGCCCGAGCCGGGTCCCAAGCTGGTGGAGGGCAGGCCGCGGGTCCCCGACCGGCAGGCACTGTGCGGGATTCTGTTCGTGCTGCACACCGGCATCCAGTGGGAGTACCTGCCCCAGGAGCTGGGCTTCGGATCCGGCATGACGTGCTGGCGCCGCCTGGCCGCCTGGAACGAGGCCGGTGTGTGGGACGAACTGCACTTGATACTGCTGCAGAAGCTGCGGTCGGCGAAGAAGCTGGACTGGTCGCGGGCGGTGATCGACTCCTCCCACGTGCGGGCCGCTCGGCGCGGCCCAAAAGCGGGCCCAGCCCGGTCGACCGTGCACGACCGGGCAGCAAGCACCATGTCCTCACCGACGGCCAGGGCATCCCGCTCGCGGTGTCGCTGACCGGCGGAAACCGCAACGATGTCACCCAGCTGCTGCCGCTGCTGGACAAGGTCCCGGCCGTGGCCGGCGTCGTGGGCCGGCCCAGACACCGGCCCGACGCACTCCTCGCCGACCGCGGCTACGACCACGACAAGTACCGCCGCCTGCTGCGACAGCGCGGGATCCGACCGGTCATCGCCGAACGAGGCGTCGAACATGGCTCCGGCCTGGGCGTCTTCCGCTACGTGGTCGAGCGCACCATCGCCTGGCTCCACGGCTTCCGCCGCCTGCGGATCCGCTGGGAACGACGCGACGACATCCACGAAGCCTTCCTCGGCCTCGCCGCCTGCCTGATCACTCACCGCCATGTCCAACGCCTTTGACAGGACCTCTAAGTCCTACCGCATGCTCGACACGGACCCCTTCTACATCTATGCGCCTCTGGCTGACCTCGGCTGCGACGACGCAGTGATGAAGGAGATCGTCACCTGCGAGATCACCGACCTCGACCCCGTCACTATCCCCTGACACAGGCGCGTACATGAGCTGCTGTGCCGCCCCGGCCTTTTTCGACTGGGGCGGCACAGCGGTTAGCGGCGGAGCGAAGCCCACCCCTCCACGTGCACGTCGCGAGGGTCAAGCCACACCAGTGCCCCGCCCGCGAGCCCGGGAGCATTGCCGGGTCCCACCAAAGGCCCGGCGGCGTCTCTCAAGGCCTGAATGATCAACTCCAGCCAGCCGGCCAGATCCAGTCCGTCTTCCTCCTCGGGCTCCGTCTCCATGCCCCACACGCCGAGCCTGCCAGTACGGCAGTCCACAAACGAGCCGGACCACGGCGCCGTCACCTCGTCCGCCGTGAACGGCACCCATCCCTCGGCCCAGTCGGGCCACGCATCAGTCAGAAACTCCCGTGTATCCAGCGCAACCTCGAGCGGCAGCAACCCATCGCCGTCGAGGAAATGCGCGCCGAACATGTGGTCATCCGCCACGCCAGCGTTCAAGGCCCACAGGATCCTCAGATCCGCATGCACGGGAAAGCCCAGGCGCTCCTCAGCCTCTATAAGCAATGCGTCCGAAGCGCCCGGTCGGAGTGCCGCGTGTGAACGGGGGGCATTCACCCTCAGCCACTCAACGATCCACTCCCACGCCGCACTCACTCCCTGCGACCGGCCTGCAGTCTCTTGATCAGTCATGAGTCAGACCCTAGGAAACAGGAACGCCATCGGTCATGAGAAGTGAGCTCATCGCTGGTCACGAAATCTGATCCCTTGGTGAGCGGCGACAGAGGCTGCGACGCAGAGTTGGCCGTCCGACCATGGCGGGCCGTGCGACAAAAGGGTCAGCTGATCGTGCTGCCCGGATCTCCGGGCAGCCTCAACTGCGCGGTAGCCCAGTGCGACCAGACGTCGCGGACTCTTGTCGGGATCCTTGCCTCCGGCGGCCGGGCGGCGGACCCGAATCTCGGTGCCGTCGATGATCCCGGTCTTCCCGTCGGAACCGAGGTGGTCGATGACCTCAGCTCGGGTCCGCAGCCGCACACCCGGGCTGATGGTGCCCCCCTTGCTCGGCAAGCAAGGGCGGCACCTCTGCGATGGCCCGAGTGATGGTGGAGCGGTCCACACCGAACCAGCAGGCGAGCACGTCGTGCGTGGCGGCATGCCGGAGTGTACGAGCCTGGCCAGGAGCCGGTCGATGAACACCAGCCACCGCTTCGCACCCGCGCCCACCGCGCGCTTCCGCGAACGGGACGCAAGCTCGATCTGGTGTCGTTCCTGCCACAACGGCCTAACTCTGCGACAAGTTCAGTGATCACGCTGGCCGACAGGCCCGTGACCCTCCGGGCGCGGATGATCGCTGCACGAGACACGTTCCCCACCACACGGCCGTGATCGACGATCAAAAGTGGGACTGTAAATCGTTCGGCTCTTCCAAGATTTTCGTAGGCGTTGATCGTCCGTGACTGCGCGTCAGTTGAGCAGGATGATGTGACGCAGGAGGCGGTGGCCGGCACGGCCGTACATCAGGCACTTGAGGAGTTTGATCTTGGTGTTGGCGCCCTCGGTGCGGCCGTTGTGGTGGGGCAGGGTGAGGGAGGCGTCGACGGCGGCTCGGTCACGCTCCAGACCGTTCGCGAAGGAGTGGAGAAAGGGCAGGTCAGCGCTGTGGCTCCGGGTGATCCAGGCCGTCAGCTTCTCCGCGTTGCCCTCGCGCGGGATGAGTAGGTCGGCAAAGGCATGGATCTGGCCGGCCAGTACGGCCATCTCGGGGCAGGCGTGGGCGTGGTGGGTGACAGGGACAGCTGGGTCTTCGTCTCGTCGTTTGCGCAGGTGGTCGCGGTAGGGATCGATGAGGCAGGCCCGGTAGACGGGGGCGCGGACCATACGGTCCGGCTCGCTGTGGCGGGCGTAGCGCTTGACCGTGTTGAGGGAGACGCCCAGGCGCCGGGCGCATGCGAGCAGGCCGACGCCCTGGTTGAGGAGGTCGTGGACCTGCTGCCACCGTTCCCGGGTGGTGGCGGCGCGTTTGCCCTCGCGCAGCGGCGGGCCGAACTTGCTCCAGCACGAGGCGTGCGCGCCGATCTCTTTCAGGGCTGTTTCGGCCAGGCCGTGCCAGAGGTGCCAGCGGTCGCCGACCTGCACGATGGTCGGGTCGGCATTGGTGGTTGCCTGGGCGAAGGAACCCGAGCCGTCGCGGCACACCACGCGGACGCCGGGATGCTCGCGCAGCCAGGCGGTCACGGTGGCCGCCTTCCGGTCGGGCAGCACGTCGACGCGCCGCCCGCTGTCGGCATCGATGATGACCGTTGCGTAGCGGTGCCCCTTGAGCAGGGCGAATTCGTCGATCCCGGCTACCACGGGCGGCGGCCGGTCCGGCAGCGCGATACGCATCAGACAGTTCAGCACCGTCGCCCAGGACAGGGTCTGGTGCAGCACCGCCAGCAGCCGGGCCCCTGCCGAACCCGCCAGTGCCACCGCGACCGCCTCGACGAACCGCCGCAGAGCCGGGGTCCGGCGCTGGTAGCGCTCCGTCAGCCCGTCGACCTGCTCGACGAACGTTGCCCTTGGGCAGGCGGGGTTCTCGCAGTACAGCCGCCGTACCGACAGATCGATCACCACCGGCCGTCCGCCGACCGCCTCGTCCGCGACATGCCGCACGTACCGAGAGTGCGTCCAGTCCCAGCCCTGCCCGCACCCCGGGCAGGGCTGGGACACGTCATTCCTGGTGAACGCGGTGATGCTCAACATCACCGGACTGGCATCCATACGCTCGATCCATAACCCCGCGAGCTGGGGCAGCAGTTCCTCAACAGCGACATTCACACGTCAGCAGCCTGGCAGCAGCAGCCCCCTCCTCGCGGCAGATCACTGGAACGATCAACGCCTACGAAAATCTTGGAAGAGCCGCTCGTTTGACAGACCCGACCGCCGAACTTGGTGGACAGGCTGTCAGGCGGTGCGGTAGCCAGCCATGATCGAGGCCGGGTAGCGGCTGCCTGCGGAGCCTTGGGGGAGGACTTCCCGGATACGGGCCAGGTCGGTCTCGGTGAGTTCTACGTCGGTGGCGCCGACGTTCTCCTCCAGACGTGCGGCGCTGCGGGTGCCCGGGATCGGGGCGACGTCCTCGCCCTGGGCGAGCAGCCAGGCCAGGGCGAGCTGGGCGGGGGTGATGCCCTGGGCGGCGGCGAGCTTTCGGAGCTGCTCGGCGGCGTTCAGGTTGTAGGCGTAGTTCTCGCCCTGCCAGCGCTCGTCCCAGCGACGCATGTCGCCCTCGGGATACTCGTCGGCGGGCTTGACCACGCCGGAGAGAAAGCCGCGGCCGAGCGGCGAGTACGGCACAAGGCCGATCCCCAGCTCCCGCAGGACCGGCAGGATCTCGTCCTCTACCTCGCGTTCGAAGACCGAGTACTCATACTGAAGGACTGTGACCGGGGTGACGGCGTGGGCGCGGCGGATGTACTGCGGGCCGACGTTACTCAGGCCGAAGTACTGCACCTTGCCCTCGGTGATCAGGCCACCAACAGTGCCAGCGACCTCCTCGGCCGGCACGTCGGGGTCGGAGATGTGCTGGTAGAAGAGGTCGATGGAGTCGGTCTGGAGGTAGCGCAGGCTGTTCTCGGCGACCTTGCGGATGTTCTCGGGGCGGCTGTTGACACCGCTCCCCGGCGTCTTGCTGGTCATGTCGAAGCCGAACTTGGTGGCCAGGATGACCTCGTCGCGGAAGTCCTTGACTGCGCTGCCGAGCAGCGTCTCGTTGCTGCCGGTGCCTTGGCCGTACACCTCGGCGGTGTCGAAGAAGTCGACTCCGAGTTCGTGGGCGCGGTGGATGGTGGAGATGCCGTCCTCGTCGTTCGAGGGGCCGTAGGCCATGGACATCCCCATCACGCCCAGTCCGAGCGCGGAGACGCGTAGTCCCTGCTGTCCCAGGCTGCGGTGCTGCATGCAATCGCTCCTCGTGTATGTCGGCACCTTATAGCCGACCAAACCAAACTGTTCGGTGTGAACCTACGCCTGCCCGGAGTGCAACGCAAAACCGAACGGTTCGGTCGCCTATCCTGGGCTCATGCCTTCCTCCACCAACCCTGGCCAGACCTCGGACGCCGCCATCGCGGGTGAGCCCGCCGACTCCACGCGCCAGCGGATCGTCGCCGCAGCCAAGGAGGAGTTCGCCCGGCACGGGATCGCTGGCGCCCGCGTGGACCGCATCGCCAAGCAGGCCAGGACGAGCAAGGAACGTGTCTACGCCTACTTCCGCAGCAAGGAAGCCCTTTACGCGCACGTCGCCGAACGCGAGACGACCGCACTCGTCGAGGCGACTCAGCTGGACCCGACCGACCTGCCCGGTTATGTCGGCACCCTCTTCGACCATTTCACGGCACGTCCGGACCACTACCGCCTGATCATGTGGGGCCGCCTGGAGCTGGTCGAGCCCGCAGGCAGCACCGCCAGCCGCCTCCAGACCACGATCGCCGGCAAGCTCGACCAACTCCGCGACGCTCAGCGCACCGGGTTGCTCGACCCGGCCTGGGACCCGGTCGACGTCCTCGCCCTGATCAACCAGATCGCCATGACCTGGGCAGGTCAGCCCGAAATCGCCGCCGCTGCCGCAGACCAGGCCGTAGCTCCCTCCATCACCGCCCGCCGCGCCGCACTGGTGGCCGCCGTCGAGCGCATGTTCCCTCGCCCGGGCTGAGAACAACGCTCAAACCGTTTGGTTTGACGCACACCCCGGGTGTGTCCGTCGAAGATGGCGTCGCCAGCAGATGACGGCGGTACTGCGGTCGGGGCTCACGGCGGGCAGTGTGAAGGAGAGCCGTCGCCGGCCGCTCACCCGAACCTCTCATCCGTGCGCACGGACCGGTAGGCCGGGTCCGGGAGATTTTCATCGGCGCGTAGCCTCCGCCGATTCCTCCGAGGTCGTCAGACCACCCCTGGACCGGCTGAGGGCCGGGGCGCGGAGCCCTCTTTTCGGGCCCCCGCCGCATGCAGGTGAGCCCGAACGACCGTGGAATCGACGGACACCAGCCACTCGATGTCACCCGCCGCATCCGCCTTCGCCTGCGCGGCCCGCAGCATCCGGTCAAACGACCCGTCCGCCGCCCACCTGCGAAAGCGCGTATGCAGCGTGGCCCACGGACCGTAACGGTCGGGCACATCCCGCCAGGCCGTCCCGGTCCGGAACTTCCACACGATCCCGTTCAGGACCCTGCGGTCGTCCAGCCGCTTCCGGCCCCGCAATGACTCGGGCAGCAACGGTCGGACGAACTCCCACTCAGCATCGGACAGTCCATGGCGACGTATGTCAGCGGCCAGTTCGGAATCCCCACGTACGGCCAGTTGTGATGTCACTCTAGGTTACGACCCGGGCTCGACGTCTGACCCAACCGGTCACATGCGGATGAACGCGACCGGCTGTCGGGCCACGTCAGTGCCAGGCACAGGCGGGATCAGCTGTCCGCGGAGTGGGCGTCGGCAAGGGCCTCGCCGAAGAGCCGTCCGGCGAGTTCCACGCAGCGCATCCGGGCAGGAGAGAAGTCGTAAGGCGTCTTGGTGATCGCTGCGGCGGCACTCATCTCTGTGCCCTCCTCCCCTTTCAGGTCGGCGTCGTAGATCTCGAAGATCTTCTCCTCGGCCGCGTCGAGACCAGCTGCCTCGATGGCCTGATTCAGGACTAATTGGTGAGTGCATCGCTGTACGGCGAGCTCTTCGACGCGCGGGTCGTCGGGTTCAACGCCGTCGTCGAGGGCGGCCTCGGCCGCCTCAAGACGGTCCTCCTCGGCCCGCAGGTCGGGGTGGGTGGCCAGCACGATGAACGTGCCGGCCTGGATGGCGGCGCCCAGCGGCCCGAAGATCCGTTCCGTGACCAGCAGGGTGTCCAGATCGGAGGGGCGCAACGCGCCCGGGGGCAGGTGGCTGAGCCGGTCCGTGACCAGTTCGGAGAGCAGCCCCAGCGGGTTGCCCACCGCCTGCAGGCGCTGGACAGCGGCGCGCCGACGTTTGATGGCGGCCTCCTGCGCCGCCAAGGTTTCCTCCAGCCTGCTCAGGACCGACTCGATATCCGGGGCTTGGGCCACGGCTTCGTCTCCAGCTTCGTCCCGGGCTTCGCCGAAGGCGGCCCGCATGTCGTCCAGGCTGATACCGGCATCAGCCATCTTGCGGATCCACAGCAGGCGGGTCAGGTCGTCATAGCCGTAGCGGCGGCGGCCGTCCCCGCCGCGCTCGGGCTCCGGCAGCAGACCGATCTCGTGGTAGTGGCGGATGGCGCGTGGGGTGATCCCGGCGAACGCAGCGGCATCACCGATCTTGACCTGCCGAGGAGGCGCGAGGGAGGGGTACATCGCAGACAGAGCCTTTCGTGCTGTGGTGCCCCGACCCCACCACATGCCGCTACGGCATGTGCAACAACCCCATCCAGGTGCCACCGGAGCCAGGCCCTGGCTGTATTGACCACGAGCGTTGTTAACGCTGGCGGGACTTGATCATGGCGAAGACCTCCGGTGTGGTGGAGCTGTCTAGGACTGCACCGCACGGAAGTCTTCGTGTCCCACCGCAATGCCCGGCTGACCGTTCACGGCAGGCGGCTGCTCATCGAGCGTGTCCGCACAGGCCGCCCGGTCGCGCATGTCGCAGCCGAGATGGGCATCTCACGCGTGGTTCAGGACGGAATTGGCCACTTGCCCGGCGAGGTCGGGCGACAGGTATTCTTCCAGCGCCATGAGCTCCTGCCTCAAGTGACGCAGATGATCTCCCGAATCAAGGCTCTTGAACATCTTCGCTGCTTGAGTCGACTGCCCGCTGCCATCGAGACGGGACGCCTTGCTCTCCCCTATCGCTAGAGACAGCACATCCCCATGCACGTAAAGAGCCACGGCGTCGAAACCCTGCTGGGTCGGAATGGGATGCATCTGACGCAGCGCGTGAATACGTCCGCCAAGAAGCTCTCCGGGATCTCGGTTCTGCAAGACCAGAAGCACATGAAGCAGGCCCTCAGCGAGCCATGCGTTCCTTTTCGTGTCGCGGAAGAGGGATCTCGCCGTCAGTGACGAATGAGTTGTTTGCCCCGATCAGTTCGACTACGTCGCCCACAAGCTGTTCCCGATCGTCCGCCCCTCCTACGAGAAGAGCGGCTGCAAGACTGACATTGCATCTCACCGCGCCGAGGAGCAGGCCCACCAGCACCCTGCCGAGGCTCCTTGCAACTTCCGGCGACTCGACCCCAGACACGACCAGCGCCGTATGGGACGACGGCCCGGGCAACGCCCTCAACCTGCCGGTCGCCTCGGCCACGGCCACAGGCGCCGTCCGGGACGCGCGCTCCTCGTCGAACTCCAGCAGAGCGGCGACCAGGGTGAGCAGCCAGGGGCCCGCGTACCGGGTCAGCGGCAGGCGCATCGCCTCACGGACGGGCAGCGCGTCGACCTGGATGTCGTGTGCGGCGTCGCCGCATCGCTGGATGTCGAACGTCGTCCCCTGGTCGAGGAAGGCGTGGACCCGGGCGCCCAGCGCCCTGTCCCTGATCGGGATCACGGGCACCGGGACGCGGTCAAGGAGGGCCCGGTTCTGGGCCCCGTCAGGATCCGGGACGAAGACCGTCTCGTCCGTCTCCGCCGGGTCCAGCGGTTCGAGGGCACCGGCCCGGTGGACTAGCAGCCGGTGCGGTGGCGTGGCGGGCCCGCCCTCGGCGGTGAGTGTGCCGCCCTCGGCGGGCAGCAGCTGGGTCCACGCCTTCTCGTACTCCTGCCCGATCTCGTGCGCGTGCCTGCCTTCGCGCAGATGCGGGCCGGCCTGCACCAGTTCAGGCAGGTGGCCAAGCCGGTCGAGCGCGACGCCGGGGTCGTCCCAGGAGCGGATGCCGAGCAGACCGAGGCGTGCCACGAGCTTGACGGACCGCCTCCTGCGCAAGGTCGCGGGCACCACGCCGAGGAACGGCGGCGGGGACTGCGTGCCCTGCCACCACCAGGCCCGCCCTGCGGTGGCGAACACGGTCCCCTCCGCGGGTGCGCCCGGGACGGCGGTCTGCGGGATCCACGGCGCGAGGGCGAGAAAGGCGGCCAGCGGAGTGGGCCACGGGGTCCCGGCGGAGTCGGTGTGACGTACGAAGTGAGTCCAGCGCGGAGTCGGGCCAGGAGAAGGCGAGGCCATGCACGACGAGTTCGGCGTAGAGCCTGCGGTCCTCCTCGCCGAAGGCGGCGTAGTCGTCCTGTCCCGGCAGCACGGCCGCGGTACGGAAGCGTGAGTGGTATGCGACTTTTAGGTAGCCGACCCGCCGCCGGTTCGGCCAGCGCTCGGCGGTCGTCCGCCACTGGGGCAGCAGATCCTGCCTGCTCGGGGACCAGAACTGGGCGGGCCTGTCGAGGGCCTCGCCTCGCACTTCGGTGCGGAAGACCTCGTGCCGGGGACGGAGGCCGTGAGCCACGCCGTGCCGTTCGACGAAGCGCCGCATGGCCTCGACGGGGGGCATGCCCCCGCACAGCTCGTCGGGACGCAGGAGAAGCCGCCGCTCGGTCTGGATCAGCACGGACGACAGTCCCCGGACGCGCTCCAAAAGCCGGGTCAGAGTGTCATCGACGGAGGAATGCTCGCCGGACCACCCTGGCCCGAACATGGCGCGGCTCGCCTCCGACCAGCCTCCCCGCGTCGGTACCCGGAGATCCTTCAGACGTGGAGCCCTGCGCCCATCGGTCTCCAGTGTGTGGGACACCGCGCAGGCGTAGCGGAGGCAGGCCAGGCGCACGCCGTCGTCGTCTCCGCCCTCTCCGCCCGCGCTCAGGGCCGCGGCCACGACATCGAGCACCCGGTCGGCGCCGTAGTCGTGGACGAGGTCGGCGGTCCTGAGCCAGGTGCGACCCTGCGCTTTGCGCTTGCGGCCCTTGCCGGTCCAGGCGATGCCCTCGTACACGAAGTGCAGACGGCCTGACAGGCCGTCGGGCAGGGCCGGAAGGGAGCGGCTCAGTTCGAGGAGCCGTTCGAGGCCGGTTGTCCTGTCCCACCAAACCTTGAACGAGTCTCACCGAAGTTGAGTGACTGAGGCACCGACCTCCGACTCACTGATTTCGCTTTCCTGACATGAATGGGCCGGACACGGGGGCTACACACTTTTCGACGACGGTCTCCTCGTCGGCTGCCAAGCCCTCCAAGCAAAGCCGTCCGCCCTTGTCACGCAGGTCAAGGAAGAACCGTGTGGTCGCACCCGACTGCTTCAGGTCGTGAATGCGCTCGTCGACATAGCCGAGGTCGTTCAGGATTGTCCTGACCTTGGCGGGGGTGGGATCCGCCAGATCCCAGAGCGCCTGGGCGATGCGCTCCTCGTGGAGATTACTCGCGCACCAGTCACGAGCACTCAACTCGACTTCCGGCCCCGCCGTGGGGGCGATGGGCTCGACGTCCGACGGTATCTCCACCGCACCGGGCGGCAGTGGCAGTGCCGGACCGCTCGGCGGCGGCTCCGGAGGGGCGCTCGGGGGACACGACTGCTCGACCCTGTCCAGTACCTCCGTGAGGCTGGGTCGGGCCTCGGCGGTGTCAGCGGGCTCGCTTTGCAGTCCGCCGGCGCTTGTCTTCTCGGTGCCGCAGGCGGCGAGCGCCAGAGCGGCAAGAGCTGTAATCGCGAGCGTGTGCCGTGGGCGGCGCGGGAAGCGAGCAACCGTGCCGGTCAGGACAGAGGTTCATCTCATGCGCCAAGTCTGTGATCAAGCCGCCCCGTGCGCGTGAGTACTCGTACTCACGCGCACGGGAGCATTCGCGCAACGTCGATGAGACAGGCTGCCGGACACACCGTGCCGGGTTCGATGTCGCCTCGGCCGGCAGGGAGAGGGGGGCGGGCCTGTGGGTGCACCGCGAAGCGGAAGCCGTGGTGGTGGGCTGGGGAGGGGAGGAGCTGGATCCGGCCGGACGGCCGGATGCCGAGTATGGGGGCACCCGTTCAGCTCTGTGCCATGCGCCTTGGGCGATCCTCACGCAGGCCGGTCACGCCGTGAAGGTGGATCGTGAGAGTGGTGACATGCAGGTCAGACGACTCGCGTGACGGCGGGCTCTTCAAGCGGGTGTCCGCTGGGCGGCTCGTACACTGACGAGAATGGAGGACCACACGGCCACCGGCATCGCTGCACGTCCGGCGCCAGCCTTGCGGGAGTACGTCGACTCGTATGTCGGGTTCAACCTCCGCGGGCTTCCGCCGGGGGTGCACTGCGGCCCCCCGAGCCGCGCGCTCACTGCGGTGATCAGCCTGTCAGATCCTCTGGAGGTGGCGGCGGGCGTTGACGACGGGTCACCGGTCACCCGATTCGGCAGCGTGGCCGGCGGTCTGATGTGCCGGTCCGTCGCGATTCACCACGACGGACGCCAGCGAGGTGTTCAGATATCGCTGACACCGCTCGGGGCCCGGGCCGTCTACGGCATGCCCGCCGCCGAGCTCGCCCACCGACTGGTCCCTCTTGACGAGCTCCTCGGAGTGCTTGCCGTCGAGCTGGTCGACCGGCTCCGATCGGCGACAACATGGGCGGCGCGGTTCACCGCGCTGGACGAACTGCTCCTCCGTGCTGTCGGCCGTGGCGCCTGCGGCGACCAGGTGCGCTGGGTGCGCCCCGAGGTGGCCGAGGCGTGGCGCCGCCTCGTCGCCGCGCGGGGTTGCGTCCAGGTTGGTGCGGTCGCCGCGGAACTCGGCTGGAGCCGTCGGTACCTCACCGAGCGGTTTCGCTGTGAGGTGGGGCTGTCGCCGAAGACCTTCGCCCGAGTCTTGCGCTTCGAGCACGCGCACGAACTGGCGGCGGCGCGGGACCCGCTCCCATGGGGCGATGTGGCAACCGTCTCCGGCTACGCCGACCAGGCCCATCTTGTGCGGGAATGGCGCGAGTTCACGGGCCGGTCGCCGACGGCCTGGCGCCGCGGCGAAGTCCTCCTCGGAGCCGGGTAGCCGCCAACCGTCTGCCCGTCGCGTCGGCTTCTCTTCCCTTTTCTTCAAGACCGCCCGATCGCTGTCGTGGACGATCGACGGCATGAGACTCCTCAACCACGAACGCGATGCCATGGACCTGCGGACCACCCCGGTGCACCTCGGACTGGGATCGAGAGCGAAACCCGTCGAGGGCTTCGCCTGGGAGCCGGAGGTGCTCCAGGCCTACAGCGCCGCGGTCGCGGCGGACGGCGCCGAGGGCCGGATGGTGATGATCTTCGATGGCGACGGGCTCGGCGACCATTGGGAGAGCCACCCTGCAGGCGACGAACTGGTCGTTTGCCTCAGCGGGTCCGTGACGGTCACCCGCGACGTGGACGGGGCGCCCGAGCGCGTCCTGCTCGGGCCGGGCGAGGCCACCATCAACCCGGCCGGGGTGTGGCACGTGGTCGACATGGAGGGGCCGACGTCCATCCTGGCCATCACCGCGACCCTCGGCACCGACCACCGTCCTCGGACCGACACCCGCCCGACCGAACGCGTCGGCCCGCCCAGCCCGGAGGTGGCGCCGTGACGACACGCATCGCGTGCCTCGGCGACAGTCTCACCCGCGCGCAGTTCAGCGTCGACTACCTGGATCTTCTCGGACGACGCCCCCCTCCCGGTGACGTGCGGCTCGCCCGTTTCGGCGCCAACGGCGACTTCGCCTACAACCTCTTGCAGCGCCTCGATACCGTCGTCACGAACCCACCCGATGTGATCACCGTGTTGATCGGGACCAACGACGCCCGATCGAGCCTTGCCGGCTACCCCATCGAGCAGGCCATGAAGCGCAAGCAGCTCCCCGAACGCCCGTCGGCAGGCTGGTTCCAACAGTGCCTGGGAGCCGTCGTCGCACGGCTGCGAGCGGAGACCGACGCGACGATCGGTCTGCTGTCACTACCGGTACTCGGCCAACAACTCGACGGAGCAGCGGCACAGGCATCGCAGGCGTACAGCCGGATGATCTCTGAGGTCACCGCCACCAACGAGGTGGCCTACCTTCCGCTCCACGAACGCCAGACCGAGGAACTGCGCCAAGCGGACCCGGCGCCGATTCCATACCGGGAGGCGACGCCCGCAGCGGTCGTCGGTGTCCTCCTCCAGCACGCAGTGCTGCGCCGCAGCCTCGACACGATCTCGCGGCGGCGAGGTCTCGTGCTCACGACCGACCACATCCACCAGAACAGCCGCGGTGCCACCCTTATCGCCGAGGTCATCGACGCCGGTCTGCTGACCCGGAGCGCGTAGCCGGTTCCGGCGCCCGGCCAGTCGGATGCCATCTACCGCGCGGAGGTGGCGTCCGACCGGCCGGGCGGTCAACGCCTAGGCCATCCGGCTCGTCTGGCTGCGTGGCCACCGCGAGGCCCACCTGGCTCACGGTCCCGTGGCAGCTGCTGTCGTCGACCGCGACCCCGTTCGGCGAGCCGGTGGCTCGGTCGATGACGAGGAGCAGCGTTTCTCGGGCAGTTCGGGAGGCACTCCCCGTGCTGGATATCGATGGCTTCGGGCAGCAGCTCGGTGCCGATCGGTAAGACGCCGCGCGCTGCTCGTCCGAGGCCCGGGACGCGCTCGGGTCGTACCTCTGTCTGCCCCGCGCGCGTCGTACACCGCGGCGGTCGAGCGGTACCTCACCGGCGAGGGCATCGTGAAGTCCTCCGCGCGGGGCTACCGGGTCTCGATCTCCCTCCCGACGTGGGGATGGATGCTCGCCGGCGAACCGGCGCCGACCGGACCGCCCGCCGGGGCGCGAAGCCGCCCCTCTTCCCCGCCGCCGCGATCGACGACCCGGCGCTGCCGGAGGTCTTGGCCGAGCTGACGGCGCGGGCTGACGAGATGGACACCGACACCGTCACCCCCTCACCCGACGGCATCGAGGACCTGAACGGCTGGACGCTTCACCGGCTCCGTCATGGCGCCCTCACACACGACGCGGAGGACGGCACCTCGATCCCGATGCTGCCGGCCGCTCCCGCCACGCATCCGTCGGCTCCCTGGAGCGGTACATCCGTCCCGGCGTCGACTCGGTCGCCCGGCACTTCGCCGAACGCGACCCCGCTGCACGGCGCCGCACGTGAATCCGAGCAGATCAGGGCTTCAAGATCATCCCGTTGCCTCTTTGGCGCGTATCTCGGAACTGGCGGGAATCGCATCTAATGCGAACTGGATGCATCTTGGGTCGCGTTGGTCGATAGGACATAAGGAAGCCGCTGATCAGTGATTTGAAGGTTCACCGTGTGCCTGATGAGACGGTAGCGGACAGGCTGTGCCCGTTTCGTTTCGCTTCACACGATCGGATGGCTGACCTGCCGTTCCACTCCGGGCTTCGCGTCTGATGCGAGATTGTCGCGCCGGATGCGATCTACGGAGCGTGATGAATGTGGTGCGGAAGGACGGGGCGACGCCTGGGGTCGCGCGGCTTCACTTGACCGACGGAGTGCCGCTGCTGCGGCCGGAGGAGCAGGTCTTCGAGGCGATGCTGGACGGCTGGCGCGGAACCTCGCGCTGTCGACCATCAACGGTCGGGAGCGGAAGGTGCGGGCTTTTGCCGCGCACGCGGATGCCTTTCCGTGGAGCTGGTCCTCGATGCTGGCGGACGAGTGGTTCGGTGACCTGCGGGCCGTTCGTGGCTGTGTCCGTTCGACGCTGCGCGGCTACCAGGTGGCGGTGCGTCTGTTCTGCGATTACGCCACCGACCCGGCCTACGGCTGGGCGGCGGAGTGTGAACGCCGTTTCGGCACCCATCCGATCCAGGTGTGTCACGAGTGGAATACCGCCGTGCACATGCAGGAGTGCGAGGCAGAGACCCCGAAACGGGCCTTCACCCGGGATGAGTTACAAGCGTTCTTCGACCACGCCGACGACGAGGTGAGCCGGGTCCGCGGACGCGGCCGCAAGGGCTGGCTGCCCGCTTTTCGCGACGCGATGCTCCTCAAGACTGCGTACGCCTACGGGCTGCGGCGCAACGAGACGCGGATGCTGGACACGGCCGACTTCGGCCGCAACCCCGAAGGGGCGGAGTTCGGCGAGTACGGCGTCTGCTACGTCCGCCATGGCAAGGCGAAGAAGGGCTCGCCCCCGAAGCGCCGCAGCGTGCTGGCCGTGTGGGAGTGGTCGGCCGAGATCGTCGACCAGTGGATCAGCGAGGTGAGGCCCGCGATGCGGCATGCGGACGGGCCCGCCCTTTGGCCGTCCGAACGCGGCCGACGGGTCGGACTGCAACGGCTGGACTCCCGGTTCGCCGCCTACCGCGACGACCTCGGCCTGGATGCGGTCCTGGATTTCCACTCGCTGCGAAGGTCATACGTCACCCACCTGATCGAGGACGGCTGGGATCCGCTGTTCGTGCAACAGCAGGTCGGCCACGACCATGCATCCACCACCTCCATCTACACCTGCGTGTCTTCCGACTTCCGCACTCGCACCCTGCGTCGCGCCCTGGACGCCACAATCGAGGCCGCACTGAAGCCCGCGAGGAGGACCTGATGAAACGCCAGGTCAGCTACCAGTGGCGACTGCGCGAGAAGATGGCTGCCGCCGGGATGTTCACCACCAGCGAGCTCGCCCCGCCGCTTGCCGAGCGCGGTATCAACCTCTCCCTCTCGCAGGTCCACCGTCTGGTTACCGGCACTCCCGAGCGGCTGTCCCTGCCGGTGCTGGCCGCGCTCTGCGACATCTTCGACTGCACCCCAACCGATCTGATCGCCACCAAGGCGGAGAACGCTGTCATCCGCAAGGTCGCCACCGGCGACTCAGTCGTCGACCTGTCGGCCGTCCGTCCCAAACGCGCCCGCATCCGGCCCGAAGGATGAGCCGCACCCGCGTCCGCACCGAAGACCCGTTCTGCGTGCGATGCCTCCGGGTCGTCCGACTCGGGGCAGCCCACTGGCCCGAGGGCTACATCTGTGCGGGCTGCTACGCCCAGGCCCTGGAAACCTACGGCACCTGCACAGGCTGCGGCGTCGAACGGCTCACCCCGGGCCTCGCACCGGACGGCGGCAAGCTCTGCACCGACTGCGCCGGTGGCCTCGGCGACTTCACCTGCGGACAGTGCGGCCAGGAAGCACGACGCTACCGCCGCGGAATCTGCGGCCGATGCGTCCTGGCCGAGCGCCTCCACGAACTCCTCGACGACGGCGCCGGCAGCATCCGGCCCGAACTCCTCCCACTGTTCGAACCCTCCGACAGATGAAACGCCCCTGGGGCGGGCTCACCTGGACCAACCAGCCGCACGTCCAGCAGAACCTGCCGGCCCTGGCCCGCAACCAAGTCCCACTCACCCACGAGGGACTGAGCCAGCTCACGCCCTGGCGGGCGGTCGCCTACCCGCGCGACCTGCTCATGCAATGCGGCGTCCTCCCGCCGGCCGACCGGCACCTGCTGCTGTTCCAGCGGTGGCTCGCCGGGAAACTGCCGACCGTCAGCGACCCCGAGCACCGCAAGCTCCTGGACCTCTTCGCCACCTGGCACATCCAACGCCGTCTCCGCACCCTGGCCGGCCGTGGCCCGCTCACCAGCAGCCAGACCCAGCAGGCCCGCAACAAGCTCTGCCTTGCAATCAACTTCCTCGACCACATCGCCCAGCGCGGACGTGCCCTCGCCGACTGCACCCAGACCGACGTCGACACCTGGTACGCAGGCGGCTACACCGCCCGGCACCTCACCCACTCCTTCCTCCGCTGGGCCATGCAGTCCAAGCACATGCCCACCGTCACCATCCCGCACCGCTCGACGGCGAATCCCGCGCCGGTCACCCAGCACCAACGGCTCGCGCTGCTACGACAGCTCGTGGACCGCGATGACATCCCGCTCCAGGACCGCGTGGCCGCCGTCCTTGTCCTCCTCTACGCCCAGCCGCTTACGCGCATCGCCAGGCTCAGCAGCGACGACGTCCAGCACGAGGACGGCAAAGTCCTCCTCCGGCTTGGCGACCCACCGTCGCCCGTTCCCGCCCCGTTCGACGAAATGTCGCTCAACTACCTGGGGCAGCGACCGAACACCAAGACCGCGACCAACCCCGATGCCCGATGGCTCTTCCCCGGCCGCCGGGCCGGACAGCCCATGACCTCCGAAGCCATGGCACTGCGGCTCCGCCAACTGGGCTTCCCGACCAGGCCAGGACGCACAGCGGCGATCCGCCAACTCGTCCTCCAGGCCCCCGCCCCGGTGATCGCCCGGATGCTCGGCTACAACGACGAAATCACAGCCCGGCTCGCTGAAGAGGCCGGAGGGACCTGGAAACGCTACGCCCCCGGAGATCACGCATGGTGACCGCGCTCAGCGACGGATGCGGGAAGCCGGTCACGCACGACCTTCGTCGCCCCGCAGGTACGCTCCCGCACGCGCTGCAGCCGCGGCGGCCTCGGCGGCCTGGTCTGCTGCGGCTTCGTCGAGGCGGTCGCTACTGGTCAGCAGGCGGTAGTAGAGGGGGGCGGAGACAGCACGGATCACCTCGCGGACATCGGTGCCCTCAGGCACTTCGCCCCGGTCGATGGCCTGCTGGACGCAGGGTGCCCACTCCTTGATGCGGATGTCGTAGAAGCGGTGCAGGGCTTCGGCTGTCTTCGCCTCACAGGTGGCGGCCGCGATCACTGCCTTGAACAGCGCCCCCTGCCGCGGGTCGGCCAAGGTGCGCCGCACGAGCCGAGCATTGGCCTTGAGGTCGCCGAGCAGCGAGCCGGTCTCGGTCCGCGGCAGTGACTGCTCGGCCATGTCCAGCAGCAAGTCGGCCACCAAGCTGGTCACCGTTCCCCAGCGGCGGTACACGGTGGTCTTGCCCACCTCGGCACGGCGCGCGATGTCGGCTAGGTCCAGGTGGGCAAAGCCCTGCTCCGCCAAGGCGTCCCCAGCCGCCTGCAGCACCGACGCCCGCACCCGCGCCGTGCGCCCACCAGGACGGACGGTCCCCGGATCCGCACCCCCAAACGCCATAACGGGACTCCAGTTTCGTTAATTGCTTACGCCTGCTACGTTGAGGCCCACACTAACGGAACTTCAGGGCCATTAGTCAGGTCAGGCGACAAGAGAGGAACAGCCATGGAATACAGGCGGCTGGGCGCATCCGGCCTCAAGGTCCCCGCACTGAGCTTCGGCGCCGGCACCTTCGGCGGCCAAGGGCCGCTGTTCGGCGCCTGGGGCAACACCGACGCGCAAGAAGCACGCCGTCTCGTGGACATCTGCCTCGACGCCGGGATCACGATGTTCGACACCGCCGACGTATATTCCGGCGGCGCCTCCGAGGAGGTGCTGGGCGAAGCGATCAAAGGCCGCAGGGACCAGGTGATCGTGTCCACCAAGACCGGTCTGCCGATGGGCGACGGCCCAGGCGATGCGGGCTCCTCTCGTTCGCGCCTGATCACCGCATGCGAGGACGCCCTGCGCCGACTCGGCACCGACTACATCGACCTGTTCCAGCTGCACGCCTTTGACGCCGGCACACCGATCGAGGAAGCCCTGTCCACACTCGACGATCTCGTACGAGCAGGGAAGGTCCGCTACCTCGGCATCTCCAACTTCTCCGGCTGGCAGGCGATGAAGTCCCTCGCGAACGCGGAGAGGTACGGCCACCCGCGCTATGTCGCGCATCAGGTCTACTACTCCCTCATCGGCCGCGACTACGAATGGGAGCTGATGCCCCTCGGGCTCGATCAGGGCCTCGGAGCCCTCGCCTGGAGCCCGCTCGGCTGGGGACGGCTCACCGGCAAAGTCCGCCGCGGCCAGCCGCTACCGGCCCACAGCCGACTGCACCACACCGCGGACTACGGCCCGCCGGTCGAAGACGATCACCTCTACCGCGTGGTCGACGCTCTCGACGAGATTGCACAGGAGACCGGCAAAAGCATTCCGCAGATCGCCATCAACTGGCTGTTGCAGCGACCGACCGTCTCCTCCGTCATCATCGGCGCCCGCAACGAGGAGCAGCTTCGCCAGAACCTCGGTGCCATCGGCTGGACGCTCACACACGACCAGATGGCCAAACTCGATGCGGCGAGCGGCAAGACAGCGCCCTACCCGTACTTCCCTTACCAGCGCCAGGAAGGCTTCGCCCGCCTCAACCCACCAGCTGTCGCGCCTCCGCCTGCTGCATGACATCGCCGTCAAGAAACTGGAGGGCATAGCTGCGCATTCCGGACTCGGACTGGGGGGATGCTGCCTCGCCCAACGCCTGTCCGAACCCTGGACCGCTGCGGTGACAGCCTCTCCCTCTGTCCGCCAATATGTCGGCACGACCACAGACGGTCACCACGGAACCTCACACGCAGAGGAATACGCGACAGCCGAATACGCGAGGTCGCCAGTGTCACGCCCCTACGACGAGTGCAAACGGGCCAGTCAGGCCCAGGTGCGGGTGAGGAAGTCGGCGACCAGCGGGGCGATTTCGGGCAAGTGGTCCTCCAGGGCGAAGTGACCGGTGTCGAACAGGTGAAGTTCGGCGTCCGGCAGGTCGGAAAGGTAGGCAAGCGCGCCGGGTTCGGGGAAGAACGGGTCGCGACTGCCCCAGGTGATCAGAGTCGGCGGCCTGTGCTTGCGCAGCCACGCCTGCCAGTCGGGGTAGGCGGCGATGTTGCTCTTGTAGTCGTAGGCAAGCGCGCGCTGCGCGTGCTTGCGGCCGGGCTGGTCGAGAAAGTACTGGTCGAGCAGCCAGCCCTCGGGGGCGATCAGTTCGGGGTCGGCGGTGCCGCCCTCGTACTGGGCGCGGGTGGCGTCCAAGGTGAACAGGTCGAGGACGGCCTGCTCGGCGCCGGGGATGTCGGGGGTGAGGGCGGTGAACTCGCGGGCCGCCTCCGACAGCCCCTCGGCGTATGCGTTGCCGTTCTGCACGATCAGGCCCGCGACACGATCCGGGCGTCGGAGTGCCAGGCGGAAGCCGAGGGGGGCGCCGAAGTCGAAGAGGTACATCGCGAAACGGGTCAGGCCCAGGCGTTCGGTGAAACGCTCGACGACATCCGCGAGCCGCTCGAAGGAGTAGGTGAACCCGTCCGGGGTGCGGGTGTGTCCGAAGCCCGGGTAGTCGGGGGCGATCAGTCGGTAGTGGCGGCCGAGGGTGTCGATGAGGCGACGGAACTGGTGCGAGGCGGAGGGAAAGCCGTGCAGGAGCAGCACCACCGGGGCGTCGGGACGCTCGGGCAGGGACTCCCGGTAGAAGACCTCCACCTGATCGACCTTGACGAACCGGTGGACGGTCCGTGCCGGAACAGGGATGCGGGGCGGTGTCGCGGACATCATGTCACATGCCTCCTTGGCGCAAAGATGCATTAGTCCTAACCTCACGGGGACTAACGCGTCAAGTGCGTGATGTAGCATTAGGGCATGGCTGACAGTGCACCTCTGACCGGTGAGGTCCTGGCCCTGGACCTGGTCAACACCCGCCCGGTGGGCGCCTACGGGCGCGTGGATCTGCTCGCCACCCCGCGGCAGTTGTCCGACTGGCTGACCCTGGAGGGCGACCGCCTCCAGGGAGAGGTCCGGGACACCGCACCGTCCCGGGCCGACCTCGCCCCCGTCCACGGCGTCCGAGCACACACCGAAGCCGCCGTCCGGGCTTTGTTGGACCAAACCGAACCCCCCGGGTCCGCCCTGCGTGGACTCACCGAGGCCCAGCGTGCGGCACCTTCTGTCCGCGAACTCGGCTGGGACGGCACCGCGGTCACCGCCATCTCCCGCCGCACCGGCGCCCTCGGTACCCGCCTCGCCGCGCTGCTGGCCGAGGCCGCTGCGGAGATGCTCAGCGCTCCCGCGATCGGCAGGCTCAAAGAGTGCGAGGCCGACGACTGCGTCATGGTGTTCCTGCCGTCACACCCCCGCCGTCGCTGGTGCTCCCCCACTCGCTGCGGCAACCGGGCCCGCGTCGCCCGCTACTACCGGCGCCACAACCCGGCCGACGCCTCCGGTACCTGACGGAGGCAGCGCCCACTCCCGCGGCTGCCCGCTCAAGGCTGAGACCGCTCAAGGCCGAGATCTCACAGGGCCAACTCGGACGCTCCGTTTCACCTCCAGCGAGATCACGATCTACAGTTGGAGTGCCAGTCTCCTGCGCCGGTAGTTGATCGTTAGTAGTCGCGTGAGGTCTGCTGCTGATGCGTCAGTCCCTCATCTGGGTCCGAAGCTGGAACCGGTGCTGCTGTCTGAGGACGAGGGGACGGTGTCAAAGCGGTGGACGCGCCGACGACGTCGGCCAGTCACTGGCCCTGCGGGCGCGAATCGTGCCGGCGTGTGCGGGGCCGCAGGTACCGCCGGTCGTCGCGGTCGCCCGGGATCTGCGGGTGAGCGCGGACACGGTCCGCAACTGGCGGCGGCGTTTCCTCGCCGAACGGCAGGACGGTCTGGCCGACGAGCCGAGGCCGGGTCGGCCGCCCACCACCGGCGTCGACCGGGTGGAAGCGGTCGTGGTCATCACGCTGGGAGGGGAAGGGCTGCCCGCGTGGTGGATACATACAGGGGCTGAGCCGGGATGCGGCGCAGCCGAGTCCGGCTGGGCGCGTGGAAACCGGCTTCCTGGAGCCATTCGCTCAGTTGCCCGGGGCCGTAGAGGCAGGCGCCCGAGCTGAGGTGGAAGAACAGGCCCAGTTCGCTCGCCACGGGGCTGGGCCTGCGCCGCCGTGCAGGTTCGCTGAACAGGTCGAGGACGACGATCAGGCCGCCAGGGCGCAGCGCCGCGTGGATCTTCCGGAGGAGTCCGGTGATCTCGCGCGGTTGGAGGTGGTGGATGAGGTTCATGCACAGCGCGACGTCGTAGTCCTGCCCAAGGTCCGCCGTGCGGGCGTCACCGTCGCGGTGCTCGACCAGGCTGCCGTATCCCGCTGAACGGATGATCTCTTTGCCCACTGCGGCACTTCCGGGCAGTTCGACCACGGTCGCGCGCAGGCCAGGGTGGCGACGGCACAGCTCCGCCGAGAACCAGCCATGGCCGCCGCCGACGTCCAGCAGCCGCCGCGCGTGCGCCGGCACGCGCAGCGCCGAGGCGATCTCCGGAGCGCTGAAGCGGGCCAGCTCATACTGGCCCATGACGTAGCCGCGCCAGTAGGGGTCGTCCTTGGCCGCAGTGTGATGCTCAGCGAACGGGCCGCCACGGGCGATGTCGCTCAGACCGGCCCACCAGCCCCAGTAGTCCTGATGGCTGGCAATGAAGTGGGCGACGGACGTCGGGGAGCCCGGCAGCAGCCAACGGCGAGCCCGCCTGGTGGGTGCGTACCGGCCCCGGCGCATGCGCACATACCCCAGGGCGTGAAGACAGTCGAGCAGCAACCGGGGCGATTGCGGACGCAAGGACAGCGCCTGAGCCAACTCCTCGGCGGTGGAGGGTTGCGCTGCCAGCCGTTCGAGAAGCCCGAGTCGGACCCCGGCGATCAGCACCCCCGACAGGCCCATACCGGCCATCGACTCGAAGGCCGGCACGGGTGCCAGGCGGGCGCGCAGGGCAACGCGTTCCAGGAGCGTCTCGCCTCGTACGGTGATGCGCATAGGGTGTCCTCGCCTTCATCGTGCCAGGTGATTGACAGCCCATCGGAACAGTCCCGGTACAACGGCGCAGCAGGGCACCGTCAGTCGCCGCGCCGGCGCGCTGCCCGTCGCCAAGACCATCCCGCGGGTGAGCACCCGGTAGGAGCGGGTCAAGCTCGCCCAGCGCTGCTCATAAGCGCTCGGCGCGCCAGCCAGCAGCGCGTCGACCGCGGCCTGCGCCTGGGCGACCGCGAGGCTGACGCCCTCGCCGGTCAGGGCGTCCTCGTACCCGGCCGCATCCCCCACCAGCTAGCAGGAGCCGTTGTC
The DNA here is from genome assembly GCF_055564775.1 of Streptomyces sp. NPDC028991. NCBI lineage: Bacteria > Bacillati > Actinomycetota > Actinomycetes > Kitasatosporales > Streptomycetaceae > Streptomyces > Streptomyces sp. NPDC028991. The sequence goes on along the minus strand of NZ_JBVHVP010000030.1, from coordinate 16,448 downwards.
TGTGAGGACGCGTTCGACGGTGACGCCGTGGTCGGCGAAGAAGGCTTCGCGCGGTGCCAGAAAGCGGCGGCGGTCTCCTTTCGTTCGTCTGCCAGGACTTCGCTATAGGCGAGCCGGGAGTGATCATCGATGGCGGTGTGGACGAAGCTGTAGCCGATCACAGGACTGCTGCCCTTGCGGATTCCGGTGGTGTTCTGCCGATTGTTGGTGGCCTGCTGACGGGGCATGATCCGATGTCCGCTGCCGTCGGGGATGTTGCCGAGTTTCTTGATGTCGATGTGGACGAGTTCGCCGGGACGCTCGCGTTCGTAGCGGCGGATGACCTGTCCGGTGGGTCGGTCCATCCAGCACAGGCGGTTCAGGCCGTGCCGAGTCAGGACGCGGTGGACCGTCGAGGGTGGAATGGCCAGGATCGGTCCGATGCGTGCGGGCCCGAGCTTGCGCTCGCGCCGCAGCTCGCAGATGCGGTTCTCGACGTCTGCGGGCGTGCGGTGCGGTGTGGTCCAGGGCTGGCTGGAGCGGTCAGACAGCCCCGCGTCGCCTTCGGCGTGCCGGCGCCGAACCCGCTTGTGGGCTGTGGTGCGGGAGATGCCCATTTCATCGGCCACGTGGGCGATGGGTCTGCCGGACCGAACCCGGTCGACCAGCAGCCTGCGGCCGTGGATGGTCAGCCGGGCATCGGGGTGAGACACGACGACCTCAGCGGTGGTGGGGAGAGGAGATGCGTGGAGGTGAGGAACGGCCCCATCTCCTCGCCCTGAGTGGGGATTACGGGCCCGGCCGCGCGCGACGGCGTCGGGGCCGGTCGTCAGCACGTACTGGGCTACACGTTCTGAGGCTGGGGGTAGAGCTGCTCGATCCGGTCTCGTTTGGTGTACATGTCCCAGTACTGCTCGGCGAGGTCGTCGGGGTCGACGAGCGGGAACTCTGTAGTCGATCCCGTGGAGGGTCCGGCTGTGGTGATGAGGGTGCTCAACTCGCTGCGGTCGATCGTCGCACCGACGGAGAGGGTGCCGGCGTAGATTCCCGTCTCGGCGAGCTCACCGTGGAGAGAGTGTAGGTAGTTACGGGCAGCGGCGCCGACGGGGGCCAGGCCGCTGAGCCTGGGCATGGGGTGGACGGCCGTGACGCCGGTGGTCAGGAGGAAGGCTCCATCGCCCCGCTCTGTCCACTCCGGCAGAACTGCACGTACCACTTCCACCGGCGTCAGCAAGAACATCGGAATGCCCTCTTCCAGGGTGGCAGCATCCACCTCGGCGGCTGGCATCAGATTCTGCTCGGTGCTGAACGGCCCGTACTCGACCACGTCGACGCGGCTGAAGCGGTCGCGGATCCTCGCCATCAAGGCCGGCACTTCAGCGGGCCTGGACAGATCGGCGGTGAACCCGGCTGCCTCGATGCCGGCCACCGCCAGCTGCTCGACGAGGGCATCGAGGCGCTGCTTGCGGCGCGCCACCAGGGCGACACGGAAGCCTTCGCGGCCGAAGCGACGGGCGACGGAGGCGCCGAGACCGGTGCCGGCCCCGAAGACGGCGATCACTTTGGACATGTGGTGGACTCCTTGCTCTGACCAACTTGACTCACTGGTCAACTTACGGTTCGACGGTAACATGTAAGTTGACCCGATGGTCACGTTCTGCTGACCGGCAGCACGAGGCGAGGGATATGCCAGGCCAGGGGACCAGGAGGAATCACCACATGCGGGCCGACGCGCAACGGAACGCGGAGAAGCTGCGAGCAGCCGCCGCCGAGCTCTTCCAGGAACGTGGTCTGCAGGTGCCGCTCAAGGAGATCGCCCGACGGGCGGGCGTGAGCCACGGCACTCTCTACAACCTCTTCGGCACACGTGAGGCCCTCATCGACGAGGTGGTGACCGACCGCGCGGCACACCTCCTGGACCAGGCCGGCCAGCAGGCCCTGTCCATGGAGGATGCCTGGGAGGGATTCACGTATTACGTCGAGAAGCTCTGCGAACTTCAGGCCACCGACCCAGCCGTCGCCGACGTGGTCAGCGGGCGTTACCCGGACGCGAAACGCCTCATGGCCGCCTGCGCCCGGAGCATGGGCGCCGCACAGCAGATCGTTGAGCGGGCCCACGAAGCCGGCGCACTTCGTCCCGATTTCACCAACGCGGATCTGGTGTTCGCCTTTGCCGCCAATGCCCTGCTGGCCCGAGCCACCGGCGAGGCCGCACCAAACGGGTGGCGCCGCCAGGCCGCATTCCTCCTTGACGGCCTGCGCACCGAGTCCTCCCGCCACCCCCTGCCCGCGAGCCAGCCGACCCCACAACAAGTCCACGACGCTATGGCAAGCCTCGGCGACAAGGCATAGAACGATCGAGGCTGGCACGCGCGACCCGGCGGCACATCCATGCCCGCAGGTCGCTCGTCTGGCCAACGCTGACTGTCACAGCGAGGCTGCCCACGGCGCCACCTCGACCCCAGAAACGCCCCACACCACCGCGGTGCCGCCTGGGGAGCGAACGTGTCTCAAGCGCCTTCACCCCGAGCCAGGCGTTGTACCACCGTCAACAACGCTCGTGGTCAATACACCTAGGTCAGCGTCATGCCGTGGCCGAGGCAGTCCCGCGTCGTCTCGACGTGGCCGTTGTCGTCGTAGGTGACGCTGCGGGTGTGGTTGAGCGGGTCGGTGACCGACAGCGGGCGGTTGTCGGCGTCCCAGGTGAAGGCCGTGGTCTTGCCCAGCGGGTCGGTGACGGTCTTGCGGTTGCCGACCTTGTCGTAGCCGAACGTCCACGTGTACTGCCTCGCGTCCGCTCCGGCGGCGTTGCCGCGGGCGGTCACGACCTGTACCACCGCACCCACGGGGTGTGCTACTTCCACGGCTGCTACTCGGTCGGCGACGACCGCCTGTGGGGCGTCAACCGCCGCAAGAAGGGTGCCACGAACTCGCTGGCCGCGCTCAAGTCGATCCGCGCCGCCAGGCCCGACGGCGCACCGATCTACGTGATCATGGATAACTTGTCCGCTCACAAGGGCGCCGACATCCGCCGCTGGGCCAAGAAGCACAAGGTCGAGTTGTGCTTCACCCCGACCTACGCCTCGTGGGCGAACCCGATCGAGGCGCACTTCGGACTGCTAAGAGATCGTTTTCTCCCGTTGTTTCATCCCGGAATCGGATGGTTGGTCTGCGGTGTCGGGTCGCGTCAGGAGATGGCGTTCTCGCCGGTGAGGCGGCGGGCCATGAGGTCTGTCATGGCGATGTGGATGACGGCTTCGGAGCGGGTGGGCAAGGTTTCGTAGTCGCGGGCCAGGCGGCGGTGGAGCATGAGCCAGCCGTAGGTTCGTTCGACCGCCCACCGCTTCGGGATCGGGGGGAAGCCCTTGGTCCCGGGCTTGCGTCCGGTGATTTCCATGTCGATGCGGAGGGCGGCCGCGTGCTCGACGAGGTGCTGTCGGTAGCCGCCGTCGACCCAGACCTTCCGGATCCCGGGGTGGTCGGCGGCGACCTGGTCCAGCAGGCACGTGCCGGCGATGGAGTCCTGCACGCTCGCCGCGGTGACCAGCACCGAGAGCCAGCACCGCGAGGAGGAGCCCGAGCCTGTCGGTGACGATGCTCCGCTTCCTGCCGACGATCTTCTTTCCGGCGTCGATGCCCTGGCCAGTGGCCGGGACGCTGGTGGAGGTTTTGACGCTCTGGGTGTCGATCACGCAGGCCGACGGCTCGGCGTCACGCCCTTCCTTCTCGTAACAGCTGCCCGTGCAGGCCGTTGAGCTGGGTGAACACACCCTCGTCGGCCCATTTGGCGAAGTAGCCGTAGACCGTGTTCCAGTGCGGGAAGTCGTGCGGGAGGTAGCGCCACTGAACCCCGGTCCGGTCCACGTACAAGATCGCGTCCATGATGTCGCGCAGGTCATGTTCCGGCGGCCGGCCGAAGTCCAGGGCCCTGCCCCGGCGCTCGAAGCGCCAGGCAGACAGCACCGGCTCGATCAACTCCCATTCGGACTGTGGCCTCCCGGTTCTGGTCTTGGGTCAGCTCGGCGGCCATATGGGCGTGGGTGACAAGTTCTGGCCATGTCAGCAGTAGGTGCGTTCCCCGTCATCGGCGCGGGGCGGTCGCTACAGCGGTAGCGGCGACGGACACGTTATGGGCACGACCATCCCGAGCCGACCCTCGTCAGCCGGGATGACGAACCCGTGCATCCGTTTGATCGCCGGAGCGACCGCGGACAGATTGTGTGTGCGGAGGCCCGGCGCGGCAGCGGGTGTGTCCATGTAGTGAGGCAAAGCCCCAAGACTTGATAGTTAACCTGGCAACAGTTAGCGTGCTAACTATGGGTGGATTGAACCGAGAGAGCACGTTGGAGCTGATGCGGTGGGTTGTGTGGGGGCAGCGGCGCATCGCTGAAGACTGGATACGGGAACGCGGCCTCACGCACGAGCAGAGCGCCGTGTTGGCGTACCTGTCGAAGAACCCGGACGCCATTCAGCGTGACGTCGCGCAGGCCATGCGCACCAGTGCGCCGAGCGTCTCGCGGCTCCTGACCGGACTCGAGCGGCGCGGACTCGTGGAGCGCCAGACGCAGGAGAGTGACACGCGCAGCCGCCGGGTGCATGTCACTCCAGCGGGCTCCGAGCTGATCCAGGGGTTCGAAGAGGCCATGGACCGCGTCGAGGAGTCGATCCTCGCGCCGCTGGGCGCCGCTGGGCAGGCGCGGCTCCATGAATTGCTGGAAGAGCTCGCGTCCCGGATCGAGCCACCCAGCTCCCCCTGACCCGGCTCTACCGCTCCGCACGACGGCCGGGGACCTCGCGGGCAGGACCGCCGGTTCCTCCAACAGCAGTAAGGAACACAGGCATGACCCAGATCACGATCATCGGTGCCGGTCTTGCGGGACTGACACTGGCACGAACCCTGGCGGTTCACGGAATCCCGTCCACGGTGTACGAAGCGGAGGCGTCAGCTCAGGCCCGGGGCCAAGGCGGCATGCTCGACATCCACGACTACAACGGACAGCACGGAATCCGTGCCGCCGGCCTGATGAACGGCTTCCGATCCCTCGTCCTCGAAGGCCGTCAGGCGTCCCGCGACGTGGCACCTGACGGCACCATCCTGGCGGACCGACCCGATGATCCCGCCGGAGGCCGCCCCGAGGTGCAGCGTGGCGAGCTTCGGCAGTTGCTGCTGGAATCCCTGCCCCCCGGCACGGTCGTCTGGGGCCACAGGGTTCGGAGCATCCGGACCCATGCTGACGGTCGTTACGAAGTGACCTTCGCCAACGGATCGACGATCGCAACCGACATCCTCGTCGGTGCCGACGGCGCCTGGTCGAAGGTCCGGCCGCTGCTGTCCGATGCCACTCCCGCCTATGCCGGACGGTCGATGATCGAGACGTACCTGTATGAGAGCGACACCCGGCACCCTGCCACCCTGGCGCTGGTCGGTAGCGGGTCGATGACCGCCTACGACGAAACCACTCGCATCGGTCTCGGCGTGCAGCGCGAGCGCGCGGACACCTTGCACTCCTACGCCATGTTCGACCAGCCGCTCGACTGGTTCGACGGCATCGACTTCAATGACGGACCTGCGGCCGCCCGTACGGTCGCGGCGTTGTTCGAGGGGTGGGCGCCGGAGCTCGTCGCCCTGGTCGCGGACAGCGACGTCCCGCCAATCTTCCGCCCCCTGTACGGGCTGCCGATCGGACACCGCTGGGAACATATACCCGGGGTCACGCTCATCGGAGACGCCGCCCACCTGGCACCGCCGGACGGCGAAGGGGCGAACTGGGCACTCTTCGACGCAGGCCAGCTCGGCAACGCCATCGCCCAACAGCCCAAGAACGTCGACGCGGCCATCCGCGCCTACCAAGCCGCGCTCTTCCCGCGGAACATCGACACGGCGACCGCCGCCGCAGCCTACTACCCCGAATTCAAACTGAACTGACCCACAGCAACGGGACAAGCCTGAGAATTCACCGCAGGCGTTGGACGTGGCGGTAGGTGATCAGGCAGAGGGCGAGGCTGAGGAGGGCTTCGTGGATGTCGTCGCGCCTTTCCCAGCGGATGCGCAGGCGGCGGAAGTCGTGGAGCCAGGCGATCGTGCGCTCGACGACGTAACGGAAGATGCCCAGGCCGGTGCCGTGAGGCTCGCCCCGCTTCGCGATCACGGGGCGGATCCCTCGCTGCCAGAGCAGGCGACGGTACTTGTCGTGGTCGTAGCCGCGGTCGGCCAGCAGCGCGTCGGGGCGTCGGCCGGGGTCTGCCGGCCCGGCCCGCGACGGCTGGGATCTTGTCGAGCAGCGGCTCGAGTTGGGTGACGCCGTTGCGGTTTCCGCCGGTCAGAGACACCGAGAGTGGGATGCCCTGGCCGTCGACGATGAGGTGGGGCTTGCTGCCCGGCCGTGCGCGGTCGACCGGGCTGGGCCCGCTTTGGGCCCCGTTGGACAGCCCGCAGGTGCGAGGAGTCGATCGCTGCCCGCTCCCAGTCCAGCTGGTTCTTCGACCGCAACTCGTTGAGAAGCAGCTGATGGAGCCGGTCCCAGACGCCGGCCTCGTTCCAGGCCGCAAGGCGCCGCCAGCAGGTCCTCCCCGAGCCGAAGCCGAGTTCCTGCGGCAGGTACTCCCACCGGATGCCGGTGTGCAGAACGAAGAGGATCCGCATAGCGCCTGCCGGTCCGGCACCCGCGGTCGGCCCTGGACCTTCTTCGGACCCGGTTTCGGCAGCAACGGCTCAATCAGCGACCACAGTTCATCCGACACGATCCACGTCCGCGACTGACGGTTTCCCATACGCAGGCATACGAGCAGAGGGGCCGACAGCCTCATGATCAGCAGCTTTTGTCAGCGCCAGTAAGGCCCTGTTTGCCGCGGTCGGCCGGAGAGCGCCCGGCCACCTCGCCGCCTCCGGGAGCCTTGGTGACGGAGCCGTCGACTGCGATCTGGTCGAGGACGAGACCGACGATCCGGTCGTAGGAGTCCAGCGCGATCTGCTTGAGCCGGGCGAAGACGCCCTGTCGCAGCCACTCGTCGCGGCGGCTGCGGATCGTGGTGGCCGAGCACGTCGTGTCGGCGATCGCCTCGTAAGAACAGCCGAAGCGCAGCAGCTGCAGCAGCTGCAGCAGCTTGTTGAAGATGACCCGGTCGCTGATGCGCCGGCGGTGGCAGCCGAGCGGATGGTCCGGGTGGAACTCCGGCCGCTCGGGCAGCAGGACCGCGAATTGATCCCAGAGGGGTTCGGTCAGCCATGAGGGCAGCGCGGGCACAGGTCTCCCCAGTGATCACAGAACGTCGCAACTCTATGGCTTGTGGTTCGAGACCACGTCGCAGGCCAGGTTGCGGGCTGACGCCTTACGGCCTTTGCAGGGGCAATGGTTGAAGCGTGGGCCATCGAGTGTGCATGGCTCCCTTGACGGCCGCGGCGAGTTGTCCCAGGCCGTTGAGCTCATGCCGTCAGCGGTCATCTGGCTGACGATTCCGAGACGGTGGACGAGTCGATGCCGGGCCGTTGCCGTGCCCCATTTCCAGTCCCGGTTCGGGATCTCCTGGTGCGAAGGCCGTGATGGCCTCGACAAGGTCGGCCGGGGCTTCCAGCGGGATCAGGTGACCGGTGTGCGGGACCACCACGAAGTCGGCCTGGGAGAGGTAGGGCACCAGGTTGTCGCGGAGCACGTCGATGGGTTCGACCTGATCGTTCTCTCCGGCGACGACGAGGGCGGGAACGCTGACCATGCGCGTGTGCTCGGTGATGTCCTGCGCGATGCCGCGCAGCGGCCACTCGGTGCGGGCGGCGTCGGTGACGGTCCGCGAATCGGTCACGATCTGCGCCTTGACCGATGCGGGCAGCTCGGTGGCGGTGAGGATGTGGTCCCGTGCCCCGGTTACGGAATCGGTGGAGTCGTAAGCGTGCGACAGGGCTTCCTGGTACTCGGGGGTGATCTGTGCGGCGGGCTTCGCCGGGCCGGAGCCGACGAGGACGATGCCACGCAGGCCGGCGGGCCGGATGGCCGCGACCAGCTGTGCGACCTTGCCCCCCATCGAATGCCCCACCAGGACGTAGTCGGTGACCCCCGCGTCGGCGAGCACGGCGAGCGTGTCGTCGGCGAGCTGACCGAGCGAGTAGGGGCCGGGCAGAGCGCTCGACCGGCTCCACCCGCGGAAGTCGACCGTGAGCACGTCACGGCCCGCGATGCGGTCGACGACGAGGTCCCAGGTACGGGCGGAACCACCCCAGTAGTGCAGGAACACCAGGGTCGGTCCGGTCCCCGGCCGGTGGTCGTAAACGGGCAGAAGCGTGTGCTGCGTCATGCTCATGGTGGCTCTTCTCCCAATCAGAGTTCTGAGCGATTGCCCTGTGAGTTCATTGAAAGTTCTGCACCCGGATGAGGCATCGGCGTGACTGGTCGCCCGATGGTGAAAACTGGACACGTGACCGTGATTCGGCAGATGACCTACCAGCCCGCAGGGCGCCGCGCCGCCGCGGTCGAGACCATGACGCTCGACCGCCTTCGCGAGCTGAACGACGGCGGCACCCAGCGCGCCGACTTCCACGTCCTCGCCGTCATCGACGCCGGACACGGCTCGGTCACGGTGGACTTCCTCCACCACCCGCTCACGGAGCGGTCCGCGGTGTGGATTCCACCCGGAGCGGTGCACCGGTGGGACGACATCGGCGATGTGGCGGGGCACATCGTATTGTTCGTGCCGACAGCGCCGGTCACCCACGCCACCCGGCAGCTCGTCGCCTCCCCGGATCTGGCCGCGCACTGGAGCATCCCCGACGCCGACTGGCTGTTCGTCGACACCGCGCGCACCCATCTCCTCCTCGAAGCATCCGTCCCACCCGAGGACTTCTCCACGGAGCTGCCCGAAATCCTGCTTTCCGCGCTCATCGCCCGGCTGCGGCCCCCGCATGCCGAAGCACGGTTCACACATCCGGTGTTCCGGTTGTTCCGCTCCAGCGTCGAGACCCACTTCCGTAACCACCACGACGCCAGCTACTACGCCCGTGCTCTGGGATACGCGCCCCGCACCCTCTCACGAGCGGTGCAGCAGGCCACAGGCCGCACCGCGAAGGCATACATCGTCGACCGGATCATCCTGGAAGCCAAACGGCTCCTCGCGCACGACCGCCTCACCGCAGCCCGCTGCGCCGCCACGCTCGGCTTCCCCGACGCATCCAGCTTCTCGGTGTTCTTCTACAAGGCGACAGGCATGCGCCCGGGCGCATGGAAGGCGACGGTAGCCGTCGAGTGAGGCGGTGCACTCAAGAAGGGCACTCACATCCATAATCACGGAGTGTCACAACCCATGATCGCCGGGACTCCGTACTCGCCTCGCTGCATCGGCGCCCCTATCTGCGCCACCTCTAAGTTCACCGAGGTCTTTGCCGGACTCCGTTCGCGCCGGGACCGTGCTCTGCTCGCCTTCTGGGTCGCTACCGGCGCACGAGCCGAGGAACTTCTCACCGCTCCCCAGGGCGGCGCGATCGTCGGCCAGCAGACCATCGGCGTGACCCGCAAAGGCACACGCGATTACCAGGAACTGCCCGCGACTCCTGACGCCTTCGTGTGGCTGCGCCTCTACCAGGAAGAGGCCTGGAATAAGGGCTCGCAGAGAATCAAAGTGTTGTTTCCCGTGATGCGGCTCGTTGTTGTGGTATGAGCGTCTCCGACGAGGTCCGCGGTCAACTTGCTGTGAGGTTCGAGGTGTTGTTCCCGCACCTCAACGAGCGGCAGCGGCGGCTGATGATGGGGACCGAGGCCCGAATCCTGGGTCACGGCGGTATCCGGGCGTTTGCGCGGGCGGCCCGGGTCAGCGAGACGACGGTCCGCAAGGGCGTGGACGAGCTGGAGGCCGGGGAGGAACCCCTGGGCCGGGTGCGCAGGCCTGGTGGTGGCCGGAAGAGGTCCGCGGATCTTGACCCGGGACTGCGGACTGCGCTGCTGGCACTGGTGGAATCCGAGGAGCGGGGCGATCCGATGTCGCCGCTGCGCTGGACGGTGAAGTCGAACAGGAGCCTGGCGGCCGCGCTCACCGGTCAGGGCCACCAAGTGTGTGCGGACACGGTCGGTGACCTGCTGCGGGAGGAGGGCTTCAGCCTGCAGGCCGGAGCCAAGACCATCGAGGGCAGGCAGCATCCGGACCGCGACGCCCAGTTCCGCTACATCAACGAACAGGCCAGAGGACACATGGGCGCCGGCCAGCCGGTGATCAGCGTGGATGCGAAGAAGAAGGAACTCGTCGGCGACTACAAGAACGCGGGCCACCAGTGGCGGCCGGCCGGTGAGCCGGTCCTGGTCAAGACGCACGACTTCCGGGACCGGCAGGGACCGGGCAAGGCGATCCCCTACGGGATCTATGACATCGCCGCGAACACCGGCTGGGTCAGTGTCGGCACTGATCACGACACCGCCGCGTTCGCCGTCGCCTCGATCCGCCGCTGGTGGCAGGCCCGGGGCCGGCACGACTATCCGGCCGCCACCCGTCTGCTGATCACCGCGGACGCGGGCGGGGCCAACGGCTACCGCACCCGCGCCTGGAAGTCCGAACTCGCCGCCCTGGCCGCCGGGACGGGCTTGGACATCACGGTCTGCCACATGCCGCCGGGCACCTCAAAGTGGAACAAGATCGAGCACAGGCTGTTCTCCCACATCTCCATGAACTGGCGCGGCCGGCCGCTGATCAGCCATGACGTCGTCGTGAACAGCATCGCGGCGACCACCACCCGAACCGGGCTGACCGTCCACGCCGAACTCGATCCGGGAACCTACAACACCGGCATCAAGGTCACCGACAGCGATATCGACGCCCTGCCCATGCACCGGCACTGTTTCCACGGCGACTGGAACTACACCCTCCACCCCCGACCTCGCGACACCACCAGCGCAGACACGGCCCCACGGGCAGCTGGCGCCCCGTCCCCACAGCCCTGCACCGGGTGTCTGCGCAACCCGGAGCTGACCAGCATGCCCGAACCGGCGCTGGGCGAACTCATCAACCAACTGGACAAGAAAATCGACGAGTTACGCGAACAAGGGCGGCTTCGGCAGCGAAGAGGCGAACGCACCCATGCCCGGGGCGCTGGGGCCAAGGACAAGCTGACCGCCGCCGACAGAGTCCTGGCCACCGTGCTCACCTGCGCAAACTCGGCACCCGAGACCTCCTCGCCCAGCTCTTCGGAGTCAACACCAGCACCCCCACCAGGGCCGTTCACCAAGTCCAGCCCCTTCTGGCCGAGCACGGCTGCATCATCCAACCCTCGACAGCCAGGTTCCGGACACCCGCTGACGTTACCGAGTTCCTCGCCAACAGCAGCCCCACAAAGATCAAACCAACATGTTGATTCTCTGCGAGCCCTTAGCTTGGCGTTTATCGTCTGTAGTCGAACGTGGTCTCGAACTTGCTGACGCTTTCGGCTGAGTGCCTGACGTGAGAACGGCCTTCGCCTGATCCTGTGCTCCGTCACAGAGGCACTTGACCAGTACGAAGGCCGTAGCGATGAGTCTGCTGCAGCGGGATGTCCCGCAGGATGCGTTTGCCGAACTGTCATGCTTCCGGGCGGAGTTCTATGCCTGCCTGACCCAGCGCCCCGATGCCTTGTTCGAGCTGAGCGATGCCTTGCTGTGTGCGGATGGCCCGGTGAGGACGCTGGTCGAGTTATCCCTGGCGCCTGAGCACCGGCGTGGGCATGGTGCGTTGTACGGCGGGTTGAACCGCGGACGTATGGGTCTGTCCCGGCTGCGCAGGGCCCTGGCAGGGCTGCCCCTTCCGCGGACGGTAGAAGGGCGGCTGGTCCTGGCGGTCGATGTGAGTAACTGGCTGCGGCCGGACGCAAATACCAGTCCGGACCGGCTGTTCTGTCACACGTATGGTCGGGGCAGGGGCTCGGCACAGATGATCCCCGGGTGGCCCTACTCGTTCATTGCCGCTCTGGAGCCGGGGCGGACGTCGCGGACCGCCATGTTGGACGTGGTCCGGCTGTGTCCGTGGGACGACCCGATCGCCGTCACCGCCGCCCAGATCCGGGAAGTGTTCCAGCGGCTGTATGTGGCAGGCCAGTGGCAGATCGGTGATCCGCCCGTCCTGGTCGTCGTCGATGCCGGCTACGACGTGATCCGCCTGGCTTTCCTGCTCGCGGACCTGCCCGTTGAGCTGCTGGGCCGGATGCGTTCGGACCGCGTCCTGTACTTCCCGCCCCCGCCGCAGCCGGCGGGCAAACGCGGGCGCAAGCCCAAGCGCGGGGCGGAGTTCGCGTTCGAGGATGCGGCGACTCAGCCAGTCCCGTCCGTGGTCACGGTGACCGGCACGACCCACGAACGGGACGAGGAAGGGTTTGTCTCCTTCTGCCAGGTCGGCCTGCCTTCGCTCAGTCGACCGGCTGGCGGAGGGTGGTCGCGCCGGGCCCGGGAAGAACAGGGGCGCTCACACGGGCCTCTCCATCGTCAAGGGGAAGGAAACGGGATCAGGCGTTGGCACGGGACCGATTGCAGATGGGGTACGGGGGGCGAGCTGCCCGACAGCCCTTTGCGGCCCGCCCCGGACCTACCCCTGACGAAGAGGTGAAGTATCGATACAGCGCACTCCATACGAGGGAGAGCGCGTCTGAGGTGACCAAACCAGGGGGAAGCCCTTCCGAGACCAACTCATTACCTTGCAAGGAGACATCATGCATAACCTCATCAGCACACTGTTCGCCGCCGGCGACGCGCTGCTCAACACGCCGATCAACCTGATCGAGAACCTGTTCACGTTGGGCCGCCTGGGGTAGCTGTCTTCGCATCCGCCGAGTCTGTCCGATCGCCGGCTGACCATTTCTTGCGAGGTCAGCCGGGGGCCGGAGTAAGCCCCCGATGCCCGTTACGCGTCGCCGCCGTCCAGACCCGAGAACGCCAACTCAGGCACGCACGAGAGTATGGATCTCCCGGACCGTGTCGAACAGCTCGGGGAACCGGCTCCCCCGGCGGGCGCGGGCCCAGTTGATCGACCTGGAGCTGAAAGCTCCAGGAGCGCGACGAGGACCTGGCCGCCGCCCGACCCGCGAACCGCGAGCCGATAGCCCAGCGCCTGGTCGACGACGCCAGGCAGTGGAACATCGAGTGGCCCCCGGAACCCGGAGCCGGGCGCCGACCGGGATCCACGCGATCTACGAAAACCGTGCCCCTTGGCTGCGCGGGCACAGGGGTTCGACTCCCACACTCTGAGCACGTATCAGCCTCGTGCCGGGACGCGGCACGGCCAAAGAACCGAGGAGACTTACATGGCAACTGCAACCGTCGTCGTGACCGACGCCAACTTTGAGGAGATTGTCCTCAACAGCGACAAGCCCGTCCTCGTGGACTTCTGGGCAACCTGGTGCGGCCCGTGCAGGCAGATCGCCCCAAGCTTGGAAGCGATCGCCGCGGAGCATGACGAGATCGTCATCGCGAAGCTCAACACGGACGAGAACCCGGCCACGACCGCGAAGTACGGTGTGATGTCCATCCCGACCATGAGCGTCTTCAAGGGTGGTGAGGTGGTGAAGACCATCGTGGGGGCGAAGCCCAAAGGTGCCATCGAGAGGGATATTTCGGACTATCTGGCCTGACCCGCATCCACGCCGGTGCCGCCCAGCCGCCACCGCGGGGCTCGCCCATTCAACCGTGGCTGGTTCTCCGAGGAGCCCAGCCCGCCGGTGACCTACGGCGGCGGATCACGGTCTGGACCCGGGCCAGAGTCCAACGTTCGTCATCGAAGCCGTGGGCCGATGGGCCTTTGCCGAGTTCTTCCTCGAGCACGGCGAACTGTTCATCGGTGACGGTCGGGGAGTTCGCTGGGCCCGCGGAGCGCAGGGCCTCCGCGCCGCCCTCGCGCCAGGCACGACGCCAGCGTTCCACCGACCGCACACTCACCCGCAGATCCTTCGCGATGACCGCGGTCTTCTCGCCTGCCGCGAACCGCTCGCCGGCCCGAAGCCGGATCCCCTCACGAAACGCCCGACGCTCAGCAGTCAGGCCCCCACCCTCCGGATACCTCACCCCACCGACATACCGCAGGGATCATCAACCGTCACTACCCGACGACAGCCCGAAATCCTCAGTAGGTAGGCGGGGACGGCCTCCGGCTGGGGGCGGGACGGTTCGGTCTTGGCTGTGGTGACGTCGAAGACGGAGCGCGCTGCGATGGCGGCGCGTTCGGTGTCGGTCAGGGGCGCGGGGCCGGGGCGCAGCTCGGCCGCGTGGACCTTCTCGAAGGCCACCATTGCTTCCGCGGGTGAGTCGAACGTATCGGCGATCTGACGCAGATGGTCTTCGCCGTGCAGGTAGACGGACGTGCCGCCTGGGTGGAGGTATGTGCCGACCGCGACGGTGGTGTGGCCGTAAAGAGGCGGAATTCACCGACGCGCGGCACCCGACTGGAGCGCCTACCTCGCCGCCCGACGCCAGACGACGACCAGCAGAGACAGCAGAAGACAAGTCGTGTAGGGGCGGCGGAGTCGAGGCAATCAGCCTCGCCCCGATGCCAGCTCCCACGTCGTGGGGACTGGCCGCCAGGTCCACGCCAGGCGGCCAGCCTTCGTGCTTGCGGTAGGCGCTGTTGATTCAGTTAACGCTCTGGAATCCGTGAAACGTCGCGCTGGCTGAGGATGTCATCCTGTCTCTTCGCCGCTTCTAGGCCGTGTATCGAAAGTATTTCCTAGAAGATCGTCAGGCTGCCCGGCTACGGTGCGGGCATGGTGAATTTCGTGCTGGTTGCCGGTGCACGGCTCGGGGCATGGGCGTGGGGCGAGGTGGTGCCGTATCTGCGTGCGGCCGGCCACGGCGTCTATCCGTTGACGCTGTCCGGTCTTGCTGACAAGCAGGGTGTACCGGCAGGGCAAGCGACTCACGTCCAGGACATCGTTGCCGAGGTAGAGCGCCAGAATCTGCGTAACGTAGTCCTGGTGGGTCACAGTTACTCGGGCATCCCGGTCGGTCAGGCCGCGGAGCGGATCGGCGACCGACTGGCCCGCGTGGTATTCGTCGACTCAAGCGTTCCCACTGACGGTGAGTCGTTTGTCTCCGCCTGGCCGGACGGCGGGGCGGCAGTGGAGGCATCGATCGCCGAGAACGGAGGGTTCTGGCCGCTCGCGCCAGCTGCTCATTACGACGGCGAAGGTCTCACCGATGAGCAGATCACACGCCTCGTGCGTGGCTCGACGCCTCACCCGGGGGCCACGCTGACCGAGCCCGCTGTCCTGGCGGGGCCGCTCGGTGAACTTCCGGCGACATACATCCTGTGCGTGATCCCGGGAGCCGAGCCCGACGACGCCGAGCCCGACGAAGATGTGGCCGAGCTGCTGAACAGCAAGCACTGGCGGCTGGCCAAGATGGACACCGGCCATTGGCCGATGCTCTCCCAGCCGCGCGAGCTGGCGCAGCTCCTCCTCAATGCTGCCGTGGAGTGAAGAGCACCCTCATGCCTGCGGGCTGGTTCTGGACGCGCTCGATGTGTGCTGGTCACAGCCATTCGCCGATGGCCGCTATAAGGACGGTCGCCTCGTAGCGGACCGCCAGCTTGTCGTATCGCGTGGCGACAGCACGGTGTCTCCTGAGGCGGTTGATCCCGCACTCGACCGCATGGCGCTCGCGGTAGTCGGCCGGGTCGAAGTGCGGGGGCCGGCCGCCGCGGGAGCCGAGCTTCTGGCGGTTGCGCGCCTGGTCAGCCTTGTCCGGGATGGTGCAGCGGATTCCGCGACGGCGTAGGTAGGCGCGGTTTTTGCGGGAGGCGTACGCCTTGTCGGTCCGCACTCGATCGGGGCGGACGCGTGGCCGGCCCGATCCGATGCGGGGCACGCGGACCTTCTTCAGCACGGGTTCGAACTGCGGCGAGTCGCCGCGCTGTCCCGCCGTGATCACGATCGACATGGGCTTCTGCCCCTGTTCGACGGCCAGGTGCAGCTTGGTGGTGAATCCGCCGCGTGATCTTCCCAGCCCGTGATCGCGGGGCTCGGTGAAGATACCGCCCGGTGGTTCCTTTTGCAGGTCACCCTGTTTGCGGGCCCCGGCCGCATGCTGATGGGCGCGGCAGACCGTGGAGTCGATGCTGAGGTCCCACGTGATCGCGCCTTTCGCGTCGGCCAGGGACTGGAGGTGGGTAAAAATGCGGTGCCAGGTGCCCGTTCCGCTGCCATCGTCGGAACAGGTCGTAGATCCGGTTCCATGGTCCGTACTCGATGGGCACGTCCCGCCACGGAACACCGGTCCGGACCCGGAACCGTATGCCGTCGATCAGCCGCCGCCGAGACCAGACGGGCGGCCGCCCCGCTCTGGCGCCCTTCGGCAACAACGGTTCCAACACCGTCCACTGCTCGTCCGTGAGATCTCCACGCCCCATGAACCGTGATCATTCACAGCTCAAGATCCACTTTCGACACACGCCCTAGAGATCGTCTTCAAAGGTCAGATCCAGAGCAGGATTGAGGCGATGGTGACGGCGGCTTGGTAGGACTCGCGGGTCTTGTCGTAGCGAGT
>NZ_JBVHVP010000029.1:0-67852 GCF_055564775.1 Streptomyces sp. NPDC028991 | reverse complement strand
CCCCCCCCCCCCCCCCCCCCCCCCCCCCCCCCCCCCCCCCCCCCCCCCCCCCCCCCCCCCCCCCCCCCCCCCCCCCCCCCCCCCCCCCCCCCCCCGCGCCCGGTGTCACGGTCCGACGGGTTCAGACATCCAGCTCGCTCTCGATCCGGCGCAGCTGGTGGCGGGCCATCGCCAGGTTGGCGCGGCTCGCGTCGAGCACCAGGTAGAGGAACAGCCCGTTGCCACCACGGCCCTTGAGCAGGCGGATCATGTGGTACTGGGTGTTCAGGGTGATCAGGATGTCCTCGATCTCCTCCTTGAGACCGAGGTGCTCCATCGTGCGCAGTTTGGACCGCACGACGTCGGTGTTGCCGGCGGCGGCGACCTCGAGGTTGAAGTCCTTGCCGCCGCCCAGCGTGCCGAGGGCCATCCCGCTGGTGTAGTCGACCAGCGCGGCGGCTGTCGCTCCGTCGATGGAGCTGAGGCATTCCTTGAGCGAGGTCTCCAGGTTGGCCATGCGTGGGTTCCTTTCCGGACATGATCAATGCTTATCGGTGCTTGATCGGTGCTTGATCGGTGCTTGGTCGGTGCTTGGTCGGTGCTTGGTCGGTGCTTGGTCGGTGCTTGGTCGGTGCTTGGTCGGTGGTGATCGTTGGCTGTCGGTTGATCAGGTCGGCCGGCGGTGGCCACCGCCCTGAGGGCTCGGTCGGTGGGTGGGCCGCTGCGGGGTGCGCACCGGCAGGGTGCCGATGGGACGGGCCGTTTCCCCGGCGGGCGCAGTGACGTGTTCCGCGGCCGGGGGACGGCCGCGGTCGTGGCCGATGCGGGCGACGACCAGTTCGCCTATCCGGGCGCCGCTGCGCCGGCCCTCCAGGTGCAGCCGGCCCACGTTGACCCGGCCGTCGGCGAGCAGGGTGAGCACGGCGGCCGGACCGGCCGCGTAGGTGGCGACGTAGCCGTCGGTCCCGCGCAGCAGCAGTTCCCGGAACCCGCCGCGTGCGGTGGCGTCGGCCATGCGGTGTGCAACGCCGAGGGCGGCCGCGGTGAGCGCGGCGAGACCCTCGGGCTCGGTGCCCGGCGCGTCGTGCGCCAGGACGAGCCCGTCGACGGTGGCCGCGAGCGAACCGGTCAGCTGGGGTACGCGGTTGCGCAGTCGGTGCAGTTCGTCCAGGACGTCGCTCTCGACGGCCATGAGCAGTCTCCTTTCGGCACGCTGTCGACGCGCGCGGATCACAGGGCCTCCAAGGCCTCTCGAAGCCGTCGCAGCAGGGCCGTGTCCGGGTCCTCCCACACGACGTCGCCCGGGCCCGGCGCGCGGGGGGCGGGTGCGGGCGGCGCGGCGGCGACGAGGCCGTCGGCGGCCAGGCGGCGCAGTTCGACGAGGGTGTGGTACGTACGGCAGGCGAGCGCCGAGGCGATCTCCGCGGCGGTGCGGACGCCGTCGACCTGAGTGAGGATCCGGCCGCGCCGTACCGGCAGGGCCGCCGCACCCGCGTCGGGCACCCGCGTGAGGGGGACGGTGTCGATGCCGGGGTCCGGCCATATGCGGTCCAGCAGGGCACGTCGGCGTCCGCACTCGCGGACGACGACGTCCACCGGTACGGACCGCACCGAACCGAGCCAGTGCACCGCGCCCGGCCGGAAGCGGTGGGCGCGCGCGTCCTCGGCCAGGACGAAGTACGCGGCGTCGAACAGCGCGCCCAGGTGGCAGACCTCCAGCGCACCGGCGGCCAGCCGGCCCCTGTCCACGAGCCGGCGTCCGACCCGGTGCTGTGTCCCGCCGCGTTCGACCGCCTCCCACCAGGCGTCCGACGCGACGGCTCCGCTGCGGGTGAGCAGCGCTCCGAGGTCCGGGGTGAAGGCCGATTCCACATGCACCACACGGCCCGCCGTGAGGTAGACGATGCCCCGCTCGCCCGACAGGGCACCGGTCGCCCCCTCGGCCGCGAGTGTGCCGAGGGCCGCCGACGTCGTTTCGTGCGTGGTCCAGGCGGTCGTCACCCTGGTCACCCGAGCACCAGACGATCCGCCATCTCGGCCAGCCGGATGCGGGCCAGGGCGAGGTTTCCGTCGTTGCGGTCCAGCCACAGGTGGAGGAAGACGGTGCTGTCGAACGGAGTGCTGACGAACCTGAGCAGGTGGTAGGCGTCGGCGGTGGTGGCGATCATGTCCTCGACCGGCGGCTCCTTGTCCGGCGCTGCGGCGGGACCGGCCGGACCGGCTGCCGCGGGTGCGCCGGCCACCGCGAGGGAGCCGCTCTCCGCGACGTGCCGGGCCAGTTCCGCCGTCTCCGCCGCGGTCGCCTCCCAGTCGCCGCCCGGCGCCTCGCCGACGGCTCCCAGCGCGAGCCCGCTGATCCAGTCGACCAGCGACGCGCCCCGTGCGCCGGGCAGCCGCATGGCTTCCAGCAGACTCTCGTCGATTCCGGGCACGCCGGATCCCCTCTCCCCGCACGGCTGTACCGCGAACGTGACGCCGAGACTACGGAAAGTGCACGCATCCGGTGAGCGCTTTGGCATTTTCCAGAGGAACGTGCGCGCGCTCCGGCATACTGCGGTATTTCGACCATGCGAGGGCCGGTGAGCGAGGGGTGGCGCGGGCAGGCCCGCCCCGATGCGGATGGTGGGCGGGGCCTGTCCGCGCGCACCATTGTGGGAACGGCGCGCCGCCCGGGTCCACGAGTGAACGCCCCGGCTTCGGGTGGTGGCCGCACACCCGGCACGCTTGCCGCGCTCGGGGGCGTGGGGACGCCGGGACGGGCTACCCGGGGCCCATGGCCCGAATCCATCTCCCCCATCGCGGGAAGCACACGAAGGACGCCAGGACGGACGACTCGGCGGACGAGATCCCCGACGAGCGGCAGCCCGGAGACTACGGTCCGGACTCGGCCACCGAGCGCGACGCCCCCGACTCCCCCACCGGACTGCCGAAGCGCTCGTGGTCCGCGCTGCTGCGGCGCGTGGTCGCCGAGTTCAAGGACGACGAGCTGACGGACCGGGCCGCCGCTCTCACCTACTACGGAATCCTGTCGCTGTTCCCGGCCCTGCTGGTACTGGTCTCCCTGCTCGGGATCGCGGGCCGGTCGGCCACCCAGGAGGTGCTCGACAACATCCAGCAGCTGGCGCCCGGCGCCGCACGGGACGTCATCACCAACGCGGTGGAGCAGTTGCAGGCCAAGGCGGGTCTGGGTTCCGTGCTGGCGGTGGTCGGTCTGGTCGGTGCCGTGTGGTCGGCGTCCGGCTACGTGGCGGCGTTCGTCCGCGCGGCGAACGCGGTGTACGACGTGCCCGAAGGACGCCCGGTGTGGAAGGTGCTGCCCTTGCGGCTGGTCCTGACCGTGGTGCTGCTGGTGCTCGCCGTGGTCAGCGCGCTGATCGTCGTGTTCACCGGCAGCCTGGCCGAGCAGGTGGGCACCGCGCTCGGCGTCGGCGACACCGCCCTGACGGTGTGGTCGATCGCCAAGTGGCCGGTGCTGGTCGTGCTCGTCACCTTCATGATCGCGATCCTGTACTGGGCAGCCCCGAACGCCCGGGTCAAGGGTTTCAAGTGGATCACGCCGGGCAGCGTACTCGCGCTGCTGATCTGGCTGCTCGCCTCCGCCGGGTTCGCGTTCTACGTGGCCAACTTCGGCTCGTACAACAAGACGTACGGCACCCTGGCCGGTGTCATCATCTTCCTGGTGTGGCTGTGGGTCACGAACCTGGCCATTCTGCTCGGCCTCGAGTTCGACGCGGAACTGGCCCGGCAGCGTGTGATCGACGGCGGCCATCCGCCCGACGACGAACCGTACGTCGAGCCGCGCGACACCCGGGCCTGGGACGAGGCGGACCGACGGCGCGCGGCACCGGGAGAGTGACCGCGCCAAGCGTGGCTACGGGAGGATCGAGTCGACGTACCCCCCGTCGACGCGGACGGCCGCGCCGGTCGTGGCGGACGCCTGGGGCGAGCTCAGGTACACCACGAGGTTCGCGATCTCCTCGGGCTCGATCAGCCGCTGGAGCAGCGACTGCGGGCGGTGTTCGCGCATGAACGCGCGCTGCGCCTCGTCCCAGGGCAGGTCGCGGTCGACCAGTTGGTACACGAAGTCCTCGACGCCCTCGGTGTGGGTGGGTCCGGCGATGACGCAGTTCACCGTGACACCGCTGCCCGCCGCCTCCTTGGCGAAGCCGCGGCCCACGGCGAGCAGTGCCGTCTTGGAGACCCCGTAGTGGATCATCTCGGCCGGGACGGCGACGGCCGAGTCGCTCGCGATGTAGAGGACCCGGCCCCAGCCCCGTTCCCTCATCCGGGGGAGATGTGCGCGCGTCAGCCTGACGCCCGCGAGGACGTTGATCTCGAAGTAGCGGCGCCATTCGTCGTCGCTGATCTCCAGCGCGGGCATCGCGCCGAAGACACCGAGGTTGTTCACGAGGATGTCCACGTCGGGCAGCGTCTCCAGGGCCCGCTCCGCGCCCTCGGCGGTGCCGACATCGGCCACGACCGGCACGAACACGCCGTCCGGCACCTCGGCCCGCAGTCTCCCGACGCGCTCCTCCAGACGGGCGGCGTCGCGTCCGTTGACGCCCACCGTGGCGCCGGCCCGGGCCAGTCCGGCGGCGATCGCCGCTCCGATGCCCTGCGAGGATCCCGTCACCAGCGCGGTCCGTCCGCCGAGGCCGAGGTTCACCGGGTCGCTCCTTGTCGTGCCGTACGGTCGGTTGCCGTGCTGCTGCCCACCCTCGCCCATGGCGCACCTCGGACCCCGCCGACCGCGCCGCCGACCGTGCCGCGGGCCGCCCGGTCGGCGGACCCCCGGATGCTCTCCGCTGACCTGCGGCGACGATACTTGCGTGTGTCCGTGCCCCTGCTCCTGCCTCCCGATGGACTCATGCCGACCTCTGCCACCGCCCGCCCCACGACTCCGCCCACGGTGTGGCCCGCTCGCGGCCGCCACGTCGGTTCCGCGGCGGAGGACACCGTCCGGCACACCCTGAAGCGGCTGAAGGACAGCCGCCGCATCGACGACTTCCTGGAGCTGCCCGAGGAACGGCCGGACGACGAGACCCCCGGCGACCTGGTCTTCGAGGCCCGCTGGAAGGTCCCGGAGGACGTCACCGTGCGGGCGAGGCTCGTCCTGGAGCCCGGTTCGGCCGGCGGGCAGGAGTGGACCCTCCTGGCGGAGGCCGAGCAGGCCTGGGAACCCGACTGGCCCTCGCCCGCCACGATGTTCTGGCCCGACGACCCGGACGTCACCTGGGACCGCGACACCGCCACGGGGCTGCGCCTGCGGGGCCTCAACACCCTGCCCGAGGACGACAAGGCGCTGCGCCGACTGCTCAAGGACGCCGCCCGCAGCCCGTGGAACATCCACGTCGTCGTGCACGAGGCGATGACTCCCGACCACCGCGGCCGGGTACCGCTCGCCCACCGGCTGCCGCCCGGCCTGCGCCACCGCGTGGTCGAGCACCGTGCCGCGCCGCAGCAGCTGCGGGTGGTGAACTGGGCTCTGGAGGACTTCGGCGTCCAGGTCCCGCGCGGTGGAGCCGTGGTACTGCCCGGCACCCCCGCCCCGTCCGGGTACGACGCCCGGGACTTCTCCGTTCGCACCGTCTTCCTGGACGGCTCCGAACCCGCCGCCCTGATCGCGGCGGTGACCTCCTTCGCCGCGCTGCCGAGACCGCTGCCGGAGGGCGCGGAGGAGGCCCTCGCCGCGCTGCGGGAGGACTGGCGGCTGCTGACCATGGCGGAGGAACTGGAGCGCGAGCGCAAGCTGGTGGCCATGTACGCCGAGGCACTGGAGGCCATGACGCAGTCCCGGGACCTGTACCGGGAGGCGGCCGAGCGCGCGGCCGAGGCCCTGGCCGCGTACCGGGAGTCCGCCGCGTCCGCCCCCGCCGGCCCCCCGCCGGCCCAGTCGTCCCAGGTGTCCCCACTGCGCAGTCTGACCCGCACGCTGGAGCGGTTCAGGGGGTCGGCCCGGGCACCGCGGCCCGGGACCGGCACCCCCGGCACCCGGCCGCCCGCCGAACGCGACGGCTGACTCCCGCCGGCCCCGGCGGCCGGCGACGACCGGGCCGCCGGCCGGCCGCGGCGGCGCCCCGTCGACGTGCGACGCGGTCCGTGTCGGGCCGAGGGCGCGCCGCTCCCGCTCGCTGAGCGGTGGGCGTCCGGTGGCGGCGCGGGCGTGGTGCTCGTCGCTCCCGCCCAGGCGCGCCGGGCGGTCCGGGAGGCCGCCGGTGGCGGCGCGGACCGCGGGCGGCCTCGTCGGCGGGAGGGGGCGGACGAGCCGCCGGGCCGCGTGGGCTCGCTTGTGGCGTGAGCCGGGTGTGCGGTCCCCGTACCCCGCCGTCATGGCGCCGTCCGCGGCCGGTCCGGCGCGGGCCCGCCGACTGAGGGCACCCTCACGTGTCAGCCGGCGCGACGTGGATACGCGGACGGCACGGCAGCACGGCCCGTCCCGGAAGGTCATCGACGCCATGGACAGCCAGCACGAGGGCACCGCCCCCGCTTCCCCACCTCAGACGTCCCGATCGCAGACCACGCTCCGCGTCAACGGCAAACCGCACACCCTCACCGTCGACCACCGCCGGGTCCTGCTGGACCTGCTGAGGGAGGATCTCGGGCTCGCGGGCGCCAAGAAGGGCTGCGACCACGGGCAGTGCGGTGCCTGTACCGTCCTGGTGGACGGGCGGCGCGTCAACAGCTGTCTGCTGTTCGCCGTCGCCCTGGAGGGCCGCGAGATCACCACCGTCGAGGGCCTCGCCGGGGACGGCGAGGAACTTCACCCCGTGCAGCGGGCGTTCCTGGAGCGCGACGCCTTCCAGTGCGGGTACTGCACCCCGGGCCAGATCTGCTCCGCGGTCGGCGTGCTCGCCGAGGCCGCGGCCGGGCACCCGTCCCACGTCACCGACCCGGCGGCACCCTCCGGCGAGCCCGTTCCACTGGGCCGGGAGGAGATCCGGGAGCGGCTCAGCGGCAACCTGTGCCGGTGCGGCGCGTATCCGCGTATCGCCGACGCGGTCGAGGACGTGATCCCGTGAAGCCCTTCGCCTACGTCCGGGCCGGCAGCGTCGAGGAGGCCACCGACGCGTTCGCCGCCCACCCCGGCGCCCGCTACCTCGGCGGCGGCACCAACCTCGTCGACCTGATGAAGCTCGGGGTGGAGACGCCCGCCGCGCTCGTCGACGTCACCCGGCTCCCGCTGGACACGGTGGAGGAGCTGCCCGACGGTGCGCTGCGCGTCGGCGCGATGGTACGCAACAGCGACCTCGCGGCCCACCCCGCCGTCCGCGACCGCTATCCCGCGCTCTCCCAGGCCCTGCTGGCGGGTGCCTCCGGGCAGCTGCGCAACGCCGCCACCACGGGCGGCAACCTTCTCCAGCGCACCCGCTGCCCCTACTTCCAGGACCTGTCCAAGCCCTGCAACAAGCGGGAGCCCGGCACCGGCTGCGGCGCGCTGGAGGGCGTGCACCGCGACCACGCGGTGCTCGGCCACTCCGAGCAGTGCATCGCCACCCACCCCTCGGACATGGCGGTGGCCCTCGCCGCCCTCGACGCGCGCGTGGAACTGCACGGCCCCGAGGGCACGCGCGGCGTTCCCGCCGCCGACTTCCACCGGCTGCCGGGCCTGCACCCGGAGCGGGACACCGAGATCCACCCCGGCGAGCTGATCACCGGAGTGGTCCTGCCGTCCGCCACGGCCGGGCTGCCGTCGGCCTACCGCAAGGCCCGCGACCGGGCGTCGTACGCCTTCGCCCTGGCCTCCGTCGCCGTCGTCCTGCACCTGAGGGACGGCGTGGTGGACCACGCCGGGATCGCCTTCGGGGCGCTCGCGCACCGGCCCTGGCGGGCCCGGCGGGCCGAGGACGCGCTGGTGGGCGCGGCGCCCACGACGGCGGCGTTCGAGCACGCGGTCGACCTGGAGCTGGCCGCCGCGGAGCCGCTGCGGGACAACGCCTACAAGGTGCCGCTGGCCCGCCGGCTGGCGCTGGACGTACTGGGCCGGCTCGCCCCGCCGGCCACCACCTGAACCCGGCGTCCACGAGGAGGACTCCATGACCGGCACCGAGACCGTCCTGGGCGCTCCAGTCGAGCGCCGGGAGGGGCGGGAGAAGGTCACCGGCACCGCCCGGTACGCCGCCGAGGCCACCGAGTACCCGGCCCCCGGCCGCGCCCAGGCCTGGCCCGTCCCGGCGGCGATCGCGCGGGGACGGGTGACCGGCGTCGACACCGCCCCGGCGCTCGGCCTGCCCGGCGTACTCGCGGTGCTCACGCACGAGAACGCGCCCCGGCTCGGGGACCCGGACGACCCCACACTGGCCCTGTTGCAGAGCCCGCACGTCCCGCACCGGGGCTGGTTCGTCGGCCTGGTGGTGGCCGAGACCCTGGAGGCGGCGCGGGCGGGTGCCGCCGCCGTCCGTGTCACGTACGAGGCGGAGGCCCACGACGTGACGCTCACCGCCGCACATCCGGAGGCGTACGTCCCCGAGTCGGCCAACGGCGGGTTCCCGGCCGTCACCGAACACGGTGACCCCGACGGTGCCTTCGCCTCCTCGGCGACGCGGCTCGACGTCGAGTACCGGATACCGCCGCTGCACAACCACCCGATGGAGCCGCACGCGAGCACCGCGTGGTGGGACGGCGACCGGCTGACCGTGCACTCCTCCAGCCAGGGCACCAGCGCCGTGCGCACGGAGCTCGCCGCCATGTTCGAGGTGCCCGAGGACCGGATCACGGTCCTCGCCGAGCACGTGGGCGGCGGCTTCGGTTCGAAGGGCACTCCCCGCCCCGACGTGGTGCTGGCCGCGATGGCGGCACGCGAGACCGGCCGGCCGGTCACCGTCGCGCTGCCGCGCCGCTGTCTGCCCGCCGTCGTCGGCCACCGCGCGCCGACCCTGCACCGGCTGCGCCTCGGCGCCGACGCGGGCGGCCGGCTCACCTCCCTCGTGCACGAGGTGACGACTCACACCTCCCGGGTGAAGGAGTTCGTGGAACAGGAGGCGGTCCCGGCGCGCGTGATGTACGCCGCCCCCGCCCTGCGCACGCTCCACCGCGTGGTGCGGCTCGATGTGCCCACGCCTTCCTGGATGCGCGCCCCCGGCGAGTGCCCCGGCATGTACGCGCTGGAGACCGCGGTGGACGAACTGGCCGTCGAGCTGGGCACGGACCCGGTGGAGCTGCGGATCCGCAACGAGCCGGAGACCGAACCCGACAGCGGCAGGCCGTTCAGCAGCAGGCATCTGGTGGACTGTCTGCGCGAGGGCGCCCGCCGCTTCGGGTGGGAGGCCCGCGATCCGCGGCCGCGGTCCCGCGCTGCCGGACCGCTGCTCATCGGCAGCGGAGTGGCCGCGGCCACGTATCCGGTGCTGGTGTCGCCGTGTACCGCGTCCGCGCGGGCCCTGCCCGACGGCGGTTTCCTGGTGCGCGTCAACGCCACCGACATCGGTACGGGCGCCCGTACGGTCTGCGCCCAGATCGCGGCCGAAGCCCTCGGCGCCCCGCTGGACCGGGTCCGTATCGAAGTCGCCGACAGCGACATCGGATTCGCGCCGATGGCCGGCGGTTCCTCGGGCACCGCCTCCTGGGGATGGGCCGTGCACGAGGCGTGCACGCGGCTGACCGGCCGGCTGGCCGAGCACTCGGGGCCGCTGCCCGACGAGGGGGTCGCGGCCGACGCCGACACCTCCGGCACCGCCGACGCCGAAAGCCGATACGCACGGCACGCGTTCGGCGCGCACTTCGCCGAGGTGACCGTGGACACGGTGACCGGCGAGGTACGGGTGACGCGTCTGCTCGGCGTCTTCGCGGCGGGGCGCATCCTCAACGCCCGTACGGCCCGCTCCCAGTTCATCGGGGGCATGACCATGGGCCTGGGCATGGCGCTGACCGAGGACAGCACGATGGACCCGGCGTTCGGTGACTTCACCGAGTCCGACCTGGCCTCGTACCACGTGCCCGCGCACGCCGACGTCGCGTCCGTGGAGGTGCACTGGGTCGACGAGGACGACACCCACCTCAACCCCATGGGCAGCAAGGGGATCGGAGAGATCGGCATCGTCGGCTCGGCCGCGGCCGTCGGCAACGCGGTCCACCACGCGACGGGCATCCGCTTCCGGGAACTCCCGCTCACCCCGGACCGGGTGCTCTCCGGACTGCTCGAACACGAGCACCCCGCGGGCACGTTGGGGGTGTGAACGCGGGACGTGGTCCGCGCCGGAGGTGCGGCGCGGACCACGTGCCGTGCGCGGCGGGCCGGGGGGTCAGTCGGCGGCGCGGCTCGCTCCGGCCATCGGCCGGGCCGGCCAGCGCTTGGCGGGCGCCTGCGAGGCGACCCGTACGCACAGCGCCATCAGCGCGACCAGGGACGCGAGCACGGCGACCGCGACGGCGATCCAGGTGGGCGCCAGCGTGAGGTCCACGGCCGGGGACACCCGGGCCGAGGGTGTCGCGCTGCCGTAGAGCTTGGCCGCGGCCAGCGCCGCCGGTCCCACGACCGCCGCGGCGAGCAGCGGTACGGCGGGCCGCACGGTCAGCAGCAGGGCCAGCACCAGGCAGAGCGCCGACAGACCGAGGGCGGCCCCGTAGGCGCGGGCGGAGGCGTCGTCGTGGTGCAGCGGGAAGTAGGCCACGCCGCACCCGGCCAGGACGGCGACGGTGAGCCAGGCGGGCCAGGCGGCGCCCCGGGCGGACCGGCGCGCCGCACGGTCGCGGTCACCCGATGCACGGTCGCGGGCCGCGGGGTCGCGGTCGAGGGACGCACGGTCTCGGTCGTGCGACGCGGGGTTCCGCTCGGGCTCAGGCGACGCGGGGTCCTGGTCCCGGTCGCGTCCCAGGCGGCCGAGGCGGCGCGATTTCCTGCGGCGTTCGCGACCGCGGCGGTCCGCCGCGGCGAAGGCGCCGGCCAGTCCCGCCGGACGGTCGGCGCGCTCCGGTTCGTCGTCGTCGGCGGTTCCGTCCAGGGCCGCCCGCAGGCGCCGGGCGTCGGGGCGGTCCGGGCGTACCCGTCCGTCCTCGGCCAGTTGGCCGATCAGCTCGACCAGTTCCTCCACGGGCCGGCCGGTGGCGGCGGCCCGTACGGCCTCCTGCCCGCAGTGCGGCTCGAGGGGGGTGCGGTGCAGCAGTTCCATCAGCCGGGTGACGTCCTCGACCGAACGGCACTCCGCCGCGGCCCGGATCGCCTCGTCCGCGCTGTCCGAGTGGCGCGGCGGCCGGGTCAGCAGGCCGACCAGCCGGGTGACGTCCTCCACGGAGCGGTTCACTCCGACCGCGCGCAAGGCGTCGATCGTGGCCTGCGCGTACTGGGGCGACCGCTCCAGCATCGTGATCAGATCGACGACCTCCTCCAGCGGCCGGTCGGCCACGGCGGCACGCACCAGGTCGCCGACGGGATCGCCGTACTCGCGCGCCAGTTCGTCATGGGTGACGGGTTCCTGGACGGAGGTCTCCTGAAGGAAGGACTCCTGCGGCGCAGGGGCGGGGGCGGGGGCGGGCTCGACGGGGGCGGGCGCGGGCCCCTGGGCCGCGGTGGCGGCTTCCTGGGGAGCGGGGGCGGCTTCCCGGGGAGCGGTGGGCTGGGGATCGGGGGAACGGGCGGCCGAGGGGTGGACGGGCGACACCTCGGCGTCGGCTTGCGCGGCCGACTGACGCACCGGGTGCGTGCCGGTGCCCGTGGTCGTCTCCCCGGTGGGCAGGTCCACGGCGGATATGGCGTACTCGGGCGAACGAGGTGTTGAAGAGCCGGTAGTCATGATCTCTCCGTGTGGTGGGGGTGCGGCCGCCCTGCGTCCCCGACATGCGACTCGCGCTGTGTGCTGACCATTACTAAGCACGTCCACCGCACCGCGCCACCGGAGTGGGCCACAGGGATGAGAGGCCCTTGCATGCGGACTTGTCGCCGCTCCGAGCGGGAATCCGGGGAGAGAAGGCGCGTGCCGCGCATCGCGCGCTCGTACCGGAAGGAGGGGCTGGTGGACACGACCACGATGGTGATCGCCGCGGCGGTGCTGCTCGCGGCGGTCGTCCTGGCTACGGCGGTCGGCGTACTGGTGCGGCTGGTCCGCACCCGGCGGGAGCTCAGGCGGGCCGGGCTCCCGACCGGTCCTGGGTGGGTCTTCTGGGGCGCCGTCCTCTACTTGGTGCTGCCGGCCGACCTGGTGCCCGACCCCGTCTACCTGGACGACGTCGGTGTACTGCTCCTCGCTCTGCGCTCCGCGCACGGCTCTCCCGGCGGGCGGCGCAGGGCCGCGGAGCGGCGGGAAAGCACCGGCCCGCCCCATGACTACGCTGCGTAAGGAAACCAATCACCCGTTCGATTCGTATAAGTCTCTGGAAGCCGAAGGCAGTCGGCGGACCAGGCGACGGCGCAAAGGAACCATCGCTTGCTCGGCGCAGCACCGACCAGGGAGAGACGATGAAACCGTTCGCGCTCAACTACGCACGTCCGGCAGTGGAGTTGGACGCCACGACTCCGTACGTCTACGACTCCGGGCTGCAGTTGAACGTGCTTCTGGACGGGCGGGTGGCCGCCTGTGACCACGCCTTGCTGAGAGAACTGGGGACCACGACCTCCACCGCGGGGTCGAAGACTCACTTCGACGACTGAACACGGGTCGTCGAGAATGACCGTCTTGATCCTGACCTGTGAAGAGGACGTCACCGCGGACATGGTGGTCGTGCACCTGAACGCGTCGGGAGTACCGGTGGTCCGCCTGGACCCCGCCGACCTGACCGACTCCGTCGCGCTCTCCGGTGAGTTCGTGCACGGCTCGTTCCGGGGCCATCTGTCCTCGGGGGGCCGCCTGGTGAGCATCGGCGGGCTGCGGTCCGTCTGGGTGCGCAGGCCGGGTGGCGCCGCCGCACGGGCCGCCGAGCCCTCCGCATGGCTGACCGAGGAGTCCGGGCAGGCCCTCTACGGCATGCTCCGCGGCTGCGGGGCGCGCTGGATGAACCAGCCCGACGCGGCGCACCGGGCCCGGTACAAGCCGTGGCAACTGCGTCTCGCGCAGCAGTGCGGGCTGCCCGTGCCGGCCACGCTGATCACGACCTTCCCGCGGGCCGCCCGCGAGTTCGCCGAGCGCTACCCGGACCTGGTCGTCAAGCCCGTCTCGGGCGCGCAGCCGCAGGACCCGCCCCTCGCGGTGCCGACCAGCAGGGTTTCGCCCGAGGCCGACTTCTCCGCCGTCGCCCACGGCCCGACATTGCTGCAACGCCGGGTCGCCAAGCGGGCCGACATCCGCCTCACAGTCGTCGGCGACGAGTTGCTGGCCGCACGGAAGACGGCCCTGGTGGGTGCGGACCCCGACGAGGTGGACGTCCGCTTCACAGCGTCCACCGAACCGTGGCGGCCCGCCGAGGTGCCGCCGCGCGTCGCCGAGGCCGTCCGCGCCTTCCTCCGCGCGGCGGGGCTGGCCTACGGTGCCCTCGACTTCGCCGAGGACGGCGACGGAACGTGGTGGTTCCTGGAGTGCAACCAGTCGGGGCAGTTCGGCTTCGTGGAGGTGGACACGGGCCAGCCGATCGCCCGCACCATCGCCGAGTGGCTGGCCCGGCCCGGCGCCGAGGACCCGGTGGACGCGGGCGGCCCGGGCACCACGGTCGTCGGGTGAGGAGCGGCGTTCCGCCGCCGCCGTCGGGTTTCAGAGTGCGGAACGTGAGTAGTTGTCCGTTTCGTGGTCGAGGTTGAGGTTGAGTGAGGGCTGCTGGTCGTCGGGGCCTGGTGCGGTTCGGGTGCCGGGCTGGACGGACAGGCCGGGTTCCGGTTCGGTGAGGACGCCCCTGGCGACCAGGCGTTTCAGCTTGGAACGGATGCCCTCGGTGTTCTTCGGGGCGATCGGCAGGCCGAGGGCCTCGCCTGGCACAGGTCGCGCGCCCGCATCGGCTTCCTGGTGGCGGTGAACGCGCGGAGGCCGGTCCGGCCGTCCACTGAGGCGGCGAGGTCGCCGGATCCATCGACTTCCCGGCCTACCGTCACGAGGGACAGCCCTGGGAGCCGCTGCCGGCCTGAGCTGGGTGGGTCAGCGGAAGGCGGCGATGTTGCGGTCGACCCAGTCGGCGAAGGACCGCGGCGGACGGCCGAGGACCTGCTCCACGTCCGGGCTGATGCGCAGTTCTGCCGGGGTCGGGCCGCCGATGATGTCCAGGGTGTCGTCGGCGAGCTCCGGCGGAACGGCCCGGGTCATCGCGGACTTGGCCTGTTCGCGGCTGAGTTCGTCGAACCGGATCGGCGAGCCGAGTGCCGTGGCGAGGACCTGCGCCTGCTGACGCGGTGTGATCACCTCCGGGCCGGTCAGCTCGAACACGCCGCCGGCGTGCCGGTCGTCGAGCAGGCTCGCCGCCGCGACCTCGGCGATGTCGAGCGGATCGACGACCGGCGTCCCGATGTCGCCGAACGGCGCGGCAACCGCACCCTGCGTGCGGACGGGTTCGGCCCAGGCATGGGCGTTGGAGGCGAAGCCACCCGGCCGCAGGATGGCCCAGTCAGGGCCGGACCGCCGCAGGGCGTCCTCCAGCGCACGCATCGCTGTGCGCGTGCGGCCGTGCGGCCTGGTCGCCACCCCCTGAGAGGAGAGCAGGACGACGCGGCCGACCCCTTCGGCGGCGGCCAGGTCGATCAGCTCGGCCGGCTGCCCGGCGCCAGGGGCGTGCAGGTCACCGGAGAGCAGGACGAACAGGGCCTTCGCTCCGGTCAACACGGGTGCGAGGCCCGCCGGTTCCGCCATATCAGCGGTCAGATGGCGGACGCCGGCCGGTACCGGCGCCGCGTGCCGCGACACCGCGGTCACCTGCTCGCCGGCCTCGGCGAGGGCCTGCACCAGCGGCTTGCCCACATTTCCGGTCGCCCCGGTTACCACGATCATGAACTGCTCCTCGTTCGTTGGGCGTTGCGGTAATGACGCTAGGGACTGCCCTTACGTCCGGTAAGGACGTACCTGGAGGTAAGCTCAGGACATGACGGAAGGTGCGCAGGCCACGCAGGCCGACCCAGGGCAGCGGTATGACGTGCTTCACACCGACTGTCCCGCCCGCGAGGCACTCGACCACGTGACCAGCAGGTGGGGCGTCTGGGTGCTGATCTCGCTGCGCCGCAACGACCTCCGGTTCTTCGAACTACGCAAGAGCATCCGGGGAATCAGCGAGAAGATGCTCGCCCAGACCGTGCGTGGTCTGGTGCAGGACGGCCTGGTCTGGCGGAAGGTCGAGCCGACGACGCCCCCGCAGGTCACCTACGGCCTCACCGAATTCGGCCGGCACATCGGCGAGCCGCTCGAGGAGCTGTTCAAGCGACTCGACAGGGGCCCCCGGTAACCGCACCGGCACGGCCCGCCCCTCCCGCTCCCGCGTCCTGCGGGCGATGACCTCCGTCATGGCCCGCCGCCTCACCGGCACCACCCTGCCCTCCTGGAGGACCGCATGAGCGAGAACCAGCAGGTCACAGCGGTGCTGGAATACGTGGAGACGCGTGAGCGCGAACCGGCCGACCAGGCCCCACACCTCCGCGCCCGTATCGAGGAACTCACCGCGCAGCTCGGCGAGGTGGACGCGGAGTGCGAGAACCTGCGCGACTCTCAGTGCGGGCGCGGGCCGGGCAGCAGGGCGGTGCGTTGCCAGCCGGCGCCCGGGGACTGCCGCCGTTCGTCGCCGGGCAGGTGGCCGGGTGAGTGCAACGGGCGCATGACAACCTCCAGCTCCCTGCTCACGCGTTCGGCATCCCGTCGCACCTGCTCGGGAACGTCACCGCGTTCGGCGACGAGTCGGTCGTAGATGGGGGAATCCTGGAACACCCGTCAACGTGCCTTTCTTGTCGTCCGCCCCCGCACGGAGGCGCGACTGAGCAGTCTAGGCGCCCGTCCACCCGGGGGTGTGCATTCCGTCCATGAGGTGACGGCCGCTCAGGCGCCGGTCGTGGAGCCGGGCCGGACGATCATGAGGACCGTGACCGTGGCCCACAGCAGGTTGAACAGGCCGGTGAACATGGCGAGCCGTGCGGTGCGGGCGCGCTCGACGGGCTGCCGGTCGGTCAGTTGCTCCAGCAGTTCCTCCTGACGGGGCAGGACGAAGGCGACCAGGATGCCGGCGGCTGCCGCGGTCAAGGTGATGGACGTGATGAGCCACGCGTCCCCCAGGACGCCCATCGCCGACGCGGTGGCGAAGCCCAGGACCGGCACCGTGATGCCCAGGCCGGCGTAGACCCGGCAGATGCGGTGGAGCAGCCGGACGGTGCCCACGTCCCCGGTGTCCGCGGTACCGGTTCCGCCCCCGGCCCCCGCGGGCACCGCCACCACCGCCCGTCGGGCGGCCGGCGGGAACATGCTGGCCGCGACGGTGACGGGCCCGATGGCGATGATGGCGGCCAGGACGTGGAGGGACAGCAGGATCTTGGTCATCGGTCGGGGCTCCGGAGGCAGTTCGGTCGAGGTGGTGGGAGCCACGTTAGGAAGCGGCCAGGTGATCGCACAGAGGCCGAAACGACAGCTTCCAACGGATTCTCGCCAACACCGTCATCAGGGAGTGTCCGGCCGGACGAGGACGCAGTCAGGGGTGTGCACGGGGTTCTGGCCCCGGCGGGAACCCGCCTATCGTGACGTCATGCACTCCGTGGCGATCCTGGTCCTCGACGACGTCGTGCCGTTCGACATGGCGGCGCCCATGCAGGCCTTCGACTGGACGCGACTGCCCGACGGGCGCAGCCCGTACCGGGTCCGGCTGTGCGCGGAGTCGCCCGAAGTGCGCACGGACGGGCTCGCCCTCCGTATCGACCGGGGTCTGGAGGCTCTGGAGTCCGCCGACACGATCATCGTGCCGGGCCGCTCGGAGGAGCACGGTCCGCCCTCGGAGCGGGTCCTCTCGGCGCTGCGGAGGGCGGCCGGTGCCGGTACGCGGATCGCTTCGGTGTGCGTGGGCGCCTTCGTCCTCGCGGAGGCCGGGCTGCTGGACGGGCTGCGGGCGACCACCCACTGGATCGCCGCGGCGGAACTGGCCCGCCGCTATCCGCGCGTGGAGGTGCTGCCGGACGTGCTCTACGTCGACAACGGGCAGCTGCTCACCTCGGCGGGCGCCGCCGCGGGCCTGGACATGTGCCTGCACATGATCCGCCGGGACCTGGGGTCGGCCGTCGCCGCGCACGCCGCCCGGATGTGCGTCGTACCACTGGAACGGGAGGGCGGGCAGGCCCAGTTCATCGTGCACGAGCGTCCGCCCGTGCCCCGGGGCTCGGACCTGGAACCGCTGCTGGAGTGGATCGAGGACAACCTGGGCGGAGAGGTCACCCTCGGGGCGATGGCTGCGCGCGCGGGTATGAGCGAGCGCACCTTCAGCCGCCGGTTCCGCGAGCAGACGGGCACCACTCCACTGCAGTGGCTGCTGCGCGCGCGGGTGCGGCGTGCCCAGTTCCTGCTGGAGAACGGCGACCACCCGATCGAACGGATCGCGCGGCAGGCGGGGTTCGGCTCCCCCACGGCCTTCCGGGAGCGGTTCCGCCGGGTCGTCGGCACCACTCCGCACGCCTATCGCGCGGCGTTCCACGGAAAGCCGGTCGCGCCCGCCGTCCGCGCGTAGGGCCCGCCTCGCGGATCAGTCCTGCGTTGTCGGTCTGATCGCACTGATCGCACTGATCGGACCGGCCGGCCTGGTTCCCAAGGCGGGCCCCCAGGTACGGCGATGTCACACGGCCAGCGACAGGCCGCCCTCCCCGTCCGAGTCCGCCACGCGGACGGCGTCGGGTGTCCGCCCCTTGGCGAGCAGCAGGGCGTCCGCCTTGGCCACCGCGTCGTGGATGCCGGTCGTCGCCATCATCACGCACAGCGTGTAGCTGACGTCAGCCAGCTCTCGCGCCGTCGCCGGCCGCTCCCTCTCCGCCTGAGCGATCCGCAGTGACGCGTACCGCGTCAGCAACTCCCTGACGACCTTCGGGTCCGGTTCGAGCACGAGCGCCCCTCTCTCGAGTTTCGCTGCGTATGCCCGGACCCGGCCGGACCAATCACACTGTGTGCGCCCCCGCTCGCAATTGACGAAAATCCGTCGCTTCCTGTCCGACCATCATCGCGATCGGTCGACGACTTGGTTGAACAGAGACTCAACGAGTTCGGGTGCCCTGCCTGTTCGCAGGTCACTCACCGGCACCGAGCTCCCTTTCCAGCACCTCCCGGAAGCCGTGCGGCGCGCGGCCGGTGACGCGTTCGACCGTGTCGGTGGTGCGGTCCTCGGCCCCCCGGGCGATGGCTCGGTCCAGGTCGGCCAGCATCGCGGCGAAGTCCGGTGGCACCAGTGTCGCGAGGCGGGCACGCAACTGCCCGTGGGTCAGGTGGCGGTGGACCACGGGCCGGCCGCCGACCTGTGTGAGGATCGCGGCGATGTCGTCGTAGCCGAGGGCCTCGGGACCGGTGAGGATCAGGTCCGTACCGGGGGCTCGATCGTCGGTGAGGGCCCGCACGGCGACGGCGGC
Organism: Streptomyces sp. NPDC028991; assembly: GCF_055564775.1. Classification (NCBI taxonomy): domain Bacteria; kingdom Bacillati; phylum Actinomycetota; class Actinomycetes; order Kitasatosporales; family Streptomycetaceae; genus Streptomyces; species Streptomyces sp. NPDC028991. The sequence goes on along the minus strand of NZ_JBVHVP010000029.1, from coordinate 49,455 downwards.
GATGTCGTCGGCGTCGACGAAGCCCACGCGGCCGCTCCCGGCGGCGGTGAGTATGGCGCCGTCCTCCCGGACGCTGACGGCGTGCGCGTGGGCGCCGGTGAAGTTCTGCATGAACCAGGACGGCCGCAGCACCGCCCATTCCTCGAACAGGCCGGGGAGCGCCCGGTGCACCGCGCCCACCGCCGGGCCGCCCTCGGGAACGGCCGAGGAACTGAGCAGCACCGCACGCCGCACGCCCGCGTCTCGCGCCCTCAGCAGGAAGGGCAGCATGACCGCGGCCGGGTCCCAGTCGCCCGGCGGCGGAACGAGGTAGACGCGGTCGGCTCCCTCGAGGGCCGCGTCGTGCGTGGTGGCGTCGTGCCAGTCGAAACGGACCGCTTCGGCGCCCGGTAGCGGGACCGCGCGCCGGCTCGCGGCCTTCACGCGGTGGCCCGCGGCGATCAGCCGGGCGGCGGTGCGGCTGCCGGTGGTGCCGGTGGCTCCGATGACCAGTGTGGTGCCGGTGCCGGTCATCGGGTGCTCCCGGCGAAATCGGTACCGGGTTCCTGGAGGGCGAGCGGATTCCAGTAGTCACGGTAGGAGGTGAACCGCCCGTCCTGGACGGTCACCACGGCGATGTACGTCATGTCGAACGGCGCGCCGGTCTTCACCACCCTGCCCACGCCGCGCATCTCCACCACGACGGTCCGCGGGTCGGTGGTCTCGTGGATCCGCAGTTCTGGGAAGTCGTGCAGGTCGATGTGGTCGGGGTAGTGGCGCATGTAGGCGGCGACGGCCTCCCGGCCCTCCAGCCGCCTGGGCCGGCCCTCGGGGGCGAAGGGGAATTCCATGACTCCGTCGTCGGACCACAGACCGGCCCAGGCGTCGACGTCCTTGTCCAGCAGCAGCCGCAGGCTGTGGCGGTACAGGTCCGCCGCCGGGACAGGCGCGGTGGACGGGGTGGGCGTGGGCATGGGCATGGATGAGCCCCTCTCTGTCGCATACAATACGGACCAGCGGTCCGCTTCAAACAATACGGACCAGCGGTCCGCTTTGCAACGCGCGCCCACGCTTGCTCGCGCCCAGGCGTGCGCCGTGTGCCCACGCGCGCCGGCGTCCGCCCACCCACCGACCCACAACCCTGCCCGCCACGGAGGAGACCCCTGTGACCGAGCGCAAGCCCCGCAAGGACGCCGCCCGCAACCGGGAGGCCGTCCTCGCGGCCGCCGACACCCTCTTCGACCGGCACGAGAGCCCGGACGACGTCACCATGGCGGACGTCGCGGCAGCGGCCGGTGTCGGCAAGGGGACGCTCTTCCGGGCCTTCGGCGACCGGACCGGGCTGATCAAGGCGCTGTACGAGGCCCGGATGGAACCGATCGAGCGGGCCGTCGAGACGGGCCCGCCGCCACTGGGCCCCGGCACTCCCCCGGCGCGGCGCGTCCCCGCCCTGCTCGACGCGCTCCTGTGCTTCAAACTCGACAACCGCCGCCTCGCGCTGGCCCTGGAGGCCTCCGGCAGCGACAGTCCTTACGGGGCAAGCCACTACGAGCGCTGGCACACCTTGCTGCGCACCATGCTGGAGCAGGTCCCCGGCCTCGCCGACTGCGACTTCGCCGCCCACGCGCTGCTCGCCGCCGTCCGGGCCGACCTGGTCGAGCACCTGGCCGGCCGGGAGGGCGTGCCGCGCGAGCGGATGCGGGCCCGGCTGGCGGACTTCACCGTCCGGGTACTCGGCACCGCCCCATGAGCACCGGAAACGACGTACGGAACGGTGTGCCGACACGCCGACGCTTCGCGAGAGACCCGCGCCTTATCCCCCCTGGAGGGCGCGGGCCTCAGTCTCCGAGCGTGCGGGCCAGTTCGGTCGTGGCCCGCGCGATCTCGCTGTCGCCCTCGGCCAGCAGCCGCTCGAGCCCGTCCCGCCGGGCGCGGACGGCCTGCCGCGCCGCGCGCTCCCACGCCACCGGGTTCTCCCGGTGGTTGAGCAGCTTGGGGTAGGCGGTGGCGGTGGTCTCCCACTGACGGGCGTCGGCGATGTTCTTGAGCAGCTGGATGATCTGCGCCCGGCAGCTCACCTGGGGCCGCTGCGCCAGTTCCCACAGGAAGGGGACGGTCGCGGCGGTGGCCTGTTCGACGACGAAACCGTACTGGCAGATGCGTTTCCGCAGATCGCCGAGGGCGGCACGGGCGGTCTCGGCGTCGCCCCAGGCTACCTTGCGCAGCAGCCTGGGAATGGCCGCGGCCGAGCCGGTGGAGTCCTGGATCTCGCTCCACGGAACGCCGTCCAGCCCCGCGAGGGGGGCGGCGGTCCGGGGGGAGCCGGGCGGCTGCTTCTGACGGTCGGTGCGCTGGGTGCTCGGCTCGGGTGTCGGAGCGCTGCGCATGGTGTGGGGCCCTTCCGCGGCAGTCGGATCAGGTGAGGGGGCAGGTCGACAACTTGGCCCAGACGGTCTTGCCGGCCGGAGATCTCGGGGTCCAGCCCCACTCCTCCGAAAGGGCGTCGACGATGCACAGGCCGCGTCCGTGCTCCTGGAGTGCGGAGTCGCCGGACGGGGTGAACACGGGCGCGTTGTCCCCGGGATCGCAGACGGTCAGCATCAGATGGCCGGAGTCCCGGGCGAGCCCCAGCCTGACCTCGGGCGCGCCGGCCGCTGCCGACGGCACCGCATGCCGCACCGCGTTGGAGACGAGCTCGGTGATCACGAGGACGGCGTCGTCGGCGTGCCGGTCCAGGGACCAGCCGCTCAGCGTGTCCCGCGTGAAGACCCGGGCCCGGGCGAAGCCCTCCCCGCTGCAGGCGACGCGCAGCACCGCGGAAGTCGGCCGGACACCCGGCGCGTGGGTACTCGCGGGCGGAACGGGGAACGGCCACTCCCCCCGGCGTGCGGCCGGTCGCTCGGTGCGCGGAAGCTCTCCGAACCGGCCCGCCGGGACCGCCTCCGACACGGGTTCGCCGGGCGACCGGAGCGTTGGATGCGCAGGTGACGACACGGCATCTCCCTGATGCGACGTCAGGACGGGGCGCCATCCGGGGGGTTGACGCCACGGCTATTATCCACGCTGACAGCGCTCGCGTGCAATTGCACGAGAAATTGCGCGGAAAAAATCGGATGGGAGCGCACGAGGACCGACGGGACTCGGTCCGCTCCCCCGAACGGCAAGGAGACCGCGGTGCCACCAGTGCGCAACGGAGTGCAGGCCAGCCTGTTGGACGCCTGCTGGAAGAAGAGTCGGCACAGCAATGCCGAGGGCAACTGCGTCGAGGTAGCCCTCGTGGACGGAGGCGTCGCGATGCGCAACTCCCGCGATCCCGACGGCCCCGCGCTCGTCTACACGTCCGCGGAGGTGGCCGCCTTCCTGGCCGGGGCGAAGGAGGGCGAGTTCGACCACCTGCTGTGAGCGGGAGCGGGAGCGGGGCCTGGCCTCCGATGCGGGTGGCAAGCGCCAAGCGGAGGCCAACTACCCGTTTTCCACGGGCAGATGCGGTAGGCACCTGCGGGATGAGATAGTGTGGTTTCTCAAGTCTGCCGGTCTGCTGGGAGTCAGGATGTCCGCCGCGTCGCCTCGCATCTCCCGTCTCGAGCCCTATCTGGACCGGAGCGAGCCGGCTCCGACTCTGCTGAAGATGCTCGTCGGCGTTCAGCTGGCGGGCTTCCGCGAGGATGCCGGCCTGTCCCAGGACCAGGCTGCGCGTGACCTCGGGTTCAGCGCGGCGAAGCTCTCGCGCATCGAGTCGGGCAAGGGCCGCAAGCCCCCGACGGAGACGGACGTCCGCGCCCTGCTGGAGCGGTACGGCACCGACGTCTACGAGGCCTCGGTCCTGCTCAAGCTGTTGCAGCGCGCCGGTGAACCGGGCTGGTGGCAGCGGTACGACAAGCGTCTGATGCCCGAGTGGTTCGACCGCCTGGTCGGACTCCAGGAGGCCGCGGCGACCATCCGGACCTTCGAGATCCAGTACGTCCCCGGCCTGCTCCAGACGGCGGCCTACACCCGGGCCGTGGTCGAGCGGGGCCTGCCGAACGCGCCTGCCGGTGAGGTGCAGCGGCGTGTCGAGCTGCGCATGCGCCGCGCGGAGCTGCTGCACCGCGGTGACGCACCACAGCTGTGGGCGATCATCGACGAGTCCGTCCTGCTGCGTGTACTGGGCAGCCGCGAAGTCATGCGTGAACAGCTCGCGCACCTCGTCGCGATGGCGGGGCAGCCGCATGTGACGCTGCAGATCGTGCCGCTGGACGTGACGAACGCGTCGGCACCCGCGATCCCGGTCACCTATCTGCGCTTCGGCGGCATCGACCTGCCCGACGTGGTCTACCTGGAGCACATCAAGAGCGCCAACTTCCTTGAGGACCGCGACGAAACCGAGGAGTACCGGGTCGCCCTGGACCGCCTCGCCGACGAGGCGCTCACTCCGCGCGAGTCACTGGAGCTGCTGCGCGAGACGACGGCGCTTCGCTATCCCGAGAAGTAGCACGCGAGAAGCAGAAGTAGCAGGCGAGAAGCAGTGAAGCGAGACACGGGGCCGCACGCTCGGCGTGCGGCCCCGAGTGCTCAGTTCGCTAGCGGATGCGGCCCAGACCGCCGAACTCGATCCACTCGTCGGTGAGCTGGCGCGGAGCCACCTCACTGTCCGGGCGCCAGGTGGAGACCTCCACCAGGCCGGGCTCCAGGATGTCCATGCCCTCGAAGTAGGACTCGACGTCCTTGGGCTCGCGGACTCGGCCCCAGTTCCCGCGGGTCGCCTGGTCCATGAAGGCCGTGACGGACTCACGCACCTCGGGGTCCTCACTGACCAGCTGACACATCACCGCGTAGCTCCCGGGCACCAGCCGCTCGGTCACACGGCGGATCACCGCCGTCGGGCCGTCGGTGTCGCTGTCCGGGATGCAGTGGAAGACCGAGTTGAACAGCACGGCCACCGGCTGCGAGAAGTCGATCAGGCGCTGGGTGTCCGGGTGGGAGAAGATCTCCTCCGTCGAACGCATGTCGGCGTGGATGACGGCGGTGCGGTCGTTCTGGTCGAGCAGCGCGCGGCCGTGGACCAGCACCATCGGGTCGTTGTCGACGTAGACGACGCGCGAATCGGGGGCGATGCGCTGGGCGACCTGATGGACGTTGTCCTGCGTGGGCAGGCCGGAGCCGTGGTCCAGGAACTGGCGGATGCCGTATTCCTGCGCGAGAGTCCTGACGACCCGCTGCAGGAAGCGCCGGTTGTTCAGCGCCAGCCGACGGGTGCTGGGAACGACCTTGTCGAGTTCCCCTACCGCCGCCCGGTCGGCCGCGTAATTGTCCTTGCCGCCCAGATAGTAGTCGTACATACGTGCTGCCGTAGGCACGTTGGCGTCGATCTCCGTGGACAACTGCTTGTCGGCTTGCATCGTTCCCCCAGCTCCGTACCGCGCCAACTGCACTGGCATGACCGAGAGTACATCCTAGAGACCTGGTGTTCAGCGAAACCAGCGCCTCGGCGAAGCGGCCGTCAATTCGACTGTGTGACAGCCGAATTGACGGCCGATCGGGTCGGTCAGCCGCGGGCGGCCAGGTACGCGTCGATGCCGGGCGCCTTGTGCGCCTCCTCCACGCCGACCACGCCGCCGACCGCCTTGGCGTCGGGCTTCAGCACGTACGTGGACCGGCTGGCCGGCTCGGTCACGAGGGTGAAGTCCTGCGGAGTGCCGAGGCCGGTGTCGGCGTTCTTCTGCGAGCGGTGCGCCTTGACCACGTCCTGACGGGTGAGGCTGCCGCCCTCACAGGCCTTCTTCAGGTCGGAGCCCATCAGCTGGGCGGCGTTGTAGCCGGAGAGCACGCCCGAGTCGACCGGCTCACCCGGGTACTTCTTGTTGTAGGAGGCGACCATCTTCTTGACGCCCGGCAGGTCGGAGCTGACCGCCGGTGCGGCGCTGACCACGTGGACCATCGCCTCCAGCGCCGGTGCCGCCGGCGTCTTCATCAGCTGCGGGGAGTAGCCGGGAGCGCTGCTGACGATCGGCACCTTCAGGCCCCGGGCGGCGGCCACGCCGGCGAGGGAGGCGGTCTGGGCGGGGCCCGCGCTGATCAGGATCGCCTTCACCCCGGCCTTGCTCAGCGCCGAGACCTGCGCGGTCAGGTCGGTGTCCGTGGCCTTGATCTTCTGGCCGACCACCTTCATCCCCGCCTGCTCGGCGGCCCACTCGGAGCCCTCCAGCGCGTTGGTGCCGTAGTCGCCCTCGAAGTAGACGTGGCCGATCGTGTCGCCCTCGGCGATCTTCTTGGTGCGGGTCAGGAAGTCGACGGCGGCGATCATGTCGATGTCGTAGGTGGTGCCCAGGACCTGGACGGAGTCCTTGCCGAGCAGGGAGGCGGCCCAGGCCTGCGGGAAGGTCAGCATGTGGTCCCGCTCGATGTCGTCGAGCAGGGCCGCGACCACCGGCGAGCCGATCACCTGGGGGAGGGCGACGACGTCCGGGGCGATGTCGGCGTAGGCGGTGACCGCCTTCTGCACGTCGTAACCGTGGTCCTTGACGACGATCTCGACCTTGCGCCCGCAGATGCCGCCCGCGGCGTTGGCCTCGTCGGCCCACATCTGCTGGGCCTGCACGATGCTCTTGCCGAGGGTGGCGTAGGGGCCGGTGAGGTCGGTCAGCGCGCCCAGCTTGATGGCCTTGTCGCTGACTCCGGGGCCGGCCTTGACGCCGTCGGCGGCGTCGTCGGTGCTCCCGCCCTCCGCCTTCGTGCTGCATGCGGTGCCCGCGAGCAGCACGGCGGCCAGTGCCGCGGCCAGGGCGGCGGTCCGGGTGGTGCGGGGCCTGGGGTGCGTGACGTTCACGGGGTGTGCTCCTTGGTTCGTGCGGCGTTGGCGGTGGTGGCCGGCGTCCGGGGCGTGGCCCCGGCGCCCGGAGGGCCGGTGACGGGTGGCTTGCGGCGCAGGCGGGCGCGGGTCCGGCGGGCCAGTCCGTGCAGGCCGTCCGGGGCGTAGAGGAGGATCACGACGATCGCCGCGCCGTAGAGGTAGCGGGAGGCCTCGGTCGGGCCGATCGAGCCGTCGCCGGAGCCCGGGGTCGCCACCAGCGGCAACTGGTCGGCGTAGCGGGTCATCAGCAGGGGCAGCGCGGTGACGAAGACGGCGCCGGCGGTGGCCCCCGCCACCGAGCCGAGGCCGCCGATGACGATCATGGCGAGGTAGTCGACGGAGAGGAGGAGCGAGAAGTAGTCGGGCACGACGCGGCGGAAGGAGAGCGCGAGCAGGACGCCTGCGAGGCCCGCGTACATCGAGGAGACGACGAACGCGGCCGAGCGGTACCGGGCCACGTGCACGCCCATCACGGAGGCGGCGGTCTCGCTGTCGCGCAGTGCCACCAGGGCGCGTCCGGGGCGTCCGCGCAGCAGCCCGCGCGCGGTGAACCAGGTGAGCGCGAACAGGGCGAGGCCCAGGTACCAGAGCCGTTCCTCGGCGCCGAACGGCACGCCCAGGACGGTCAGTCCGGGATCGGTCTCGGCGAAGGTGAACCCGCCGATCTCCAGGGGCGGCACCGAGCGTCCGTTGAAGCCGCCGGTGACGGAGTCCGCGGTGAGCAGGACGTGGTGGCCGAGGAAGACCAGGGCGAGGGTTGCCACGCCGAGGTAGATGCCCTTGACCCGGCCGGCGACGGGGCTGAACAGGCCGCCCGCGGCGCCGGCGAGCAGCACGGCGAGGACGGCGGCGACGGCGGGCGGCAGCCCCGGCCCGGGTTCACCCGCCAGCCACACGTAGCCGTAGGCGCCGACGGCGAGGAAGAAGGCGTGTCCGAGGGAGAGCTGCCCGGCGGTGCCGCTGAGCAGGCCCAGCCCCACCGCGCCGATGGCCGCCGCCATGGAGAACAGGCCGATGCGCAGCCAGAAGGCGTCCAGGTAGAAGGGCAGGGCGCACAGGAGGAGCGCGGGCAGCAGGAGCCGGCCCTGCTTGAGGAGCCCGCCGCGCTCGAGGAGGGTGCTCCTCTTGAGGAGGTCAGACACGTGCCGCCCCCTTCGCGCCGAAGAGTCCGGCGGGGCGCACCAGGAGGACCAGCACCATCACGGCGTACGGGGCGACGTCCCCGAAGCCCTCGCCGAGGACGTGCAGGTCGGACTGGTAGCCGGCGACGAAGGCCTCGGTGAGGCCGATCAGCATGCTGCCGACCAGGGCGCCGACCGGGGAGGCCATGCCGCCGAGGATGGCGGCCGGGAAGGCCTTCAGCGCGATCTGCCCGGTGGTGCGCTCCAGTCCCGGCGCGGGGAAGGCGACCAGGAAGACCGCGGCGAGCGCGGCGAGTCCGCCGGCCAGGCACCAGGCGACGGTGCGTACGCGGGTCAGCCGTACGCCCATCAGGGCGGCGGCCTCACCGTCCTCGGCCGCCGCGCGCAGCGACAGCCCCCAGGGGGTGAACCTGAAGAGGGCGAAGGCCCCGCCGATGGCCACGGCGGACACCAGGATCGCGGCGATGCGGCTGTCGGCCACCGTCACCGGGCCCAGGTCGGTCACCGAGTTGCCCCAGGGGTCGCCGAGCGGCAGCAGGTCGCCGCCGATGCGCCGGGCCAGGTCGGTGACCAGCACGATGTCTATGCCGATGGTGACGATGGTCTGGACGTGGGCGGCGTGCGGATCGGTACCGACCCGTTGCAGCACCAGCCGGTCCAGCGCCCCGGCCACGGCCGCCGTCACGAGGACCGCGACGGCCAGCGCCCCGGCGAAGCCGATGTCGTCGTGGAGGACGGCGACGAGGTACCCGCCGAGCAGGAGCAGGGAACCGTGGGCGAAGCTCAGCACGCCCGAGGCCTTGAAGATGGTGACGAAGCCGAGGGCGATCAGGGCGTAGACGGACCCCAGGGCGAAGCCGTTGAGGAGGTTGTCCAGGAAGCCGGTCATGCCGCGTCCTCCCCGGTGGTGCCGGTGCCGAGGTAGGCGCGCAGCACTTCGGGGTCGCGCCGGACCTCGTCGGGGGTGCCGTGGGCGATGGCCTTGCCGAAGTCGAGGACGGTGACCTCGTCGGCGAGCCGCATGACCAGGCCCATGTCGTGCTCGACCAGCACGACGGACAGGCCGAGTTCGGCGCGGATCTCCCGGACGACCTCGGTCATGCGGATGCGTTCGGCGGCGTTCATGCCGGCCACGGGTTCGTCGAGCAGCAGTACACGGGGCTCCAGACAGAGGGCGCGGGCGAGTTCGACCCGCTTGCGGTCGCCGTAGGACAGCAGGGCGACGGGTGCGTCGAAGTGGGCGCCCAGGCCGGTGAGTTCGGCGATCTCACGTGCCTTGGCGAGGTGTTCGCGCTGTTCGCGCACGGCGCGCGGCAGACGCAGGGCGCTGGCGGCGAAACCGGCGTGGGACAGGGCGTGGCGGCCGAGCATCAGGTTGTCGGCGACGGTGCCCTGGGTGGTGACGATGTTCTGGAAGGTGCGGGCCACGCCGAGGGCGGCGATCTTGTGCGGGGCGAGCCGGGTCAGTTCGGCGTCGCCGAGTCGTACGGTGCCGGCGGTGGGCCGGTACAGGCCCGACAGGACGTTGAAGCAGGTGGACTTGCCCGCGCCGTTGGGGCCGATGACGGCGTGCACGGTGCCCGGGTCGACGGTGAAGGAGACGTCGTCGAGTGCGACGAGGCCGGCGAAGCGCACGGTCACGTTCCGGACCTCGAGCGCGGGGGGCGCGGTGGTTCGGGTGGTCACGCGGCCCCCTTGCCGTCGGTGGCCTCGCCGGTGTCGCCCAGGTAGAGGCGGCGTACGGCGTCCGTCCGGGCGAGTTCGCCGGCGGGGCCGGACAGCCGGATCTCGCCGACCTCCAGGACGTAGGCGTGTTCGGCGAGGGACAACGCCATCCCGGCGTTCTGTTCCACGAGGAGTACGGCGGTGCCCTGGGTGTTGATCTCGCGGACGACCTCGGCGATGCGGTCGACCATCATCGGGGCGAGTCCGAGGGAGGGTTCGTCGAGGAGGAGCAGGCGGGGCGCGGCCATCAGGGCGCGGCCGATGGCCAGCATCTGCTGCTCGCCGCCGGACAGCAGGCCGGCGGCCTGGCGGGTGCGTTCGGCGAGCCGCGGGAAGAGGGTGAAGACCCGTTCCCGGGCCTCGCGGACCTGAGCCGGGGCGCGCCGGCCCAGGCCGAGCCCGCCGGCCCGCAGGTTCTCGTCGACGCTGAGTCCGGCGAACACCCGCCTGCCCTCGGGTACCTGCACGACTCCGGCGCGTACGGCGGCGACCGGGTCCCGGCCGTCGAGGGCCGTGTCGCCGTAGCGGACACGGCCGGCCGTGATCGCGCCGCGGTGCAGGCGCAGTGTGCCCGACACGGCCCGCAGCAGCGTGGTCTTGCCGGCACCGTTGGCGCCGAGCAGCGCGACCACGCCGCCGTACGGGACGGTCAGGGACACGGAACGGAGGGCGGACAGTGCGCGCCCGTACGTCACGTCGAGGCTCTCGACGTGCAGGGCGGGCTCGCCGTCCGGTGGTGCTGCGGGCATCGCGGCTCCTTGGGACCGTGCCGAGGCCGGCACGGTGACGGGAAAGGGGGAGCTCACGACAGCACGCGCGCCGGTGGCGGTACAGAGCCCCGGCCCGGGTCGCTGCGGCGTCCCAGTCCCGGGCCGGAGAGTCTGTGCGGATGCCCAGACCCGGGCGGCGGGGGCCGCACCGGGGCGATGCCGACATGGCTGCGGGACCGCCGGGGAAGGCCGAGCCTCATGCGCGGTGCGCCGCCATGGTGGCGTGCTGGGCGTCGGTGTCCGCGGCCACGCCGCCGGACGGCACCCGCACCGCCACGGCGGGTCCCGGGCCGAGAGGTGACAGAGGGGTGCGGGTCCCGGGCCGAGAGGTGCGAGAGGTGGCAGAGCGGCGCGGGTTCCGGGCCGAGAGGTGGCAGAGCGGTGCGGGTTCCGGGGCTGTTGGGGGGTGTGGGGCATGGTGGGAGAGGGTGCCGACGTACACGCCGGGCCGGACACGGGGGTTCGCCCGTATGCGGGACAGACCGGGTGAGACACCATGGCGCACCGCTCGGAACCGGAGCGGAACCGTCCCGGATCCACAGGCCCTACCCGGAACCGGGACAAGGCCACACCAGACGCCGAAAAAGCACCACCGGGAACCCGCACGAGAGCACGCCGGTCGCCCAAGGCACCCCGCGGTACCGGAACGAGGTCAAGTCAGGCACCGGGGGGGCCGGTGCGGGTACGTCAGTCGTGCAGGAGTCGTCGGGCGGTCAGGGCCAGCGTCATCTCGACCACGTCGGCCGGGCGGGCCAGCGAGCGGCCGGTCAGCTGTTCGCAACGGCGGAGGCGGTTGAGGACCGTGTTGCGGTGGCAGTAGAGGCGTTCACCGGCCCGCTGCGCCGAGCCGTCGCAGTCGAGCCAGGTGGTGAGCGTGTCCAGCAGCACCTCACGGTCGGCCGGCTCCAGGCGCAGCAGGGGGCCGAGCACCCTCTCGGCGAGGGCCCGGCCGAGCTCGGGGCTGGCGACGACGAGGGCGGCGGGAAGGTGGTCGGCGAGCCGTGCCGTGCCGCCGGCCTCGGGGCAGATGGCCAGGGCCGTGTCGGCGTGCCGGCGGGCGTCGCCGACACAGGCCAGGCCGTCGACCGGGCTGCCGACGCCGATCCGGAGGCCCGGGAACGGAGCGCACGGCCCGGGCCCGGGTTCCTCCGGCCGCGGGAGTTCGTCGATACCGGTGCCGAGCAGGACGATGCCGTAGTCGACCTCCGCCCCGGCGTGCCAGTGGACACGTGTACCGGATGGCACGGCGGCGGCCCGGGCGGCGTCGGACCGCGCGTGTCCGCCGGTCACGGCGACGACGACGTACCGGCCCTGCTCGGGCAGGCCCAGCGCTTGCGCGGCCTCGGGCAGATCGGCGATGCGGCTGGTGCCGTCCAGCAGCCCGGCCGCCAGCAGCCGGGCCCGGTTCTCACGGCGCCGGGCGAGCTGCCACTCGGTCTGCCGGTAGGCGTCCGCGACGAGGGTGCAGTGCTCGTCGACGAAGTTCCACACGTCTGCGGCCACGTGTACGAGGAGCCGTACGTCCTCGGGCGCGATCCGGGCCGTCTCCTCGATCAGCCGCTGCCACACCAGTGAGCCGCCGAGGCGGAAGGCGTGCAGCAGCGCGTCCAGCGGAAGCCCCTGCTCGGCACGGGCGGTCCCGATCCGCCAGGAGCAGCGGCGGGCCGCTTCCCGCGCACCGCGCGGGTCGATCAGCGAGGCCACGCTGTGCCGCAGCGACCGGTGGACCTCCTGCCAGGTGGCGGTGGGGTCCTTCGTGATCACCGCGCGGTAGGCCGGCTCCTGCTCCTGCAGCAGGGCCACCAGCCGGTCGGCCAGGTCGGGCAGGTCGTCGAGCAGGGTGCGGGCGGCCCGGTGCAGCACCCGCAGGGCGTCGGCGTCCATCAGCGACGCGACGCTCGGTGTCCGCGGGCGTGGTACGGGCGTCAGTCCGGTGCGGATCGCTGCTCGTGACCGTACGGCGTGCTGCATCGCGGTCCTCCCCAGGCCAGGGCTTGCGGGGGCGCCCCGCGACGGGCTGTCCGCCCGCGCCGGGCACGCCCCCTGACTCGTCCTGCCCCGAAGGATGGCATACCGTCCGGTCGGTCCCTAGGGTTGTGCACCGGTCTTTTCGGTTCGTCCGGCGTGTCCGCCCTGTTCGGCGTGCTCCACCGCGCGGGCCAGCTCCAGGCGGGACCGTATGCCGAGCGCCGCGAAGGCCTTGCGGAGGTGGTAGTCGACGGTGCGGGTGCTCACCGCGAGGGTCAGCGCGACCTCGCGGTTGGTGGCGCCCTCGGCGACCTGACGGGCGATGCGCAACTGCTGCGGCGTCAGGCGGGACAGCGCTCCGGCACGTCCGCCGTGCGGTGCCGCGCCGAGGGCCCGCAGCTCGCCGCGCGCCTGGGCCGCCCAGACCCCTGCACCGCAGCGGTCGAAGCCGGCCAGCGCGGTGCCCAGGCGGCCGCGCGCCTCGCGGGGCCTGCGCCGGCGGCGCAGCCACTTGCCGTACAGGAGCGCGGTACGGGCCCGTTCGAAGTCGCCGCCCGCCTCGTCGTGCCGGTCGAGCGCGTTCCGGTAGAGGCCGTCGGCACGGTCCGGCGGGGCGAGTAGGGCGCGGCAGCGGGCCAGCTGCGCGGCGGCCTGCGGATCGGCGCCGAACGCCGCCCACCCGGCGAAGTCCCTGAGGACGGCACGGGTCTCCTCCTGGCGTCCGGCCAGGACCGCAGCCTCCACGAAGCAGGGCACGGCGAGCCACCACACCGCGAAGTGTCCCCGCCCGGGGCCGGGAAGGACCAGGAGGCCGAGCCGGTCGGCGGCGTCGAAGGGGCGCCCCCGGCCGAGGTCGGCCCGGGCCGCCGCCCACTCCGCGAGGGTGGCCGCCTGTGCGAGTCCGTGCCGCCGGGCGGTGGTCAGCGCGGCCGCCACATGCCGGGCGACGACGTCCGGCTCCTCCTCGATCGACGCCGCGAGGGCCAGCACCGCCCGGTGGTGGGCCGCCGTGTTGCGCTGTCCGACCCGCTGCGAGGTGCGCAGACCCTCCTCCGCATGAGTGCGGGCCTGCGGGTGCCGGCCGGCGCGCAGCTCGGCGTAGGCCAGGTACTCCAGTGCCCGCGGCACCAACGCGTCCGACCCGAGTTGCCGGGCGGCGGCCAGGGCCCGCGCCCCGGAGCGTCGGGCGGCGTCCACGTCCCCGAGCAGCAACGCGGCCGACGCCGCCCTCAGCAGAGCCTCCGGCCGGTCCTCGGTGGTGGCCCGCTCCACTACCTGCCCGAGCGGTACGACGGCCCGGTCGAGCCGCCCCTCGAGCAGCGCTCGCATGCCGACACGGTGGTCGCGCACGGCGCCGGCCACGCGCGCCGTGGAGTGCCGGGCGCCGGCCTGCCGGAGAGCGGGGGTCGTCGGCCCCGGGTCGGGCGCGAGTGCGGCCAGGCATGCGGACAGGTCTCCCGCCGCCCAGGCCGCGTCGGCGGCGGCCAGGGCGGCGGTCGCGGCGGCGGCGGGGGCGTCCGCGGCGAGCAGGGACGCGGCCAGCAGCAGCGACTGATGGGCGTCGCCGACGGGTCCGTCCCGCAGTTCCGTCAGGCCACGCACCCGTTCGGCCCGCCCCCGTACCGCGGCCGGTGCGGCGCAGCCGCGGGCCGCGGAGAGCATCGGGCGGGCCTGGTCGGTGCGGCCGGCGAGCAGGGCCTGCTCGGCCGCGGCCGTGTACCGCTCCGCCCGGGCCGGACCGTCGGCCGTCAGCTCGGCGGCGCGGGCGTACGCCGTGGCGCGCAGCCGGTGTGAGGCGGGCTCCGTGTCGTCGGCCGCGGCCGCCGCCAGCCGGTCCGCGAGCGACGGCGCGGGCGCCGGGCCGGTCAGGGACCAGGAGCGGTGCAGCAGCGCCGGGAGCCGCCGGCCGCCGGCCGCCGGCACATCGGCGAGCGCGCGGTGCGCGGCGCGCCGCCGGTCCGGCGCGGCGGTGGCGTGGACCGTACGGCACACCAGGGGGCCGTGGAAACGGAACCGGTCGTCGGCCAGGGCGAGGAGCGCGGGAGGCGGTTCCAGGGACGGGGCGGAGGCCGACGGCGACGCCGCCCGCAGGTGCCGCAGGGCGTCGAGCACCGGGCCCGCGTCCACGTCCGGTCCGTCCGAGGCGCGTACGGCCGCCGCCACCGTCAGCAGCAGGTCGTGCGCGTCCGCGGGCAGACCGGTCAGGGCCTCCCCCGCCACCTCCGTCAGGGTCGCGGCGTCGGCCAGGGGTCTGGGCGGGGGACGGTGCCCGCGCAGTTCGGCCGGTGAGAGCCGGCGGACCAGGGCGAGGAGCAGGGCCGGGTTCCCCTCCGCCTCTGCCAGCAGCTGCTCGCGGACGGCCGGGTCGGCGGCGCCGTCGGTCACCTCGTCGACGAGGGCTTCGGCCTGCGGCGGCGTGAGCGGGTCCAGGCGTACGACGGGCAGGTGGGCGTACTCCGGGTCGACGGCGCGGTGTCCGGCGACGGAGAGGAGCACGCCGACGCGGACCGTGCTGCCCAGGCGTTCGGCCGCACGGGCCAGTGCGGTCCGGGCCGGGGCGTCCCACAGCTGCGCGTCGTCGACGCATACGAGCAGAGGTGCCTCGCCGGCCGCCGCCCGCAGGGTGCCGAGCAGTTCCTCGGCGGTGGCGTTCCTGTCCCTGTCCGGGCCGGGTCCCAGGTGAAGTACCGGACCGGCCCGGAAGGAGCGGGCGGCCCAGTGGAGGAGGGTGGTCCGGCCCAGTCCGGGTTCGCCGGTCACGACGAGGTGGCCGCTGCGGGTGCGCAACCCGTCCAACAGTTCGCGTACGGCCTGTTGTTGCGTGCTGCGGCCGTGGATCCGCACGGCCGTACGTACGGTCGTCTCTCCGGTCATTCCCGGGAGGTTACGCGCGCGTAACCTGACGCGGAAGCCACCGGTCCGCCGCGGCCCGACGGCTGCTCCGCCCCGCCACCTGCGGTTGTGCACCCTGCGGCTGGGGTCACGCACTGTGCCGCCGCCCAGCGGTCGCGGCCCGGGGCCGTGCGGCGGCACAACACGCCGGCGGCGGCCGCGACGTGCCCGCGACCGCCGCCGGATGGTGCCGGATGGTGCCGGATGGTCCGTGAGGAGGGTCAGGAGCCGTGCGGGCAGTTGCCCCGGTACTCCTCGATGGTCAGGCTCGGCCGGGGCAGCGGGCAGAGGAACTGCTCGTAGCGGGTGTCGTTGTCGATGAACCGCTTGAGCCAGGAAATGCTGTACTTCGCGATCGTCGTGTCCGAGGTGTTCGGCGTGAAGTGGCTCGCGTTGTTCAGCTCCAGGTAGGCACGGTCCGTGCGGGACGGCAGGCTGGAGTAGAACGGCTCGGAGTGCGAGGAGACCGGGGCGATGGTGTCGCCGTCGGCCCCCACGATCAGGGTCGGGGTGCTGACCTCGGGCCAGGTCTTGTCCGTGTTCCAGGGGGTGAGCGGGATCGCGGCCTGGAGTGACGGCCGGGACTTCGCGGCCTCCAGGGAGCCGCCGCCGCCCATCGAGTGGCCCATGACACCGAGTCGGCTGCTGTCGATCCGTCCGCGGACTGAACTGCGCTCGGTGAGGTAGTCCAGGGCCGCCAGCAGTTGCCGGCCGCGGGAGCCGGGCTGGTCCAGCGTGGTGTTGGTGTCGATGGTGAACACGACGAAGCCCTGGGAGGCCAGCCTCGGGCCGAGCCAGGCGATCGAGGACTGGTACGCCGTGAAGCCGGGCGAGATCACGACGGCGCCGAACGTGCCGTCGCTCGTACTGGTCGGGTAGTAGATCGTGCCGCCGCCGAAGCCGGTGACCAAGAGCGAGGAGACGCTGGTGTCCGCCACGGAGTACGGGCCGCGCGGTGCCTCGATGCTCGACTGGGTGGGCGCCGGACCGCGCTCGTAGGGGTTGTCGGCGGCCTGGGCGCCGGGGCTGGTGAGGGTGCTGAGCGCGACGACGGCGGCCACGGCCGCCGTGACGCCGGCGAGCCGCCGCCGCGTTCCGCGGAACGCGGGGCGCGCGGCGTGGGTGTGGGGGTTCTGCTGCACGAGGATTCGTCCTCTCTGTCGTGGCGAGGTGCCGACCGGTGATCGCACACGGCCCGGGACACGTGGGGTCGCGTCCCGGGACATCCGCCGGACGGGCGTCGCCGATGTGCTGGCGGTGCCACTGTCGGCGGGCGGTGCGGTCCGGGGGATCGGCAGAATCACCGGCCTCGTACGACGAGCGGGCCTCGTACGACGAGCGGGGCCGCGGGCTCGGGGGACGGCGAGCCGAGGGCTCGGGGGCGGGCGGGCGACGGCGACAGGCGGGCGTGGGGAGGAGACGACGACTGGAGGCGGGCAGGGCTGGGGCAGGGCTGCCCGGACAGAGGCCGGCCCGCGGCAAGGGCAGGTGCAGGAGCAGAAGCGGGAAGGAGCAGGGACAGGGATGGGCAGGGACAGGTATGGGCCGGGGCAGGCCGGGGCAGGCCGCCGTCGGCGAACCCGGGGTCTTGCCCGGGCACCAGGTCGGTGTGGCACGCTCGGCTCGGGCCGGACCGGCGTGCGCCGGCCGTCAGGGAGAAACGTCGGCGGGCCCGGAGGCCGGGTTCGGCACTGCGGAGAGGCGACGGCATGCGTATCGGACTGCTCGGCACCGGACCCTGGGCGGACATGGCGCACGCCCCCGCCCTGCGCCGGCACGACGGCCTGGACTTCGTGGGCGTGTGGGGGCGCCGCCCGGACGCCGCCAAGGAGTTGGCGGATCGGCACGGTACGCGCGCTTACGACGATGTCGACGCCCTGCTGGCGGACGTGGAAGCCGTCGCGGTCGCGCTGCCTCCGGCCGTTCAGGCCGAACTGGCGGTGCGGGCGGCGCGGGCCGGTTGCCATCTGCTGCTCGACAAGCCGCTCGCGGCGACGGTGGCGCGGGGGCGGCCGGTGGTCGAGGCGGTGCGTGCGGCGGGCGTCGCCTCCGTCGTCTTCTTCACCACGCGGTTCCAGCCCGAGATCGAGGCGTGGATCGCCGAACAGGCCGCTCGGGGCGACTGGTTCACGGGGCGGGCCCAGTGGCTCGGCGCGGTGTTCACCGGCGACAGCCCGTTCGCGGACTCGCCGTGGCGACGGGAGAAGGGCGCCTTGTGGGACGTAGGGCCGCACGCCCTGTCCGTGCTGCTGCCGGTCCTCGGTGACGCCCGGCGCGTGACGGCGGCGGCGCCGGGCCCCGGGGACACCGTCCATCTGGTCCTGGACCATACCGGCGGCGCGTCGAGCACGCTCACGCTCAGTCTGACGGCGCCGCCCGCCGCGGCGGGTGCGACGGTGGAACTGCGTGGCGGGGCGGGCGTGACGCTCCTGCCCGAGGCCACTGAGGGACCGGTGCCCGCTCTGCTGCGGGCCGCGGACGCGCTGCTCGCCTCCGCCGCGGGCGGACGCCCCCACCCGTGCGACGCCGGGTTCGGCCTGCGGGTCACCGAGATCCTCGCCGAGGCCGAGGCCCTGCTGAACGCCCCTCGGTGAGCGCCGTCAGTCGCCGGTCCGCTCCCGTTCGGACGGCTCGTCCCTCCACCGGAACCAGGCCCTGTCGCCCTGGACGTGCAGCAGGAACCCGGCGACCGGGCCGTCGGGAGAGACCAGCCGCACACGTCGTTCGATCTCGGCGCGGACCGCCTCCCACCGGGCCCGGTGCCCCTCGTCGTCCCGTTCGGCGAGGGCCAGTTCTCGGGTGAACAGATCCTGGACGGCGCCGTATGCCGGACCGGGGCGGAACCGGCCCGACAGCCAGGGGAAGTCGGCTTCCTCGATCAGGATCTCCCCGATCTCCGAGCCCGTCTCCCCCTCCTCCCCCGCGTCCGGCGCTCCGCGCACGTGCCAGATCTCGCCCTCGAACCCCACATCTCCTCCGCCCGCCACCTTTGGCCACTGCGCGGGACAGCATGCCACCCGGCACCGGCACCACACGGGCACCGGCACCGGCACCGGCACCGGGCCGAAGGAATGCCGGCCCGGCGCCGGCGCCTGACGACTACCGGACGACCGCCCCGGGCCGGAAGTTGATCCGTTCCCGCACGACCGGGTAGCCGGCCTTGGCGAAGTTGGCGGCCATGGGACGGTTCCCCCGGTCGGTCGCGGCGGAGACGAACTCCGCGCCCCTCTCGACCAGGAAGTGGGTGCACTCGGCCAGCAGGTCGTAGGCGTATCCGTGTCCGCGGTGTTCGGGCAGCACGCCGATGAAACCGACGCACGGACCGGACGGGTTGTGCACGGGGACGGGCATACCCGCCGGCTCGCCCCGCGGGGTGTACGCCACCTGCCACCACTCCCGCGGCGACGGGCACCAGTGGAAGGAGTCCAGTTCCGACTGCGCGGCCTGGTCGAGCCCGCCCTGCTCGATGTCCATCAGCGCGTGGGCGTCAAGGGTGGCGGAGTGGATGCGGCGCAGCGCGTCGAAGAACACCGCGTCGTCCGGTTCGGGACGGAAGTCCAGACGGCCGGGCCGCTCGGGAAGCCCGCACTCCGGCGTCCGGCGCGGATTAAACGAGGCTTAAAGATCGGTTAAGCGTTCCCTGCGCGGCGCCGGGCACTCCAAGTCCCAGCTGGGTCAACGGCCTTCGGTGCGTGTGGGGACGGTTGGCCGGGCCATCCGCCGTGCGTACCATCGGCCACGTTCTGAGAGCGCTCTCAGAATTTCGCCTCCACACTGTCATGCCCCGATCACTCTGGAGATCCCCCACATGACTCCTCGTCACCAGCGCCCGCTCGGCCGCCGCAAGCTGCTCGTCGCCCTCACCGGAGCGGCCGTGGCCGCCCCCGTAGCCGCCGCCGTCGCCCCGCACGCCCTGGCCGGCGTCGGTTCGGACGGTGACACCGCCGCCCCCGAGGCCAAGGCGGCGGGCGCTCTGCCGCTGACGATCGTCAACAGCACCGGTTCCTTCGGCAACGCCGACGTCCACGTCTACATCGTCGGCAACCAGGACGGCCGCCAGGTGCGCGTCACGCCCGACGGCACCGTCGCGCCCGTGGCGCTGTCGGACAACGGCGCCGACGGCTACACCGACTACGCGATCAGCCTCGCCGGCAGCGGCGAGACCAGGCTGAGCCTGCCCTACCTCTCCGGCCGGATCTACGTGTCGCTCGGCGAGAAGCTGAGGTTCAAGGTGGTCGCCGACGGTGCCGGCAACCCGGCGCTGCAGTACCCGGCGGGCTGGGTCGAGTCCGATCCCAACCACGGGGTGCTGCACGACTGCGCCGAGTTCACGCACAACTCCGCCGGGATGTTCTGCAACACCACCATGGTCGACATGTTCAGCGTGCCGCTCGCCATCCGGCTGACCGGCGCGAAGGACCAGACGACGGGCACGGTGCGCGCCGGCGGCCGCGCGGCCGTCTTCGAGGCGATGCGGCGGGTCGAGGAGTTCGCCCCGCTGATCGTGGACGACACCCGGGTGATAGCGCCGGGGCACGGCCTGGACGCCGGTCTCTTCCCCAAGGACTACCTCGCCCCGTACATCGACGAGGTCTGGAGCACCTACACGGGCAGGGACCTCAGGATCACCACCAACGCCGGGACCTTCACCGGCCGGGTGCGCGGCGACCGGCTGACCTTCGACGGGCCCGCCCAGGTGTCCTTCGCCAGGCCGTCCACCCGGGACGTGCTCTTCTGCGACGGCGCCCTCGCCGCGCCCAACGACGGCACGACCGGCCCCGTCGCCGCGGTCCTCGGCGCCGGTTTCAACCGCTCCACGCTGGTCTCCTCGGCCGACCAGCCGACGACCGACCCGGCGACGTTCTACGGGACCGCGCTGACCAACCACTACGCAAAGGCCGTGCACGCGGCCACCGAGGACGGCAGGGCCTACGGCTTCGCCTTCGACGACGTGGCTGACTTCGCCTCCTACGTCCAGGACACGGCACCCACCGGATTCCGGCTGACGCTCACCCCGTTCTAGGGACTGTCCGACGATTCCCGTCGTCGCCCGGAGGGCGGCCTCGCGGCGACAGGTGCGCACTCCCGGCGTGCCGGCTGCAGAGCCTCGTACCGGATGTACTCGGTTCTGCGCCCGGTGCGCCCGGTGCGGCGGGCGCGCGTGTGTGGCGCCGAAAGGCAGGCGGGAACCGTCGGGCAGCCCTGGGTGTGCCGTCCGCGTGCGGGAGGCCGGGCGGCGTAGGAGCGTGGTGGTGTGCGAAAGGTGCCTGCCCCGCCACCGCGCCGGGGCGCGGACCGGCGGAGCCGGCTGAGCGGGGCTCCGCCGCCCCGCTGGGTGCGGGTGCTGCCGCCGGCCCTCGTCGCGGCGATCTGCGCGATCACCCTGATCAGCCACGATCCCCTCGACATCGGCTTCCTGCTGGGTGCCATCCCGCCGCTGGCCGTGCTGTCGTACAGCCCGCTGGGGACCGCCCTGCTGGGCGGTGTGGTCATCGCACTGCTGCACGTCCCGGCCTTCCAGCTCGACCGGCCGGGCGACGCCGACCTGCTGACCGTCGTGTTCGTCGCGGTGCTGAGCGTCTTCGTGTCCTTCGTACGCAGTCGCCGCGACGCCCAGCCGGGTCTGGAACGGACGGTCGCCGAGGCCGCGCAGCATGCCGTCGTGCCCCCGCTGCCCGAGCGGGTCGGGGCGGTGCGCTGTGCGGGGCTGTACCGGGCGGCGCGGCGCGGGACACTCGTCGGGGGCGACTTCTTCGACGTACGGGACGGGCCCTTCGGCGTCCGGGTCGTGACGGGGGACGTGCAGGGACACGGGCTGTCGGCGGTGCCGACGGTGGCCTCGCTGCTGGGGGCGTTCCGCGAGGCGGTGCTCGACCAGTCGGACCTGGCGTCGGTGGCCGGGCGGCTCGACCGCAGGCTGCTGGTGGACTCGGCGGACGCGCGGCACGCCGAGCTGTTCTCGACGGCCGCGCTGCTGGAGTTCTCCGCCGACGCCATCGAGGTGCGCGTCGTCGTCTGCGGCAACCCGCCGCCGCTGCTGCTGCGGGGCGCGCGGGCCACGGAGCTGGAGGTGTCCCCGTGGACGCCGCTCGGGCTCGGGCCGGCGGACGCCGGCGCGATCGAGGCCCACGGTGTCGCTGCGCCCCGGTGACCGGCTCTTCCTCGCCTCGGACGGAGTGGTCGAGGCGCGGGACGACGGCGGCGCGTTCTACCCGCTGGCCGACCGGCTGACCGCGTTCGCCGACGAGGACTCCGCCCTGTTCCCCGGCCGTGTCTGGGCCGATCCAGTGCGTTTCTGCCCGGACGTGGAGGACGACGTCACGATGCTCGTCCTCACTCCTTCGCCGCCGACGCCGGCCTGAGCCGAAGCGGTCTCCGGATGCGGGGGCCGCTTCCGCATTGAATGGTGTTATCGGGATATTCGGGACCGACAACAGCACGGCACCGAAGCAGCGATCCGGATCCGAGGAGCACTGATCATGTCGACGTCACAGCCCGACGCCTCCCGACCGTCCGAAGCACACGCCGGGGACGACCGCGCCACCCCGGACGACCTGCTCCACACCCGCACCGGCACCGACGTGTCCCCGGAGGACCTCGTCCTCGCGGCCGGGCGGGACGTCACCCCGAAGAACCTCGAATGGGCCAGGCGGAAGCTGGACGAGGAGGGGCCCGCCGCTCTGGACAAGCTGCTGCCCTGACCGGGCGGCCACCGGGCGTCGCAGGGCCCGGGCCGGTGCGAGCGGCACCGCCCCGGGCCCTGCGACGTGTGAGTGTGCCCGGCGGGGCGAGCAGGCGCGGCCGTGGCCTACCGGCCGTCCTCCCCGTCCGGCAGCGCCGTCTCGTCCTCCACGACGTGCATGGCGGCCTCCTCGGCGCCCGCGGCTCCGCCGTCGATGCCGACGTCCTCCGCGACGGTCTCCTTCGTCGTGTCGGTGCGTACCCCCTCGTCGGGGGCGACCAGACGGCCGGAGCGGTCGGTTCCCGCCTCGGGGTCGACCGGTTCGCCCTCGCCGCCGGGCTCGTCGCCCACGCCGTCCCCGTCCGGTGCGGACACGTCGGGCCTCTCCTGGGTCAGCCGCTCGTCCAGGGTCTCTCCGTCGTGCTGCTCGGCGGCCGTGGTGCCGTGCTTGGTCACGCCGAGGGGCTTCTCCGGCGGGGAGTAGCCCTCGTCCAGCGTGTCGTCGTAGGTCCGCTCGTCGACGGCGTCCTGGAGGTCGAGGGGCGCGGCGTCCTCCTGCTCCTCGTTGGTTCCGGTGGGCTGGTAGACGTCGTCGGCCATCGGGTCCGTGCCCATCGCTGCCTCCCTCTCGCGCTGCGTCGGCTCGGTGGTCTCGGTGTGCGGTTCGCGTTTCCCGATACGCGATCTCTAACCCGTTCCCCGCCCGGGATCTTCACTCCCGGGGTGCGACGCGGATGCTCAGGTCGGTGATGCGGTGCGGTGCCCAGTCGCGGGCGTAGCCGGGCGGGGTGCCGCCCGGGCCCGTGACGGCGGCGACCGGAATGCGGCGGGCGGTGTCCACGATCTCGGCGGCGGTGATGTTCTCGTTGTTGCCGCTGGTGGCGCCGGAGGAGCAGCCCGTGTAGTAGCCGATCGGGATGGATTCGTGCCCGGTGATCAGACAGGGCGGGCGGACACCGAGCCGGTGCAGTTCGTCGGCGACGCGGGCCCAGTCCTCGCGGCTCTCGACGTTGCGGTCCACGGTGCCCACGAGGACGGCGAACTGCACCGCCAGATGGCCGGCCAGCGCGAGCGCGACGAGGGACGCGGCCGGCGGGCGCCATCGGCCGCGTGCCGTGCGGACCAGATGCCACAGGGCGTCGGCGACCGGTACGGCGAGCAGGGCGTAGGCCGGCTGGAGGAAGCGGGGTGCCGCATAGCCGATCATGAAGAGGTACGGCAGCGCGGCCGTCACGGCACAGGCGAGCGGGATCAGCGTGCGGGCGGCGCGCCGGGCCCGGACCGCGACCACGGCGCCGAAGGCGGCGACGGCCGGGAGGACGATCCACCACAGGGTGACCACCGGGTGCGGCATCGAGCCGGTGCACGGGCGGCACAGGCCCCGTCCGCCCAGGCTGCGCATCTGGTCGTCGACGGCGACGTTCCAGCCGAGGCCGCCCTGGATCTCGGAGGCCCTCGACAGCCGCTCCCCGAGGCCGCCGTACCAGCCGAACGCCTCGATCACCCACTCCACGCCCCCGGCGGCGAGGCCGCCCACCAGGGCGAGCAGCAGCGGCCAGTGGCGGCGTACGAGGACGAGGACCAGCAGCGGCAGGGTCACCCAGACCGCGTCCGTGGGCCGCATCCACGCCATCAGCGCGGCACCGGCCACCACCCCCCACAGCGCGGCCCGCCCGGAAACCCCCCGCCAGGACCGCAGGAAGCAGCCGACGCAGACCAGGGCGCCGATCGCGACCCAGTAGTTGGGCATGGCCTGCGGACCGTAGAAGAGGGTCACCCACAGGGTGGCGAAGAACGCACCGGCCGTGGCCAGGACGTGGGCCGGGAACAGTCCCTTCCAGGACCGCAGCGCGAGGTACAGGCCGAGGCCGGACAGCACGGCGAGGTAGACGCGCAGCAGTTCGGTGGACGACGACCAGGACGCGACGGGCGCGACCAGCAGGGAGACGCCTCGGGAGCGCGGTGCGCTGAAGAAGGCGGCCGGGTGGTGGGTGGTGACCTGGCTGACGTACACCGTCTCGTCCCAGCCGAGGCCCATCCCGGGATGGACGAAGACCAGCTGCAACAGAGTGAAGACGGCGGCCACCGCCGCGATCAGGGCGTCACCGCGCAGGCGCCGGGGGATGCCGGGCTTCGTCGTCGCCTCGTCCCGCCGTCTCCCGGCGAGCATGGCTCCAGCGCCGTCGGCCATCGTGCACCCCTCACCCCCGCTCGTCGCGGGGCCGCTCGTCCTCACCTCCTGCCGCCAGTGGCGGGAGCCCGGAAACCCGGAAAACAAGATCAACCTAACCCGCGTGCCGCGGATACGCAGGGGGGAACTCGGCCAGTCGCACCGTCCGGTCCCCTCCCTCCCTCTCTGCCTTCTCCCTCCCCATCTCGCTGTCTCCCTCCTCCCCTCCCCCCTCTGTCCCCTTCCCTCCTCCTCTTCCTCCTCCTCTTCCTCCCCTGTCTTGCCCGGCCTCCTCCCGCCCCGTGTCCCGTCGGTCAGTGGGGGTTGGGGCGGCGGTGCGGGGGCTGTTCGGGGGTGGGGCGCCGTTTGGGAGCCGGGATGGCGCGGGTGACGGGGCCGTCCCCGTCCACGGTCAGCGCGCTCCCGTGGTGATGGATGGTCAGGGGTGCGCCGTCCAGCAGCGTGTACCTCGCCTCGTCGGCGGCGATCTCCACGCGCAGGCACCGGCCGCGGAACTGGAGCCGGAAGGCGAGACGGCTGAACTTCTCTGGCAGGCGCGGCGTGAACCGGAGGCTGTCGCCGTCGCGACGGGTGCCGCCGAACCCGGCGACCAGCGCCATCCACGTGCCGGCCAGCGAGGCGATGTGGAGTCCGTCGCGGGTGTTGTGCTCCAGGTCCGCGAGGTCCATCAGGGCGGCTTCGGCGGCGTAGTCGTAGGCCAGGCGCAGATGGCCGGTCTGGGCGGCGACGACGGCCTGGCAGCACGCGGACAGGGAGGAGTCCCGTACGGTCAGCGGCTCGTAGTAGGCGAAGTTGCGGGCGATCTGGTCCTCGTCGCAGTGGGCGTCGAACCAGCTGCCGCAGGTGTACATCGCCAGCACGAGGTCGGACTGTTTGATGACCTGTTTGCGGTAGAGGTCGAAGTAGGGGAAGTGCAGCATCAGCGGGTACTGGTCGGCGGCGGTGCGCGCGAAGTCCCAGCGCTGGTGGCGGGTGAAGCCCGAGTGCTGCTCGTGGACGCCGAGCTCCTCGTTGTAGGGGATGTTCACGGACTCGGCGGCGTCCCGCCAGGCGGCGCTCTCCTCGTCGTCGACGCCGAGCCGGACCGCCTCGTCCGGGTGGCGTTCGCACGCGTCGGCCGCGGAGATGAGGTTCGAACGCGCCATGAGGTTGGTGTACGTGTTGTCGTAGGCGATGGCGCTGTACTCGTCCGGACCGGTGACGCCGTCGATGTGGAAGACGCCGTGGTGGTCGTGGTGGCCCAGTGAGCGCCACAGCCGGGCCGTCTCGACCAGCAGTTCCAGGGCGGTGTCGCGTTCGAAGTCGGTGTCGCCGGTCGCCGCCGTGTAGCGCACCGCGGCGTGCGCGATGTCCGCGGCCACGTGGAAGGCGGCCGTGCCGGCCGGCCAGTACGCGGAGCCCTCCGAGCCGTCGATGGTCCGCCACGGGAACGCGGCGCCGCGCAGCCCGAGCTGGGCGGCGCGGTCCCGGGCGGCGGGCAGGGTGTCCCGGCGCCAGCGCAGCGCCTCGGCGACGGCCTTGGGCTCGGTGTAGGTCAGCACGGGCAGCACGAACATCTCGGTGTCCCAGAAGGCGTGCCCGTCGTATCCGGAGCCGGTCAGTCCCTTGGCCGGAATCGCCCGCTGTTCGGCGCGGGCTCCGGCCTGCAGGACGTGGAACAGGGCGAAGCGCACGGCCTGCTGGATCTCCTCGTCGCCGTGCACCTCGACGTCCGCCCGCGCCCAGAAGTCGTCGAGGTAGGCGCGCTGTTCCGCCACCAGGCCGTCCCAGCCGCTGTGTTCCGCTGCGGCGAGTGCCGCCTCGACCTGGTCGCTCATCGCGGGCCGGGAGCGGGCGCCCGACCAGCCGTGGGCGACCGTCTTCTGCACCCGCAGCCGCTGTCCCGGCTCCAGCACGGAGGTGACGGTCAGGCGGGCCACGTCCGCGTTGCTCTCGCTGCTGGTGGTGATCTCCCCGGAGGTCTCGACGACATGCTCGGCGGCCACCGCGACCCGCAGACCGCTGCGCCGTGTCCGGTGGACCAGGCGCAGCCGGGAGCCCATGGCCATGCCCTCCTCGGGCTCCAGCGGGGACCGCAGCGCCTTGGCCGTCCGGGGATCGCCGTCGGGGTCGGGCAGGCTCTCGTTGGCGACGAGCTCCGACTGGATGACCACCCGGGTCCGGCTGTCGACGGGCTCGACCTCGTACTCCACGGCGGCGATGGCCCGCTGGGTGAGGGAGACCAGCCGGGTGGAGCGCACCCGGATGGTCGTACCGGCCGGGGAGGTCCACTCGCAGGTCCGCTCCAGCACTCCGCGCCGCAGGTCCAGGGTGCGTTCGTGCTTCACGAGCCGCCCGTAGCGCAGGTCGAACGGTTCGTCGTCGACGAGCAGCCGCAGCAGTTTGCCGTTGGTGACGTTGATGACGGTCTGGCCGGACTCGGGGTAGCCGTAGCCCGCTTCGGCGTACGGCAGCGGGTGCAGTTCGTAGACGCCGTTGAGGTAACTGCCGGGCAGGCCGTGGGGTTCGCCCTCGTCGAGGTTGCCGCGCCAGCCGATGTGCCCGTTGGACAGGGCGAAGACGGACTCGCTCTGGGCGAGGAGGTCGAGGTTGAGGGCCGTCTCGCGCACCGACCAGGGCTCGACGGCGTACGTCCGGTTGGTGATCACGCCCGGCCTCCCAGTTCGGCGAGGTCCTTGACGACGCGGTCGGCGCCGTGGGCGTAGAGGGCGTCGCTCTGGCCCACGCGGTCGACGCCGACGACGTAGCCGAAGTGTCCGGAGCGGCCGGCGTCCATGCCGGCGAGCGCGTCCTCGAAGACGGCGGCGTGGGACGGTTCGACGCCGAGGTCGCGGGCGGCGGCGAGGAAGGTGTCGGGGCGTGGTTTGCCCGGCAGTTCGCGCGCCCGGGCCACCACACCGTCGATCCGGACGTCGAACAGGCGCTCGGCGTCGATGGAGCGCAGCACG
This sequence comes from Streptomyces sp. NPDC028991, assembly GCF_055564775.1. Classification (NCBI taxonomy): domain Bacteria; kingdom Bacillati; phylum Actinomycetota; class Actinomycetes; order Kitasatosporales; family Streptomycetaceae; genus Streptomyces; species Streptomyces sp. NPDC028991. Next base: position 22,329 of record NZ_JBVHVP010000029.1, on the reverse strand, counting down.
TCCCGGGTGTTGGCGCTGGAGGAGACGATCGCGGTGGCGAGTCCGGCGGCGCGGACCGCGTCGATGTAGCGCAGGGTGCCCTCGTACGGCTCCACGCCGTCGGTGCGGATCTTCTCGAGGAGCAGCTCATTCTTGCGGTTGCCGACGCCGCTCACGGTCCGCGCGTCGGGCGGGTCGTCGGGACCGCCCTCGGGCAGTTCGATGCCGCGGGAGGCGAGGAAGGAGCGCACGCCGTCGGCACGGGGGCGGCCGTCGACGTACTCGTCGTAGTCGGAGTCGGTGAAGGGACGGAAGTCCGCGCCGTCCCGCTCGCGCAGGAAGGCGTCGAACGTCTCCTTCCAGGCGGCGGCGTGCACCACCGCCGTCCTGGTGACGACCCCGTCGAGGTCGAAGAGGCAGGCCTGGATACCGTCGGGAAGTCCTAGCTGCGTCGTCATAACGACACAGTTCCCCGCCGGGGCGGGTCCGATCAGGTGACACACTCTGCGGTGTGCCGCTGACTTTCGACGACCTCCTGGCCCGTGCCCGTTCCCTCCCGAAGGACGGGCGGCGAGCGCTCCTCGGCATCACCGGAAGCCCCGGCGCCGGAAAGTCGACGCTCGCCGAGCACCTGGTGCGGGAACTGAACGGGAGCGGCGAGCCGTGGGTCGCGTACGTCCCCATGGACGGCTTCCACCTCGCCGACGCCGAACTGGACCGGCTCGGCCGCCGGGACCGCAAGGGCGCCCCCGACACCTTCGACGCGGCGGGGTACGCGGCGCTGTTGCGCCGGCTGCGCGAGGAGGCGGGCGGTGAGGGGGCGGGCGGTGAGACCGTGTACGCGCCCGGCTTCGAGCGGGTGCTGGAGCAGCCGATCGCCGGGGCGGTGCCGGTGCCCCCGTCGGCTCGGCTGGTCGTGACGGAGGGCAACTACCTGCTGCTGGGGACCGGGGCATGGGCGCGGGTGCGCTCCCGGCTCGACGAGGTGTGGTTCTGCGAGCCGGCGGAGACGGAACGGGTCCGCCGGCTGGTGGCGCGGCACGAGCGCTTCGGCAAGTCCCACGAGGAAGCGGTCGCCTGGGCGCTCGGCACCGACCAGCGCAACGCCGACCTGGTCACCGCGACCCGGGACCGCGCCGACCTCGTGGTACCGGCGGGGGCGATGCCGGGCGCGGGCGGCCGGGTGTACTGACCCGCGGGATGCCGGCCGTCCCGCGTTCGGCCTCCCTCACGCGCGGTGCTCCCCTCGCTTCCGCCGCCGGTCATTCCTCGTCGTAGTCGTCGGGGCGGACGTGCGCCTCCTCCAGGGCCTCGCGCATGGTCCGGCCGGTACCGCCCGGAGGGCGGGGCGCGTCCTCTTCTCGCTGGTCGAGGACGTCGTCTGTGGTTTCGGTCTTCGGCCGGTTCTCTTCCGGGACGGTCATGACGGCGGCTCCTCGTCCGTGCTGTGGGTTCTTCCGTGGGGCGGGTTCCCGGACGGCGCCGGGCTATCCACGCGGGGTGCGGATGCCGGTCGCGTGCGGGGACGGATTCCGGCCCGCGCGGGGCCGGGGGACGGCCGGTGACACCGTCCTGCCGGGCACGGGGGGTGAGTTATGTTGACCTCCGTGGGAGACAAAGGAGGCGCACCCGTGTCATCGCCACAGCAGGCACGCGCGCAGGCATCGGCGATCACCTCGGGACGGGCGGCTCCGGAGACGGAGGCCTCCCCCACGTCCCGGCTCAGGACGCTGTTCGACCGTCCCCGTCTCTCCCCCGGCCAGCGACGCATCGCGCAGTACCTCATCGAGCACCTCACCGAGGCGGCGTTCCTGTCCATCACCGACCTCGCCGACCGGGCGGGCGTGAGCCAGCCGTCGGTGACGCGGTTCGCCTCGGCGGTCGGCTTCAGCGGTTACCCGGCGCTGCGGGAGCAGCTCCAGTCGATCGCGCTGGGCACCCGCGGCGGCGCTGCGGCCGAGGAGAACCGGGGCAACGAACTCCAGGCCGCCGTCGACGCCGAGATCGAGAACCTGGAGAACCTGCGGCGCGACTTCGCCGACGCGGACCGGGTGATCGACGTCGGACGCAAGCTGGCCGCCTCCGCGCCGCTGACCGTCCTCGGGCTGCGCATCTCCGTCTCGCTCGCCGAGTACTTCGCCTACGCCGCCCGCCGGGTCCATCCCGACGTGCGCCTGGTGACCCGGGGCGGCACCGTCGCCTACGACGCCCTGCTCCAGTCCCGGGAGGCGGGCGGCACCTGGGTGCTGGCCTTCTCCATGCCCCGCCACGCCCACGAGACCCTGGGCGCCGTCCGGGTGGCACGGAGTGCCGGACTGAAGGTCGCGCTGATCACCGACCTGGCGCTCGGCCCCGTCGTGGACGAGGCCGACGTCACCTTCGCCACCGGTACGGGGTCGCGGCTGGTCTTCGACTCCTACGCGGCGCCGGGTGTGATGTGCGCGGCACTGCTCCAGGCCATGACCGACGCCGATCCCGAACGGACACAGGCCCGGCTGGAGGAGTACGAGCAGGTCGCCGACCAGCACCAGTTCTTCCTCCGGGATTGAGCCCGCTCCCCTTTCCCGGGGCTCGGCACGGCGATTGGTCGGCGCAGACGGGGGCCATCCCGGTCAAAGCAGGCATGAATGTTTTCATACGCCTTGCAAAGCTGATGGCATATATAAATACTGCTCACGGATCGCGACCCGGCCGCCCCGGAGCGCGTCCACACCCGCGTGAACATCCCTGGCCGCCGACTCCTACCCGCTCCGTCGCGCCGTGGGCTGTTCCGCCGGGCGCCGCCTGCGCGAGCGCCCGCGGCGGTCCCGGTCGTCCCCTGGACCGGGACCGCCTCAACCGTCGCCCCACCCCGTCGACGCCGCACACCCGGAAGCGATGATCATGCCCCTGACGACCACGCGCATCAGCCCGGACTGGCCGTGCCAGGTCAAGACGCCCGGCAGCTACGACTGGGAACGCTCGGCGGCCAAGTGGCTGCGGGAACTGGTGCCGGCCCGCTACGCGGGCTACCCGGCGCTGATTCGCCACCCCGTGCTGCTCGCCCGGCATGCGCAGATCCAGGTCCAGCACGAGATCCGGGTGGCCCGCACCGCCCTGCAGACCGCCCGGGCGGACCTGCCCCGGCTCGGCCTGGCCGAGTCGGTCATCGAGCACACCATCAAGCTGTACGCGGCGGAGGTACTGCAGTTGCAGCACATCGCACGCAGCGTGCGGGCGGTCACCGAGGCGCTGGTCGAACGGGGCACCGCCGGACGCTGATGCGCACTGCCCCCGCGCCGGACCGCGCGGGGGGCCGGACGGACCGCGCGGGGGCCGGACGGACCGGCCCGATCGCCGTGGCCGCCGGTCAGTTCACCGGATGGCCCGGCCGGATGGTGTGGGCGTCGGCGAGCCGCAGCAACCGTCCACCGGACGTGTCCCGCCCACCCCACTCGACCGGGTCGAGGACGAAACCGACGTGGTCGCCGCCGGCGGCCCTCGCCACGACCCGGCCGACGAACCACGCCTCGGTGTCCTCCAGCACGACCGCCCCGCCGTACCCCTCGCGCCAGCGGACCTGCTCGAACTTGTCCACCAGGTCGCCGGTCCGCCCGCCGAAGACCTCGGCCGTCCCGCGCTGGTCGCGGGCGAGCAGATGGACGGCCAGGACCTCGGCGGACCGCGCCACCCGGAAGGTCCGGTTGACCTCGGAGAGCCACACGACGAAACGCACGGGGTCCAGGGAGCACTGCGAGGAGAAGCCGACCAGGCAGCCCGCCCGTTCCCCGTCCGCCGCGGCCGTCACCACACACATGTCCGGGTCGAGCCGGTCGAGAAAGGCGTCCATGACGGCCATGCTAGGCGCCGTCCCCCGCGGGTCAGGCCGCGAGGAAGCGGCGCAGGGCCGCCCGCAGCGCGGTGACGAAGGAGTCGCGGCCCGCCTCGTCGAGGGCGTCCAGCGACAGGTAGGGATTGAGGTCCTCCAGCTCGACCAGGAGCAGCTCACCGCCGGGCGCGCGGCAGGCGTCGACGCGCTGGACCCCGTGGTCGATGCCGTTCCACTCGATGAACCGGCGCGCGAAGTCGAGATCCTCCGGGGTGGCCTCGTACGGCTCCAGCCGCCAGCGCCGCCCGCGGTCCGGTGCGTACAGGGCGTACTGGAATTCGTGGTCGACGAAGTAGAAGGAGACCTCGTGGGCGAAGTCGACACGCGGCTGGACGAGGACGTCCCCGGCGTCGTCGCGCAGGGTTGTCCGTATGCGGTCCGCGGGCACGAACCGCAGGCCCGCCGAGTCCGCGCCGAGCCTGGGTTTGACGACGTACTCGTCCGCCGCGGGAAGCCGGTGCAGGTCCTCCGGCCGGTCGACCGTGGGGATGACCGGGTACCCCGCCTCGGTCAGCTCGAGGAGGTACCGCTTGCCGGCCATGTCCGCCCGGCCGGTGAGCTGGTTGTAGACGCGGGTACCGCGCTCGGCCGCGCGCTCGCGGAAGGCGTCATAGGCGGCCGGGTACCCCAGTACGGGACCGCTGTTGCGGACGACGACCGCGTCGAAGGCGTCCAGCAGCGCGGCGGCGTCGCACGGGTGGCACAGGGCGAGGTCGAAGTCCTCGCGCAGCCGGGAGGTCAGGAAGACGTCCTCGTCGCAGTAGCGGCGCCCGCTCGCCACGTAGGCCAGGTCGGTGACGTACAGGACGCGGGGGCGAGCGGACTGCATGCGGAACTCCTCGGGGCTGACCGGAAGTGATCGTATGCGACCGCGCAGCGGAGACACGAGGGTACTCGGTTCCCTCCAAACACTGCACTGAGTGTCAGGGACACTGGTGAGCTGCTACGTTCCCCTTCATGAGCTCCAGCAGTGCGGCGCCCCGCCGCGGGGACGGGACGGACGCGGCGGGCAACCGGCCGCCGATGCGGGAGGCGCTGGTCGCGGCGGCCTTCCGGCTGTTCCTCGAGCGGGGCTACGAACAGACGACCGTCGACGACATCGTCGCGCTCGCCGGTGTCGGACGGCGGTCGTTCTTCCGCTACTTCCCCTCCAAGGAGGACGTGGTCTTCCCCGACCACGAGCGGTGCCTGGCCGACATGACCGCCTTCCTGGCCGCCTCACCCGAGGAGGCGGACCCGGTCGCCCGGGTCTGCGACGCGGCCCGGCTCGTACTGCGCATGTACGCCGAGAACCCGGCCTTCTCGGTGCAGCGTTACCACCTCACCAAGAAGGTCCCCGGGCTGCGCGCGTACGAGCTGTCGGTGGTGTGGCGCTACGAGCGCGCCCTCGCCGAGTATCTGCGCGGGCGCCTGGGCGGGCGGCCGGACGGGATCCTGCGGGCCGACGTGATCGCGGCGGCGGTGGTGGCGGCGCACAACAACGCCCTGCGGTCCTGGCTGCGTTCGGACGGGCGGGACGACGCGGGCGCCGCGGTGGACCACGCGCTGGGGTACGCGCAGTCCGCGTTCGGCGGCGTCCCGGTTCCGCTCCGCGACGAGGCACCCGAGGACGTGGTGGTCGTGGTCTCCCGGCGCGGGACACCCCTGTGGCAGGTCGTCCGGGAGGTCGAGACCGCGTTCGCCCGCGACTGACGCCGACCGCCGCGCGGGCACGGGTACGGCGTCGCGGGTGCGGCGGCGCGGAACGAAATCGAGGGTACGGAGTGCCTTTACGAGTGACACTCAGTGCCATACGCTGTGGGGCGTGCACGGTGGCACGGCGAGCCGCGCATGCGCGTGCCCGGGCGACCGCGCACGTGGGATTCCGGCCCGAGTGCAGGGAGTTGACCAGCGTGTACCACCACTCAGGAAACGTCGCTCAGCAGGCAGCCGGCTCCGCGACGGGCGTGCTCGACCCCAAGGCCCCGGAGGCCGAGGCCATCTTCTTCCAGCGCTGCGCCTGGTGCGGCACCGCCATGTACCACCGGGTGCTGTGCCCGGTCTGTCGCGGCAGCGACCTGCGGACCGAACGCAGCGAGGGCGCGGGGACGGTACGCCACGCCACGGTGGTGCACCGCAACACCCCGGCCGCGCGCAACGTCTCCCTGATCGAGATGGCCGAGGGCTTCGTGCTGCGCGGCCGGGTCATGGGACCGCTCATCGGCATCCACAGCGGGGACCGGGTGCGGCTGTCCACGGCAAAGGACCCGGTGCGGGGCGAGCCGGTCTTCCAGCTGGTCGACGAGCCGTACCGGGCCTGGACCTGAGCGCCGGCCGGCCCGCCGCGGGGTGCTCCGCACAAGGCGACGGCCGCGCGCGGGCGGGGAGTTCACCTCGTGCGGCAGACCCTTGCGCCGGGCGGCCGGGCCACTGCTCGCGCACCCGCCGGCCCCCGGCGGTGGGCCGTGGCCGCCCGTCGTTCAGGACGCGAGCGTGATACGGATCCCCAGCGTGCCGTCCAGACCCCGGCGCAGCCGGCTGCCCAGCAGGGTGAGCCGGCCGACGACGCCGTACTTGCGGGCGATCAGGCGGCGGTAACGGCCGCTCGTGGCCGGGCCGCAGATCTCCGCGGTCGCCGGCACCTGGTCGCCGGTCGGCCTGCCTCGTACGTCGCAGGGACCGACCAGGACGTCGGCGCGGTTGCGTACGCGCTTGACCTTCCAGGAGTCGGCGGCCGTCCAGATGCCGAGGGCGTCCTCGTCCCGTACGACCCACACCGGGGTGGCGACCGGCGCGCCGTTCTTCCGGTAGGTGGTGACCAGCAGGTACTTGCCGGCGCCCAGCCGGGCGAGTGACGCGTCGTCCATGGTCCGGAGTATAGGTGCCGGGCCATGTCGCGCCCCTCGCCTCAGGCCGCCGCCACCATCCTGCGCACCGCCTCCGTGATCACCTCGGGCGAGGTCGCCAGGTTGAGCCGTACGTGTCCCGCTCCGCCGGTGCCGAAGGGGATGCCGGAGCTGAGGGCGACCCGGCCGCGCCTGAGGAAGACGTCCGCCGGGTCGTCGCCGAGACCGAGCGCGCGGCAGTCGAGCCAGGCGAGGTAGGTCGCCTCCCCGGGGCGGTGGACGACGCCGGGCAGCTGTCCGGCCAGCAGGTCGGTGAGCAGCCGCCGGTTCTCGTCGAGCCCGGCCAGCACCGCGTCCAGCCAGGCGGCGCCGTCGCGCAGGGCGGCGGTGTGGGCGAGGACGCCGACGTGGCTCGGTCCGTGGCCGACCTCCTCGGGCATCCGCGCCAGGTCGGCGGCGGCGCCGGGTCCGGCGAGTGCGAGCGCCGCCTTGAGCCCGGCCAGGTTCCACCCCTTGGACGCCGACATCAGCGCGAGGCCACGCTCGGCGCCGGGCACGCTCAGGTACGGCGTGAACCGCGCGCCCGCGGTGACGACCGGCGCGTGGATCTCGTCGGCGACGACGCGGACGCCGTACCGCTCGGCGAGGGCGGCGACGGCGGCCAGCTCACCGGCGGTGTGCACGGTGCCGGTCGGGTTGTGCGGGCTGCACAGCAGGTAGGCGGCCCGTCCGCCGTCGGCGACGGCCCGCGCGAAGGCCTCCTCCAGCGCCCCGGGGTCGATCCGCAGGTCCGCGCCGAGCGGCGCCTCGACGACTCGCCGGTCCATGTGCGTCACGAACTGGTAGAACGGCGGGTACACCGGCGGGTTCACGACGACCGGATCGCCCGGTCGCGTCACCAGCTTGAGCATCTCGACGACGCCGAGCATCACGTCGGGCACGATCGCGGTGCGTTCCACGGCGAGGTCGTCCCAGCCCCACCGTTTGCCGGCGAAGGCGGCCAGGGCCTCGGCGTAGGCGGTGCCGACGGGGTAGCCGGTGTCGCCGAGTGCCATGGCGTCGGTGACGGCGCGCGCGACGGGTTCGGCGAGCGGCACGTCCATCTCGGCCACCCACAGCGGCAGTACGTCCTCGGGGTGGGTACGCCACTTCATGCTCGTGCGGCGACGCAGCTGGTCCAGGGTGAGTGCGCGCAGGGGGTTGGGTTCACCGGGCCGGTCCTGCGGGATGCTGGTCATGGGGCACAAGATAGGGGGCCCCGGTGTGATCGGGAAACGGGGCCGCCCCTGCACAGACGCCACCACCCGCCACCACCCGCCACCACCGCCGGCGGCCGCACGCCGGCCCGGGCGGGCACCGACGGGATCGCCGGCCCGGTGAACGCGGACCGGCCCGCCCCCGTATGGGAGGAGGGCGCTCGACGTCCGGAGGCCCCCGCGGCGGCGACGCCGTGTGTCCGGGTTCGGGAGCGCACGCATGAGGCACGCACGACGACGCATCGTCCGGCGAGTGGCACGGCTGGCGGCCGTCGGCGGACTCCTGGTCGGGGGGACGATGGTCACCCGGGCCGTGGCGAGCGAACCCCCCGACACGTCCACCGCCCCGCACACGTTGGCGCAGCCCGCCTCCGGCACCGGCGCCGGCCTCGTGTCACGGCTGGGCACCTCCCGTACGGCGGGCCACTGGGTCGGCTCCGACGGGCGGCCGGTCGTCGCGGTCACCGACGAGAGCACGGCCGAGGAGGTGCGTCGGTCCGGGGCCGAGGCGAAGCTCGTGCGGCACAGCATGTCCGAGCTGAAGTCGGCGACCTCGACGCTGCGTTCGACGCCCCGGGCGCCCGGTACGGCGTGGGCCCTCGACTACCGGTCGAACGAGGTGGTGGTACGGGGTGACAGCACGGTCTCCGGATCCGACTGGTCCCGGCTGACGGGCGTCGCGGAGGACATCGGCGGCTTCGTCCGCATGGAGCGCACCGAAGGCACCTTCACGACCCGGCTGAACGGGGCGGAGCCGATCCTGTCCACCGCCGGGCGCTGCTCGGCGGGCTTCAACGTGACCGACGGGACGAGCGAGTTCATCCTCACGGCAGGGCACTGCGGGCCGACGGGCTCCGTCTGGTTCGGCGACGACGGGGGTGACCGGCAGGTCGGCAGGACGGTCGCCGGAAGTTTCCCCGGGGACGACTTCTCCCTGGTGGAGTACGCGAACGGCAAGGCGGGCGACGGCGCCGACGTGGTGGCGGTCGGCGGCGGCAAGGGAGTGCGGATCACGGGCACGGGTGAACCGGCCGTCGGGCAGCGGGTGTTCCGCAGCGGCAGCACCAGCGGGCTGCGCGACGGCCGGGTGACGGCCCTCGACGCGACGGTGAACTACCCGGAGGGCACGGTCACCGGCCTCATCGAGACCGACGTGTGCGCCGAACCCGGGGACAGCGGGGGCCCGATGTTCTCCGAAGGTGTGGCGCTCGGGGTGACGTCGGGCGGCAGCGGCGACTGCGCCAAGGGGGGCACGACGTTCTTCCAGCCGCTGCCGGAGGCGATGGAGTCGCTCGGCGTGGAGCTGATCGTCTCCGCGCGGGAGGGGGCGGGGCCGGGCGCCGCGCCCTCCTCGCCGGCCGCCACGGGTGGCGCCGGCACCGCGCCGGGCGCCGCGGCACCGGGGGCCGCCGCTCCCGTGACGGGCGTCAGCGGCTCGACCCTGCTGGCCCGTCTCACCGACCGCCGCAACGTCGGCCCGGGCATGCTCGTCGCCGCGGGCAGCCTGATCGCCCTGGTGGCCACCCGGTGGATCCGCGCGGAACAGGACCGCAAGGCCTACCGGCGGCACTACTCGGCGACATGGGGGTGAGCCGTGGCGCGCGGGCCCGTGCGGTGACGTGGCCGTCCGCCGAGGTGAGGGCCCGCGACCGGCGTCCGGCCCGGTCGATGACGGAGCCCCGGCCCCGGACCACCCCGCGGGCCTCAGCCCAGCGTCAGCAGCGCCGTGGCCGCCGCCGCGCCGATCAGGCCCACCGCCTGCCGCCGGTCGGCCCGCTCGTGGAGGAGGGCGAGGCCCAGGACGACGGGCAGTGCCGGGTACAGGGAGGCGAGGACCACGGCGACCGACAGCGGTTGCCGCCGGGCGGCGAGGAGGTACAGGATCAGGCCGAGAGCGGCAGCGCGACGCCTGTGACGGCGCTCACCGTGCCGGTGACGGCGCTCACCGGCACCACCACGCTCATCGCGCCGCGGCTCAGGCCCCGGTTGAGGAAGTGCATGGCGACACAGCTGCCCACGCCCGACAGGGCGCCCCACAGCAGCTCCGCGGGGCGGACGCCGTGGGTGGTCACGAGGAGGGCGGCCACGCAGGCGGGCGCGAGCCCGCCGGCCTGGCCGAGGAAGGTGACGACGCCGTAGCAGACGGCCGAGGTCAGTGCGAGAAGGACACCCGTCCCGTGGGGGTGCCCGGGGCCGGTGGTCCGATGCGCCGAGGGCCCTCAGGCGCCGGTCAGGCCGCCTTCACGGGCTCCGGGGCCGCGGTGGCCCACTCCATGACGAGCCGCTGGTACTCCGCACGCTGCTCGACGCTCAGTGTCCCGCCCGACCGGAGCCACAGGGCCCGGATCTCCTCGTTGACCTCGGCAGCCGATCGCTCGGAGGAGGGTTCAACAGTGGTGGACATGCTGTGAAGCATACGGCGCCCGGCGTGAAGACGATGTGAGTAATGGCCCCCCAAACGGACATACCGGACCGTGTCGCTGATCACGTCGATCGCCCCATCTGTCAAGGCCTATGGGCGAGTTCGTTCGCACCATCTGTGTTCTGGCGCACACGGCCCGCCTCTTCACACCTGCGCCGCCCCCAGTACCAGCACCTGGATCGCCAACACCGCGGCACCGCGCGCCCAGTCGTGGAAGTCGGACACCTTGGTCTCCAGACCGACCGGCGCCGCCCGCGGATGCCGGTTGTCGCGGATGGTGCCCTCCACCACACCACCGGCCACGTCCATCAGACCGACCCCCTCCCCGGCGAGCAGGATCCTCTGCGGCATCACGAAGTTGGCGATCTGCGCCACCAGGGTGCCCAGGGCCCGCCCCGCCTCCTCGACGACCCGGGCCGGCACGGGCTCCCCCTCGGCGGCGGCCGCGAGGATCTCCTCGTAGCTCGGGGCGCGGCCGGTGGCGGCGGCGACCTGGTAGCGGATGTTGGGGATGGTCAGCAGTGAGACGGCGCTGCCGCGCCGGCCGTCGGGGGTGAGCGGGCCGTGCGGGTCGAGGATCCAGTGGCGCCCGAAGCCGCGGTCCTCGTCCCCCGAGTACGGCACCCGTCTGCCGCCGAGCACGAGACCGTAACCGATGCCGGCGCCGATGGTGAGGACGACGAACCGGTCCAGGCCGCGCCCCGACCCGAACCAGGTCTCGGCCTCCACGAAGGCCGCGGTGTCGTTCTCGACGACGACCGGCAGCCCGGTGCGCTCCTCGACGAGTCCGGCCAGCGGAACGCCCCGCCATCCCAGGAAGGGTGATTCGCCGACGACGGCCCGGTCCTCCACGAGCCCTCCGACGCCGATGCCGATGCCGGCGACCCGGGGACGGCCGCGGGACAGCTCCCCGGCCATGGCGGCCAGCAGATCGGCGACCTCGACGGGGTCGTGGGTGGCGAGCGGACGGTCGTGGCGGGCGACGATCTCACTTCTGAGGGTGGTGACGACGCCGTACACCATGTCACCGGTGATCTTGAAACCGAGGAAGTACCGGGAGTCGGCGACCACGTCGAGCGGCTGCGACGGACGGCCCTGCCGCACTCCGGCCGGCGCACCCTCCTCCGGGACCTCGACCAGCAGCCGCGACTCGATGAGCGGCTTGGTCAGCCGGGTGAGGCTGCCCGGGGAGAGAGCGAGCCGCCGGGCGATCTCGCTGCGCGACAGTGGTCCGTGCAGGAGCACCTCGATCGCCACGGAGCGTTCACCGGGACTCAGCGGGAGCCAGCTTTCGGCACTGGTGGGCATGACGGTCGAGCCCTACTTTCTTCCAGCTCGGAAACAACGAGGTCGATGCAGGTCTCACCCTGCCTCGGTCGACGGCACTCGCGCCACCTCTTGACGCTACGTTTCTTCCGCGTCAAAAGTAAGTAGCCACGAGCCGCCGCACGCGAGGGAGCCCCCGATGACCATCCCCACCGGGCGACGGTACGGCGCGGCAGGCGCCGCCTCTCCCCCGGCGGCCCCGACGAGACCAACGACCAGATCAATCTCATCCTCGACCAGTGACACGACCTGTGACACGACCAAGTGAAGGGCACGCCATCCATGACGTTCTCCCTCGGCATCGTCGGTGCCGGCCAGTTCTCCGGCCAGTTCGCCAGGCTGTTCCTGGCCCACCCAGGTGTGAGCGACGTGTACGTCACCGACCTGCTGCCGGAGCGCGCCGAGCGGCTCGCGGCCGCCGAAGGGCTCACCGGCACCTTCCCCACCTACGAGGCGATGCTGGAGTCCAGGGCGGTCGACGCCGTCGCGATCTTCACCCAGCGCTGGACCCACGGCCCGCTCGTCCTCCAGGGACTGGGCGCGGGCAAACACGTGTACTCGGCGGTCCCGATGGCGATCGGCACGCAGGAGATCGCGGAGATCATCGACGCGGTCAAGGCGACCGGACTGACGTACATGATGGGCGAGACCAGCCAGTACCACCCCGCGACGGTGCACGCCCGCGACCGGATCGCCGAGGGCGCCTTCGGGCGGCTCTTCTACGCCGAGGGCGACTACGTCCACGACATGGACCTGGGCTTCTACGAGGCGTACCGGTACAGCGGCGGCGAGGACTGGAAGTCCACCGCCAGCTATCCGCCGCTGCTGTACCCGACGCACTCGGTGGGCGGGGTGCTGGGCGCCTGGCGGACGCACGCGGTCAGCGTCTCGGCGCTCGGGGTGGTGGACGAGCGCGGGGACGGGGTCTTCGACCGGTCGGTCAGCCGGTTCGACAACGACGTCTCCAACGCGACGGCGTTGTTCGAGGTGGCCGGCGGCGGGTCGTTCCGTACGAACGAGTTCCGGCGGGTCGGCTATCCCTCGCATATCCGGGAGTCACGCTTCCGCTTCTTCGGCACCGAGGCGAGCATGGAGCAGCTCGCCACGGTGGCCCTGTGGCAGGACAAGAACGGGGTGCGGGACATCAGCGAGCTGCTGGAGCCCAAATCCACCATGTCCCCCGACGACCCGTCCCTCCAGCACGTCGCACCGGAGCTGCGGGGCGCCTTCACCTCCGGGTCGGCACCGGTGCACGACCGGGCGCGGCTGCCGAGGGCGTTCGACGAGATGCACAACGGGCACGAGGGCAGCCACCACTTCCTGGTGGACGACTTCGTGACCGCGGTGCACTCCCGGACCCTGCCGTCCGTGAACGCGTGGGTCGCGGCCCGCTACACCCTGCCGGGCATCATCGCGCACGAGTCCGCGCGGCAGGGTGGGGCCAGGCTGGAGATCCCGGATTTCGGGGACGCGCCCCAGCTGTGACGCGGCCGTGCGAGCCGGGTGCCCGATCACCGTCAGGTGCCCGGCTTGCGGCCGTACACGTAGACGTCGTCGCCCTTCTTCAGCAGCGACCAGTACTTCTTGGCGTCGGTCTTCGTCATGTTGACGCAGCCGTGCGAGCCCGGCGGGTTCCACATGCTGACGCCGGCCGAGTGGAAGGCCTGGCCACCGTCGAAGAACTGGCTGTAGGGCATCGGCACGTCGTAGATGGTCGAGTGGTGGTCGATGTTGCGCCAGTAGACCTTCTTCAGACCGGTGCGGGTCTCGTGTCCGTTGCGGCCGGTGCGGACCGGCACCGGTCCGTACACCAGCTTCCTGCCGTCCTGGATCCAGCTCAGTTGCAGGGTGAGGTTCACACAGGCGATACGGCCCTTGTCGACAGGGCATTTGCCCGCCTTGTCGGGCTTCTTCCCGACGGCCTTCTGCTTCTGCATCAGGTCCATCACGCCCCAGGTGACGGGGCCCGCGTAGCCGATGTTCGGCTTGATGCCGTGCTTGGTCTGGAAGGCGCGGATCGCCTTGCAGTCGGCGGTGGACTGTTTGCCGTCGGCCGGGCGGCCGAGGAACTTCTCCACCTTCTTCTGGTGAGTGCCCGTCTGTGCGGTGCAGCCGGCCGCCTGGGCCGGCGCGGCACCGAGCGCGAGCGTGAGCGGTGCCACCAGTGCGGTGACTGTGAGTGCGACGGCTCCCCGTCTGCGTACGTCCCCCATGGCTGGTCAGCCTTTCCCTCTGTAGCGGTCGGTGCGGGCGGAAGGCCGCCCGCGGCGCTTTCCCCGCCTGGTAGACAGCCGCCCGGCGGCTTCGGTTGCCCGCCGCGCCCGGGTCGCGACGAAACCGTGACGAACACCACCGGACGCCCGCACATCAGTCCGCGTCGTCGTACTCCTGGACCGCCTTCCGGAACCCCGTGTTGACCGCGGTCAGCCCTCCGTCGACGACCAGCGTGGTGCCGGTGACCCAGGCCGCGTCGCGCGAGGCGAGGAAGGCGACGGCCGCCGCGATGTCGTCGGGTTCGCCGACCCGCCCCAGCGGGTACAGCCGCCGCAGGGCCGCGAGATCGTCCTCCCGGTCCTCCCAGGCCGTGGTGCGCACGGTGCCGGGCGTCACGAGGTTGACGCGGACGCCGCGCGGCCCGGCGTGTCCCGCGAGGGTGCGGGTCAGGGAGGCGAGGCCCGCCTTGGCGGCGCTGTAGGCGTGGTTCCCGAAGTCCTGGGCGCCGTTGACCGAGCCGACGCTCACGATCGCGCCGCGCCCCGAGGCGGCGAGGTGGGGCAGCGCGGCGCGGCAGCAGCGGTAGGCGCCGGTGAGGGTGACGTCGAGGTCGCGGGACCAGACCTCGTCCCGTTCGTCCTCGAAGAGCGGGGCGTCGGGCGCGCAGGCGTAGGCGTTGTTGACCAGCACGTCGAGGGTGCCGAAGGCATCCACCGCGTGGGCGACGGCCGCCTCGACGGACGCCCGGTCGGCCACGTCGCAGGCGAACGCCTCGGCGGTGAGGCCCTGCCGCGTCAGCTCCCCGGCCGTGCGCCGCGCGGCGAAGAGGTCCACGTCGGTCACCAGCACCCGTGCCCCCTCGGCGGCGAACCGGCGGGCGGTGGCCGCGCCGATGCCCCGGGCGGCGCCCGTGATCAGTACTCCGTGGTCGGTGAATCGCCCTGGTTCCGTCATGGCCCGACCGTACTGCCGTGGCGATCCGGGGCACGCGGCCCGCCGGCCGCTGCCGCCCGTCAGCGGTAGCCGGTGACGTCGGCCGGCTTGCCCGCGTCCTGGACCTCCACGACGTAGCGCCAGGCGTCCGGGCGGCTGCCGTCGAGGTCGGTGAAGCCGTACTCCCCGGCGAGGCCGCCACTGGAGAGGGACCGGCCGTTGAAGCGCGCCACGTCCGGGTCGGCGGCGAGGGCGGCGACGGCGCGGCCCACGTAGCGGGGCGTCTCGGAGATGGCGAAGTGCGGGACGCGGTCGAGGGCGTCGCGCCAGTTCTCCTCGCGTACGCCGAAGTGATCGAGCATGATCTCCGAGCGCAGCCAGCCGGGGGTGAGCGCGACGGCCGTCGCGCCGCGCGGGCCGAGTTCGTGACCCAGGGCGAAGGCCATGCGCAGGACGGACGTCTTGGCCAGGTCGTAGAAGAAGGAGTTGCGGTAGTGGACGCGGTTGTAGTCGTCGGTGCCGTCGGTGACCTCGACGACCAGCCCGCCGGGCCGGCGCAGCAGCAGCGGCAGGGCGTGGTGGCTGGTGACGGCGTGGGTCTCGACCGCGAGCCGCAGGAGTCTGAGGCCCTTGTCCAGGTCGTGCTCCCAGACGGGGCTGTCCCACTCGAAGAGGTTCTCACCGCCCCAGATGTCGTTGACCAGGACGTCCAGACGGTGCTCCGCACGGGCGACGCGGTCGACGAGCACGGCGACCTGCGCGGGGTCGAGGTGGTCGGCCGGTACGGCGATGCCCCGGCCGCCGGCCGCGGTGACCAGGTCGGCGGTGTCCTCGATCGTCTCGGGACGGTCGTACTCGGAGCGCCGGGCGCGGGTGCTGCGGCCGGTGACGTAGACGGTGGCGCCGGCCGCGCCCAGTTCGACGGCGATGCCGCGTCCGGCGCCCCGGGTCGCCCCGGCGACCAGGGCGACCCTGCCTGTCAGCGGCTTCTTCGGTGACCCTGCCATGTCCGGCTCCCGTTCCTCTCCCGCACGAGCGATGTCGTGATCGAGAGTGCCCGGGAAGCCGGACATCTTCTGTCACCTTTTATGCGTGTCCTGTTCGGCACGCGTTCCGCGACGGGTCAGTGTCCGCGCTTGATCCACTCGTCCAGGTGCGGGGCCTCGGCTCCGATGGTGGTCCCGTCGCCGTGGCCGGTGTGGACCTTCGTCTCGGGCGGGAGGACGAGCAACCGGTCGCGGATCGAGTCGACGATGGTCGGGAAGTGGGAGTAGGAACGGCCGGTGGCGCCGGGCCCGCCCTGGAAGAGGGTGTCACCGGTGAAGACGGCACCGAGGCCCGGGTCGTACAGGCAGACCGCACCGGGCGCGTGTCCGGGGGTGTGCAGGACCGTCAGGTCCGCCCCGGCGGCCTCGATGACCTGGTCGTCGGTCAGCCAGGCGTCGGGGGCGCGGTCGGGGTGGGTCTGCTGCCACAGCGGCAGGTCGTCCCGGTGCAGCCAGATGACGGCGCCGGTGCGCTCGGCGAGGGCCGGTGCGGCGTTGACGTGGTCGTTGTGGGCGTGGGTGCACACGATGGCGGTGAGCCGGCGGTTTCCGACGGCCTCGGCGATCGCGTCGGCGTCGTGGGCGGCGTCGATGACGATCACCTCGTGGTCGTCGCCGACGAGCCAGACGTTGTTGTCGACGTCCCAGGTGCCGCCGTCGAGGCTGAACTGTCCGGAGGTGACGAGGCGTTCGATGCGGGCGGTCATCACAGCACCACCACCGAACGCAGCACGTCACCGGCGTGCATCCGCTCGAAGGCCTTCTCGACCTCGTCGAGCCGGATCGTCTCGGTGACGAACTTGCCGAGGTCCAGGCGGCCCTGGAGGTGGAGGTCGATGAGCATCGGGAAGTCCCGGGAGGGCAGGCAGTCGCCGTACCAGGACGACTTCAGGGCTCCGCCGCGCCCGAAGACGTCGAGGAGCGGCAGTTCCAGCTTCATCTCGGGGGTCGGCACGCCGACGAGGACGACGGTGCCGGCCAGGTCCCGGGCGTAGAAGGCCTGCTGATACGTCTCCGGGCGGCCGACCGCCTCGATGACCACGTCGGCGCCGAAGCCGCCGGTCAGTTCGCGGACCGCCTCGACGGGATCGGTCTCGCGGGAGTTGACGGTGTGGGTGGCGCCCATGCCCCGGGCGGTCTCCAGCTTGCGGTCGTCGATGTCCACGGCGATGACCTTCGCGGCCCCGGCCAGGTGAGAACCGGCGATCGCCGCGTCGCCGACGCCACCGCAGCCGATGACGGCGACGGTGTCGCCGCGGCCGACGTTCCCGGTGTTGATGGCGGCGCCGATGCCGGCCATCACCCCGCAGCCCAGCAGTCCGGCCACCTGAGCGGAGACGGCCGGGTCGACCTTGGTGCACTGTCCGGCGGCGACCAGTGTCTTCTCGGCGAAGGCGCCGATGCCGAGCGCCGGGGAGAGCTCCTGGCCACTCGAGGCGAGGGTCATCTTCTGCTCGGCGTTGTGGGTGTCGAAGCAGTACCAGGGGCGGCCGCGCAGACAGGCCCGGCACTTGCCGCACACCGCGCGCCAGTTGAGGATCACGAAGTCGCCGGGGGCCACGTCGGTGACGCCGGCGCCGACCGACTCGACCACTCCCGCCGCCTCGTGGCCGAGCAGGAAGGGGAATTCGTCGCTGATGCCGCCCTGCTTGTAGTGCAGGTCGGTGTGGCACACCCCGCAGGCCTGGATGGTGACCACGGCCTCTCCCGGTCCGGGATCGGGCACGACGATCGTCTCGATCCGCACCGGTTCGTCCTTGCCCGGTGCGATCACGCCGCGTACTTCCTGCGCCATGGTCTGGAACCCTTCTTCGGCCACTCGATGAATCCGTCCGAGCCTACGCGCAACTGATCGGGACGGGCCGACGGCAGGGCGACATAACCTGAGCCGTCCGCCCGTACGCCCGTCCTACGAAGGAGCGCCGTGAGCATCGCGGAGACGGAGACCGGTCCACCCGCCTGGCGGCTGCTGCTGGGTTACGTACGGCCGCACCGCTGGGCGCTGTTCGGCGGTGCGCTGCTCTCGCTGCTCACCGGACTGACCGGACTGCTGCTGCCACTGGTGGCCCGCGGCCTGATCGACGACCTGTCGCACGACCGGGCCATCGCCGGCACGCTGCTCGCCATGTCGGGTCTGGTCGTGGCCAACGCGGTGGTGGGCGCCCTGGGCACCTACGTGCTGCGGCGCACGGCCGAGTCGGTGGTGCTCGACGCGCGGCGCACCCTGTCGTCGTATCTGCTGCGGCTGCGCGTCCCGGCCGTGGACCGCACCGAGCCCGGCGACCTGATGGCCCGGATCACCTCCGACACGACGCTGCTGCGCGCGGTCACGTCCGAGTCGCTGGTCGGCCTCGGCACCGGCGGGCTCACGCTGGTGGCGACCATCGTGATGATGGGGCTGGTCGATCCGGTGCTGCTCGGGGTCACGCTGGCGGTGATCGCGGGCGCGGGGACGGTGATCGGGCTGATCGCGCCGCGCATCAACCGGGCGAGCAAGGAGGCCCAGAAGGCCGTGGGTGTGATGGGGGCCGCGCTGGAGCGGGTGCTGGGGGCCCTGCGCACGGTGAAGGCGTCGGGTGCCGAGCACCGGGAGGAGCGGGTGCTGCACGACGCCGCCGAGGAGTCGTGGCGGCAGAGCGTGCGGGCCGCCAAGTGGTCCGCGGCGGCGGGCAACACGGCGGGGCTGGCCATCCAGATCGCCTTCATCACGGTGCTGGCGGTGGGCGGGGCACGGGTGGCGACGGGGGCCGTGGACGTGGGCACGCTGGTCGCGTTCCTGCTGTACGTGTTCTTCCTGATATCCCCGCTGCAGGAGGTGATCGGCGCCGTGGCGCAGTACCAGACGGGTGCGGCGGCGCTGGTGCGCATCCAGGAGGCACTGCGGCTGCCCGCCGAGCCGCCGGTGCGGTCCGCCGCCCCGCTGCCCTCCCCGGGGGACCGGCCCGCCGCCCTCGTCTTCCGGGACGTGCGCTTCCGCTACGCGGACGATCTGCCGTACGTCCATCACGGGGTGACCTTCGAAGTGCCGGCCCGGGGCATGACGGCGTTCGTCGGTCCGTCCGGCGCGGGCAAGACCACCGTCTTCTCACTCGTCGAGCGGTTCTACGACCCCGAGTCGGGTGAGATCACGCTCGACGGCCGGAGCCTGCCGGACTGGGAGCTGTCCTCCCTGCGGGCCGCCATCGGCTACGTGGAGCAGGACGCCCCGGTGCTGTCCGGGTCCTTGCGGGAGAACCTGTTGCTGGGCAACGGGGAGGCGGACGACGGCACGCTCGCCGGGGTGCTGAAGACGACCCGGCTGGACGGTCTGGTGGCCAGGCTGCCGAAGGGCCTCGACACGCTGGTCGGGCACCGCGGCACCAAGCTGTCGGGCGGTGAGCGCCAGCGGGTCGCCATCGCCCGCGCGCTGCTGCGCCGTCCCCGGCTGCTGCTGCTCGACGAGGCCACCTCGCAGCTGGACGCGGTCAACGAGGCGGCGCTGCGCGACACCGTGGCCGACGTGGCCCGGACGACGACGGTGCTGGTCGTCGCCCACCGGCTGTCCACGGTGACGATGGCCGACCGGATCGTGGTGATGGACGCGGGCCGGGTCCGCGCTGTCGGTACGCACCGGGAGCTGGTGACCGCCGATCCGCTGTACGCGGAGCTGGCGGCGACCCAGTTCCTGGCCACCGGCGGCTGAGCCGCGCCGGAGGCGTCCGGTCGCGGGTGAGGGCCGCCCGGAGTCGGGCGGCCCTCGACGACTGGTCGGTCCGGCTGTCAGCCCAGGGCGGGGACGGCGCCGAACAGGGGCGAGACCAGGCCGGTGACCTGCTGGAGCTGATTGAGGTCGTTCAGCCGGTTCAGCTGCTGGGAAGGCCTCGGCAGCTGAGCCCGGTCCTCGGCGGGCATGTCACCGACCGCGAGCGAGTCCAGCGTCTGCGTCACGCTGAGCTTGTCCACGCCCAGCGCACCTCCCTCGGCCGCGCTCGCCATCGGCGCGGCGAGGCCGGTGACACCGGCGGCGAGCCCGACGGCGGCGACCATACGTCGTGTTGAGATCATGCTCTGAGCAACGCGCGCGGGCCCGGCGCGGACACGGGCGGGCGGCGCCGCTCACTCGTGAGGACCAGTGGTCCGGTCCCGATTGCCGCGGGCGTCCGGGCGGAGGGAGCTCGAAGGAGAGGACCGCGGCGGCCCGTTCCCTCCCTCGGGCCGCGGCCCTCCGAGGAGGTCGTCACGGGCACCACGGCAGCTCCCGGCTTCGACGCCGAAGCACTGCGCCGGGGCGTCGAAGGAGAGTCGGCGGCACCCCTCGTGTCGCTGTACGCACAGGACGCGGAGGTCCGCATCGTCGACCGGTACGACCAGCCCAGCCGTCCGAAGGTCCTGCACGGCCGCCAGGAGATCGCCGAGATGCTCGACGACGTGTACGGCCGCGACATGACGCACCGGATGGACCGTTGCGTCGTCCAGGGCGACCACGTCGCGTTCACCGAGGAGTGCACGTATCCGGACGGTGTGCGGGTCTTCGCCGAGTCGATGCTGTCGCCGCGGGACGGCATGATCGTCGAGCGGGCCACCGCCCAGGCCTGGGACGAGTAGCGGGCCCGGTCTGCCCGAGGGTCCGCGGCGGGCCGGTCAGCGCGTCCAGGCGCTGTACTCCATGACGTCGCCCGCCGTGACGCCGTACTCGGGCTGGTCCTCGGTGAACGTGGTCTCCAGGCCGAGGACGGCGCCCGTGGCCGGGTTCATGATCAGCATGTGGCGCACTCCGGTCCCCTCGTACACGTAGGCCTGGCCGCGCCGGCCGAGGCGGTCCGTGACCTGTCCGGCGGGCCGCAGTCCGTCGGCGTCCGCGAGGAGGCGGGCGAGCGCGGCGGACTCCCGGGCGCCCAGGGTCCAGTGGTCGAGCAGCACCTTGGTCGCGTCGAGGAGCCGGGGCGTGTCCAGTGAGTCGCCGTACAGGGCCTCCTCCAGGTAGGCGCGCAGTCGTCCGGCGTCGTGCGGCGGGCGGGACTCGGGCGGGGCGTCGCTCCAGCTCGGCGGGTAGGTCGTCCGGCTGATGACGTGGCCGTCGTCGACCAGGCGCGGGGTGCCGTCCTCGTCCTCGCCGAGGACCGGGCGGCCCGGGTGGCGCGGGTCGGTCGCGACGACCAGCTCGGTGTGGCGGCCGTCGGCCGTCCAGCGCACGACGCGCTCCACGGGGAGGGTGACCGGGGGTCGGTCGTCGGACATGCCGAGGCTCCAGGACCGCACGTGCGTGCCCTTGCGCAGTCCGGGCCCGCCGTCGGCCGCGGTCTGTTCGGCGCGGTCGGCGAGCCGGTCCAGCGGTACGGGGGCGGCGTCGGCCAGCACCACCAGGGGGCGTGGGGCGGCGACCGCGGGCGTGGTGCTCGGACCGCCGAGCAGCAGTGCCAGTGCGGTCACGGCGACGACGGCGGTGGCGGCGAGCCCCCAGGCCAGGCGGACGCCGCGGCGGGCGGGGCGCCGGCCCCGCGGTGGCCGGGAGGACGGGTGGGGCCGTGGTTCGCGCAGCAGCTCGTTCAGGTGCCGTTCGGCACGACCGTCCAGGGGACCGTCGCCGAGACGCGGGGTATCGGCCGGCACGGGGTTGGCGCGGCGCAGGAGGTCGAGTTCGTCAGCCATGGCCGTGTTCCTTCGCGGGGGCGGCGTCGCCGGTGGTCGCCGGGTACGGGGACCGCCGGACGTCCTGCGTGCCCGGCCGGGGGTTCGGGGAGGGGGCGAGTGGCGGGCAGATGCGATCGATCTCCGTTCTCAGCCGGGCGCGGGCCCGGTGCAGCCGCATCGAGGCGGCCCGCCTGCCGCAGCCGAGGGCGACGGCCAGCTCCTCCACGCCGAGTTCCTCCCAGGCCGTCAGCCGCAGCACCTCCTGGTCCTTCGGGGAGAGCCTGGCCAGGGCCTCGTGCACCCAGCCGCCCGGCGGCTCGGCCTCGGGTCCGCGGGCGATCTGGCGGCCGTGTGCGGCGTCGTCGTTGCCGAGCCGGTCCAGGAGCCGCCGGCGGCGTCCCTGCCCGCGCACCGCGTTGGCCAGGCAGTTGCGTGCCACCCCGTACAGCCAGGGCAGCGGGGTGTGCGGCAGCTCGGCACGGCGGCGCCAGGCCACCGTGAACACCTCCGCCACCACTTCCTCGACCTCGCCCGTGCGCCCGTCCAGCCGTCGCGCCACGTAGCGGCTGACCGCCCAGTAGTGCTCGCGGTAGGCAGCGGCGAAGATCTCGTCGTTGCTCATGTTCCGTTCGTGTCCGGCACACTCGTGATCGTCACAGTTCATTTCGTGACGCTCGTCTCGTCCTGTGAGTGTGACGTCCGGGCGGGGCTCGGACACAGGCGGGGTGTGAGGAACCTCGAGAGCATCAAGTGGCTGACGACCACGGACCACAAGACGATCGGCACGCTGTATCTGGTGACGTCGTTCGCGTTCTTCGTGATCGGCGGCGTGATGGCGCTGTTCATGCGC
>NZ_JBVHVP010000028.1:0-68821 GCF_055564775.1 Streptomyces sp. NPDC028991 | reverse complement strand
TACCGGAATCTGCGGCAGACGGTCCGTTTCGAGTCTGCGGTCCGTGAGCTGGTCGGTGCGGGCTTCGGTGTCTTCGTCGAGGTCAGCTCCCACCCCGTCCTCCTCCAGCCGGTCTCCGAGATCGCCGACGACACGGAGGCCACCCCCCTGCTGCTGGGTTCCTTGCGTCGGGGTGAGGGTGGTATGCGGCGCATGCTGTCCTCCCTGGCCGAGGCGTTCGTGCGCGGAGTGGACGTCGACTGGACGGCCGTACTGCCTGCCGGGACCCTCCGGCACCAGCACGGCCTGCCCACATACGCCTTCGACCACGAGCACTACTGGATCCAGCGCACGAAGTCGGCGACGCCGGCGGGGTCGTCCGGTCCGATCGAGTCCGGTCACCCGCTCCTCGGCGCTGTCGTCGAACTGCCCCACTCGGACGGGCTGGTGTTCACCTCCCGCTGGTCGCTGCGCACGCACCCATGGCTGGCCGACCACGCCGTCCACGGCGCGGTGCTGGTTCCGGGCGCGGCCTTCGTCGACCTGGTCATCCGAGCCGGCGACGAGTTCGGGTGCGAGGTGCTGGACGAGCTGGTGACCGACGCTCCGATGGTTCTGCCGGAGCAGGGTTCCGTCGAGGTCCACGTCGCTGTCGGTGGCGAGGACCCGATGGGCCGTCGTTCCGTCGCGGTCTACTCCTCGTCCGGTGACGTCCGCGACGCCGGTCAGGGAGGCGGCCAGGAGTGGATCCGGCACGCGTACGGCACCCTGTCGCCCGAGGCGCCCCTCGTGGGTCCGGGTGACGGCGGCGGTGCCGGCCTCGCCCAGTGGCCGCCGGCCGGCGCCGAGCCCGTCGACCTCACCGACATCCAGGCCGTGCTCACGAAGAACGGGTACGTCCACGGGCCGGCGTTCCAGGCCCTGCGTGCCGTCTGGCGCCGGGGCGAGGAGCTCTTCGCCGAGGCCGTCCTGGCGGAGGGCCGGCGCGCGGACGCGGGCCTGTTCGGTCTGCACCCGGCTCTGCTGGACGCGGCGACGCAGCCCGCGCTGTCCGCGGCCGGCTCCGACGGGGACACGCGGCTGCTCTCCGCGTGGCACGACGTGGTGCTGCACGCCGAGGGCGCCGCGAGCCTGCGGATCATGCTGACCCCGATCGGCCCCGACACGGTCTCGTTCGCGGCGGTCGACGAGATGGGCACACCGGTGCTGACGATGCGGTCGGTGGCCGCGCGGCCCGTCTCCGCCGAAGAGATCGGGGCTGCCGCCGTCCGCGGTGACCGGGCGCGGCTCCAGCGGGTTCCGGTCCGCAGGAGGCGCCCGACGGCCCAGGCCTCGGTCTCCGCCGACGAGCGGCGTGCGCTCGTGGACCAGCTGGAAACCCTGCCGGCCGCCGAGCGGGAGGCACTTCTGCTCGACGTGGTGCGTACGCAGATCGCGGCGGTGCTCGGACACGCCACGGCTGACCGGCTCGGCGCCGACCAGGGTCTCTTCGAGATCGGCTTCGACTCGCTGACGGCGATGCAACTTCGCAACAGGCTGGTCGAGCTGAGCGGCACGAAGCTGCCGTCCAACGTGGTCTTCGAACACCCGACCCCTTCGATGCTCGCGTTGTTCCTGCACGAGCGGACGACCGACCGGCTCGCCGGCTGACGACGCCTCCCTGAAAACCGCCCCGGTGCCGGTTCCCTTCCGGCGACCGGCACCGGGGCCACCTGACGAGAAAAGCGGTGAGAAATGTTCGACGTCGACGCGTATCTACGGCGTATAGGTCATGAGGGAGAGACGAAACCGGATCTCGAAACGCTGAGGGCGTTGCACAAGAAACACCTCATGGCGATTCCCTACAACAGCGTCGTCTCGCTCACCCGTCCACCGTCGAGACGGGGTGGCGGAGTCGATCTGGTCGACATCGACGAGGACACCACATTCGACGTGGTGATCGCCGAAGGCAGCGGTGGCGGCTGCATTCAGCTCAGCCGTCTCTTCTTCCGGCTGCTCCGCGAACTGGGTTTCGACGTCGCCCTGATCGGCGGCAGCACCGTCGAAGGCGCACAGGTCTTCGGCACCGAGGTCGAGCACATGCTCGTCCTCGTCACGCTCGACGACGAGCAGTGGCTGGTCGACGTCGGCTACGCGGGACCGTCGTTCCTGGAACCGCTGCGGGTCGGCGAGGAGATCCAGGTCCAGTACGGCGTCCGGTACCGGCTCGTCGCGGACGCCGGGAGCCTCGTCCTGCGGCGCTGCGCGCAGGGCGGCCGCTGGCACGTCGTCTACCGCTTCACGCTGACCGTCCGGGAGCCCGCCGCCTGGTCGGAGTTCGAGGCCAAGGTCAACGCGAGCCTGGCCGAGGCGGAACCGGGAGCCGGCGGCGGGCTGATGCTGTGCAGCCGGGCGCTGGAGGACGGCCAGGCCATCCTGAAGGGGCGGCGGTACCTGACGGTCCGGAACGGCCGCGAGCAGGTGCGTACTCTCATCGACACCACCGAGTACGAGAACCTCGCCGCGGGCATCCTCACCCGGCCCGTCGGCTGAGCGGCCCGCCGTGTCCCATGTGAGCCTGCTTCCCCAGCCCGTCGAGGATCTCGCCGGGGCCTTCGTCGACGAGGGTCCCGGGACCGTCGCCGGCGAGGACCGCGACACGGTGCACGACGTCCGGGAGCCCCAGCGGCCCGCGCCGCCGCTTGTGGCGCGGGCCGAGACGGAGCTTCTGTCGGAGCGGCTGGCGGCGGTGGCCCGCGGCGAGGCGTTCCTGCTCCACGGCGGTCACCGTACCGGGCCCGCCACCAGGGACCCCCAGGCCCACCTGCGGGCCAGCCTGCGCGTACTGCACCAACTGGGCGTCGTCCTCATGTACGTGTCCGGCCTGCCCGTGGTGAAGGTGGCCCCGGTCTGCGGTCCGTACACCGAGCCCCGCCCACTCGCCGGTGACGACAGCCCGACGGACCACGCCCTGTCGGCGGCCGTCATGAACCTCTTCCGCGGACTGAGCCGCGGCGAGGCGCCCACCCTGGACCGGATCCACGGCTGGAACACGGAGTTCGTACACACCGCCGCCGGCGCCCGGCACCGGGCCCTCGTCGACAGGATCGACCGAGGCCTGCGCTTCATGGCGGCGGGCGGCTTCACCGACCGGACCGCGCGCACGACCGAGCTGTACACTTCCCGCCGGTTGCCGGACCCGGGCCACGAGCGGGCCCTGACGCCTCCGGCCGCCTCGGCCGTGGGCACGGTGCTCCCGGGCGTCAGCGGTTCGGCGCACTTCCTGTGGCTCGACGCGCGCGCCGCCCGCGAGAACGCCTCGCACGCGTACACACCCCTCGTCCGACGGGCACCGAACCCGGTCGGGCTGCGCATCGGCCCCGACACCAGCCCGGCGTACGCCGCCGAGTTGGTGGAACACCTCGACCCGCACGCCGTTCCGGGGCGTCTGACGCTGACCTGCGCGCTGGGGAGTCGACGCGTCCGCGACCTCCTGCCGCCGATCGTCGAGCGCGTCGAGGCCGCCGGCCGGCGGGTCGTGTGGCAGTGCGACCCGCTGTACCGCAACCCTCCGGAGTTCGAGGGCGCGCTCGACGAGGTCACCGGCTTCGTCGAGGTGCACCACCGTCTGGGCACGCACCCCGGCGGGCTCCGCGTCGAGACCGGGCCGCGGGCAGTCGAGCTCGGGTTCCACACCGCGGCACTGCTGGGCACGTGAACGGCTCCGGCACCGAGGGAGTGCCGGAGCCCTCCGGGGGTTCGGGCGTCCCCTTGCTGCCGGTACGCGCGAAGACGCGGTGCCCGGTTTCTCCCGGGCACCGCGTCTTCGCCGCTCAGCGGACGGTCGTCCGCCTCACGGCCAGGTGAGGACGAGGTTGCCCCGCACATCGCCGTCCGACAGGCGCTTGAACGCCGCGTGCGCGTCCTGCGTCGGCATCGCCTCGTCCACGAGCGGCCTGATGTTCGTCGTGCTCATCAGTGCGAGCATCCGCGCGTACTCGTCACGGGTACCGCTGAACGAGCCGACGATGTTGATCTGATGGAAGTAGATCCGGTGCAGTCGAGCGGGCGACACGTCACCGGTGGTCGCGCCGGCGACGACGACCGTGCCGCCGTTGCGCACGCTGCGCAGGGAATGCGTCCAGGTCGCCCGGCCGACGCTGTCGACGACCGCGTCAACCTGCTCCGGCAGGTCGGCGTTGCTCTCGAACACCTCGTGGGCGCCGAGCCGCTTGGCCAGATCCCGCTTGTCGGCGGTGCGGCTCGTGACGTGGACCCGGAGCCCGGCGG
This sequence comes from Streptomyces sp. NPDC028991, assembly GCF_055564775.1. Lineage (NCBI taxonomy): Bacteria > Bacillati > Actinomycetota > Actinomycetes > Kitasatosporales > Streptomycetaceae > Streptomyces > Streptomyces sp. NPDC028991. Next base: position 64,573 of record NZ_JBVHVP010000028.1, on the reverse strand, counting down.
CGGCACCCAACTGGATCAGCGCGGTGGACAGTCCACCCGCGGCGCCCTGGACGAGCACGGAGTTCCCCGGGAGCAGCGCGGCCTTGGTGAACAGCATCCGGTACGCCGGAAGCCATGTGCACATCAGGCAGGCGGCCTCCTCCCACGTGAGGTGGTCCGGCACCGGCAGCAGGCTGTGGGCGGGCGCGGCGATGTACTCGGCGAGCGTTCCCGGGCGCGCCCCGACGAGCTGCGCGGCCGGCAGGACGAGCGTCTCGTCGGTCGTGCCCGGCGGGGAGTCCAGTACGGGGTAGAGCGTCACCCGGCGGCCGTCCGGATCCTCGCCGGCGGCCTCGCAGCCCAGGATCCGCGGGTACTTGTCGTGATTCAGCCCGACGCCGCGCAGGGTCCACAGGTCCTTGTGGTTGAGCGACACGGCCCGGACCCGGACGCGTACCCAGCCCTCGGGGGCCACGGGGTCCGGGCGTTCGCCGACGACCAGCGCGGACAGCGGATCGTGGTCGTCCGGGCGGGCTGCGTAGACGGCTTTCACACGCATGCCCTCTCGCGTCGTGCCCGAATGAGCGGGGGAATGTCGCGACGGTGCATGAATCTCCTCACGCAGTGGTCGGTCGGCAAAGGAAAGGCGAATGCGGTACTTTCTCGGACGCACTGGCTGTGGAGTCCTGTCACGCCATTCGGCGACGCTAGTACCGGACGGTGGGCCCGCACCATCCCTCAGCCTGGTAGCAGCCCGCGGCACCTGGCGGGACCGGCCGAATTCTCCCGGACTTCCCCCTTGGAACTGTCAGCCCGAGGGATGTGGAACCGCCCCGGCCCGTTTTAGCGTGACGGCGCCGAGCCATGTCTGGAGAAAAGATCTGTATGCGACGCAAGCTGTCACCGTCGGAAATCCTGTATGTCGGTGAGATCAGAACCCTCGCCACGACCGTCTGCACGATACGCGGCCAGGTCGACGAGGAACTGCTGGCCGCGGCGTTCGCCGCGAAGGTGGCCGAGCACCGCTCGCTCCGCAGCCGGGTGACCCGGGACGGCGACGAGGCGTTCCTCGAACTGCTGGACGAACACGAGCTGCCGCGCCTGGAGGTGCGTCCGGCCGGGCCCACCGACCTGACCGACCAGCTCAACCAGCCGTTGCCGACCGGCGGCCCCTTGGTCCGCGCCACTCTCTTCCGCGGCGAAGGCGAGTCGACGTTCGTCCTCGGCATCGACCACGTCATCTGCGACGGGCACAGCGCCACCGTCCTGTGCAACGAGATCTGGAGCGCCTACTCCGGGATCCAGGACGGTTCGTACGCGGCTCCGCGGAGCGCGGGGGAGTCGTGGCCCGTGGCCGTCGACGATCTGCTCGCGCCGTGCTCCGAGGAGCAGCTCGCCGCCTACGTGAAGGAGCGGACCGAGCGGATCTCCGCGCACCCGCTCGCCGTCCTCCCCTTCACGGCAAAGGCGTCGGCGCAGGACGGGCCCCGGATGGACGTGAAGCGCGTCCGTCTGACCCGCGCACAGACCGGCGCTCTCGTCGCGTTCGCCAAGAGCGCCGGTGTCTCCGTGCACGGACTGGTCGGAGCGGCCCTGCTGACCGCGGTCCGGGACGGCTACGGACCCGGCTACGGGAGCGAGCACCGACTGAGCTTCGTCTCACCGGTCGACCTGCGGGCCCGGCTGACCCCCGCGCTCGGCCGCGACGTGCTGATCCCCGCCGCGTCCTGGTACCTCGACGTCGTCGAGGTACCCGCCGGTGCCGACCTGATCGAGCTGGGCCGCCGGATCACCGGCCGACTGCGCGACGCCATCGAGCGGAACGAGCCGGCCCGGGAGCTCCAGGCCCTGCCCCAGCTGCTCGCGAACCCGTCCGTGCTGACGGCCGGCCTCGTCGTGCCCAACGTCGGCGCCGTCGCGGGACCGCCGGCGCCGCGCGGTCTCGAGATCACCGACATGCGCAAGTTCGCCATCTCTTCCAAGTGGGTCCCCGAGGCCGGCGCGGGCGCACTCGTGGCGTCCCCGATGACCGTGTACGGCCGCCTGAGCATCGAGATGCCGTACAGCGCCAAGTGCTTCCCGCCGGCCCGGATGGACGACATCCACGACCACGTCCTGGCCACCCTGCTGTCCTTCGTCGAGCGCGCCCCCGTGCCGGCGGCCTGACGCCGACCAGTCGAGAGAGGAACGAACCATGGCTGGAGTCGCGATGGTGACCGGCGCGGCGCAAGGCATCGGCGCCGACGCGTCCGTACGGCTGGCCGAACAGGGCATGGACGTCGCCGTGCTCGGAGCGGACGAGGCCGCGTACGCCGTCACGGTGCGGCGGATCACGGAGACGGGGCGGCGTTGCGTGTTCGTGGCCGCGGACGTCGCCGACGCGGGGTCGGTCGGGCGCGCGCTGGCGCGGGTCCGCTCCGAACTGGGCGATGCCGCCGTCCTGATGAACTGCGTCGGAGCCGTCGATCGCGGTCCGCTGAGCGAACTCTCCGACCAGGACTGGGCCGAGGCCGTCGGCGGTCCGCTGCGAGGGGTGTTCGTCACCAGCCGCGCGGTCGTCGACCCGATGATCAAGAACGGCGGGGGCCGCATCATCACGCTGGCCGACGTCGCGGGCGGCGACCGGCCCGGGGCGGCGCGGAACTCGGTCGTCGAGACGGGCCTGGCCGGGTTCGTCCGGACGATCGCGAGGGAGCTGCGGCCGTTCGGCATCACGGCCAACGTCATCGCTCCGGAGCCCGCGGCAACGGAGCTGACCGCCAACACCGCCACCGCGAACACCGCCACCGCCACCGGCGGATCGTCGTACGCGGCGGGGGCACTCGACGCCGTGCGGTTCCTGGCCGGCGCCGAGGCCTCGGCCGTGTCAGGCCAGACCGTCCACGTCGCGACGACGGTGTGAGGGCTGGACGACGGAGCGGGCCCGGAGATCCTCCGGGCCCGCTCCGTCGTGTGCGAGGGTGCGACGCGCTGATCAGTCCGTCACCAGCGGACGGGCAGTTCGAGCATGCTGACCACCGTGGACCGGCCGCGCAACGGGACCTCCTCCAACGGAACGGCCAGTTCGAGACCGGCCAGCTCCTCGACCAGCGTCCGCAGTCCGGCGCCGATGACGATGCGCGCCAGGTTCTGGCCGAGGCACATGTGCACGCCGTAGCCGAAGGCCATCTGACCCGAGGTCTCGCGGTCGAGGTCCAGCGTGTGGGGGCAGCCGAACTTGGCCGGGTCGCGGTTGGCGGCCGGCAGCGACACGGTGACCGTGTCGTCCTTCCGGATCGTCTCGCCGCCCAGCTCGATGTCCTCCAGCGCGGTACGGAAGATCTGGTACTGGTTGACCGTCGTGTAGCGGAGCAGCTCCTCGATCGCGTTCGCGGACCCGGGGTTCGCCCGGAACTCCGCCAGCCGGTCGGTGTGGTGCAGCAGCGCCAGCGTGCTGCACGTCAGCGCGGCCTCCGTCGTGGAGTATCCGGCGACGAACACCAGGAGGACCATGTTGGTGATCTCCTGGTCCGTCAGCTCGCCGGCGGCGATGAGACGGCTCAGCATGTCGTCGCCCGGCTCGTCCCGCTTCCGCTGGACGAGATCGCGCACGTAGAAGAACGACTCGCGGCCCGCGGCGAGTTCGTCGTCCAGCTCGATGCTCTCGTCGTTCGCGGTGTCCGGCAGCCGGGCGATCTTCTCGCACTCCGCGTACGGAATGCCGATCAGCTCACAGACGACCTGGAGGACCAGAGGGCGGACGAAGGAGGCGACGAGGTCGGCCGAGGTGCCCTGCTCGCGCATCGCCTTCAGCTGCTCGGCCGCCAGGACATCGACGCGCTCCGCCCACTGGTTCATCCGGCGGGTGGTGAATTCACCGGTCAGCAGCTTCCGGTACTTGGTGTGGTCCGGCGGATCCATGTGAATGAACATCCCGGGCATCACCGGCAGCGGCGGAATCTGCTTGCCCTTTTTGGTGGTGGGGAAGTGGCCGATCCCGTAATTGTGGCTGAAGACCGGGTTGCTGAGGATCTCGCGAGACAGCTCGTGGCCGGTCACCAGCCAGCCGGCATGGCCGCTGGGGTACGTCATTCTCGTCAGCGGTCGTTCCCGGCTCAGGTCCAGCAGAAGCGACGGCGGATCGAAATGATCCGTGCGGTCCCAGTGCTGCTGATAGGTTATCGGCTCGCTCATCGCGGCATCCTTCTCGATATCGGGCGTACGCAGGGGGGTGGGGGTGCGCCGTGCGGCCGTCACCGGGCCGACGGCCGCAGCCAGGCCGCGATCCGCTCCTGGACGGCCGGCGGGAAGACGTCCTTCGGCACCATGCCGTGGACCGTCTTCGGGGGCAGCGCGCTGTACGAGGAGCCGCGCTGGTCCGCGTACTGCGTGATCCGGAAGCCGACCGCCATGCCGCACAGCGCGTACGCCTCGGCGGCCGTGATGCCGGCCGCGGCCGGCAGCCAGGCCACGAGCCCCCGCAGGCAGGCGAGGAGCGCGTCGTCGAGGCTGCCGGCGAAGCCGAAGCCGATCCAGTGCGTCTCGGTCTCCGCGAGCGGGGCGTCGAGCGCGACGGACTTGTGCACGTCGTAGCGGATCCGCAGCTCCTCGGCGGCCGACTTGATGCCCGTCTGGTCCACCATGCCGTCACCCTGCGCCGCGTGCACGTCGCCGATCCACACCCGCCCGCCGGGCTTGGCCACCGGCAGGAACAGCGAGGACCCGGCGGTGAGTTCGCGCAGCACGAGGTTGCCGCCGTACGGGCCCGCGAGCAGCGCGCTGACCGGCTCGTCACCGGCCGGCTCGACGGCCGTGATGCCGAGGAAGGGAGCCAGCGGGATCACGGTCCCCTCGGCGTAGGCCGCCGTGCGGCGCTCCTCGTCGAAGCGGAAGTAGTGCAGGTACGGCTCGGTGAAGTCGTCACGCAGGGCGCCCGAACCCGGGTGCGAGGCGTTGCAGCCCCAGTCCCGGGGGCGCAGCTCGGTGAGCCGGCACTCGATCACGTCGCCCGGCTCGGCCCCCGCGACCTCCACGGGACCCAGGAGCGGAAACGGGTTGCCGGGATTGCGCCGGCGCACGTCGACCAGTTCCTCGAAGGACATCCCGAACGCCAACTCGTTGTTCCAGTTGGTCCAGGTGTCCGGGTAGCTCACCACATCGCCGGATTCAATTTTCGCGACCGCCGGGGCAGTCGGGTCGAGTATGCCCGAACGCACGGTGACGGGTGTTGACTCGACCGTATGTATCTCCATGGCCTACGACGCTAGGACAGGCGCCGTCCGAATATCAAGGCATTCCGTCGGCGTTCTCACGACTACCAGACCTGGGGATGTCGAGCCCTCGGATCGACCTCTATCTTGAGACCTGGTGAACGACCATTTCAGCGGGCCGATACGCGAGGCCGGAACGCCGTGCCTCAATTGACTGGTGCGCTGACGGCCTCGCTCCCATGAGTCGAATGGAGAACGTGGTTGCAAGGCAATAGTCATTACGTCCGGCAGATCCTGGACGCCCTCGGTGCCAATCCCCTGAATACCCCCCTCATATGTGAGGACGTGTCCACGACCGCCGGATCCCTCGCCGATTCGGTCACCTCGGCCGCCCACGCCATGCGCGCGCAGGGCATCGGTCCCGGCAGCGTGGTCGCCGTCCTGACCAACGCCAACACCCCGGCGACGCTGATCCTTCGCTGGGCGGCGAACCTGCTCGGCGCCACGGTGGTCCACCTCAGGGGAGTCAACGCGGTCAACCCGCTCGACCAGCTGCCGCTGGAACTCCAGCTCGACATCCTCACCGACGTCCGGGCCACCCTGGTGGCCGTCGACGCCGACAACGCCGACCGCGGCCGCGCGCTGTGCGACGCGCTGAAGACACGTCCGCCGCTCGCCGGCCTCGGCGCGTTCGGCCCCGACATCGTCGACCTCACCGCGGCCCCCGCCGACGCGTTCGACCCCGATACCGCCGAGAGCGGCGACATCGCCGTCGTCACCTACACCAGCGGCTCCACCGGCCGCCCCAAGGGCGTCAGTTGGGCGTTCGAGGTGAAGAACGACATGGTGGCGACCTCGGCGGCCCGCGGGGTCCCGGCGAACTGCCTCGTCACCGCGCCGCTCACACACTCCAGCGGCTTCGCCGCCGACGACACCGTCATCACCGGCGGCCTCGTCGTCCTCCAGTCCGCCTTCGACGCCGCCGAGGTCCTCCGGGCGATCGGCCGGTACGGGATCACCCGCCTCGTCCTGTCCGCGCCCCAGGTGTACGCGCTGACCGAACACCCCGCCATCGGCAGCGCCGACCTGTCGACCGTCCGGGAACTCTTCTACACCGGCAGCGCCGCCTCCCCGGACCGCATCGGCAAGGCCGTCGAGGTCCTCGGCCCGGTCATCATGCAGGTGTACGGCACGAGCGAGAGCGGCCTGATCAGTCTCCTCCTCCCGGACGACCACCGTGACCCCGCCCTGCGGGCCACCGTCGGCCGCCCGCCCGAGGGCGTCCGCGTGACCATCCGCGACCCCGAGGACGGCCGCGTCCTGCCGGCCGGCGAGCCAGGCGAGGTCTGCGTCGTCTCCCGCTGGTCGATGGAGCGTTACTGGAACGAGCCCGAGCTCACCGCCCGCACCGTCCGCGACGGCTGGATCCACACCGGGGACATCGGGCACCTCGACGACGCCGGATACCTGCACCTGCACGGCCGGATCGCCGACGTCGTCAAGACGAACGGCATCAAGGTCTACCCGGCGTCCGTCGAGCGCGCCCTCCTCGACCACCCGGAGGTAACGGAAGCGGCCGTCTTCGGCGTCGAGGACGTGGACCGGCTCGAACGGATCTGCGCCGCGATCGTCCCGACGCCGGACGCCGCCCCGGACGCCGAGGAACTGCGCCGGCACGTGGGCGAGCGGCTCACGGCGAACCACGTACCGGCCGACATCGAGCAGCGTGCCGCCCTGCCGGCGCTCGCCCTCGGCAAGCCCGACCGGCTGCGGCTGCGCGCCGAGGCCCGGGAGCGGCTCGCGGTCACCGACGCCCGATGGCCGGTGGCCTGACATGACGAAGCCGAACACGACGACGGGCGGCACGGCCGCGCCGTTCGGGACCGCCCCCGAGGAGAAGGACGGCATGGCCACCACCACACACGGCACGGAGCACGACAGCGGCCCCCACCAGGCCCCGGTCACCCCCGCCGAACTGCTGGAGCGGCGGGCCAAGGACCGTCCCGACGCCACCGCACTCGCCTCCGCCGAGGAGACCCTCACCTACGAGGAGTTCAACCGACGCGCCAACCGGCTCGCCCACCTCCTCCTCGCCCACGGCGCGGGCCCCGAGAAGCTGGTCGCCCTCGCCCTGCCGCGCTCGGTCGACATGGTCGTCGCCACTCTGGCGGTCGCCAAGACCGGCGCCGCGTTCCTGCCGGTCGACCCCGCCTACCCGGCCGACCGCATCGCCTTCGTCCTCAAGGACGCGGCCCCCGCACTGGTGGTCACCGCCCGCGCCTCGGCCGACCGGATCCCGCCCGGCCCCGGCGCCGGCCGCCTCGTCATCGACGAGCCGGACACCGCCGACCGGATCGCCGCGGCTCCGGACGCGAACCCGGCGCTCGTCGAGCTGGACGCGTCCCTCACGGCGGCCGGCCTCGCCTACGTCATCTACACCTCCGGCACCACCGGCACGCCCAAGGGCGTCGCCGTCACGCACGCCGGCCTCGCCGGTCTCGCCACCGCAACCGTCGAGCGGATGGCCGTCGACGCCGACAGCCGACTGCTCCAGTTCGCCTCGCCGAGCTTCGACGCGTACGTGTTCGAGCTGCTGGCCGCCCTCGAAGCGGGCGCCACCCTCGTCGTCCCGCCGCCCGGCACCCTCGCCGGCGAGACCCTGACCGAGGTCCTCACCACACTGGCCGTCAGCCACGCCGTGCTCCCGCCGGTCGCCGCCGGCGGCGTCCCCGCGGCGGAACTCGGCGCGGTACGCAGCCTGCTCGTCGCGGGCGAGGCGTGCACCGCCGAACTCGTCGAGCGCTGGACAGCACGGGACCGCCGCATGGTCAACGCGTACGGCCCGACCGAGGTGACCGTCTGCGCCACCATGACCGGACCGCTGACCGCGGCCGGGACCCCCTCGCTCGGTACCGCGATCCCCGGCGCCCGGACCCACGTCCTGGACGCCGAACTGCGCCCCGTGGCCATAGGGGAGACCGGCGAACTCTACGTCAGCGGCGACGGCCTGGCCCGCGGCTACCTGCGCCGCCCCGGTCTCACCGCCGAACGATTCGTCGCCGACCCCTTCGCGGCCGACGGATCCCGCATGTACCGCACCGGCGACCTGGTCTCCCCGCGGCCCGACGGCGGCCTCGACTTCCACGGCCGCGCCGACGACCAGGTCAAGCTCCGCGGGTTCCGCATCGAGCTCGGCGAGGTGTCGAGTGTCCTGACCGGGCACCCCTCGGTCGACCAGGCCGTGGCCGTCGTCCGCGAGGACCAGCCGGGAAGCCGGCAGCTCGTCGCGTACGTGATCGTCGGCCGGACCTACGGCAAGCCCGCCCCGACCGCCGCCGAACTGCGCGAGTTCGCGGCCCGCAGCCTGCCGGACCACATGGTGCCCGCCGCCTGCGTCACCGTCACGGCCTTCCCGACGACCCCCAACGGCAAGCTCGACCGCCAGGCCCTGCCGGCGCCCCAGACCACGGCCGACACGGCCGGAAGGGCGCCCGGCACCCCGGCGGAATCGGCCTTCGCAGCCATCTTCGGTGAGCTGCTCGGCGTGTCCGAGGTCAAGGCCGACAGCAACTTCTTCGCGCTCGGCGGCGACAGCATGCTCGCCATCACCGTCATCCTCAAGGCGCGGGAAGCGGGCTACTCCATCTCCCCCCGCGAAGTGATCAGCAACCCGACCGTCGAGGCACTCGCCGCGGTCGCGAGCGGCGCCGACACCGCGACGGACCGCTGAGGGCGACGCCCGGCCCCGCCGAACCCGCATACGCGCAACGCGGACTGGAGACCCCGATGACCGAGACCCCGACGACCGAGGCACCGATGACGACGACCGAGGCACCGAAGACCGCGGCACCCAGGACCGAGACCCCGAGGGCCGGAAACCTGACGCCCGTCCCCCCGCACCAGAGCAAGCCGATGGCCGACCCGGCCGAGCTGGAGAGCCTCGACCTCGCCGACCCCGTCCTCCACGCGGAACGGGACCTGACCGAGGTGTGGAGCCACCTCCGCGCCGAACGCCCCGTGTACTGGCAGGAGGCGCGCGGCTCCCAGCCCGGCTTCTGGGTGGTCAGCCGGCACCAGGACGCCATGGCCGTCTACCGCGACAAGGAGCACTTCACCACCGAGGGCGGCAACGCCCTGGGCACGCTGCTGACCGGCGGCGACTCCGCGGCCGGGACGATGCTGGCCGTGACCGACGGCGTCCGCCACTCCCAGATCCGCAACATCCTGATGAAGGCCTTCTCGCCGCGGATGCTGCACGACATCCGGGAAGGCCTGCGCGAGACCGTCGACGGCCTCCTCGTCGCCGCCATCGAGAAGGGCGAGTGCGACTTCGCGGAGGACGTCTCGGGCAGCGTCCCGCTCGGCGCGATCTGCGACCTGCTCGGCGTGCCGCGCTCGGACCGCAAGTACCTCCTCGGCCTCACCTCCCGCGCCTGGAGCTCCGACCACGCCGACGCCCCGCCGGAGGACAGCTGGACAGCCAAGAGCGAGATCCTGCTGTACTTCGCGGACCTGGCCGCCACCCGCAAGCACAGCGACCACGACGACGTCGTCAGCCTCCTCGCCAACAGCCAGATCGACGGCGAACGCCTCAGTGACGCCGAACTCATGGCGAACTGCTACGGACTGATGATCGGCGGCGACGAGACCGGCCGCCACGCCATCACCGGCGGCCTGCTCGCGCTGAAGCAGTACCCCGAGCAGTGGAAGGCGCTGCGCAGCGGCGAGGCCAAGCTCGACACCGCCGTCGAGGAGATCCTGCGCTGGACCGTGCCGTCCATCCACGGCGGCCGCGCCGCCACCGGCGACGTCGTCGTGAACGGACAGCTGATCAAGGCCGGCGACGTCGTCAGCGTCTGGATCTCCTCGGGCAACTTCGACGGCGACGTCTTCGCCGACCCGTACCGATTCGACCTGAACCGCACGCCCAACAAGCACCTCACCTTCGCCCACGGCGCGCACTTCTGCCTGGGGCACTACCTCGCCCGCATGGAGATCGAGGCGGTCCTCGACGGCCTCCGCCGCATGGTCACCGACATCGAGCAGACCGGCCCGGAGAGCTGGATCTACTCCACGATCCTGCACGGCATGCACTCCCTGCCGGTCTCCCTCAAGCCCGACCCCAACGGCATGCCCAAGGGCTGACCCGCCCGCCCCCTCGCGGCTCCCACCGCGACGCAGCCCCCGAAAGGCGCACTCATGACCCACCCCTTCGAAGACCCGGACGGCAGCTACCTCGTCCTCGCCAACGAGGAGGAGCAGTACTCCCTCTGGCCCGCGTCCGCCGCCGTACCGGCCGGCTGGCGCGGCGTCATGGGGCCGGCGGCCCGGGCGGCATGCCTGGACCACGTCGAGTCCGTGTGGCTCGACATGCGCCCCAAGAGCCTGATCGGGTCGATGGAGGGCGCGTGACCTCGGGCACCCCCCGTTCCGGTGGCGTGGCGGTCGTCACCGGAGCGGGCCGGGGCATCGGCGCCGCCACGGCGAAGCGCCTCGCGGCCGACGGCTCGGCCGTCGTCGCCCTCGACCTCACCGAGGGCCATGCGGCCGGCACCGTCGCCGCGATCCGCGCGGCGGGCGGGCGTGCCACGGCCGCCGGATGCGACGTCACGGACTCCGGTCAGGCCGACGCCGCGATCGATCGTGCGGTCGCGGAGTACGGACGGCTGGACGTCCTCGTCAACAACGCCGGCGTTCTGCGCGACAACATGCTGTTCATGATGAGCGACGACGACTGGGACACCGTCATCGACGTCCATCTGAGGGGCGCCTTCGTGTGCTCACGCGCCGCACAGCGGCACATGAGGCGACAGGCGTCGGGGAAGATCGTCAACCTGAGCTCGGTCGCCGCCGACGGCAACCGCGGCCAGGCCAACTACGCGACGGCCAAGGCGGGTGTGCAGGGTCTCACCCGCACCCTGGCGATCGAGCTGGGCCCGTACGGGATCAACGTCAACGCCGTCGCTCCCGGCTTCGTGGCCACGGCCATGACGGACGAGACCGCACGCCGCACGGGCGCCGATCCAGAGGTGTTCCGGCGGGCGGCGGCCGCCAGGTCGCCGCTGCGCAGGGTCGGCTCACCCGAGGACATCGCCGCGGTGGTGTCGTTCCTCGCCGGCGAGGACGCCGCCTACGTCACGGGCCAGACGCTCCACGTGGACGGCGGGCCCCAGTAGCCCGCCCCTGCGCGGGGCCGGCGTCCGCACCCGCCCACGTCGGCACCGCCACGCCCGCCACCCAGCCACACCTCCCCCCGAACGCCCGCCATCCCCGCGCCCGGCACTTCCGGCCAGGCCCCAGGAGGACCCCCATGCTTGATCACCGGCTCTCTTCCGAGTACGAGGACCTTCGCCACACCGTCGCCGCGTTCGCCCGGGACGTGGTCGCCCCGGAGATCGGCGCCTACTACGAGGAACGGCGGTTCCCGTACGAGATCATCGCGGAGATGGGCCGCATGGGCCTGTTCGGGCTGCCCTTCCCCGAGGAGTACGGCGGCATGGGCGGGGACTACTTCGCCCTCTGTATCGCCCTGGAGGAGCTCGCCCGCGTCGACTCCTCGGTGGCCATCACCCTGGAGGCGGCGGTCTCGCTCGGCGCGATGCCGGTCTACCGCTTCGGTACGGAGGAGCAGAAGCGGGAGTGGCTGCCGAAGCTCTGCTCCGGTGACGTGCTCGGCGCGTTCGGCCTGACGGAACCGGGCGCCGGTTCGGACGCGGGCGGGACGCGGACGACGGCCGTACGGGACGGCGATCACTGGGTCGTCAACGGGTCCAAGTGCTTCATCACCAACTCCGGTACGGACATCACGGGTCTGGTGACGGTCACGGCGGTCACCGGCCGCAAGCCGGACGGCCGTCCGCTGATCTCCACCATCGTCGTCCCGTCCGGCACCCCGGGCTTCACGGTCGCCGCCCCCTACTCCAAGGTCGGCTGGAACGCCTCCGACACCCACGAGCTCTCCTTCGACGACGTCCGCGTCCCGGTGGAGAACCTCCTCGGCGAAGAGGGCCGGGGCTACGCCCAGTTCCTCCGCATCCTCGACGAGGGCCGCATCGCGATCGCCGCCCTCGGGACGGGCCTGGCCCAGGGCTGCGTCGACGAGTCGCTCGCGTACGCGCGGACCCGCCAGGCGTTCGGCCGCCCGATCGGCGCCAACCAGGTCATCCAGTTCAAGATCGCCGACATGGAGACCCGGGCCCATATGTCGCGCCTGGCCTGGCGGGACGCGGCCTCCAGGCTGCTCCACGGTGAGCCCTTCAAGAAGGAGGCGGCGATCGCCAAGCTCTACTCCTCCGAGAGTGCGGTCGACAACGCCCGTGAGGCGACGCAGATCCACGGCGGATACGGCTACATGAACGAGTCGGCGGTGGGCCGGTTCTGGCGGGACTGCAAGATCCTCGAGATCGGCGAGGGCACGTCGGAGGTCCAGCGGATGCTGATCGCGCGGGAACTCGGAATGACGTCATGAGGAGGCGGACACCGACGGGCCGGGGCCGTACGCGATGACACACCGGGCACCTGTGTTGAAAAGTGCGGTGGACCCCGCGTCGGCGGCCTGGCAGGCGAACGAGGCAGCCCATCGCGAGCTGGCCGCGACCCTGCGCGACAAGCTCGCCGCGGCCGCGCTCGGCGGCGGCGAGAAGGCCCGCGCCCGGCACACCGCCCGCGGCAAGCTGCTGCCGCGCGACCGTGTGGACACCCTCCTCGACCCGGGCTCGCCCTTCCTGGAGCTGGCCCCGCTCGCGGCGAACGGGATGTACGGGGACGCGGCGCCGGCGGCCGGGGTCGTCGCGGGTATCGGGCGGGTCTCGGGCCGGGAGTGTGTGATCGTCGCCAACGACGCCACCGTCAAGGGCGGCACGTACTACCCGATGACGGTGAAGAAGCACCTGCGGGCGCAGGAGGTGGCGCTGGAGAACCGGCTGCCGTGTCTGTACCTCGTCGACTCGGGCGGCGCCTTCCTGCCGATGCAGGACGAGGTCTTCCCGGACCGGGAGCACTTCGGGCGGATCTTCTACAACCAGGCCCGGATGTCCGGCGCCGGCATCCCGCAGATCGCCGCCGTCCTCGGCTCCTGCACGGCGGGCGGCGCGTACGTCCCGGCGATGAGCGACGAGGCGGTGATCGTCCGAGGGCAGGGGACGATCTTCCTGGGCGGCCCGCCGCTGGTGAAGGCGGCCACCGGTGAGGTGGTCACGGCGGAGGAGCTGGGCGGCGGCGAGGTCCACTCCCGGATCTCCGGCGTCACCGACCACCTGGCCGAGGACGACGCGCACGCCCTGCGGATCGTGCGGAACATCGTGGCGACGCTGCCCGGGCGCGGCCCGCTGCCCTGGTCGGTGGAGCCGGCCGAGGAGCCGGCGGCCGACCCCGCCGGTCTGTACGGGGCGGTGCCGGTGGACTCCCGCACGCCCTACGACGTCCGCGAGATCATCGCGCGGATCGTGGACGGCTCCCGCTTCCAGGAGTTCAAGTCCGAGTACGGGCAGACGCTGGTCACCGGCTTCGCCCGCATCCACGGCCACCCGGTCGGCATCGTCGCCAACAACGGCATCCTGTTCGCCGAATCGGCCCAGAAGGGCGCCCACTTCATCGAGCTGTGCGACCAGCGCGGCATCCCGCTGGTCTTCCTGCAGAACATCAGCGGCTTCATGGTCGGCAAGGCGTACGAGCACGGCGGCATCGCCAAGCACGGCGCCAAGATGGTGACGGCGGTGGCGTGCACGCGGGTGCCGAAGCTGACGGTCGTCGTCGGCGGGTCCTACGGCGCGGGCAACTACTCGATGTGCGGGCGGGCGTACTCGCCCCGCTTCCTGTGGATGTGGCCGGGCGCCACGATCTCCGTCATGGGCGGCGAACAGGCCGCCTCCGTCCTCGCCACGGTCAAGCGCGGCCAGCTCGGTGACGCGTGGAGCACCGAGGAGGAGGAGCGCTTCAAGGATCCGGTCCGCGCCCAGTACGAGACGCAGGGCGACGCTTACTACGCGACGGCCCGGCTGTGGGACGACGGGGTCGTCGACCCGATGGAGACCCGGCAGGTCCTCGGGCTGGCACTGACCGCGTGCGCCAACGCGCCCCTGGGAGACCCCCAGTTCGGCGTCTTCCGGATGTGAGGGTGAGGACGTCCATGTTCGACACAGTGCTCGTCGCGAACCGAGGTGAGATCGCGGTCCGCGTCATCCGCACGCTGCGCGCGCTCGGCGTGCGTTCGGCCGCGGTGTACAGCGAGGCGGACGCCGACGCCCGGCACGTGCGGGAAGCGGACACGGCGGTACGGATCGGGCCCGCACCGGCCTCGGACTCCTACCTCTCCGTACCGGCACTCCTCGACGCCGCCGCCCGCACCGGCGCGCAGGCCGTCCACCCCGGCTACGGCTTCCTCGCCGAGAACGCCGCCTTCGCGCGGGCCTGCGCGGACGCCGGGCTCGTCTTCGTCGGCCCGCCGGCCGAGGCCATCGCCCTGATGGGCGACAAGATCCGGGCGAAGGAGACCGTGCGGGCGGCCGGCGTCCCCGTCGTCCCCGGCGCCGCCGACCCCGGCCTTGAGGCGGCGGCGCGTGAGCTGGGCGCGCCGGTGCTGATCAAGCCGAGCGCGGGCGGCGGCGGCAAGGGCATGCGGCTCGTCCGCGGCCTGTCGACGCTGACCGACGAGATCGCGGCGGCCCGCCGTGAGGCCCGCGCCTCCTTCGGCGACGACACGCTGCTCGTCGAGCGGTGGGTCGACCGCCCCCGGCACGTCGAGATCCAGGTCCTGGCGGACGCCCACGGAAACGTGATCCACCTCGGAGAACGCGAGTGCTCCCTCCAGCGCCGCCACCAGAAGATCGTCGAAGAAGCCCCGTCCGTGCTCCTGACCCCGGAGATCCGGGCGTCGATGGGCGCGGCGGCCGTCGAGGCGGCCCGCTCGTGCGGCTATGTCGGCGCGGGCACGGTCGAGTTCATCGTCCCGGGGGGCGACCCCGCCTCGTACTGCTTCATGGAGATGAACACCCGGCTCCAGGTCGAACACCCCGTCACCGAGCTGATCACCGGCGTGGACCTGGTGGAGTGGCAGCTGCGGGTGGCGGCGGGCGAACCGCTCCCCTTCGCGCAGGAGGACGTCACCCTGACGGGCTGGGCGATCGAGGCGCGGATCTGCGCGGAGGACCCGTCCCGGCGCTTCTTGCCCTCGGGCGGTACGGTCCTGGCCCTGCACGAGCCGGCGGGCGAGGGGGTCCGCACGGACTCCGGCCTCTCGGTGGGCACGGAGGTCTCTTCCCGCTACGACCCGATGCTCTCCAAGGTCATCGTCCACGCCCCGACCCGCGAGGCGGCCCTCCGCCGCCTGCGCGCCGCCCTGGCCGACACCGTCACCCTCGGTGTCCCCACCAACGCCGGCTTCCTCCGCCGCCTCCTCGCCCACGCGGACGTCGTCACCGGCGCCCTCGACACGGGCCTGGTGGAACGCGACGCGGAAAGCCTGGTCCCGCAGGGCGTTCCGCCGGAGGTGTACGCGGCGGCGACGTTGGTGCGTCACTTCCCCCGTCCCGCCCCTTCCCGGAACCCTGCCGGGGACTGGGCCGACCCGTTCGGGTCTCGTGACGGCTGGCGCCTGGGCGGCCGACCGGCCTGGACGCCGCACCACTTCCGTATCCCCGGCCACGAGCCGGTGCGCGTCCGGGTACGCGGCCGCGAATCGGCAGCACAGCTCGTGCTGGGCGACGCGGAACTCCCGCCCGGCGCAACCGGCGTGCTCGCCGCTGCCCTCGACAGCGATCCCCCGGCCCCCCACAGGGTTTCGGGAAGGGGCGGGGCAGGGGAACTCCTCCTGTACCTCGACGGCGTCACGCACCGCTTCACCGTCGCCCCCTCCCCGGAGGGGATCTGGCTGGGCCGGGACGGCGACTCCTGGCACGTCATGGACCACGATCCCGTCGCCGCCGCCCTCTCCGGCGCCCGGCACGGCGGGGCCGGCACGCTCGCCGCGCCCCTGCCCGGCACCGTGACCGTCGTCAGGGTGGCCGTCGGGGACGAGGTCGAGGCCGGGCAGAGCCTGCTCGTCGTCGAGGCGATGAAGATGGAGCACGTCATCCGCGCCCCGCACGCCGGCACCGTCACCGTACTCGACGTCACGCCCGGCACCGTCGTCGCCATGGACCGGATCCTCGCCGTGGTCAGTGCGACGGGAGCGGTTGAGGCGCAAGATCCACCCGTCGGATAATGCAGAGATATTGCCCTGACTCATGGGCAACCGCACGTCATCACTTGCCGTTCGAAAGGCTTCCATGTCGATTCCGTCGCTGGACCACTCCGAATCCGCCATCGTCTCCCGACTCCGCGCCGCGGGATGCGTGTTCGCGGAGGACGAGGCGCAGATGATCATGTCTGCGGCCGGTAGCGCCGCCGAGCTCGAAGAAATGGTGGAGCGCAGGGTCGTCGGTCTGCCACTCGAACAGGTCGTCGGCTACGCCGAATTCTGCGGTCTCCGCATCGAAGTGGGCGCCGAGGTATTCGTTCCGCGGCGGCGCACCGAGGTACTTGTCCACGAGGCCGCGCGGCTCGCTCCGGCGCGGGCGGTCGTCGTCGACCTGTGCTGTGGCTCCGGCGCGTTGGGCGTCGCGCTCGCCGCCTTGCTGGACGAGGCCGAACTGCACGCCGCGGACGTCGACCCCGCCGCTGTCCGCTGCGCTCGGCGCAACGTCGTCCCGGCTGGGGGAGAGGTGTACGAGGGTGACCTCTTCGAGCCTTTGCCGGCGAGGTTGAAGGGCCGGGTGGACGTCCTGCTGTCGAACGTCCCGTACGTGCCCACCACGGAGATCGAACTCCTTCCGGCCGAGGCCCGCGAATACGAGGCGCGGGTGGCTCTCGACGGCGGCGTGGACGGTCTCGAGGTCCTGCGGCGTGTCGCGGCCGAAGCATCGGAGTGGCTGGCTCCGGGCGGCGTCCTGCTGTTCGAGACGAGCGAGCGGCAGGCCGACGCGGCGGTGGCCGCCGTGACCGGCGCCGGTCTGCTCGTGCGGGTGGCCACGGACGACGAACTGGATGCCACCGTGATCGTCGCGAGCCGCTCGGACGCCTCCTGACGGGTGCCCGTGAGGGCCGGCCGATCGGGCCGGCCCACCGGGCCAGGGCTGCGAGGCCGGGAGCTGCCGGGGCTCGGAGCTGCGAGTCCGGCAGCCGCCGGGGCTCAGAACTGCCGGGCGTACTCCTCGGCTTCCTTGTGGGCGCGGGCGAGGGACGCCTCGGCCTGCGGGCGGAGCGCGGCCATGGCGGGGTTGGCGGGGGCCATGGTCAGCTCGGGGACGACGAAGTCGACGTCCAGGCCGAGCGAGCCGCCGAGAATGGTCTTCAGGTAGGGCGTGACGTGGTCCATGCCCTCGCGGGGGCTGCCGGGGCCGTAGCCGCCGCCGCGGCTCGCGACCACCACGGCGCGGCGGCCGCGCGTGGGCACCTGGTCGGGGTTGCCGAAGAGGACGCGGCCGACGACGAAGACCTGGTCGACCCAGGCCTTGAACGCGGACGGAACCGAGTTGTTGTACATCGGCACCGTGAACAGGTAGGCGTCGGCCCCGTGGAACTCCTCGATGAGGGTGTCCTGGAGGGCTATGGCCGCCGCCTGGGCCTCGGTGCGCTCCTCGGGGGCGGTGGTGCGAGCGGTGACCGCGTCGGGGGTGAGGTGGGGCAGGGGGTCGGTCGCGAGGTCGCGGTGGACGACGGTGAGTTGGGGGTTCTCCTTCTGCCACGCGGTCAGGAAGGTGGCCGCGACGTCGCGGGAGACCGACCGGTGGGGGACGGCGGAGGAGTCGATGTGCAGCAGGTAGGTCATGTTCGCATTTCATTTTCGGATCGGGTGGAACAGCTCCATGGTCCCCCAGTCGCGGAGGAAGAGCCACGCCCTGACGACGCTCCGGCATCCCCCGACTTGACAGTTTTTTCGATCGAAGGGCCCTCGGACGGACCGCGGGGCACCTGGTGGGAAAGAAGGAATCCATGGAATGCGACTCTCCTCATGCTCTGTCGATTACGGGGGAAACTCGGCTCTATGCCGTACTCGGTGACCCCGTGGCCCAAGTGCGGGCACCGGCCCTCCTCAACCCGCTCTTCGCGCGACTTGGCCTGAATTCGGTGCTGTTTCCGGTTCATGTACGGCCGGATTCCTTCGACGAGGTCTTCCGAGGGCTGCGGAGTACCGACAATCTGGACGGGATACTCGTCACCATTCCGCACAAGGCGGCTGCCATGCGCCTCGCGGACGAGGTCAGCCCGGCTGCCGCGGCCTCCGGCGCCGTCAACGCGCTGCGGCGTGAACCGGACGGTCGCTGGACCGGTGAGAACTTCGACGGCATCGGATTCGTCACCGGACTGACCGAAGCCGGGCACCGTCCCGACGGAATGCGGGTCTCAGTGGTCGGTGCCGGAGGTGCCGGCAGCGCCGTCGCGGCGGCCCTGCTGGCGGCGGGCGCGGCGCGGGTGGCCCTGTGCGACCCGGACGCCGCAAAGCTGGACGCGCTCCTCACGCGGCTCGGCGCGTACTGGCCGGGCCGGGCGACAGGGGGCCGTACGCCCGTGTTCACGGACGCGGACCTGGTGGTCAACGCGACCCCGCTCGGCATGCGCCCCGGCGATCCGCTCCCTTTCTCCCCGCAGGACCTCCCGGCGCGGTGCGTGGTCGCCGATGTGATCATGAAGCCGAGGGAGACCGAGCTGCTGCGGGCCGCCGCGGCCTCGGGCCACCCCGTCCTGTACGGAGCGCCCATGCTCGACCACCAACTCGACCTCTACCGGCACTTCTTCCGGCTGGACAGGACCGTCGTGGACAGGGGACGGCGCGGTGAGTGAGATCCGGCCGCGGACAAGGAGCAGTCGCTCGCGCAGGCGTACGAGGCGGGGGTGGTGTGCCCCGACGAGTTCTTCCTGCACCCCGATCCGTACGTCGGCCGTGAGGACTGGAGCGCGGCGAGGGTGGCCTACATGCTTGCCCGAACGGCCCGCGAACACCCCGAGAAAGTGAGCAAGCGACTCGCCCTATTACGCTCATGCGGCTGTTGTGCCCTCGGGTAAGTCGGCATCTGATCGGCATCAGTCCCCGCACATTCCGAGGCGGGTGTCCGAACAGGCGCTTGGTCGGCGGCGTCACACCAGTCTGGATCGCTCAGCAGCGCAGGCAGGCAACCGTCTCGCCTGATCGAACCGATGTTCATGACGATCTTCGAGCCCGGTGCGTGCCAGTGTAAAGTGAAGAGTGCCCTTGACCTGCAAAAAGCAGGCAGGGAGCCGTCTTCTAGGAGTCCAACATGCTGCGCACCATGTTCAAGTCCAAGATCCACCGCGCCACCGTCACCCAGGCCGACCTGCACTACGTGGGATCGGTGACCATCGACGCCGATCTGCTCGACGCCGCCGATCTGCTGCCCGGCGAGCTGGTGCACATCGTGGACATCACCAACGGTGCCCGACTGGAGACGTACGTCATCGAGGGCGAGCGAGGGTCCGGAGTCGTCGGGATCAACGGCGCCGCCGCTCACCTCGTCCACCCGGGCGACCTGGTGATCATCATCAGCTACGCTCAGGTCACCGGCGCCGAGGCGCGGTCGTTGCGGCCGCGGATCGTGCACGTGGACGGCGACAACCGTATCGTCGCCCTGGGTGCCGACGCGTCCGAGCCGGTGCCGGGCTCGGACCAGGAGCGCAGCCCGCAGGCCGTGTCGGCCTGACGCACCGAACCTGCGCGGACGACGAGGAGCGTGGCCGTGAGCGACATCGACATCCGTGACGACCGGGCGGCGGGCCGCCTGGAGGCTATCGGCGGCGGTGAGGTCGTCGGCCGCATCGAGTACTTCGTCCTGGACGCCCCCGAGCGCGCCCTCGTCCCCGTGCACACCGTGGTCGAGCCGGCCCACGAGGGCCAGGGCATCGCGGGCGCGCTCGCGCGTGAGCTGTACACCGTCGCGCGCGGCGAGGGCGTCGCCGTCGCCCCGCTGTGTCCGTACGTCGTGAAGTGGGCCGAGCGCCACCCGGACGAGGCTCCCGCGGCCGCTCCCGAGCTGCTGCGCGCGGCGAACGAGTGGCTCGTGGCGCATCCCGAAGGATTCTGAACGAGATCTGCGAGCTCTGCGAGGTCTGCCAGGTATCCGAAGCAGCCGAGGGCTCCGAAGTCTTCGAGGCCGGGAGGCCGGGAGGCCTTCGAGGGCCGCCAGGTTTCCGACGCCTGGGAGGGCTCCGAGGAACCGGCACTCCGAGGAACCAGACCCCCGAGAGGGCCCCGGACTCCGAGAGCTGTGTGGGTCACGAGGAACTACTACGACAAGGAGGCCCGCGTGCTGGCGCTGCTGCACACGTCGCCCGTTCACGTTCCGGTCTTCGACGCCCTGCGTGACGAGGCACACCCGGGCCTGGAACTGCGCCATCACGTCGTCGCCGAGTTGCTCGACCGGGCGCGGCGCGAAGGGCCGGAGGCGGTGACGGACGACGTGCGGGCCGTGCTCCGGCAGGCCGTCGCAGAGGGCGCGCGGGCCGTTCTGTGTACCTGCTCGACCATCGGCGGTGTCGCCGAGGCGGCCGCCGACGGTGCCGGGGTACCGGTCCTGCGGGTAGACCGGCCGATGGCCGCCGCCGCGGTGGCCGCGGGTCCGCGCGTCGTCGTCCTCGCCGCCCTGGAGAGCACGCTCGCGCCGACCGCGGCACTGATCGGTGAGGAGGCCCGCACCGCCGGCCGTCCGGTGGCGGTGCGGAACCTCCTGGTCGGCGGTGCCTGGCAGCGGTTCGAGGGCGGCGACAACGAGGGGTATCTGCGCCTGGTGGCGGACGCGGCCGACGCCGTCCGTGACGCCGACGCGATCGTCCTGGCCCAGGCGTCCATGGCACCGGCCCGGGAACTGACGAAGGCCTCCGTCCCGGTGCTGGCCAGCCCCGCGCCGGGACTGGCCGCCGGGGCGGCGGCAGCGCGCCTCGGATAGTCTCCGTCGCCGCCCGTGTCGTCTTCGTGTCGCCCGGCACGGCGAGGGTTCGCCTGGGCCGCCCGGGTTTGGCCGTTCGTGCGGGGGAGTGAGTGGGGAGGCGGCGGTCGGGTAGGCGGGGGACAAGTCCAGAGCCGATGTCGACCGATTGGCCGGAGGACAGCAGTCATGACGAACCCGTATCCGGATCCCGTCCCGCCCGGGCCCACCCCGGGACCCGCTCCCGGTCCGGACCCGGAGCCACAGCCGCACCCGGACCCGGTGCCGCCCCCGGGCCCCGCTCCGGCGCCCCCGCCGCCCGGCCCCGGTCCGGAACCGACACCCCCGCCTCCGCCTCCGGGCCCAGGCCCGGAACCCACGCCCCAGCCTCCGGGGCCCGGCCCGCAGCCGCCCCCGCCGCCCCCGCACCCGGGTCCCCCCGAGCCCTCACCGTCGCCGATCCCGCCGGGGCCGGAGCCGGTGCCCAACCCGGAACCGGGGCCGCCACTCACCTGAGCCACGGGGAACGGCCGCACGGACATGCGGCAAACAGACATACAAGGAGACGGGGACGGGGACGGGGACTAGGGCTTGGGACCAGGGCTGGGACTGGGACCGGTGGGTGATGGGCTGGGCTGGGCTGGGGGGGGGTGTGCGACCGCACGGCCCGCCCATCGCCCGCCCTGACCCGTCACCCACCACCTACGACTACGCGGTGACCTCCGACCGGTCCCCGCCCCACACCGTGTGGAACGCACCGTCCCGGTCGGTCCGGCGGTACGTGTGTGCCCCGAAGTAGTCCCGCTGCCCCTGCGTCAGAGCGGCCGGCAGCCGCTCCGCCCGCAGGGCGTCGTAGTAGGCGAGGGCGGCGGCGAAGCCGGGCGTCGGGACGCCCTGCCGGGTCGCGGCGATCAGGACCTCGCGCCAGTCGTCCTGCGCGTCGGCGATCTCCCGCGCGAACGTCCCGTCCGACAGCAGGCTCGGCAGGTCCGGCCGGGCGTCGTAGGCGGCGCGGATGCGGTCCAGGAAGGCCGCGCGGATGATGCAGCCGCCGCGCCAGATCGCGGAGACCGCGCCCAGGTCGATGTCCCAGCCGTACTCCTCGCTGCCCGCCGCCACCTGGTGGAAGCCCTGCGTGTACGACACGATCTTCGACGCGTACAGTGCCTGCTCCACCCGGTCGGCGAAGGCGGCCGCCTCCGCCTGGCCCAGCGGCGACGCCTCGGGGCCGGCCAGGCCGCGCGACGCCTCCCGCAACGCGGCGTGCCCGGACAGGGAACGGGCGAAGACCGCCTCCGCGATGCCGGACACCGGAACGCCCAGGTCCAGCGCGATCTGCACCGTCCAGCGGCCCGTGCCCTTCTGCTCGGCCTGGTCGACCACCACGTCCACGAACGGCTTGCCCGTCGCCGCGTCCACGTGGGACAGCACTTCGGCGGTGATCTCGATCAGGTAGGAGTCCAGGCGGCCGGTGTTCCAGGTGCGGAAGATGTCCGCGATCTGCGCGGGGGAGTAGCCGGCGACGTCGCGCAGCAGCTGGTATGCCTCCCCGATCAGCTGCATGTCGGCGTACTCGATGCCGTTGTGCACCATCTTCACGAAGTGCCCGGCGCCGTCCGGACCGACGTGCGTCACGCAGGGGGACCCGTCCGCCGCCTTCGCGGAGATCTTCTCCAGCAACGGGCCGAGCGAGTCGTACGACTCCTTCGAGCCGCCCGGCATGATGCTCGGGCCGTGGAGCGCGCCCTCCTCGCCACCCGAGATGCCGGTGCCGACGAAGTGGATGCCCTGCTCGCGCAGTTCGCGCTCCCGGCGCCGGGTGTCCGCGAAGTGGGCGTTGCCCCCGTCGATGATCATGTCGCCGGGCTCCAGCAGCGGGGCGAACTCCTGGATCACCGCGTCGGTCGGGTCACCGGCCTTCACCATGATCACCAGACGCCGCGGGCGCTCCAGCGCCGCCACGAACTCCTTGGCGGTCTCGGTCACGACGAAGTCGCCCTCGCTGCCGAACTCCTCCGCCAGCGCGTGCGTGCGCGACGCGGTCCGGTTGTGCACCGCGACCGTGTAGCCGTTGCGGGCGAAGTTGCGGGCGAGGTTGCGGCCCATGACCGCGAGACCCGTGACGCCGATCTGCGCTGTAGTGCTCATTGGGTTGGCTCCTAGTGACCTTGGTGTCTGTGGTGCCCTGTATCCGTGGGTCCGTGGGTCCGTGGGTCCGTGGGTCCGTGGTGCCCGCCAGTATTGCCGGTCTGCCCGCTCGACCATCCTGACGTGCCGGTACGCCGGCCGCACCTTCTTCCGTGCCGACGGACACCAGTACGCACGGCAGGACCCGGTGGCTCAGTGGGTGGGCGTCGCATCCGGCCAACGACCATTCCTTCTTGGCCACTTGGCGTGACCAACCGGCCGATTGCCGTCTTGTCATGGCCTGTTGGTGACGCTTACTTTTGCCACTCCTGACGCAATGTCGAGGGGGACCTCCATGGCCGTACGCGGCCGGCACCGCCGGTATCAGCCGAACAGGATCAACCGAGCCTCACTGACCGTCACCGCGGGCGGCGCGGGACTGGCACTCCCGCTCATCGGTACCGGCACGGCGCACGCGGCCGACGTGGAGACCTGGGACAAGGTCGCCGCCTGCGAGTCCACCAACGACTGGGACATCAACACCGGCAACGGCTACTACGGCGGGTTGCAGTTCACCCAGTCCACCTGGGAGGCGTTCGGCGGCACCGAGTACGCCCCGCGCGCGGACCTGGCCACCAAGGACCAGCAGATCGCCATCGCCGAGAAGGTGCTCGACGGGCAGGGCCCCGGCGCCTGGCCGGTGTGCTCCGAGCGCGCCGGGCTGGCCCGGGGCGGCGACGCCCCGGCAATCCGTCCGGCCGGAGGGCCGGGGGCCCAGAGGAGCGCGGAGAAGTCGGCCGCCGAGGCGTCCGCCAAGGCTTCGGCCAAGAAGCCCTCCGCGAAGGCCGACTCGGTGAAGGACGTCCAGCCCCAGACCACACCGCAGTCCCGGGCCGGCAAGGCCAAGATGTACACGGTGGTCACCGGCGACACCCTGTCCGGCATCGCCGACACCCAGCGGGTCCGCGGCGGCTGGCAGGGGCTGTACGACGCCAATCGCGAGGCGATCGGAACGGACCCCGACCTGATCCTGCCGGGCCAGCGCCTGGCACTGCGCGGCGAGGGGACCGCCGCGGCCTCCCGCGCCGGGTCGGGGACGGCCGCGAAGCCCGAGGCGACGGCGGCCAAGCCGAAACAGGAGCAGAAGCAGGGGAAGCAGCCGAAGAGGTCGTCGCCGGACAGCGGCAAGGACAAGCAGGACAAGCATGACAAGCAGGACAAGAATGAGAAGGCCGAGAAGGCGCGCAAGACTGAGAAGGCCACCGCCCGGCCCGGCGTCGTCGCGCCCGTCGACGCTCCCACCGGCACGCCCTACCATCAGGCGGGCTCTTCCTGGTCGAAGGGCTATCACACCGGCGTGGACTTCCCTGTCCCCACCGGCACCTCGGTCAAGTCGGTGGCGGCGGGCCGGGTCGTCAGCGCGGGCTGGGGCGGCTCCTACGGGTACCAGGTGGTAGTCCGGCACAGCGACGGCCGCTACTCCCAGTACGCGCACCTCTCGGCGATCTCGGTGAAGGACGGCCAGTCGGTGGGCGCGGGCCAGCGCATCGGCCGCTCGGGCTCCACCGGCAACAGCACGGGCCCGCATCTGCACTTCGAGGTGCGGACGGGACCCGGCTTCGGATCGGACGTCGACCCGGTGGCGTATCTGCGGGCCGGTGGCGTCAGGCTCTGAGTGGCGTCAGGATCTGATCCGCACCCGGTTCCGGCTCAGGACGGGCGGCGGGACGAACAGACCGCCGTAGAAGGGGCCGTAGGAGAGCGGTGCGTCGTCGCTCTCCGGCGGTTCCCGGTCCCTGTAGCCATCCTCGTACCGCTCCTCGGCGGGGACGGCGTCCGCAACCGCCGGTGATGCCGGGGAGGGTACGAAGATCTTGTCGGGCAGCGGGGTGACCCGCGTCCCGCCTCCGTCCCGAAAGTCCGGGCCATCCCGCATGTCCCGCATACCCCGCGTATCCCGGACACCTCGACCGTCCGAGGCATCCCGCACGTCCCGGACCAGCGCGTCCTCGGCCGGTGCGGCCCCGGAACCGGCGGGCCGGGCCACCGTCGGGACCGCCACGGCCTCCTCGGCGCCCTCCCGTGCGATCCGTTCCGTCGTCAGCAGGATCAGGCCACCCGCGGCCACCACACCGCAGCTCAGCGCGAGCACGGTGCCCGTCGTCCCGTAGCGGAAGGTTTCGCCGAACATCGTGATGCCGACCACCGCGGCCACCACCGGGTTCACGACCGTCAGCGTGGCCAGCGGGGCCGCGAGACCGGCACCCCGGTAGGAGGCCTGCGACAGCAGCATGCCCGCCGTGGCGAGCACGCCGATCACGGCCATGGACGGCAGGTCGGCGGCCGACACCCCGCCGGTCCAGTCGACCGCGACCGTCTTGGTGAAGACCGAGGACATCCCGAAGGCTATGCCGGACCCGGTCGCCAGCAGGATGCTGCGGACCGCCGGGTGCCGATGCGCGGCGCGGCCGGCGATCATCAGAGCCACGACCACAGCGCCGGTGACGACGGCCGCCCCGACCCGCTGCCCCGTGTCCAGCGACTGCGCGTCGGACGCGCCGACCAGGGACAGCAGACCCGCGAGACCCACCGTCGCCATGAGCGCGCCCCGCCAGGCCGTCGCACCGGCCTTGCGGCCCACGAACAGCGCCGCCATGGGCAGCGCGAACACGATGGTGAGCGCGCCCAGCGGCTGCACCAGGCTCAGCGGGCCGAGAGCGAGGGCCACGACGTGCAGCAGGCCACCCAGAGCGTTGAGTCCGACCGCCGCCCACCAGCCGGGCCGGCGCAGCGGAGCGTACTGAGCACCCGGCGAGGACGCCGCGACCTGCTCCTGTACGATCGCTCCGCCCGCGTACGCCACGGCGGAGACGAGCGACAGCAGCACGGACAACGCGAGGGCGCTCATCGGCTGCTCCTCTGCGTGAGGCGGGGGCCCTGGGCCCGGCGCGGCGAACGGTCGTCTTCCATGGACAACACGATGCCGTCTCAGGGGCTTCCCGTCGTCGTCCCTGAGCACTCATTGGGTCCTACTGCCGATGGAGTATGACGGCGGTGCCGTCCTCCCCAGGGTGGGTGCCCGAAGGGCCGGACCCCTTACCAAAGTCCCTAGGGGCCTTGATACTACTGCTCTCCGTGGACCCCGACGTGAACTTCGACTCCGGCCTCGACTCCGGCCTCGACTCCGGCCTCGATCCCGGCCTCGCCGCGCTCCGCCCGCTCGGCGGCTTCTTCGTGCTGCGTGCCTCGCAGCCGTCGCCGACCGAGCCGTTCCCCACCCTCGCACACGCCTACGCACCGGTGGACGGAGGAGCGGCGCCGGACATGCACGCACGGGCCAGGGAGGATCCGCTCGCCCGCCGTGTCAGGAGGGTCGCCGCCGCACTCGGCGCCCCCGAGATCCGCGTCGCCGCCTCCGTGGCCCACCAGGGGCTGGCGGCCCGCCTGTGGTCGGTGGCACTCGGATGTGCCGTCCTCTGCGACGGAGTCCCCGACCTCGCCCCGCGACTGCTGCGCTGGGACCCCGACGCAGGCGCCCCCGACGACCTGTGGCTCGACGGGGTGCGACCACTGCCCGGTGACGCCGGCACCCTCGCGGAGGCCGTGCTCGACGGCCACCTGACACCGCTGGCGGTGGCCCTGCACGCCCGGTACCGCGTCGCGACCGGTCTGCTGTGGGGCAACGCCGCCTCCGCGCTGGCGGGCGCCGGCCGGGAACTGGAGCGCTGGGCCGGCCACCACGGCCGTGCCGACCTCGCCGCCCGCGCCCGCTCGCTGACCGCCGGCCTGCTCGGCCATCCCGTGCTCGCCGGTACCGGCACCCTCACCGTCACCGGTGGCCCCGGCTCCGTCACCGGTGGCCCCGGCTCCGGTGGCCCCCGCACCGGCTTCCGGCGCCGCAGTTGCTGCCTGTACTACCGGGTGCCCGGCTCAGGGATCTGCGCCGACTGCTGCTTCTCCCGGCCGCCGGGACCTCCTCGGCGGACCACGTCTCCTGGGCCGCTGGCGTCTCCTCGGCCGCCCACGTCTCCTGTGTCGCCAGGGCCTCCTCGGCCGCCCACGTCTCCCGGGCCGCCGGGAGCTCCCCGGTCTCCGCAGCCCCGGCGCTCTTCCCCAGGCGCTCCATCTGGGTGACCATGAGAGGACCAGCCGCCGAGCACGGGAGGTTCCGGGTGCGTGTGGGACTGCTGACCCGGGAGTACCCGCCGGACGTGTACGGCGGCGCGGGCGTCCACGTGGAGTTCCTCGCCCGGGAGCTCGCCCGCCTCGTCGACCTGGACGTGCACTGCTGGGGCGAGGGCCGCGCCGACGGCGTGCTGCGCCACCGGCCCTGGTCGGCGCTCGACGGCACCAACGACGCGCTGCGCACCTTCTCCGTGGACCTCGCCATGGCCGCCGCCCTCGAAGGCCGTGCACTGGTCCACTCCCACACCTGGTACGCGGCGCTCGGCGGCCACGTCGCCAAGCTCCTGCACGGCATCCCGCACGTGATGACCGCCCACTCCCTGGAGCCCCTGCGCCCCTGGAAGGCCGAGCAGCTCGGCGGCGGTTACGCGCTGTCCGGCTGGGCCGAGCGCACTGCCGTCGAGGCGGCCGACGCGGTGATTGCCGTGTCCGGCGCCATGCGCGAGGACGTGCTCGGCTGCTACCCGGCGCTGGACGCCTCCAGGGTCCACGTCGTGCACAACGGCATCGACACCGCCCTCTACCGGCCCGACCCCGGCACCGACGCCCTGGACCGGATCGGCCTGGACCGCTCCCGCCCGTACGTCCTGTTCGTCGGCCGCATCACCCGCCAGAAGGGCGTGCCGCACCTGCTGCGCGCGGTGCGGGACATCGACCCGGCCGCGCAGGTCGTGCTGTGCGCCGGTGCCCCGGACACCCCCGAGATCGACCAGGAGTTCCGCGAACTCTTCGCCGGACTGAGCCGCGCCCGCGAGGGCGTGCACTGGATCCCGCGCATGCTGCCGCGCCGGGAGGTGATCCAGCTCCTGACCCACGCCGCGGTCTTCGTCTGCCCCTCGGTGTACGAGCCCCTCGGCATCGTCAACCTGGAGGCGATGGCCTGCGGCACACCGGTCGTGGCCTCCCGGGTCGGCGGTATCCCCGAGGTCGTGGCGGACGGCGGGACCGGGGTACTCGTTCCCCGTGGCGGTGGCACGGACGACGGCGGGGACGACGACTTCGAGGCGGGCCTCGCCCGGGCCCTGGACTCCGTCCTCGGCGCCCCGGAGACCGCCCGGCGGATGGGAGAGGCGGGCCGGGAGCGCGCGGTGCGGGAGTTCGGCTGGGACGCCGTCGCCCGCCGCACGGTCCGGCTCTACGAGGAGATCCTCAAGCAGGCGTAGTACGAGGAGACCTCGAACAGGCTTAGGCCGCCCCGCCCCGGGGTGGCCGAGGGTGGACGAGGGTGAGGGGAGCGGCCATGCGTCGTGGAGGTCCTTCGGTACTCGGGATCGTGCTGGCGGGCGGAGAGGGCAAGCGACTGATGCCCCTGACCGCGGACCGCGCCAAACCCGCGGTCACCTTCGGTGGCACGTACCGGCTGGTCGACTTCGTACTGTCCAATCTGGTCAACGGCGACATCCTGCGGATCTGCGTGCTGACGCAGTACAAGTCGCACTCCCTGGACCGGCACATCACCACCACCTGGCGGATGTCCAGCCTGCTCGGCAACTACGTGACCCCCGTCCCCGCCCAGCAGCGCCTGGGCCCGCGCTGGTACCTGGGCAGCGCCGACGCCATCCTGCAGTCCCTGAACCTGGTGTACGACGAACGGCCCGAGTACGTCGTGGTCTTCGGCGCCGACCACGTGTACCGGATGGACCCGCGCCAGATGCTCAACCAGCACATCGAGTCCGGCGCCGGTGTGACCGTGGCCGGTATACGGGTCCCGCGCGCCGAGTCGCCGTCCTTCGGCGTGATCACGCCGGGCTCCGACGGGCAGACCGTCACCGGCTTCCTGGAGAAGCCCGCCGACCCTCCCGGGCTGGCCGACGACCCCGAGTGCGTCTTCGCCTCGATGGGCAACTACGTCTTCACCACCAAGGCCCTCATCGAGGCCCTGCAACGGGACGCGGAGGACGGGAACTCCGTCCACGACATGGGCGGCTCGATCCTGCCCCAGCTCACCGACCGGGGTGAGGCCGCGCTGTACGACTTCAGTGCCAACCACGTGCCCGGGGAGACCACCCGGGACCAGGGCTACTGGCGGGACGTCGGCACCCTCGACGCCTACTACGACGCCCACATGGACCTGATCGCCGAGCGGCCCGCGTTCAACCTCTACAACCGGGACTGGCCGATCTACACCCACTCCACCCAGCTCTCGCCCGCCCGCTTCAACGCCGGGGGCATCGCCAGCGAGTCGATCATCAGCGCGGGCTGCCTGATCCGCGGGCAGGTCACCCGCTCGGTGCTCTCGCCGGGCGTGGTGGTCGATCCGGGAGCGGTCGTGCAGGGCTCGGTGCTGCACGACAACGTGCACATCGGCCGGGGCGCGGTCGTGCGCGGGGCGGTGCTGGACAAGAACGTCGACGTGCCGCCGGGCGCGACGATCGGCGTCAACCCGGAGCGGGACGCCGAGCTTTACACCGTCTCCAGGGACGGCGTGATCGCGTTGGGCAAGGGGCAGCGGGTGCCGTAGCGGGCGGGTGAGGGCCCCGGGCCGCACCGTGTGCCCGGGGCTGTTGTCATGTCCCTGGACGCCAAGCGGAATCCGTGTTGTCATGCCTCTGCACCTCTGCTGTACATCGATGTATGACATCGATGTCCGGAACAACAGAGCCTGAGCCATCAGCCACCACCCGTTCTCGAGGAGAGGGTCAGTGCGCACCAAACGACTCAGAGACCGACTGGCATTACTGCTCGCCGCCGCACTCGGCGTCGCCGGACTCGCCGCCGTGCCCCACGCGAACGCGGCCGACGATGCCGCCGCCGAGATCCACGGCCTGAAGGGCGAGTACTACACCCAGTCCGCCCCCGGCGCCTTCGACTTCCATGAACTCAAGGCCACCGGCTTCGACCCGCAGGTCGACTTCAACACGCTGGAGCCGCGGCTGAACTTCGCCACCGGGCAGTCCGACGACGTCAGCGTCCGCTGGACCGGCAAAGTGGTGCCGGAGAAGACCGGCGCCCACACCTTCTCGATCATCGGCGACAACGGCTTCCGCCTCTGGATCGGCGGACAGCTCGCCATCGACCACTGGGTCGACGACTGGGACCGCGAACAGACGGCCCGGCCCATCGAGTTGACGGCCGGCGAGTCCTACGACATCAAGCTCGAGTACTTCGAGCACTACGGGGGGTCGAACCTCCACCTGCGCTGGACCGAGCCCGGCGGCGGCAAGGAGCCCGTCCCGCAGTCGGCGTTCCGCCTGCCCGACGGCTTCGACTACAACGGCGCGACGGCGACCACCGTCCAGGCCACCGGCCGCACCCTCAGGCTCGACTTCGCGAGCCCTCTCGCCGCGGCCCCCGCCGGCCTCGCCGACCACCTCGAAGCGGTGATCGGGGGCGCCAAGTGGCCCCTGGGCGAGGCCGAGGTCGACCCGGCCGACCCGACCGCCCTCCTCGTCGCGCTCGACCAGCCCGTCGTCGGCAACAAGGCCGGCGACGCCCCCGGCACCGCCGACGTCCGCTACGACGGGGACGGCGGCCTCACCGACACCGAGGGCAACGTTGTCAAGGCCTTCTGGAGCAGCGGCGGCAACCGGTCCACGTACGAGCTGCGCACCGACTGGGCCGAAGAGGTCGGCCCGGACAACGCCCACCCGGAGTACCCGCGCCCGCAGCTGACGCGGGACGCCTGGCGCAACCTCAACGGCCGCTGGCAGTTCGCCGCCGCCGAGGCGGGCGAGCAGCCGCCGGTGGGCAAGAACCTCAAGGAGCGTATCCTCGTCCCGTACCCGGTGGAGTCCCAGCTCTCCGGCATCCAGCGGCACGAGGACCGCATGTGGTACCGCCGGACCTTCACCGTGCCCCGCGACTGGCACATCGGCTCGGGCCAGCGGCTGAAGCTCAACTTCGGCGCCGTCGACTGGCAGTCCGAGGTGTACGTCAACGGCACCAAGGTCGCCGACCACAAGGGCGGCTACGACAAGTTCAGCGCCGACGTCACCGACGCGCTGAAGCCGGGCCGCACCCAGGAACTGATCGTCGGTGTCTACGACCCGACCGACGCGCGGGGCGCCGAGAACCCGCCGATCGGCAAGCAGAGCCTGGACCCGAGCGGCATCTGGTACACCCCCAGCTCCGGCATCTGGCAGACGGTCTGGATGGAGCCGGTCGCCCGGGACCACGTCGACTCCCTGAAGCTGACCCCGAACGTCGACGCGGGCACCCTGACCGTCGAGCCGAAGGGCGTGCGCGACGGCGTACGGGTCAAGGCGACGGCGTACGCCGGACACCGCAAGGTCGCCACGGCGAGCGGACGCACCGGCGAACCGCTGACCCTGAAGATCCACGACCCGCGCCTGTGGTCGCCCGACGACCCCTTCCTCTACGACCTCGAGGTCACCGTGGGGCACGACCGCGTCGAGAGCTACTTCGGGATGCGCTCCATAGCGGTCGAGAAGGTGAACGGCGTGCCGCGCACGATCCTCAACGGCGAACCGGTGTTCATGATGGCCACCCTCGACCAGGGCTTCTGGCCGGACGGCGTGCACACCGCCCCCACCGACGAGGCCCTCGCGTACGACCTGAAGCTGCACAAGCAGCTCGGCTTCAACTCCGTGCGCAAACACATCAAGGTCGAGCCGGACCGCTGGTTCTACTGGGCCGACAAGCTGGGCCTGCTGGTGTGGCAGGACATGCCCTCCATGACCCCGGGGGTGAACCCGGACGCCGCCTCCCGGGCCGAGTTCGAGCGTGAGATGAAGGAGATGATCGACGAACACATCAGCCACCCGTCGATCGTCATGTGGGTCACCTTCAACGAGGGCTGGGGCCAGTACGACATCAAGCGCGTCGCCGAGCAGGCCAAGGCCTGGGACCCGACCCGCCTCGTCAACAACCAGTCCGGCCTGAACCTCGGGGCCGACGGAGGCGCCGGCGACATCATGGACGAGCACGGCTATCCGAGCCCCGCGCTGCCGCCCTCCCCGGACGGCGAACGCGCCCTGGTCACCGGCGAGTACGGTGGCCTCGGTCTCGCGGTGCCCGGACACGCCTGGTCCGTGCAGCAGTCGTACGTCGACGTGGACCCCCAGACGTACACCGACGACTACCTCACCAAGCTCGACGAGGTACGCGCCCTGGTCTGCCGGGGCAGCAACGGCGCGGTCTACACCCAGATCTCGGACGTCGAGGGCGAGCTGAACGGCCTGACGACCTACGACCGCAAGGTCCTCAAGCCGGACGTCGAGCGGGTGAAGGCCGCCCACGAGGCCCTGATCCACGACGCGTCCCAGCCCACCCCCGCGGGCTGCCCGGCCGCCTGACACCCGGCGCCTGCGTGCCTGTGCGTGGCCGGGGTGGTGGCGGCGTCCGCGCCGCTCACCGCCCCGGCCACTCGTATCCTGTGCGCGCTCCGCTCCCAGGAGGCCCGTGACGACCGACGCTTCGCGCCCCATCGGGCCGCCGGGTCCACGGTCGGCCCGCAGCCGTCCGGGTGGGGTGCCTCCGCACGGGCGGCGCCGCCACCGCCCACCTGAGCACAGGCGCCCCATGAGTCCCCGCAGTCCCGCGACCCGCGCAGGAGCGTGACTTTAATCTGTTGTTAACTGTGCGTAGCTTGATCGTACTTGACCGTAATCGGCGGAGGGCGATTGACTGCTTGTCCACCCGTCGTCCATGCGTCGTCCTTGCGAGGCAAGCCCTTGACTGCCGATCCGCTCGCTCCCCTCGACCTGGCGTTCTGGAACATCGAGTCCGCCGAGCACCCCATGCACCTCGGCGCGCTCGGGGTCTTCTCGGCCGGCTCGTCCACCGCGGGCGCCCACGCGGCCGACCTGCTCGCCGCCCGCGCGCCCGCGGTGCCCGGACTGCGGATGCGGATCCGGGACACCTGGCAGCCGCCGCTCGCCCTGCGGCGGCCGTTCTCGTTCGGCGGCGCGGCCCGTGAGCCCGACCCCGGCTTCGACCCGCTCGACCACGTCCGGCTGCACGCCCCGACGACGGACTTCCACGCCCGGGCCGGCCGCCTCATGAGCCGCCCGCTGGGACGCGGCCGGCCGCCGTGGGAGGCGCATGTGCTGCCGGGCGCGGACGGCGCCTCCTTCGCCGTGCTGTTCAAGTTCCACCACGCCCTCGCCGACGGACTGCGGGCCCTGACCCTCGCGGCCGGGGTCCTCGACCCGATGGACCTCCCCGCGCCCCGGCCCCGCCCCGATCCCCCCACGCGCGGTCTCCTGCCGGACGTGCGCGGACTGCCGGAGAGGGTGCGCGGCGCCCTGTCCGACGCGGGCCGCGCCCTCGACATCGGCGCCGCCGCGGCCCTGTCCACCCTCGACGTGCGCTCCTCGGCCGCGCTGACCGCCAAGTCGTCCGGCACCCGGCGCACCGCGGGCGTGGCCATCGACCTCGACGACGTGCACCGCGTACGCAAGACCGTCGGCGGCACCGTCAACGACGTCCTGATCGCGGTCGTCGCCGGCGCCCTGCGCCACTGGCTGGACGAGCGCGGCGACGGCAGCGAGGGCGTCGCGCCGCGCGCCCTGATCCCCGTCTCCAAACGCCGCCCGCGCTCCGCCCACCCCCAGGGCAACCGGCTCTCCGGGTACCTGATGAGGCTTCCCGTCGGCGACCCCGACCCGCTGTCCCGGCTCGGCACGGTCCGCGCCGCCATGGACCGCAACAAGGACGCGGGGCCCGGCCGCGGCGCCGGTGCCGTCGCCCTGCTCGCCGAGCACGTCCCGGCGCTCGGCCACCGGCTCGGCGGGCCGCTGGTCGGCCAGGCCGCCCGGCTCTGGTTCGACATCCTGGTCACCAGCGTGCCCCTGCCCAGCCTCGGCCTGCGGCTCGGCGGCCACCCGCTCACCGAGGTCTACCCGCTGGCGCCGCTGGCCCCCGGCCACTCCCTGGCGGTGGCCGTCTCGACGTACCGCGGACAGGTCCACTACGGCCTGGTCGCCGACGCGAAGGCGGTGCCGGACCTCGACCGGTTCGCCCTGGCCCTGTCCGAGGAGGCGGAGACATTGCTCACCGCCTGCGGTCCCTGAGGCGAACGGGTTTGGCTCCGTGCCCCGGCGCTGAATAAAATCCGCTGTTCGAAAGCGGACGCGTCTCGGAGCGCCGCGACGGTGACCAGGGAACGGCAGCGGCGATGACGGTGACACAGGACGGTTCGGCGACCACGGACGAGGTGGCGCACGAATCCGGAGACGAAGCGGGGTACGGCCCCGGCATCGACCCGGAACGGCTCGCCGTCTGCCTGAGCGTGCTGGAGGAACTCGACGGACTCGACCTCGACCACCCGGACGCGATCCGGGTGCGCAGGGCCACCTCGCACATCTACCGGATGGTCAAGCAGCGCCGCCGCCAGGAGCGCCGGGCCGCCAAGACCGCCCACGACAAGGCGGTGACCGAGGCCACCGCCACCGGCTCCGCCGAGCGCATCGACGACGAGACCGAAGGCATCCTGCCCTCCTCCCGCACCGAGGAGGGCAGCATCGCCGGGATACTCCAGCGCCCCCGCTCCTGCTACATCTGCAAGCAGCGGTACGTCGAGGTCGACTACTTCTACCACCAGCTCTGCCAGAGCTGCGCGGCCGAGAACCGGGCCCGCCGCGACGCCCGCACCGACCTCACCGGCAAGCGCGCGCTGCTCACCGGCGGCCGGGCCAAGATCGGCATGTACATCGCGCTCAGGCTGCTGCGCGACGGGGCGCACACCACGATCACGACCCGCTTCCCCAAGGACGCCATCCGCCGTTTCAAGGCCATGGACGACTCCGCGGACTGGATCCACCGCCTGGAGGTCGTCGGCATCGACCTGCGCGACCCCGCCCAGGCCGTGGCCCTGGCCGAGCAGGTCACCGAGCAGGGCCCCCTCGACATCCTGATCAACAACGCCACCCAGACCGTGCGCCGCCTGCCCTCCGCGTACGCCGCGCTCGTCGAGGGGGAGAGCGCCCCGCTGCCCGCCGGTGAACTGCCGCCCCACCACGTCATCGGCGCCTTCGACTCGGGAGCGGTGGACGGACTGGCCGCGCTGCCCGTGGGCGGCACCGGGCTCGACGCGCAGAAGGTGGCCGACCTCGCGCTGGTCGCCGGCAACGCGAGTGTGGTCCGGCACCGGGAGGGCACCGCCATCGACGCGGGCGGCCTGGTCCCCGACGTCGTCGACAGCAACACCTGGGTCCAGACCATCGAACAGATCTCCCCGGTGGAACTGCTCGAGACCCAGCTGTGCAACTACACGTCGCCCTTCATCCTCATCAGCGCGCTGCGGCCGGCGATGGCCGAGGCCGCGCGCAAGGCGTCCGCGGGGCGCGCCTACGTCGTCAACGTCTCGGCGATGGAGGGCGTGTTCGCCCGCGGCTACAAGGGCGCGGGTCACCCGAACACCAACGCGGCCAAGGCCGCCATGAACATGGTGACGCGGACCAGTGCCCAGGAGATGTTCGACACCGACGGCATCCTGATGACCTCGGTCGACACCGGCTGGATCACCGACGAGCGTCCCCACTACGACAAGCTGCGTCTGGCCGATGCCGGATTCCACGCTCCGCTGGACCTGGTCGACGGCGCCGCCCGCGTCTACGACCCGATCGTGCGCGGAGAGGCGGGCGAGGACCTGTACGGCGTCTTCCTCAAGGACTACGCACCCGGCAAGTGGTGACGGGCCGGCCGGGCGGGCCGCGGTAGGCCGGACGGACGGACGGCGGCAGGCCGGGCGGACGGAGTGCAGACCGGGCGCCGTCGGCGGGGGAGGGGCAGACCGGACCCGTCGACGGGGTGCAGACCGGGCGCCGTCGGCGGGGGAGGGGCAGGCCGGGCCCGTCGACGGTGGCAGGCCGCGTCAACGCCGGTGAGCCGTCGGCCCGTCGGCGGTACACCCGCTGTCCGTCCGCGGGGCGCCGTCCGGCTCCGGGCCGGGCGCCGGTGTGCCCGGTGCGCCGGTCACGCGTACTTCGTGGTGCGACCCCGTACGGGTCCCCAAGGGCCTGCCGCCCGTCGGGGCACCGCGCGGCCTCCTTGATCTCGGGCACACCCAGGGCCTGTCCGGGGGCCTCAGTCGACGGCGCCGAGCCGCGAGTTCCGTGCCGCCGTCAGTTCCAGCACCGTGCGCCAGTCCTCGAGGACCCCGGCGTCGAAGACGGCGGTGCGGGCCTCCTCGTCCGCCTGGTGCAGGCTGAGCAGGTCGTCGTCGTGGGCCCACGCCTCCGGGTGGGCGTGCCGCCGCAGCAGGCGGGCGACGCGCGCCCCGAGCAGCGGCCGTACCGCGTCGGCGGTCCGGCCGGCCGGGTTGCCGGGCCACAGCAGCCGGCCCACGGGCGACACCAGGCCGGCGACCTGGAGCTCCTTGTCGGCGGGGCGGCGCCGGCGCAGCAGTGCGGCGGTCCGCAGCGCGTGCCCGTGCAGGTCCACCGGTCCGCTGCCGTGCTCGGCGGGGGACCGTTCGCCCCGGCAGGCGTACAGCAGGTCCATCAGCTCCTCGACGCTGCGCAGTTCCATGCCTCGGTCCTCCCACGAGACAGCCGTTGCCGACCCGCAGCAGACCATGGCGAGCTTGCGCCGCAGCCAACGGCAACTTAACTGCGCGACCCGTCGCCGCCGACTATGCCGCAGACACTCGAAGATACGGTCGGCGATGTGGGCCGAATGGGTGAGTTGCGCACGGTGCAGAAGCGGGTGAACCCGGGCAGGCCGGTGCCAACTACGCGCGGAGCGAAGGGCAATGGTTCCCCCATGTTTTGAGCCCCATAGAGCGCACCCCCGCTCATTTGGTTAATCTGGAGCGGACGGGCGACAGCACAGGGCACCAACCCACACCCAGGGTCCGTCATGGGACAAGCCGGTTCACAACGGCCTGCTCTCGCACGAGTAACCGGCGCCACCGCGTCCGAACTGCATTCGACTGAGACCCGAGCGGACGCCAGGTGCCGGACAGGAGACTGGCCGGAAGGCCCCGAGGGTGACCCGACACATAAGGAGTGCGCGGTGACACCGGAGACGACGACGAATCCAGAACAACGCCCCGAGGAACGCACCAAGCGTGCGGGCCGTCGGCCCGGAGAGATCGGCAGCCTCGACGTGTGGGCGCGGTCCGCCCCCATCCGTCTGGCGGGCTACGAGGAGGACCTCGCCGAGCCTCACATCCTGCCCAGCGTGGACTGACCCGCGGCGCCACCCGCGGGAGCCGGCGGACGCATGGGCGTGCGAGACTCACGCCCATGCTCATCAGGGAAGCGACGGCCGACGACTGGCCGCACATCTGGCCTTTCTGGCACCGCATCGTCGCGGCCGGCGAGACCTACGCCTGGGACCCGGACACGTCCGAGGAGGACGCCCGGGCCCTGTGGACGAACCCCGCCAAGCGCGTCTACGTCACCGAGGACGACACCGGCGCCGTCGTCGCCTCCGCCTACGTCACGCCCAACTACGGCGGCCCCGCCGACCGCATCGCCAACGCCGGCTTCATGGTCGACCCCGACCGGGCCGGCCGCGGCACCGGCCGGGCCCTGGCCGAACACGTACTGGCCGCCGCCAGGGCCGGCGGATACCGGGGGATGGTCTTCAACGCCGTCGTCGAGACCAACCCGGCGGTGAAACTCTGGACGTCCCTCGGCTTCACGATCCTGGGTACGGTGCCGGACGCCTTCGACCACCCGCGGCACGGGCGGGTCGGCCTGCACATCATGTACCGCGCCCTGTAGGCGCCGTTCAGGCCGGTGGGGCCGTCCGCCGCCAGGGGCGCAGCGCCTCGATCCGCCCCGCCAGCTCCAGCAGGGCCGCCTCCGACCCCGGGGGCCCGGCCAGTTGCACGGCGCAGGGGGCGCCCGAGGGCAGAGTGCCGAACGGCACCGTCATCGCGGGCCAGCCAGTCAGGTTCCACGGCGGAGTGAAGGGCGAGTACGCCGAGTTGGCCAGGATGTTTCGCAGCCATCCCCGCTCGTGCCAGGGCCCGGCCTTGAGGGAGCGGCGGGCCAGCGCCGGGGTGAGCAGGACGTCGTACTCGGCGAAGAACGGTGCCAGGCGCTCGCGCAGCGCGTTCCGGCCCTCGCCGGTGGCCACCGTGCGCACGAAACGCCGCCCCAGGGCCGCGTGCACCCGTGTGCGCCTGGCCAGCAGCCGCCGGTCCAGTTCCCGTGCGTCCACGGACGTGCCGGCCGTCCAGTGGGTCAGGGCGGTCAGACCCAGCGACGCCGGGTAGGACGGGTCCGCCCGCCGCACCTGGTGCCCCGCCTTCATCAGCACCCCGGCCGCCTCGCGGACGGCGTCGGCGTACGGGCGGGAGACGGCGACGCCGGCCAGGGGGCTGCGCAGGGAGGCGGCGACGCGGAGGGCGCCGGAGTCGTCGCGGCCCGGCGGCTCGCCGTCCGCGAGGACGGCGAGCATCAACCGCGCGTCCTCGACCGTCGTGGCCAGCGGCCCGTTCTCGGACATGCCGAACCAGCCGCCGTCGCCTGTCGCCGCCGGTACCACCCCGTGGCCCGGCTTGATGGTGACGAGACCGCAGTTGGCCGCCGGTATGCGCAGCGAGCCCATGCCGTCGTTGCCGAGCGCGACCGGTACCATCCCGGCGGCGACCGCGGCCGCGCTGCCGCCCGACGAACCGCCCGCCGTGCGGGCCGGGTCCCACGGATTGCGGGCGGTGCCGTGCACGCCGTCCGTGGTGCCGAACACGCACAGCTCGGGCACGTTCGTCAGTCCCACCACGACCGCGCCGGCCGCCCGCAGGCGGGCAACGGTGACGTGGTCGGCCACGGCGGGCGTGTCCGGCGTCGCGGCGGAGCCGTTGCGCGTGGACTCACCACGCACCGCCAGATTGTCCTTGACCGCCACCGGCACGCCGGCCAGCGGCAGTTCACCCAGATCCCCCCGGGCGCCGACCTCCTCGGCCTCGGCGAGCGCCGCTCGGGCGCGCACGGCACGGAAGGCGCCGACGCGGCCGTCGAGCCGCTCGATCCGAGCCAGATGCTCCGCCGCCACCTCACGGGGTGTGGCCCGCTTCTCGCGTACGGCGGCGGCGATCTCGACGGCGGTGCGGCCGGCCCAGTCGGTCACGGAAGGCTCCCAGGGATGGCGGTGAGACGGGATTACTGGCGAGTACGAAGGATGCACTCTGCCCGCCCGGAGGCCTCCACGTCGAGAGCTCGGACCCGCCGACCGCACCGTTCACGCCGAGCGGTCCGAGTCCTGCCGCCCGAGGCCGATGGCTCCTGGCCTGACCGCCCCGAGGCCGACCGCCCCAGGCCCCGACGGTCCGAGCCTTGCCGCCCCGAGGCCGACCGCCCCAGGCCCTGACGGTCCGAGCCCTGCCGCCCCGAGGCCGACCGCCCCCGGGCCCCGACGGTCTGAGCCCTGCCGCCCCGGGCCCGACCGCCCCAAGGGGCCCCGACCACCCCGCCGCAGGCCCGGCCGTTCCCTTCAGGTCAACCGTTCCCTTCAGGTCAACCGTGCCGGCCCCGTGCTGTCCCGTTCGATCAGTCGTGGCACCGGTACCCGCACCGTCCGTGCCGGGCCGCCGTCCAGCAGGGCGGTCAGTTCCGTCGCCGCCGTGCGGCCGAACTCCACGCTGTCCCGGGACAGCGCGGACAGCCAGGGCTTGACCATGCGGCACAGCGCCGAGTCCTCCCAGGCCACCACGGACACGTCCGCCGGTACGGAGAAGCCGAGTTCGGCCGCGGCGGCGACCCCGGCGACGGCCATCACGTCGTTGTCGTAGATCAGGGCGGTCGGCGGAGCGGGGGCCTCCAGGACCCGACGGGTGACGGCGGCGCCCTCCGCGTCGGAGTAGTCGGTGGTCACCGACTGCACCTCGGACAGGCCGCAGCGTTCCGCCTCGGCGCGCAGGGCCCGGATGCGGCGCTCGGTGTGGGCGAGGCCCGGCAGCCCGGCGATGTGCACGATCCGCCGGTGGCCGAGTGCGTGCAGCCCGTCCACCAGCGCGGCCATGGCGCCCGCGTCGTCCGCCCACACCGACGACAGGCCCGGGTGGCGTTCGTCGGGGGCCCCGCCGATCAGCACGGCGGGCAGACCGAGTTCGTCGAGCAGGTCCGGGCGCGGGTCGTCCGTGCGCGGGTCGACCACCAGGACGCCGTCCACGCGGTGCTCGGCCCACCAGCGCCGGTAGACCGCGCACTCGTCCTCGACGTCCTGCGCGACCTGGAACAGCAGGCCGAGATGACGCCGTGCCAGGACCTCCTGGATGCCGGAGACCAGTTGCAGGAAGAAGGAGTCCACGCCGAGGGTGTGCGCGGGCCGTGCCAGCACGAAGCCGACCGTCGCCGCGCCCTCCCCGGACAGTGCGCGGGCCGCCGTACTGGGCCGCCAGCCGAGCTGCTCGGCCACCCGGCGCACCCGGTCCCGGGTGATCTCGGAGACCCCCGGCCGGTCGTTCAGCGCGAAGGAGACCGCGCTCTCGGAGACCCCGGCCCGCCGTGCGATGTCCTTCATCGTCGGCCGGCGCGCGGCAGGCCGCTTGGCCGGCATGCGCGCCCCTTTCCTCGGTGCGTGAGTTGAAGCGCGAGCTAAAGCGCTTGAGTGAAGTGATCCTAAAGCGCATTAGCAGTTCGTGGCAAGTCGTTGCCCGCACTCGCTCTGACCTGGACTAATGCTGTTCAACTGGCTTTAGTTCCACTGAATCCATTGACTTTCCGGGAACCCGCCGTGCATGGTCGCTGGCATCCAGCCGCCGACGTCCTTCAGGGAGACGTGTCACCGTGCCCACATCGCGCAGAAGCTTCGCTGTCGCAGCCGTAGCCGCCCTCGTCCTGCCGCTCGGCGCTTGCGGGTCGGGAGGGGACGGCGGCTCCTCCGACGCCTCCGGCAAGGTCGAGGGCGACATCACCTTCCAGACCTGGAACCTGCGGGCGAACTTCAAGCCGTACTTCGAGGACCTGATCGCGGACTTCGAGAAGAAGTACCCCGGCACCCACGTCAAGTGGATCGACCAGCCCGCCGAGGGCTACGCCGACAAGATCAGCGCCGACGCCGCCGGCGGCACCCTGGCCGATGTCGTCAACGTCTCTCCGGACCTCGCCGCCCCGCTCGCCCAGGCCGGGCTCGCCCTCGATCTGGACAAGGCCGCGGGGCAGTACAAGAAGGAGTACCTGGAGGCCGCCTGGGCCAGCCAGCAGGTACCGGGCCTGGAAGGGACCTACGCGTTCCCCTGGTACCTCAACACCGGCCCGCTCTTCTACAACAAGTCCCTGTTCGAGAAGGCCGGTCTCGACGCCGACAAGCCGCCGACGACCTACGACGAACTCTTCGACACCGCCCTGAAGCTCGCCCGGAAGACCGA
This sequence comes from Streptomyces sp. NPDC028991, assembly GCF_055564775.1. Taxonomy (NCBI): domain Bacteria; kingdom Bacillati; phylum Actinomycetota; class Actinomycetes; order Kitasatosporales; family Streptomycetaceae; genus Streptomyces; species Streptomyces sp. NPDC028991. The sequence continues at coordinate 22,955 of NZ_JBVHVP010000028.1, read as the reverse complement.
CGGCGAGGTGGCCACGCTCGCCAACGTGCCCACCATCGAGGACTTCGGCCGCTACGGCGTCCCGCTGATGAACGAGGAGGGCACGGCCTTCGCGTTCGACGACGCCAAGGGCGTCGAACTCCTCACCCGCTACAAGGAGCTGTACGACGCCGGCGGCCTGGACTCGCAGGCGCTGACGGCCACGCCGGAGTCGTCCGGGAAGAAGTTCCTGACCGGCGCGGTCGCCATGAACCCCGGCAGCGCGCTCGACCTCGCCAACTTCAAGAAGCAGGCCCCGAGCCTGTACGAGAACATCGGCATCACCGACCAGATCACCAGCACCGGCCACGTCAACATGTACGTGATGGGCCTGCTGGTGAACTCCCGCAGTGAGCGCAAGCCCGCCGCGGTGGCCTTCGCCCGCTTCGTCACCGACGCCGCTCACCAGATGTCGTTCGCGAAGCAGGTCGCCGTCTTCCCCAGCAGCGCCGGCTCGCTGGACGACCCGTACTTCACCAAGGAGGACGGGACCGACGAGACCCGGGTCCGGGTGGCCGCCGCCAAGTCGCTGAAGACCGCGGTCAACTACACGCCAGTGCTCTTCAGCGAGCAGATGAAGACCGAGCTGCGCAACGAGGTCGCCAAGGCGCTCCAGGGCAAGCAGAGCCCCGAAGAAGCTCTTGACAACGCTGTCAAGGCCTGTGACCGGCTCCTGAAGCAGCAGGGCTGAGGGTCATGGCGAGTTCCACCGCGCCCTCCGGCACACGCCGTGTGCGGCGCCAGCTGCCCGCCAGCCCCTGGCTGTTCGCCGCTCCCGGACTGCTGATCGCCGGCGCGTTCATCCTCTACCCGTTCGTCTCGACGCTGGTCAACTCCTTCACCGACCGCCGCACCCTGGTCCCGGGTGAGTTCGTGGGCCTCGCCAACTTCCGCGAGCTGCTGAACGACGACATGTTCTGGATCGGCCTGCGCAACAGCACGCTGTACGTCCTCGGGGTCGTACCCGCGCTCGTTCTGCTGCCCCTGCTGCTCGCGATGCTCGTGCAGAAGACCATCCCCGGCATCACCTTCTTCCGGTCCGCCTTCTACACCCCGGTCGTCGCCTCGATCGTCGTCGTCGGACTGATCTGGGTGTGGATGCTGGACGAGCGCGGGCTGGTCAACTCGGTGCTGGAGACCATCGGCGTCGGCCGGATCGGCTTCCTCAGCGACCAGTGGCTGATCCTGCTCAGCGCCATGGCCGTCACGGTCTGGAAGGGCCTCGGCTACTACATGATCATCTACTTGGCGGCGCTGGCCAACGTCCCCCGCGAACTGCACGAGGCCGCCGCCGTGGACGGAGCGGGCGCCCTGCGCCGCTTCGTCACCGTCACCGTGCCCGCGGTGCGCTCCACCATGGTCCTCGTCGCGGCCCTCGCCTCGGTCGCCGCGTTCAAGGTGTTCTCCGAGGTGTACCTGATGGCCGGCCCGGACGGCGGACCGGCGGGCGAGGACACCACCCTCGTCATGCTCGTCCAGCGCACCGGCACCGGCCTGACCGGCCGCGTCGGCTACGCCTCGGCCATCTCCGTCGTCGTCTTCGTCGTCACCCTCGTCCTGATGCTGCTCGTACTGCGCGCCGACCGGAAGGAGGAGTCGTGAGCGTCCTGGAGAAGGTCCGGCCAGCCCCGAAACGGCCGGCCCCGGCCCCGGCCCGGGAACCCCGGATCACCGACCAGAACGGCCGACGGGTACGCGTCTGGGAACTCGTCCTGCGCTACCTGCTCCTGCTCGGCGTGCTGGCCCTGACCATCGGCCCGTTCGTGTGGCAGCTGTCGACCTCGCTGAAGGGCCCGACGGAGGACATCTTCAGCTCCCCGCCGAAGTTCCTGCCCGCCGAGCCCACCCTGCACAACTACGAGCGGGTCGCCGAGACCATCCCCGTCTGGGACTACGCGCTGAACTCGCTGAAGGTCGCCGTCGCCAACGTGGTGACCAACTGCGTCGGCGCCGCGCTCGCGGGCTACGCCCTGGCCCGGCTGCGCTACCGCGGCCGCCGCGTCGCCACTCTGGTCTTCATCCTGACCATGCTCGTCCCGGTGGAGGGCATCATCATCGCCCAGTTCACCACCATGCGGGAGCTCGGCCTCAACAACACCCTGGTCGGCGTCCTGCTGCCCGGCTGCGTCAGCGCCCTCAACGTCCTGCTGATGCGCAACGCCTTCCTCAACCTCCCCTACGAGATCGAGGAGGCGGCCTACGTCGACGGCGCCAACGTCTGGCAGCGGTTCGTGCGCATCGCCCTGCCCGCCGTGAAGGGCACCCTGGCGGTCGTCGCGATCTTCGCCTTCATGGGAGCCTGGGACGACTTCCTGTGGCCGCTGATCGTGCTGAGCGACCCGTCCAACTTCACGCTCACCATCGGCCTCAACTACCTGCACGGCACCTTCGCCAACGACGAACGCCTCGTCGCCGCGGGCACGATCATCGCCGTGGCGCCGCTCATCGTCCTCTTCGCCTGCCTCCAGCGGTACTTCTTCCGCGGGGTCGGCGAGGGCGCCGTCAAGGGCTGATCCACCCACTTCCCCTGCCTCAGGGCTGCTCCGCCCCTCCCCCTCACAAGGACACCGCATGCCTACTGCCGTGCGCTTCGGCGTCAACTACACGCCCAGCGACGGGTGGTTCCATTCCTGGCTCGACTTCGACCCGGACTCCGTACGCGCCGACCTCGACTCCATAGCCGCGCTGGACGTGGACCACATCCGGGTCTTCCCGCTGTGGCCCTACTTCCAGCCCAACCGCACCCTGATCCGCGACCGCGCGGTCGCCCACCTGGTGGAGCTGGTCGACGCGGCCGGCGAGCGCGGCCTCGATGTCAACGTGGACGGCCTCCAAGGCCACCTGAGCAGCTTCGACTACCTGCCGGCCTGGACCCGCACCTGGCACCGGCGCAACCTGTTCACCGACCCCGAGGTCGTCGACGGCCAGGCCACCTACCTGCGCACCCTCGCCGCCGCCCTCGCCGGCCGGCCGAACTTCCTGGGCATGACCCTCGGCAACGAGGTCAACCAGTTCTCCGCCGGACCCCACCCCGACCCGGACCGGGCGAGCGCCGAGCAGATCGACGCCTGGCTGGAGCGGATGCTCGCCGCCTGCGAGGAGGGCGCCCCGGGCCGGATGCACCTGCACGCCGAGTACGACGCCACCTGGTACCAGGACGACCAGCCCTTCACCCCGGCCCAGGCCGCCCGGCGGGGCGCCGTGACGGCCGTGCACTCCTGGGTCTTCAACGGCACCGCCCAGCGCCACGGCCGCACCTCCGTGCCCAGCGAGCACCACGCCGCCTACCTGATCGAGCTGAGCAAGGCCTGGGCCGACGCCCCGCACCGCCCGGTCTGGCTCCAGGAGGTCGGCGCCCCGGCCCCCCTCGTGCCCGCGGAGCACGCCGCCGCCTTCACCGAGGCCACCATCGCGAACGCCCTGGACTGCCCCGGCCTGTGGGGCGTCACCTGGTGGTGCTCCCACGACGTGTCCCGGGCGCTGGCCGACTTCCCCGAGCTGGAGTACGGGCTCGGCCTGCTCACCAACGACCGCCGCCCCAAGGACACCGCACAGGTCCTGGCCCGCGCGGCCCGCGAGGCGCGTGCGGGAGCCCACTCCGCCCCCGCCCCGCGCACCACCGCCCTGGCCGTCCCCGCCGACCCGGCCGCGCGCTCGGCCTGCGCCCCCGGCGGCGCGGTCTTCGACGCCTTCTTCCGGCTGGTGGCCGACGGGGCCCGCCCGGCCACCGTCCTCGACACGCGTGCCGCCGACCCCGCGCACCTCGCGGCGCGAGGCATCACCGAGGTCGTCACGACCGACCAGGTACTCCCCGCCCCGCAAGGGCCCGACGGAACACCGGTTCACCAAGGAGGCACCCGCTCGTGACCCCCACCCGACGCACCGTCCTGCTCGCCGGAGCCGCGGCCGCACTGTGGCCCGCGCTGCCCGCGCACGCCGCCCCGAAGGACCCCGGCGAGGCCGGCAAGGCCGGCACGGCGCTCCAGCCGTACGCCTCCTACTGGTTCCCCGACTCGCTGCCCTCCGGCACTCCGGGCGACGGGATCACCTGGCGCAGCCTCAAGGAGTGGCGCGCGGCCGACGACCCCGACCTCGCCTTCAACAGGGCCTCCGTACCGCTCGCCGACCGCTTCAGCCCGACGCCCGCGAACACCACGGCCCGCGCCGGGCAGGCCCGCGTCCAGTCCCTGGTCTCCTTCGGGCCCACCGCGAGCAACCCCGCGCAGGGCTCGGCCACCGCCGACTACTACGCCCTCACCCACTGGGCCTACGTCGACGAACTCGTCTTCTGGGGCGGCTCCTCGGGCGAGGGCCTGGTCCTCGCCCCGAACGCGCCGGTCGTCGACGCCGCGCACCGGCACGGCGTGCCCGTCCTCGGCAACGTCTTCCTGCCGCCCGCCGCCTACGGCGGACAACTGCGCTGGACCCGCGACCTCGTGCAGAAGGACGCCGCCGGACGCTACCCGCTCGCCGCGCAACTGGTCGCCGTCGCCGAGGCGTACGGCTTCGACGGCTGGTTCGTCAACGCCGAGACCGGTGGAGGGGACGCCGCGCTCGGCGCGGACATGCGCGGCTTCCTGCGCGAGCTGAAGTCCCTCGCCGCGGCCAAGGGCCAGCGTGTGACCTGGTACGACTCGATGACCGTGGACGGGGCGGTGAGCTGGCAGGGGGCGCTCAACGACCGGAACCAGGCGTTCTTCGAGGCCGCCGACGACATGTTCGTGGACTTCCGCTGGACGGCCGACCGGCTGGCCTCCTCCGGGGAGCGGGCCGAACGGCTGGGCCGCAGCCGCTACGAGCTGTGGGCCGGCGTGGACGTGGAGTCGAACGGCTGGAACACGTCCGAGAACTGGGACGCGATCGTGCCGCGAGACGCCGCGCACATCACGTCGATCGGTCTGTACCGGCCCGAGTGGACCCGTAACCACCTGCCCGGGGACCGCCGGACGCCGGGGGACTTCCACGCCGCCGACGACCGGTTCTGGACGGGCGCGTCGCTCGACCCGTCCCGCCCGGACGGCGGAGACGGCGGGGACGGCTGGCGGGCGCCCGCGGTGTCGGTCGCCGACCGGTCGACGGTGACGTCGCTGCCGTTCGCCACCGCGTTCAACACCGGGCACGGACTGCGGTGGTACGAGCAGGGCACCGTCACCTCGGACATGCCCTGGAACCACCTCGGCCTCCAGGACCGGCTGCCGTCCCGGCGATGGGTGGTGCGCACGGAGGGCGAGCCCCCGACGGTCTCCTTCGACTTCGCGGACGCCTGGCGGGGCGGCAGCAGCGTCCTGGTCGACGGTGAACTCGACCGGCCGGCGGTCCTCGACCTGTACGCGACACGGCTGCCGCTGGGCGCCGACACGGTGGTCGAGCTCACGCACCGCACGGACGCGGGCGCTGTGAACGTCGAACTCGCCGTCGCCACCGCCGAGGCCGGTGAACCGGGCGCGGCACCGCCGTACCACTGGCTGCCGCCAACGGCCGCGCGGACTGCGAAGTCGGTCAACGGCTGGCAGACGGCCACCGTGCCGCTCACAGGCCTGTCCGGCACGCTGCACGCGATCGGCGTGCGGCTCACGGCCTCCGACGGCCCCGTGCGGTGGCGGGCCGGCGGACTCGCCGTCCGCACCGGCGCGGCGACGGCGCCCGCCGCCCCCGCCGCCGCGCGTATCACCGCCGCGAACGGCGGCGACCTGCGGTTCGCCTGGCACCACCCCCACGGCGACGACGTACGGCATTACACCCTCCACCGAGTGCTGCCCGACGGCACCCGCCGTTTCCTCGGGGGCACCTGTCAGCGGGCCTGGTTCGCCGGTGGCCTGCGCCCCGAACCGAGCGAGCGCGCCGCACGATTCGAAGTGCGTGCCGTGGGGGAGCTGTACACCACGTCGGCCCCCGTCACCGTGACCCACCCCTGGTAACCACCCGCCCCACCGACCCCGGAGCACCCGCATGCATGACGACCGCAATCTGGTCGAAGCCCGCCTCAAGCGCGTCCTCGACGAGCGCATCCGCCCTGCCGTGTACCCCGAGTCCGTGCCGCTGGACGTCGCGGTGTGGAACGCCCCCGGCGAGCCCGTGCCGGTCGCCGAGGGACTCGCGTCCGACCCCGAGCCCGTCGAGGCGGGCGCCCGCTGGGGCGCTCCCTGGGGCACCAGCTGGTTCCGCGTCACCGGCACCGTGCCGAAGGAGTGGGCCGGGAAGACCGTCGAGGCGATCCTCGACCTCGGCTTCGACGAGAACATGCCCGGCTTCCAGTGCGAGGGCCTGGTCTACCGGCCGGACGGCACCCCGGTGAAGGGCCTCAACCCACGCAACCAGTGGGTGCGCGTCGGCGCTCCCGCCGAGGGCGGCGAGGAGGTACGCCTGCATATCGAGGCGGCCTCCAACCCCGTCATCCTCGACTACCACCCCTTCGTGCCGACGCGGCTGGGCGACAAGGACACCGCCGGCCGCGAACCGCAGTACACGCTGACCCGCATGGACCTCGCCGTTCTCGACGAGACGGTGTGGCACCTCGTCCTCGACCTGGAGGTCCTCGGCGAGCTGATGGCCGAGCTGCCGGTGGAGTCGCCGCGCCGCTGGGAGATCCTGCGCGCCGTCGACAAGGCGCTGGACGCCGTCGATCTCCAGGACGTGAACGGCACGGCGGAGCAGGCCCGTGCCCGCCTCACCGGCGTCCTCTCCGCCCCCGCCGTCCCCTCCGCGCACCGCATCAGCGCGGTCGGCCACGCGCACATCGACTCGGCGTGGCTGTGGCCGCTGCGCGAGACCGTGCGCAAGGTGGCCCGCACCACCTCCAACATGACCGCCCTCCTCGAGGACGAGCCGGACTTCGTCTTCGCCATGTCGCAGGCCCAGCAGTGGGCGTGGGTGCGCGACCACCGGCCCGAGGTGTGGGCGCGGGTGAAGAAGGCCGTGGCGGACGGCCGCTTCGTGCCGGCCGGCGGCATGTGGGTGGAGTCGGACACCAACATGCCCGGCTCGGAGGCGATGGCCCGGCAGTTCGTGCACGGCAAGCGGTTCTTCCTCGACGAGTTCGGTGTCGAGAACGACGAGGCGTGGCTGCCGGACACCTTCGGCTTCGCGGCCGGGCTGCCGCAGATCATCAAGGCGGCCGGCACCAAGTACCTGCTGACGCAGAAGATCTCCTGGTCGCAGACGAACAAGTTCCCGCACCACACCTTCCGCTGGGAGGGCATCGACGGCACCCGGATCTTCACCCATTTCCCGCCCGTCGACACCTACAACTGTGCCATGAAGGGCAGCGAGATCGCGCACGCCGCCCGCAACTTCAAGGACAAGGGCGTCGCACGGCACTCCCTCGCCCCGACCGGCTGGGGCGACGGAGGCGGCGGCACCACCCGCGAGATGATCGCCAAGGCGGCCCGGCTGCGCGACCTCGAAGGCTCGGCGACGGTCACCTGGGAGACCCCGGGGGCCTTCTTCGAGAAGGCCGAGGCCGAGAACCCCGAGCCGCCCGTCTGGGTCGGCGAGCTCTACCTCGAACTCCACCGCGCCACCCTCACCAGCCAGGCCAGGACCAAGCAGGGCAACCGCCGCAGCGAACACCTCCTGCGAGAGGCCGAGCTGTGGGCGGCCACGGCGGCCGTGCGCGCCGGGTTCCCGTACCCGTACGACGACCTGGACCGCATCTGGAAGACGGTCCTGCTGCACCAGTTCCACGACATCCTGCCCGGCTCCTCCATCGCCTGGGTGCACCGTGAGGCACGCGCGACCTACGACCGCGTCGCCGGCGAGCTGAACCGGATCATCGACGCCGCGCAGCGCGCCCTGGCCGGCGAGGGCGACACCCCGCTCGTCTTCAACTCCGCCCCGCACACCCGGGCCGGCGTCCAGGCGGGCGCCGCCGCAGCGCCCGCCGCCGAGGGCCGCACCGCCCTCACCCCGCGCCCCGACGGCGGGCACGTCCTCGACAACGGCCTGCTGCGCGTCGGGATCGACGGCCGGGGGCTGGTCGTCTCGGCGTACGACATCGACGCCGACCGCGAGACGATCGCTCCCGGCGAGGCGGGCAACCTGCTCCAGCTCCACCCCGACTTCCCGAACATGTGGGACGCCTGGGACGTCGACGAGTTCTACCGCAACACGGTCACCGACCTCACCGACGCCGACGAGGTCGTCCCCGGCGACGACGGCGCCTCCGTGCGGATCACCCGTTCCTTCGGCTCCTCCCGCGTCACCCAGGTGCTGACGCTGGCGCCGGGGGAGCGGCGCCTCGAGGTGGACACCGAGGTCGACTGGCACGAGACGGAGAAGTTCCTCAAGCTCGCCTTCCCGCTCGACGTGCACGCCGAACGGTACGCGTCCGAGACCCAGTTCGGGCACTTCCACCGGCCGACCCACACCAACACCAGCTGGGAGGCCGCCAAGTTCGAGGCCTGCAACCACCGCTTCCTCCACCTGGAGGAGCCCGGCTGGGGCGTGGCCGTCGTCAACGACTCGACGTACGGCCACGACGTCACCCGCACCGTCCGCACCGGCGGCGGCGCCGGTACGACCACCACGGTCCGGGTGTCCCTGCTGCGCGCCCCGCGCTTCCCCGACCCCGAGACCGACCAGGGCGTGCACCGGTTCCGGCACGCGCTGGTCCCGGGCGCGGGCATCGGCGACGCCGTGCGCGAGGGCTGGCGGATCAACCTGCCCGAGCGGCGGGTGACGGGCGCCGGGGAGGTCGCGCCGCTGGTGTCGGCCGACCGGGACGCGGTCGTGGTCACCGCCGTCAAGCTGGCCGACGACGGCAGCGGTGACGTGGTGGTCCGCTTCCACGAGGCCCACGGCGGCCGGGTGCGGGCCACCCTGACGGCCGGCTTCCCGGTCGCCGGGGTGGCGGTGACCGACCTGCTGGAGCGGCCGCTCGCCGAGGAGGGGTCCGCCGTCGAGGCCGACGGCGACCGGATCGCCGTACGGCTGCGTCCGTTCCAGCTCATGACCCTGCGGCTCGAGCGCGCGTAGCAAGGGGGACGGGCCCGGCCTGCCCACCGGGCCGGGCCCGTCCCCCCGTCACGATGGCCGGCCGGTGTCCACCAGCCGGGTCGGCGGCAGGTACTCCCGCACGTAGGTCCGCTCCCAGCACGCGCCCGTCTCGCGCAGCTCGCGCCATGTCGTGTACCGGTACCGGAACAGCCGGGCGCGGACGAAGCGCGGCGGCGCGTCGGGCGGGAACGGCGAGCGGCGCAGCAGCTTCAGCGTCGCGCGGTCGTTCTCCAGCAGCCGCTCCACCAGGGTGCCGAACCACGAGCCGGCGTAGGAGGGCGACAGCGCGGCGAACCACATCAGCCAGTCCAGCCGCAGGTGGTACGGCGCGAACTGGCGCGGCCAGCGTCGCGGGTCACCGGGCTTGCCCTTGAACTCGTACTCCCGCCAGTCCCCGTCCTCGCGGGCCGTCTCGTCGGCGGTGCCCTCGATCACCACCTCGTAGCGGACCCGGCTGACGGTTCCGAAGGCCCCGTAGGTGTTGACCAGGTGGAGCGAGTCGAAGGAGCGGTTCATCACCTGGCGCCGGGAGAGCATGTTGCGCACCGGCCGGTGGCTCAGGAACACCAGCAGTGCCGCCACCGCGAGGACCACGGCCTCGTACCAGAGCGGCGCGGCGGACACGGACGGCGGATCGGCGGGGAACCGGACCGCCGACAGGGCCAGCACGATGGTGATCCAGTTCAGCCAGGAGAAGTTGCCCGACAGCACCAGCCAGAGCTGGGTCGCGATCATCAGCGCGGCGGCGGCCGTCGCGACGGGCTGCGGGGTGAACAGCAGGAAGGGCACCACGAGCTGCGTGACGTGGTTCGCGGCCACCTCGACACGGTGCAGGGGCCGGGGGAGGTGATGGAAGAACCAGCTCAGCGGGCCCGGCATCGGCTGGGTCTCGTGGTGGTGGTCCAGGCAGGTCAGCTTCCGCCAGCACTCGTCGCCCCGCATCTTGATCAGCCCCGCCCCGAACTCGACCCGGAACAGCAGCCAGCGCAGCAGGAACAGCACGACGATCGGCGGCGCCACCTCGTCGTTGCCGAGGAACACGGCGACGAAACCCGTCTCCAGCAGCAGCGACTCCCAGCCGAACGAGTACCAGGTCTGCCCGACATTGACGATCGACAGATACAGGACCCACGGCACCAGCCACAGCAGCATCGCCCCCCACAGCGGCAGCAGTGAGTCCAGCCCCGCCACCAGTGCCGCCGACACCGCGCAGCCCGCCCACGCCACGCTCGCGAAGAGACGGTCCGAGTAGCGCAGCTGGAACAGGCTCGGCGCCCGTTTGAACGGCACCCGCTCGACGAACCGGGGCACCGGTGTCAGGCCGCGCTCGCCCATGAGCGGACGGAACTGCAGGGCCGCCGTCAGGAACGCGACCAGATACACGACGGCCAGGGCCCGCTGGAAGACCAGCCGGCTCAGCCAGTAGTCGGGTGCGGTGAACCACTCCACGGCCGCGCTCCTAGCGTGCGTCCTGCTCCGGAGTGTCACTCCCCGGTGTGTCACTCTCCGTACGTCGCCGCTCCGGTTGCGTGACATGAGCGAGCGAAGCAGACAATAGTGGCCGGTTGTCTGAATTGTTGTTGACGGTCCTTCCCGTGGATTGTTCTTCCCCGACCGACAGGAGCGCGCGGTGCGGACATCTCTCGGCCCCTCCGTCGCCGCCTGCCTGCTCTCGGTGGCGCTCCTGGGCGGCACCACCGGCTGCGGTGTCGCCGGTGCCGACGGCGATCCGGCCGCCGACGCGGGCGGAGCACTCCACCTCCAGCCGGCCGCCGCCCGGGGCCCGGACCCGTTCACGGACTCCACGGCCGTCTCGACGGCTACCCCGCCCCCGGCCGCCCGAACGCAGCGGTCCGCGTCCGCGGCCGGCACGTCCGTCGCGCTCGACGGGCCGCGCGCCCTCTCGGGCGGGACGCCCGGCCTCTACGGCGGCATCCAGCACGTCGGCAGCTGCGACGTCACCCGGCAGATCGGCCATCTGGCCGCGCACCCGGCCCGTACCCGCGCCTTCGCCGGGGCCGCCGGTGTCTCCACCGGGACGGTCCCCGACTACCTGCGCAAACTCACCCCGGTGGTGCTGCGCGCCGACACCCGGGTCACCAACCACGGCTACCGGGACGGCCGGGCCACCGGATACCAGGCGGTCCTCCAGGCGGGCACCGCCGTCCTCGTCGACGACCGGGGAGTGCCGCGCGTCCGCTGTGCCTGCGGCAACCCGCTGAAGGCACCGGCCGCGGCCGGCGGCGAGTCCGTCACCCGCGGCCTGCCCTGGCCCGGCTACCGGCCCGCCGAGGTGATCGCCGTGACTCCGGCACCCCGGGCCATCACCGGCCTCACCCTCGTCAGCACCGTCGGCGACGCCTGGATCGAGCGGCGGCTCGGCCACGACACGCGCCACGACCGGCCCGTCCCCACTCCCGCGTGGGCCGCCGGTACACCGACCCGGGCTCCCACTCCGACTCCGACTCCGGCTCCGTCCTCGCCGCCTCCCGCCACCCCGGCGGCCGACGCGCGCAGCTCCTCGCCGAGCCCGGGGGAGATGCACGAAGAGGTGTACGAGGAGCCCCAGGAAGGGGCGTACGAGGAGAGGTACGCGGAGACGTACGACGAGAGGTACGACGAGAGGTACGAAGAGGCGTACCCGGACGACGTACCCACCGAGGAGACGACCGAGTTCGACCCGGACAGCGCTCCGGACGCTCCCGACCTGCCCGGCGGCGGCACTTCCGCGGATGTCTTCTGACAGCCCGAAGAAGCCGAACAAGTCGAAGAATCAGGCAAATCCTGGCAAGGTGGGGCCCATGGCTGATCGGGGAGCGAGTGCCCTGTCACTCCCGGACGACTGGCCCGCCCACCCGGACCCGATCCTGGCGCTCAACCGCATGGGCAGCTTCGACTGGGACCTGGACACGGGACTCTTCCACATGGACGCGCAGGCCTACGAGGTGTTCGACCTGCGCCCCGAGGAGTACGACGGGCGCCCCGAGTCGCTGGCGGTGCGGGTTCCCGCCGCGGAGGGCAGCCGCCTGGACGCACTGGTCGCCCAGGCCATGAAGGACGGCAGCGAGAACTACGGCACCTACTTCCGCCTGCGCTGCCGCGACGGCACCCTGCGCTGGACCCGCACCCAGGGCTACATCCGGCGCGACGAGACGGGCCGCCCCCGCCGGATCATCGGCATCGTCCGCGACGCCACCCAGGAGGTCGCCGACATCGAGGCCCGCCGCGAGCAGGCCGCACAGAACGAGGCCCGCCGCCGGCTCACCAACGTCGTCCAGCTCGCCACGGCCGCACTCGCGCACGCCCGCACGGTGGACGATGTCATCGAGGTCCTGCGGGACACCCACGGCCTCACCCGCCTGGGCGCCACCAGCCTCGTGATGGGCCTCGTCGAGGCCGGCCGCATCCGGCTGGTCGCCGACGGTCCCGACAACAGCTTCGTCCCCGGCACCCGGGTCACCCGGATCGACGAGCCGTACCCGATGAGCGAGGCCGTACGGACCCTCAGCCCCCGCTTCATCGAGTCGCCGGAGGACTTCGCGGAGCGCTACCCCTCGCTGTGGCAGAGCATCACCCACCTGAACATCACCGCGGCCGCCTACCTGCCGCTGATCGCCCAGGCCCGGCCGATCGGCGCGATCGGGCTCCTCTACAGCGACCGGCGCGGCTTCTCGGCGGAGGACCGCAACGTACTCGTCGCGCTCGGCAGCGGCATCGCGCAGAGCCTGCAACGGGCCATGCTCTACGAGCAGGAGATGGACCTCGCCGAGGGCCTTCAGCAGGCCATGCTGCCGCGCACCATCCCCAGCGTGCCCGGCTGCGACGTCGCCGTGCGCTACCGCGCGGCCACCATCGGCGGTGCCCTCGGCCGGGACATCGGCGGCGACTGGTACGACCTGATCCCGCTGCCCGGCGGCCGGGTGGGCGCCGTCATCGGCGACGTCCAGGGCCACGACACGCACGCCGCCGCCGTCATGGGCCAGCTGCGCATCGTGCTGCGCGCCTACGCCGCCGAGGGCCACCCCCCGGCCACGGTGATGGCGCGGGCCTCCGTCTTCCTCCACGAACTGGACACCGACCGCTTCGCGACCTGCCTGTACGCGGAGGCCGACCTGGGCACCGGGGTGGTCCAGGTGGTCCGCGCCGGGCACATCGACCCACTGCTGCGCCACAGCGACGGCACCTGCCGCCGCGTCCCTCTCGAGGGCGGGCTGCCGCTCGGCCTGTCCGCCGAGTTCGGACGCCTCGCCTACCCGGTCGCCACCGTGGAGCTGGACCCGGGCAACACGCTGCTGCTGTGCACCGACGGCCTGGTCGAGCAGCCCGGCGCCGACCTCGACGAGGGGATAGCGGTCCTGACGGCGCTGGTCGCCTCCGGCCCCCAGGACGTGCGCGACCTGGCCGACCGGCTCATCGACGTGGCCGAGGAGCGCCGCGGCGACGACGACGTGGCGCTGCTCCTGCTGCGCCGCCACGGAACGGGCGCCCCGAGGACCTTCGGCCGGCTCCAGCAGCACGTGTCCCCGGGCGACCCCGAGGCCCTCACCGAGGCCCGGCACATGATCCGCGCCGCCGTCCGCGCCTGGGGAGCCGCGGGGCAGAGCGACGAGATCGAGCTGGTCGCCGACGAGCTGGTCACCAACGCCCTCATGCACACCGAGGGCTCCGCCGTCGTCACCCTGCGGTTGCTCACTGGCACCGATCGCCGGCTGCGGGTGGAGGTCGAGGACTCCTCCAGCGCCCTGCCGCGCCGCCGCGAGGCAGGGGACTCCGGTGTCTCCGGACGCGGATTGCTCCTGGTCGAGGCGCTCGCCGACGACTGGGGCGTGGAGGCGCGCGGCGGCGGCAAGTGCGTGTGGTCCGAGTTCCTGGTGTCCCACCGCGCGGGCTGAACCCCACTGGCGCTGCCGGTCTGCGGTGGCACTCTGGACGTATGCCCGAACTGCCCGAGGTCGAGGCGCTCAGGGACTTCCTGACCGAGCACCTCACCGGCCGCGAGATCGTCCGTGTCCTGCCCGTGGCGATCAGCGTCCTGAAGACGTACGACCCACCGCTCACCGCCCTGGAGGGCCACCGGGTGACCGCGGTGCACCGCCACGGCAAGTTCCTCGACGTCGAGACCGCCGACGGCCCGCATCTGGTGACCCATCTGGCCCGCGCGGGCTGGCTGCACTGGAAGGACGCTCTCCCCAGCGGTCTGCCCCGCCCCGGCAAGGGCCCGCTCGCCCTGCGGGTCGCCCTGGAGACCGGCGCCGGCTTCGACCTGACGGAGGCGGGCACACAGAAGCGGCTCGCCGTGTACGCCGTGGCCGATGCGCGGCAGGTGCCCGGCGTGGCCCGGCTCGGCCCCGACCCGCTCGCCGACGACTTCGACGAGGCGCGATTCGCCGCGCTCCTCCACGGCGAGCGGCGGCAGCTCAAGGGAGCCCTGCGCGACCAGAGCCTGATCGCGGGCGTGGGAAACGCGTACAGCGACGAGATCCTGCACGTGGCGCGGATGTCCCCCTTCAAGCTGGCCGCGTCGCTCACCGACGAGGAGACGGCACGGCTGTACGCCGCGCTGCGGGGCACGCTCACCGAGGCGGTCGAACGCTCCCGGGGCGTCGCCGCCGGCCGCCTGAAGGCCGAGAAGAAGAGCGGGCTGCGCGTGCACGGCCGCACCGGCGAGCCCTGCCCGGTGTGCGGCGACACCGTTCGCGAGGTCTCCTACAGCGACTCCTCGCTCCAGTACTGCCCGACCTGCCAGACCGGCGGCAAGCCGCTGGCGGACCGGAGGCTGTCCCGACTGCTCAAGTAGCGCCGCCGGCGCTTCCCGCTCCGTCCTTCGCCGGTCATCCGGCGGGCAGCGTCACCAGGTGTTCCCCGTCCGCGGTGCGCACCTCGTAGCGGGCGATCTGGTCGGGATGCAGGGCGGCCCCGCCGTGCATGGTGCTGGGCCGGTCGTCGTGCCCGGGGGCGTTCCAGCTGGTGACCGTCTGCTCCGTGCCGTCGCGGCCGACGGCGACCAGCCGGCAGGATCGCGGCCCCGCGCCGTCCTTCACCTCGAGTTGCACGTCGGTACCCCAGGCCTCGTCCTCGGTGGTGACCTGCGCCCACACCCCGGACCGCTCGTCGGTCGCGGTGACCCGTACGGCCGGGTCGCCCTGCGCCGCGTGGATGACGACGCCGGGACCGGCCACGGCACACACGACCGCGGCGGCCACGGCGTACAGCACTCGCCTGCGGCCGGCCCGTTGGCGTGCCGCCACCTCGGACAGCAGGCGGTCCAGCAGGCTCGGGCCGGGCCTGGTCATGGGATGGACGAGGCGTGGCGTCGCCTGCCGGTACAGCATCAACTGCCGGGTGGCGGGGCCGAATTCGGTCACCTGAGCCGCGCACCCGGGGCACTCCATGAGGTGGTCCTCGAAGCGGAACGCTTCCGCCTCGTCCAGCACGCCGAGCGCGTAGGCGCCGACGTCACGATGCCTTTCCAGGGACCTCATGCCGAATCCTCGTGCCGTTGGGTGCGGGTGGGGTTACTGCGTGCTCCCACCCGTACGCACCGGACGGCCGAATCACTCAAGCCACGACAGAATCGCGGCCAAGGGGTTCGGAGCGGCCGAGCCCGTGGATTGGTCCGTCCTCGAAGAAGTTCGTGAAGCGGGCCGGGCTCCCGGGAACCGGACGGGCCCTAGAAGAGGTGGATGGCCAGGTGGCCGAGCGGCAGCCCCAGCTGCCACGCCGGCGTCCACACCTTCGGGCCCTCGTCCTCCCCGCTCACCGCTCCGCCCGGGACCGCGTTCAGGTCGGGGGCGAGCAGCTCGGTCTCCTGGAGCCAGCGCCAGGCCTCCCGGGCCAGCTCCAGGTCCGGCGAGTACCGGCCGGCGGCCACCGCGTCGGCCGTGGCCTCGGCCAGTCTCGACCGCACCCACTCGTGCCACGGCTGGTCGTAGGCGGTCAACGACAGCCAGGTCTCCATCCGGGTGATGACCCGGATGCCGCCGAGTTCGTCGTCGGTGTCGGACAGGAAGACGGTCAGCGCCAGGGCGTCGCGCCCGGCGCGGAACTCGAAGGACGTCGGCGGCATCAGGTCGCCGGTCCGCAGCAGCTCGTCGGCGATGTACTCGGCGTACAGCCACGCCATGGGAACGGTCAGTTCGCCCCCACCGGTGCCGTCCGTGCTCTCTTGACCTCTGTGCAGCATCCCTTCCTGCCTTCCTCCGGTGCGTGCGCGTCGCCCGACCCGGGTCATGGGCCCCCGTCCGGAACACGGATGAGGACAGCCGATTACTCAACCGGGGTCCAGGGCAAGGCGCTTTACGGAGGCTTGACCATGCGGTCGGTTTCACCGCAGGTCGGCGGCGTATCCCGGTAGCACCCTGCGCAGGGCGCGCAGCGCGTAGTACGCGCGGGACTTCACGGTACCGGGCGGGATGCCCAGGGCTGCCGCGGCTTCCGCCACACTCGCCCCCTGGAAGTACACCAGCACCAGGACTTCACGGTGCTCAGGAGTGAGTGTCTTCACAGCTTCGCGCACGTCCAGGGCCGCGGCGGCGCGTTCGGCGTGATCGGCGCAGACCGGCGCGTTCTCCAGTACGGCGTCGCCGACCTCCGCAGGGCGCGCCTGCCGGGCCCGGCGCGCGTCGATCGCGAGGCGCCGGGCCACGGTGAGCAGCCAGGGCCGCACCGAGTCGAAGTCGTCGGCGCGCAGGGCCTCGGGGTGCTGCCAGGCGCGGACCAGGGTCTCCTGCACGAGGTCCTCGGCACGCTGCCGGTCGCCGTCGCTGAGCCGCAGCAGCAGCGCGAACAACGGCCGGCCGTGCTCGCGCTGCAGTGCGGCGAGCTCGTGCTCGGCGGTCGTCCCGTTCGTCCTGTCCGTCAGGGTGATTCCGGCCGTCATGGCCGTATGGCATCGCAGGGCGCCGCTCGGGGACAGGGCGCGCGCACGGGTGTGCGACGGACGGTCGATCGCGTCGACGAACGGTTCGACGAACGGTCGGCGCACCCCGTTCGCGCACGCCGGACGGGCTAATGGGCGTGTCGGAGTCGCCCTGGACGCCGTGAGCCTCATTTCCTGTTTGTCAGTAAATGTGACTATTCATCGGTGTGTGCGACCCCAGCGGAGCGAACGGATGATCACACGCAGTCGGCAGGTGGCCCTGGCCCTGACCGCCCTTCTCACCGTGGGCGCGGCCTGCCAGGCCCGCGACCACGAACCGCCGAAACGGCCGGCCCCGGCCCCGTCCGCCGCCGACACCGGCGTCTTCACCCTGGTCGCGTCCGGCGACGTACTGCCGCACGACTCGATCATCGAACGGGCCCGCTTCGACGCCGGCGGCACCGGCTACGACTTCCGCCCCATGCTCTCCGGCGCCGGGCCCGTCGTCTCGCGCGCCGACCTCGCCCTGTGCCACATGGAGACCGTGTACGGCGCGAAGGGCGACTACAGCGGGTACCCCCTCTTCAAGTCCCCGCCGGAAGTGGCCGAGGCCCTGGCCGCCACCGGCTACGACGGGTGCTCCACGGCCTCCAACCACAGCGTCGACGACGGCGCCGACGGCATCCGCCGCACCCTGGACGCCCTCGACCGGGCCGGTGTGCGGCACGCCGGCACGGCGCGCACCGAGGCCGAGGCGGGCACCACGACGATCCTGCGCGCGGGCCGGGCCGACGTCGCCCACCTCGCCTACACCCTCCACACCAACGGCCACCCGATTCCCGAGGAGCAGCCCTGGGCGGTCGGCCTGATCGACGAGGAGCGGATCGTCACGGACGCCCGGGCCGCTCGGCAGGCCGGCGCGGACATCGTCGTCGTGTCCCTGCACTGGGGCACCGAATGGCAGGACGAGCCCGACCGGGACCAGTTGACCCTGGCCCGGAGTCTGACCGCGGCCCGGACCGGCGACCGCCCCGACATCGACCTGATCCTCGGCACCCACGCCCATGTCCCGCAGGCGTACGAGAAGGTCAACGGCACCTGGGTGATCTACGGGATGGGCGACCAGATCGCGGGCGAGATGATCAACGACGAGGGTGCCCGCGATCCGCGCGGCAACCAGTCGACCATCGGCCGCTTCACCTTCGCCCCGCCCGCCAGGTCCGGCGAACGCTGGCGGGTGACCAGGGCCGAGTTCGTCCCGCAGCTGTTCGACGTCGACGCCGGCCGGGTGGTGAACCTCAACCGCGCACTGGACAAGGGCGCCGACGTGCGTGCCGTGCGCGACCGTATCCGCGACGTCGTACTCAGCCGGGGCGCGGCCGGGGACGGCCTGGTGATGGGGAAGTAGGCCGGGCGTCCTGGCCGCTCAGGCGTCGTCCACGTGATCCAGGGCCGTGAGCATCGCCCCGAGCACCCGCAGGCAGGTGGCGACGTCGGCGTCGCTGAGGTCGCCACCGACCTCGCGCAGCAGCCGGTGCTCCCGGTCCAGCACGTCGGCGATGGTCTCCTCGCCCCGCCCGGTCGGCCGGATCAGCGACGACCGGCGGTGCGCGGGGTTCGGGATGCTCTCCACCAGGCCCAGTGCCGCGGCGTCGTTGACCATGCGCTGCACGAACTGCCTGCTGATCGCCTGGGCGCGGCCCATCTGCGGCACGGTCATCGGCCCGTTGCGGTGCAGCAGCGTCAGCACGGCGCGGACGCCGACGGACAGGCCGTCGGCCTCCAGGCCCTGCTCGACGCTGCGCTGCGCGCGCCGGTAGAGGGGGCCGACCAGGTCGTAGACCTCGGTGAGGCGCTGGGCGAGCGCGTCCGGCGGGAGGGGGGCGTCGGTATCCTTCACCTCGCCATCATGACACCCAGGTTGCCAAAATCCCTCCAAGATGACACCTTGGTTGTCATGAATGCCGCTTCGGACCTGCGTTACTTCACGTCCTCGGACGGCGAACTCGCCTACCGCGACACCGGGGCCGGGGACCTCGTGGTGCTGCTCCACTCCGGGTTCGTCGACCACCGCCTGTACGACGCCCAGGTTCCGGCCCTTGCCGCCCACCACCGCGTGATCGCTCCCGACGTACGCGGCCACGGCTTCTCGGCCAACGCCACCAGGCCGTTCCGCTGGGCGGACGACCTGGCCGAGCTGCTGCGGCACCTCGACGCAGGGCGCGCCGTGCTCGTCGGTGTCTCCATGGGCGGCGCGATCGCCACCGACACCGCCGTGGAATACCCGGAACTGGTCCGCGCGGTGGTCGCCTGTGGCGCCGCCACCAGCGATTTCGAGTACACCGATCCCTGGTACCGGGAGATCCAGGCGGAGTACGCCCGCACCCTGGGGGCCGGTGACCTCGAGGGCTGGCTGGCCGCGTTCCTGCGCGTGGTGCCCGGCCCGGACCGGACGGCACAGGACATCGAACCCGGCATCCTGCGCCGGCTGAGCGAGATGGCCCTCCACACGATGTCCAAGCACAGCCCCGGCGAACCCGACCTGCACACGCCGATGACCGACACGTGGTCCCGGGTACCGAAGATCGACGTCCCGGTCCTCGCCGTCAACGGATCGCTCGAACCGGACGACCTGACCGGCGCCGCCGAACGGCTGGTCCGCACCGTCCGGGACGGCCGGCCCGTGACCGTCGAGGGCGTCGGTCACTACGCGAACCTGGAGAAACCGCAGGAGTTCAACAGGATCCTGCTCGACTTCCTGCGCACCCTCTGACGCCGCGCCGGTTCCGACTTCCGCTACGAGTACCCGAGGTGGATCACCGGTCCGATCGCGAACCACACGGCCAACCGCACCTCAGGTCCGCGGGTCCGCCACTACGGCACGACTGTCACGGGCCAGCGCCCCGCCTTCACCAGCCGCACCGCGACGGAACCGACGATCCGGTGCCCGGCCTGCTCGGAGGCGCCCACCACCACGGCGTCGGCCTTCAGTTCGTCGGCCGCCCTGACCAGCCCGTTGTAGGGGTCGCCGCGGAAGGTGTGGAACTCCCAGCGCACGTCGAATATCCCCTTGGACCGCTCGGTCGCCTCCCGGATCTGGGCCACCAGGTCCTCGGCGATCTCGTCGGTCGTCTCCGCCACCGGTGCTCCGAGCGCCGCGCCCGACGTCAGCACCGGCTGCACGTACACCACGGCGAGCAGCGCGCGCTGCCGCCGGGCCAGACCGCCGGCGTAGGCCGCCGCCCGGAGCGAGGAGTCGGAGCCGTCCACCCCGGCCACGATGACCTTCGGCCCGTCCGTGCCCCGTTCGAACTGCTGGGAGTGCTGTTCCGTCACGCGGCGAGGTTATCCGGTCGCCCGTGATCTTGGGCCGTGCGGGTGGTTTCATGCCGCCGCACCGGTGTTGCTCAGGTGCGGCGGACCGTGGCCGGGCGACTGATGAGTCATGAAGAAGGATCAGTTGCTGACACGACGCCGCGCCCTGCTCGCCGGCGCCGCGGCCGTGGGAGCGGCAGGCACCGCCGGCGCGCTCGCGGTGGCCCTGGGGGACGGACCGGCCCGACCGCTCGCCCCCGCCCCGGGTGCCCCGGCACGCCGTCCGCTCAAGCCCTCCGCCTACCGCCTTCAGCCCTTGACCGGATACGGCGCGCCACGTGCCTCGCCCGCGCGGCCCCCGGTGCGCAGCGAGCCGATCCTGCGTGTGTCGGGCCGGGGGCGCACGATGCTGCTCACGTTCGACGACGGACCCGACCCCCGCTACACCCCGGACATCCTGGACACACTGGCGAAGTACGACGTGCGTGCGACGTTCTTCGTGTGCGGCGAGATGGCGGACTACAACAGGGATCTGCTGTCCCGGATGTCCGACGAGGGGCACGTCGTCGGCAACCACACCTGGTCCCACCCGTTGCTGACCCGTCTCGGCCGGCGCCGCATCCGCTCCGAGATGGAGCGGACGAGCGAGGTCGTCGAGCAGGCCTACGGCGAGCCGCCCCGCTGGTTCCGGGCCCCGTACGGAGCGTGGAACCGCGCCGCCTTCCAGCTCGGCGCCGAACTGGGCATGGAACCCCTCGCCTGGACCGTGGACACCCTCGACTGGACCACCCCCGGCACCGGGACCATCGTCGACCGGGTGGAGGACGGCGCCGCCCCCGGTGTCGTGGTGCTCTCGCACGACGCCGGGGGCGACCGCTCGCAGAGTGTCCGCGCCCTGCGCTCCTACCTGCCCGAGCTGCTGGACTCCGGCTACCACCTCACCGTTCCCCGGAGGCCGTACGTCTGACACCCGCCCCGCGCGCCCGGCCGGGGCTCCGCTCGGTGGGCCCCGGCCGGCGGATATCGGCCGGGGCGTCTCGGCCGGCGGATATCGGCCGGCGGATATCGGTCAGCGGATCTCGGTCAGGCGGGCGAAGGCGACGACGTTCCCCTCGTAGCCGTTCTGCTTGGAGAAACCGCCACCGCAGGTGATGACCCGCAATTCGGGGCTGCCCTTGGACGCGTAGACCCGGTCGCCGGGGAAATTGTCCTTTTCGAACACCTCGATGCCGTAGATCTCGAAGACCGCCGTCTTTCCGTCCTGGCGGTGCACCTCGACCTTGTTTCCCTGTTTCAGGGCCCCGAGCCCGTAGAAGACCGCGGGGCCCTGTTTGTTGTCGACATGGCCTACGACGACCGCGGTGCCCTTTTCCCCGGGGGTGACCGCGCCGGTGAACCAGCCGGCCAGATTGGGGTCCTCGGGCGGCGGTGCCCCGATCCAGCCGTCCACGTCGAGACCGACCGGCATGATCGGCGCGTCGACCTGGATGGCGGGGATGCCCACCCGGTCGGGCACCGAGTAGGGCAGCGGCGTCAGGCCCGCGGCCGCGGCGTCGCCGCCGGCGACGCGGGTGTCCGAGGCGGCGGCCGACGCCGGCTGCGGCGGGCCCGCGTCGAATTCCCCCGAACCGTTCCGGATGAGCGCGAGCCCGGTCAGCAGAACAAGCGCTATCACGCCCCAGGGAGCGCGCTTCCTCCGCTGCTCCTCCTCTTCGGCCAACTCGGACGCATACATTCGCCATCCCCTCTCGACCCGGCCGTCGCCGTGTCATCCGCGCATACGAGCACGCTAAGCGCGGTGCGCCCGACCGGCGACGGGGCGGCGGCGAACGGGTGGCACCCACGCCCCTCCGTGAGCCATCCGGGATTTCCCCGGCAGGAAATCTCTGACGGTCCGTGACCTGCGGTGATATCCACTCGCGCGGTACCGGCCCGGCAGTCGCCCTCACCAGGACGGACCATTCCCGAAATGCGGCCCCGCACCGGGCAACTGAGGGTCTTTCTGGGAGGCGCTTTCTCGCCGATCGACCGGGGACGGGACCCGGGGCGTCTTCCGCGGAGGATCACATGCGAAACACTCGTGCCCTCGCGGCAGCCGGCGCCGCGGTCGCTGTCCTCGGGCTGGCCGCCCCCACGGCCACCGCCGGCGGCGACCACAACCAGCCGAGCAACATCGTCGCCCTGCCCAGCGTGATCGCCCGCGGCGGTCAGATGACCGTCACGGTCGACGGCTGCCCGCAGGGCGGCACGATGACCTCGGACGCCTTCCGGACGACCCACCTGACCCCGGTCAAGGGCGCCAACGAGACGTCCAAGGGCACCGCCACCATCAGGGAGGACGCCCGGCCCGGCTCGTACGACATCACCGTCAACTGCTCGGGCAGGCGACTGACGCGTCCGGCCGCCTTCACCGTCATCGGCGGTGTGCGCGGCGGTATCGGCGGCAGCAGTTCCAGCGGGGCGACGCCGACCGACATCGCCATCGGCGGCGGGCTCGTCGTGGCGGCCGTCGCCGGTGGCGGCCTGTTCTGGATGCGCCGCCGCGCCGAGCGGCGGATCTGACCCGTCCCCGTCCGTCACCGTACGGGCTCCGCCTTCGGGGGGCGGGCCCGTCCGGCGCCCACGGACCGCGCACAGGCCTTCGGATCGCGCGCACGTGTCGCACAGCCGGATCGCGCGTCGCACGCCGACAAGGGTTTTTTGCGCGGCCCACTTTGGGGTTTGGGGGGAAGACCCCTTTTGTGTGAAACCCGACAAATCCCCTACCCCC
>NZ_JBVHVP010000027.1:0-72395 GCF_055564775.1 Streptomyces sp. NPDC028991 | reverse complement strand
CTCGGTGCTTTCCAGGTTCCCGCTTTCGCGTTTCCCTTTCCGGCGGCTCCGACTCTATCAGATCCTTTCGGGCTCTGATTCCCCGTCAGAGGGGGGTTGTCTTCCCGGCTGTTGGGCCGTTCCGACGAGGTGAGACTCTAGCGGATTCCCGGCTCCCGAGCTAATCGGGAGCGTGTCCTGACGGACGTGGATTCCTCATTCCGTAAATACGCGCACCATCAATACGACGACGCCGACAGCGCGACTGCTCGTCGAGGAGTGGTGGGTACCTGCGGAATCGCTGTCCGGGGACCGACCGGAGTCGGCGCTCACGTCGGACAACTCGGAGAACACTATGAGTGCGGGACCGGTGTGTCAAATCCCGTGCCGGGCGGCCTCCGGAGGCGTACCGTGGGAGGCGTGATGACGCGTACGTGTACTCAGCTCTGGTGGGTCGCCTGACCGGCGGCCGTAAACACGTATGCACTCAACGGCCGCCGCTTCGGCGGCCGTTCTCGTATCTCCCTCCAGGAGGGGCGGCCGACGAGTGGCGGCGGCCCTGACCAGGAGGTGGAGAGATGACACGGGTCTTCAGTGGGGTCAAGCCGACCGGGCATCTGACGCTGGGGAACTATCTGGGAGCCATGCGGCGGTGGGCCGCCGAGGACCAGCATCGATCGGACGCCCTGTTCTGCGTCGTCGATCTGCACGCGCTGACCGTGGACCACGATCCCGCGCGGGTGCGCAGACTCAGTCGCCAGGCGGCGTCGCTGTTGCTGGCGGCAGGGCTCGATCCCGAACTGTGCACCGTGTTCGTGCAGAGTCACGTGGATGAGCACGCCCGGCTGTCGTACGTACTGGAGTGCGTCGCCACCGACGGGGAGATGCGCCGGATGATCCAGTACAAGGAGAAGGCCGCGCGGGAGCGGGAGCGGGGCGGGAGCGTGCGGCTGTCGCTGCTCACGTATCCGGTACTGATGGCGGCCGACATCCTGGCGTACGGGACGGACGACGTGCCCGTCGGGGACGACCAGACGCAGCACGTGGAGCTGGCGCGGGATCTCGCCGTGCGGTTCAACCAGCGGTACGGGCAGACGTTCGTGGTGCCGCGGGCGACGAGTCCCGCGGTGGCGGCCCGGGTGATGAATCTGCAGGAGCCGCTGTCGAAGATGGGGAAGAGCGACGACGTCGGGCCGGGGATCGTCTATCTGCTGGACGAGCCGGACGCGGTGCGGAAGAAGGTCATGCGGGCCGTGACGGACAGCGGGCGCGAGGTCGTGTACGACCGGGAGGCTCGGCCGGGGCTCGCGAACCTGCTGGAGATCCTTGCCGCCTGCACGGGCGGGGAGCCGGCGGTGCTGGCGGGTGGGTACGACTCGTACGGCGCGTTGAAGAAGGACACCGCGGAGGCCGTCGTCGAGGTGTTGCGGCCCGTACAGCAGCGGCACATGGAGCTGTGCGCGGATCCCGGGTACGTGGAGGGTGTCCTTCGGGAGGGTGCGGAGAAGGCCCGGGCCATGGCCCGGCCGACCGTGGATGCCGCCTACCGGGCCATCGGATTGCTGCCGGCCCGGTAGGGGCGTGGTCCGCGCCGCCGTCAGTCCTTGGTGCCGGAGGCCAGCTCGCGGCTGCGGTCGCGGGCGGCCTCGAGGGCGGCGATGAGGGCGGCGCGGACGCCGTGGTTCTCGAGTTCGCGGATGGCGTTGATGGTGGTGCCGGCGGGTGACGTGACGTTCTCGCGGAGCCTGACCGGGTGTTCGCCGCTGTCGCGGAGCATTTTCGCGGCGCCGATCGCGGACTGGACGATCAGGTCGTGCGCCTTGTCGCGGGGCAGGCCGAGGAGGATACCGGCGTCCGTCATGGCCTCGACCAGGTAGAAGAAGTAGGCCGGGCCGGAGCCGGAGAGGGCGGTGCAGGCGTCCTGCTGGGACTCGGGGACGCGCAGGGTCTTGCCGACGGCGCCGAAGATCTCCTCGGTGTGCGTGAGGTGGTCGGCGGTGGCGTGGGTGCCGGCGGAGATGACGGACATGGCCTCGTCGACGAGGGCCGGGGTGTTCGTCATGACGCGGACCACCGGGGTGCCGGGAGCGAGGCGCTCCTCGAAGAAGGCGGTGGGGATGCCCGCCGCGCCGCTGATGACCAGGCGGTCGGCGGGGACGTGCGGGGCGAGTTCGTCGAGGAGGGCGCCCATGTCCTGCGGCTTGACCGTGAGGATCAGGGTGTCGGCGGACTTGGCGGCCTCGGCGTTGGTGAC
This sequence comes from Streptomyces sp. NPDC028991, assembly GCF_055564775.1. Lineage (NCBI taxonomy): Bacteria > Bacillati > Actinomycetota > Actinomycetes > Kitasatosporales > Streptomycetaceae > Streptomyces > Streptomyces sp. NPDC028991. Next base: position 70,162 of record NZ_JBVHVP010000027.1, on the reverse strand, counting down.
CGGGGTGACTCCGTGGCGGATGCGGAGCTCGTCGGCCCGTTCCTGGCGGCGGGCGGTGACCATGAGGTCGGCGGGGGCCCAGCCGGCGCCGATCATTCCGCTGAGCAGGGCTTCGCCGATCTTGCCGGTGCCGAGGACTGCGACTTTCTGGGTCATGGCTTTCGGTGCCCTCCGGTGCCCTGTCTCGGGTGCGTCGTCCGTCGTCGTCATCCTCGCATCCTGGGGGCGGGTGGGGTCGGCGCGTCCGGTGGGCGGGACGCCGTCGGGATGCCGACGGAGCGTGCTACGCCGTCCGGCGTTTGAGGGTGGCGGCGCCCAGGGCCAGGACCAGGAGTGCGCAGCCCGCGACGATCAGGACGTCCCGTACGAAGGCGGCCGTCATGTCGGTGTGGCGCAGGACCTCGTTCATGCCGTCGACCGCGTAGGACATCGGCAGGACGTCGGAGACGGCCTCCAGGGCCGGGTGCATCTTGTCGCGCGGGGTGAACAGGCCGCAGAGGAGGAGCTGGGGGAAGATCACGGCCGGCATGAACTGCACCGCCTGGAACTCGGAGGCCGCGAAGGCCGAGACGAAGAGGCCCAGCGCGGTGCCGAGGAGGGCGTCCAGCAGCGCGACCAGGAGGAGGAGCCAGGGGCTGCCCGTCACGTCGAGGCCGAGGAACCAGACCGCCAGACCGGTCGCGAGGGCCGACTGGACGATGGCGAGGGCCCCGAAGGCGAGGGCGTAGCCGGCGATCAGGTCGCCCTTGCCCAGGGGCATGGCGAGGAGCCGTTCGAGGGTGCCCGAGGTGCGCTCGCGCAGGGTCGCGATGGACGTGACCAGGAACATCGTGATCAGCGGGAAGATGCCGAGGAGCGAGGCGCCGATGTTGTCGAAGGTGCGCGGGCTGCCGTCGAAGACGTAGCGGAGCAGGAACAGCATCACGCAGGGGATCAGGATCAGGAGCGCGATGGTGCGGGGGTCGTGGCTCAGCTGGCGCAGGACGCGGGTGGCGGTGGCTGTGGTGCGGGAGAGGTTCAGGGCGTGGGTGGGGGCCGGGTCCACGGTCGCGGGGGTGGCGGTGGGGGCCGTGGGAGTCGTCATTTGGTGCTCTCCTTCGTGCGGGCCGTCGCCGTCGCCTCGTCGACCAGGCGCAGGAAGGCTTCCTCGACCGTTTCGGACCCGGTGCGGGTGCGCAGGGCGTCGGGAGTGTCGTCGGCGAGGATCTCGCCCTCCCGCATCAGGAGGAGGCGGTGGCAGCGCTCGGCCTCGTCCATGACGTGGGAGGAGACGAGGAGGGTGGCGCCGCGGTCGGCGGCGATGGAGTGGAACAGGGCCCACAGGTCGCGGCGCAGGACGGGGTCCAGGCCGACCGTCGGTTCGTCGAGGACGAGCAGCTCGGGGGCGCCGAGGAGGGCCACGGCGAGGGAGACGCGGCTGCGCTGGCCGCCGGAGAGGTTGCCGGCCAGGGCGTCGGCGTGGGTGGTGAGGTCGACGTCGGCGATGGCCCGGGTGACGTTCTCGTGGCGGTGGGCGGAGGCCGCGCGGCCGGGGGCGAGGACCTCGGCGAAGTAGTCGAGGTTCTGGCGGACGGTCAGGTCGTCGAAGACGGACGGGGCCTGGGTGACGTAGCCGATGCGGGTGCGCAGGGTGGGGTGGCCGGCTGGGCGGCCTAGGACGTCCAGGGTGCCGGTGACCTTGGCCTGGGTGCCGGCGATCGCTCGCATGAGGGTCGACTTGCCGCAGCCGGAGGGGCCGAGCAGGCCGGTGATGCGGCCTCGCGGGACGGTGAAGCCGAGGGCGCGCAGGACGGTGCGGGGGCCGCGTACGACGGTGAGGTTCTCGGCGCGTACGGCGGGTGGGACGGGGGCACCGCCTTGTCCTTCGGGTGGCGGGGAGGAGTAATTCACCATGTGATGAATACTCCTCCCGGGTGCGGGACGCGTCAAGCCGTTGGGGTCGCCGGGGTCGTCGCGAGCAGGAGGCGGACGTCGTACGTCTCCTCGACGATTCCGTCCGGGAAGACGGTCAGCAGGTGCCGGCGCTCCTCGGCCAGGAAGGCCGTGCGGCGTTCCTCGGTGTCGGTCAGGAACAACGAGTGGCTGCCGAGGTTGGCCAAGTGGGTCGCGAGGGGGACGCGGCGGCTCCAGCGGATGCCGCGGTGGGTGAAGTCGAGGCGGCCGGCGGGGTCGGCGACGCGGGCGTCGAGGTTTCGCTGCTCGGCGGAGATGTCCAGCCCGAAGTGCCGGTCGGCGCGCTCGGCGGCCGCCGCGATCCACGGCACATCGAGAGCGCTGGTGTTCCACCACAGTGCGAGCGCACCGCCCGGACGCAGCACGCGCAACGCCTCCGGGACGGCTTGGTCAGGGTCGGTCCAGTGCCAGGCCTGGGCGTAGGTGAGGAGGTCGGCGCAGTGGCCGGCGAGGGGGAGGCTGTTGCCGTTGCCCCGGATCATCGGCACGCCGGGGAGCGTGCGGCGGAACTCGGCGGCCATGCCGGCGCCGGGCTCGACGGCGATCACATCGGCGCCGCGCTCGTGCAGGCGGGCGGTGGCGAGGCCCGTACCGGCGCCGACGTCCACGACGCGGGTGCCTGCCAGGGGGCGGCCGGCCAGCTCCTCGATCGTGTCGAAGAGGGCGGGCGGGTAGGAGGGGCGGTTGGCGGCGTACTGGGCCGCGGCCGCGTTGAAGGATTGGGCCCGGGCGCTGTGGCCGGCCTGGGCGGGGGCGGTCGGAGTGGCCGGGTCGTCCGGGGGCGGCGGTGTCGTCATGCGGCCATGGTGGCCGGGTGGGGTGGCGGGGCGTAGCGGGTCTCCCGGAGCACCGTGGGAGAGAGCCTCCGGGCTCCCTGTCCGTTTACGGACTCTCGCTTGCGGACTCGCGCCCCGGAGTCGCGCTTCCGGGCTCGCGCCACAGACTCGCGCTTGCGGACTCGCGCCACAGACTCACGCCCCGGAGTCGTGCTTGCGGACTCGCGCCACCAGACTCGCGCCCCGGAGTCGCGCTTGCGGACTCGCGCCCCCGGAGTCGCGCTTCCGGGCTCGCGCCACCAGACTCGCGCCCCGGAGTCGCGCTTGCGGACTCGCGCTCCGGTCTGTCCGCTACTTCCGGCGGCGCTTCTTCGTCGGGTTGCCCGAGCGGCGCGTGGTGCGCTTCTCGTACTCCGCGCGGGCCTTCTCGTACTCCGCGCGGTGCAGTTTCTCGCCGGGGGCCTCGGTGAAGGTGCGGAAGAAGTAGGCGAGTAGGGAGCCGACGAAGCCGATGGCGAGCAGGCCGCGCATGGATGCCTGGCGGTCGGGGTCGGGGCGGCTGGTGAAGCCGGACCAGGTGTGGCGGAAGGCCAGGGCGCTGCAGACCGCGAACATCACGATCATCAGCAGCGAGACGAAGCTGCCGATGTCGGCGATCTGGAGGCCCTGGTAGGCGACGCGGAGCACGAAGCAGGCGGCGGCCGCCACGGCGAGGGAGCCGACGGCGAGGCCCGCCCGGCGGGCGGTGTAGCCGCTGTCGTGGTTTACCCAGGTCGTGCCGTAGAACCGAAGGGGCTCGGGGCGGGGGCCCGCGGGGATGTCCGGGATGCCGTTCTTACCGTTCTCTGCGCTCACGGGTCGATTATGGCGCCGGGGCGGCGCGGGCCCCGGGCGGGCCCGGCACACCGGACGAGGCTCCTGGGGTACGGGGTGCGTCAGCCGCCCTGGCCGGCGCTGCCGAGCGGGCCGACCTGCACCGGGGAGCCGGTGCCGTCCGTGACGGGCAGCGTGGCGCCGCCCGGCCAGTCGAGGGTGACCGACTTGGTCTCGTCCGGCGGGGTCACCACCAGGCCCGTGACGCGGACGCCGGAACCGCCCGAGTCGTTGATCGGGTAGGTGATGCCGAAGGTCACCGTGTCCCCGTCCGCGAGGACGACCGAGGGGGCCGGCTCACCCGTGCGCTCGGCGGACAGTGTGCCGGAGTTCGTCTTGAGGTCGACGCCCGCGTAGCCCGCGAGCGAGCAGTCCCGGCCGCCGCCGTTCCTCAGGTCCACCGCGACGGTGCCCCGGTCGTCGCCGCCGATCGTGGCGTCGGTCGCCGTGATCTCCAGCTCGTCGGTGCGGCACTCGGCGCCCTTGCCGTCCTGGTCGGTTCCGCCTGTGCCGCCGGTGCCGCCGGTGCCGCCGGTGCCGCCTGTGCCGCCTGTGCCGCCGGTGCCGCCGGTGCCGCCGGTGCCGTTGGGGGTCTTCCCATCGGAGTCCGTGCCGCCCTGCTGGTCCGAGCCGGTCGAACCCGAGCCGCCGGTCGCGGAGGACGCGGTGGAGGCGGCCGGCGGGGCGGCGCTCTCTCCCGTGCCGTCGTCGTTCTGGCAGGCCGTGAGCGAGATACCGGCGGCGAGGGCCATGGCGGCGATGGTCAGCTTGCGAACGCGCATCGTTGTCTACCTCAGAGTCGGTTGGCGTGCCGGCCCGCTCGTACCCAGCGGTGCGAGCGGGCGTTGCTGACCACCAAGAGCCGCTCGGCCCGGCACGCCGTTCCTCTCGGCAACCTCCTAATACGCTTTCAGAACACCCCTGTTACAAGGTCAGCAGCGAGGGGCCACGTACCCGTCGCTGCCGGTGCGGACGTACGCGTCGGAGACGTACTGGCCGCTGCCGATGCCGTCCCAGATGTTCGAGGTGCCGTACGGGCCCGAGACGCGGGTCCCCGGCGTCTGGCAGTTGATCTGGACCCGGGAACCCTCGGGCAGGGTCCGCACGATGGAGTAGCCGGTGCCGGGACCGCTGCGGACGTTCAGCCGGTAGCCCGGCGCCACCGGGTAGGAGCCGGCGGCGGCCGCCGTGGCGACGGCCTCCGTGGCCGCCTTCTCGTCCCCGCCCGTGGCGTCCGTGAGCTGGTCGACAGACATGAAAAACCTCCCCCGTTGCACCCCACGGGTTTCGTGGGGTCACGTTCATTCCCATGGAACAAGGTACGAAACACCAGTTCGCAACTCGCACGCGGAGGCTAGCAAGCCTCCTCGGCCCCAGAAGAACCATCGACTAGGCTCCGAGCGTCGCGCGCGCGAACGAACAGCACGGGGGTGGTTCCATGGCGCCGCAGCCGAACGCCGGAGCGGGCGCGGAAGCGGAACTTCCGGAGTATGCCGGTCACTACCGGCTCGAGTCCTGTCTGGGCTCGGGTGGCATGGGGGTCGTGCATCTGGCCCGCAGCACCTCCGGGATGCGGGTCGCGGTGAAGGTCGTACACGCCCGGTACGCCAGGGACACCGAGTTCAGGGGACGCTTCCGGCAGGAGGTGGCCGCGGCGCGGCGGGTGAGCGGGGCCTTCACGGCGCCGGTCGTCGACGCCGATCCGGATGCCGGGCGGCCCTGGATGGCCACGCTGTACATCCCCGGCCCGACGCTTTCCGAGCAGGTGAAGCGGAACGGCCCCATGGATCCTGCCCAGTTGCGCCGGCTGATGGCCGGGCTCGCGGAGGCGCTGCGCGACATCCACCGGGTGGGCGTCGTACACCGGGATCTGAAGCCGAGCAACGTGCTGCTCGCCGAGGACGGGCCGAAGGTCATCGACTTCGGCATCTCCCGGCCGAAGGACAGTGAACTGCGCACGGAGACGGGGAAGCTGATCGGGACGCCGCCCTTCATGGCGCCCGAGCAGTTCCGGCGGCCCCGGGAGGTGGGGCCCGCCGCGGACGTGTTCGCGCTCGGGTCGCTCATGGTGCACGCGGCGACCGGACGCGGGCCGTTCGACTCCGACAGTCCGTACGTCGTCGCCTACCAGGTCGTGCACGACGAGCCCGACCTGACCGGCGTACCGGAGACGCTCGCGCCGCTGGTGCTGCGGTGCCTCGCCAAGGAGCCGGACGAACGGCCCACGCCGGACGAGTTGATGCGGGAGCTGCGTTCGGTGGCGGCGGCGTACGACACGCAGGTGTTCATACCGGCGCAGCGGACGCCGGAGGAAGCACCGGAGGCGCCGGACGAAGCGCCGGAGGCTGTCGGGGCGAGTACGCCGCGGCCCCGGGCGGACGTGCCCGCGCGGTGGTCCGTGCGGCGGCTGGGGCGGCGGACGGGGCTGGTGGCCGGGACGGTCGGTCTCGCCGTACTCGGCGGGCTCACCTCGGTCCAGGTGTTCGGCGGTACGGAACCGGCGCGTACTCCCACCGCGGCGCAGGGCACGCCGGGCGGCTTCGGCGAGTGGGAGGCGGGGCCCGGGCCCGAGGGCGGCGGGATGCCCCAGTGCTCGTACGCGGCGCGGGTACTGCTGTGCGCGCGGCCCGGTCTGGTCTTCGCCCTCGATCCGGCCGACGGCGGCACACTGTGGCGGCACGAGGTGGCGGACATGGCACGGAGCGAAGCGCCGGTCGTGTCGGGCGGCCTCGTCCAGCCCTTCCTCGACCGGATCGGCACTCTGGAGGCGCTCGATCCCGCCTCGGGCCGGCAGGTGTGGCAGGAGGACCTGCCCGAGTACGACGGAGTGCGGGCGGCCGGCGGCAGGCTGCTGCTGACCCGCCCCGACGGGACGGTCACAAGCGTGGACAGCGCCTCCGGTGACGTCGAGTGGTCGCACCGGATTCCGGGGCAGGCCGTGCCGTACTTCTCCTCCTTCGCCGGGGACTCGTCGGCGTACGCGGCGAGCGAGTCCGGGGGCGGGAGCCGGACCCGGGTCACCGCGGTGGATCCGGCGACGGGCGAGGTGCGGTGGGACGCGGAGCTGGCGGGGTCGCTGACGCCCGTGGGGGCGGCGGACGGGTCGGTGTACCTCGTCGCCGGGGGTGCCGTGTACGGGGACGCGAAGGCCGTGGTGCGGTACACGCCCGCCACCGGGGACGTCCGGCGGGTGAAGCTGCCCGTGCCGGTCGCGCAGGCGGAGGCCGGCGTGCACGGGGACACGGTGTTCCTCATGGGTGCGGGCGGCTCGCTGGTGGCCGTCGACATGGCGGCGGGGAAGCAGCGGTGGCGGCTGGAGACGGGGGTGAGCCGGGGATCGGCGCCCGTCTCCGACGGGCGGCATGTGTACGTCACCGCTCCGGACGGGCGGCTCCTCGGTGTGGACGCCCGCGAGGGCCGGCTGCTCGGGCAGACCCGGCCGCGGCTCGGCGCCGAGTCGGACCGCGTGCCCGCCGCGCTCCCCCGGCCCGTACTCGCGGGCGGCCACGTCTACGCCGGTGCGCCCGACGGCACGGTGTTCGGGGTGGCGGGGCGGGACCCGGCCGCCTGGTGACGGTGCCGGGTCCGGCCGGTGGTCAGCCGAGCTTGCTCACGTCGCGCACGGCGCCCTTGTCGGCGCTGGTCGCCATCGCCGCGTAGGCCTTCAGGGCCGCGGAGACCTTGCGGTCGCGGTTCTTCGGCGCGTACACGCCGCCCAGGGCCTGCTCGCGGCGGGCCAGCTCGGCGTCGTCGACCAGCAGCTCGATCGAGCGGTTCGGGATGTCGATGCGGATGCGGTCGCCGTCCTCGACCAGGGCGATGGTGCCGCCGGCGGCGGCCTCGGGACTGGCGTGGCCGATGGAGAGCCCGGACGTGCCGCCGGAGAAGCGGCCGTCGGTGACCAGGGCGCAGGTCTTTCCGAGGCCGCGGCCCTTCAGGTACGAGGTCGGGTAGAGCATCTCCTGCATGCCGGGGCCGCCCTTGGGGCCCTCGTAGCGGATGACGACGACGTCGCCCTCCTTGACCTGCTGGGTGAGGATCTTCTGGACGGCCTCCTCCTGCGACTCGCAGACGACCGCCGGGCCCTCGAAGGTCCAGATGGACTCGTCGACGCCGGCCGTCTTCACGACGCAGCCGTCGACCGCCAGGTTGCCGCGCAGGACGGCCAGGCCGCCGTCCTTGGAGTAGGCGTGCTCGGCGGAGCGGATGCAGCCGCCCTCGGCGTCCTCGTCGAGGGAGTCCCAGCGCTCCGACTGGGAGAACGCCTCGGCGGAGCGGACGCAGCCGGGGGCCGCGTGCCACAGCTCCACCGCCTCCGGGGACGGGGAGCCGCCGCGGACGTCCCACGTCTTCAGCCAGTCGGCCAGGGACGGGCTGTGGACGGAGTGCACGTCCTCGTTGAGCAGGCCCCCGCGGTGCAGCTCGCCGAGGAGAGCGGGGATGCCGCCGGCCCGGTGCACGTCCTCCATGTAGTACGTACGGTCCTTGGCGACGTTCGGCGCGACCTTCGCCAGGCAGGGGACGCGGCGCGAGAGGGCGTCCATCTCGGTCAGGCCGAAGGGGACCTGCGCCTCCTGGGCGGCGGCCAGCAGGTGCAGGATCGTGTTGGTGGAGCCGCCCATCGCGATGTCGAGCGCCATGGCGTTCGCGAACGCCGCGGGGGTGGCGATGTTGCGGGGCAGGACCGAGTCGTCGTCCTGCTCGTAGTAGCGGCGGGTCAGGTCCAGCACCGTGCGGGCGGCGTTCTCGTAGAGCGCCTTGCGGGCGGTGTGGGTGGCCAGGACCGAGCCGTTGCCGGGGAGGGAGAGGCCGATGGCCTCGGTGAGGCAGTTCATCGAGTTGGCGGTGAACATGCCGGAGCAGGAGCCGCAGGTGGGACAGGCGTTCTCCTCGATCCGGAGGATGTCCGCGTCGGAGATCTTGTCGTTGACCGCTTCCGACATCGCGTCGACGAGGTCCAGGGTGCGGACCGTGCCGTCGACCAGGGTGGCGCGACCGGACTCCATGGGGCCGCCGGAGACGAAGACCGTGGGGATGTTCAGCCGCAGGGCGGCGTTGAGCATGCCCGGGGTGATCTTGTCGCAGTTGGAGATGCAGACGAGGGCGTCGGCGCAGTGGGCCTCGACCATGTACTCGACGCTGTCCGCGATCAGGTCGCGGGAGGGCAGGGAGTAGAGCATGCCGCCGTGGCCCATGGCGATGCCGTCGTCGACGGCGATCGTGTTAAACTCGCGCGGGATGCCGCCGGCGGCGACGACCGCCTCGCTGACGATCCGGCCGACCGGGGCGAGGTGCGTGTGGCCCGGCACGAACTCCGTGAAGCTGTTGGCGACCGCGATGATCGGCTTCCGGCCGATGTCCGCGCCGGGTACCCCGGAGGCACGCATAAGGGCGCGGGCGCCCGCCATGTTGCGGCCGTGGGTGACTGTGCGGGACCTCAGCTCGGGCATCGTCGCTCGCCTCGCTCCTTGGAGAGTAATGACTGACGTCGAGCGTACGCCGCTCATCCAGGGGTCGGGACAGGGCGTCCGGAATGCGGGACGCCTGTCTCGGGCCACGACGGCCGGAGAGCGGCCTCAGGGACCGGTCAGGTGGCCCTGTACGACCGGTGCCAGGCGGGCGATGATCCGCTCCGGGTCCGCCGACGCCAGCGGCTCCGCCTTGATCACGTACCGGAGCACCGCGCAGCCGACCAGCTGCGCGGCCGCCAGTTCGGCGCGCAGCTCCGCGTCGGGCAGGTCCAGCTGGGCGGCGATGCGGCGCAGCAGCTGGGCGGCGATCAGGCGGCGGAAGACGGCGGCGGCGGTGTCGTTGTTCACGGCGGAGCGGACGATGGCCAGCAGCGGCGTACGGGTGCCCGGGTTCTCCCACAGGCCGAAGAAGAAGCGGGTGAGCCGCTCGCCGACCCCGTCGAGGGGGCCGTCGCCGATCGTCTCGGGGGCTCCGAGGACCGGTGCGAAGGCGACCTCGATCGCCGCCTCGAAGACCTGTTCCTTGGTGCCGAAGTAGTGGTGCACCAGCGCCGGGTCCACGCCCGCGGCCTTGGCGATGCCGCGTACGGACGTCTTCTCGTAGCCGCGTTCGGAGAACTCCTCGCGGGCCGCGGTCAGGATGCGGTCGCGGGTGCCGGCGGATTCGGTGCGCGGGGGGCGGCCGCGGCGGCGGGTTCCCCCGGCGGTGTCACTCACCGCCGGTGCGCCTTCCCCGCCGGGTCCGCCGTCCCCGGTGAGCCTGCCGCGCCCGCCGGGCCCGCGGCTCCCGCCGACTCCAGGTGCAGGCGGGTGAAGGCCAGTGCCTCGGCGAGATCGGCCTCACGTTCGGCGCTGGACATCGCGCGACGGGTGTTGACCTCGATGACGACGTGGCCGTCGAAGCCGGTGCGCGCGAGGTGCTCCAGCACCTCGGCGCAGGGCTGGCTGCCGCGGCCCGGGACGAGGTGCTCGTCCTTGGCGGAGCCCTTGCCGTCGGCGAGGTGGACGTGCCCGAGGCGGTCGCTCATGCGGCCGAGCATGTCGAGGGTGTCGGTGCGGGAGGTGGCGGCGTGGCTGAGGTCGATCGTGAAGTGCCGGTAGTCCTCCTTCGTCACGTCCCAGTCGGGGGCGTACGCCTGCATCTCGCGGTCGCGGTAGCGCCAGGGGTACATGTTCTCGACGGCGAACCGCACGTCCGTCTCGTCCGCCATCCGCCAGATGCCGCTGACGAAGTCCCGGGCGTACTGCCGCTGCCAGCGGAACGGGGGGTGGACCACCACGGCGCTCGCACCGAGTCTCTCGGCGGCGGCGCGGGCGCGCTGGAGCTTCACCCAGGGGTCGGTGGACCAGACGCGCTGGGTGATGAGCAGGCAGGGCGCGTGCACGGCCAGGATGGGCATCCGGTGGTAGTCGCTGAGTCTGCGCAGCGCGTCGATGTCCTGGCTGACGGGATCGGTCCACACCATGACCTCGACTCCGTCGTAGCCGAGGCGTGCGGCGATCTCGAAGGCCGTCGCCGTCGACTCCGGGTAGACGGAAGCCGTCGACAGGGCGACCTTCGCGTCCGGGATGCGGACTACGTCCCTTGGTTCTGCCACGGGGGCCAGGTTACGGGGTGCGGGTCGGAGGGTGCGGGGCGCCTCTTCGCCGTTGTGGTGATTGCCATAGGACGGGTGCGGGGTGCGGGGTGCGTCGCGGGTGCGGGCGCGGTGCGCGCCTTGTGGGTGCGGGGCGCGGGGCGGGGGGGCGTCGTGGGTACGGGGTGCGGGGTACGGGGTGCGGGGTGCGGGGTACGGGGTGCGGGGTGCGGGGTGCGGGGTGCGCGCCTTGTGGATGCGGACGCGGGGTGCGTCGTGGTGCCGCGCCCACGCGGCGGAGCCGCGCATCGGTACGGCCCCCGCGCCCTCGCGGGGGCTCCTCGAGGGCTCCTCAGGGGGCCCTCAGGGGGGTCCTCAGGGGGTCCTCATCCCTGGCCCATGTGATCCAGCCTGCGCAGGATCACGCCCTCTCGCAGCGCCCACGGGCAGATTTCCAGGCTTTCCACGTGGAAGAGGTCCATCGCGGCCTCGGCGACCAGCGCACCGGCCAGGAGCTGGTTCGCGCGGCCCTCCGAGACGCCGGGGAGCTCGGCCCGCTCGGCGGTGGTCATGGCGGCCAGGCGGGGCACCCAGGCCTCCAGCGAGGCCCGCTTCAGCTCGCGCTGGACGTAGAGGCCCTCGGCGGAGCGGGCGGCACCGGCGATGCGGGCCAGCTGCCGGAAGGTCTTCGAGGTGGCGACCACGTGGTCGGGGGCGCCGAAGCGGCTGAAGTCGCCGACCGTGCGGGCGATCTCGGTGCGGACGTGGCGGCGCAGCGCCCGGACGTCGTCCGGGTGGGGCGGGTCGCCGGGCAGCCGGGCGGCGGTCAGCCGGCCCGCGCCGAGCGGCAGCGACACGGCCGTGTCGGGCTCCTCGTCGATGCCGTAGGCGATCTCCAGGGAACCCCCGCCGATGTCGAGGACCAGCAGCTTGCCGGCGGACCAGCCGAACCAGCGCCGGACGGCCAGGAAAGTGAGCCGGGCCTCCTCGGCGCCGCTGAGGACCGTCAGCTCGACGCCCGTCTCCTCGCGCACGCGCGCGAGGACGTCGTCGGCGTTGCTCGCCTCCCGCACGGCGGAGGTGGCGAACGGCAGGAGGTCCTCGACGCCCTTGTCCTCGGCGGCCTGGAGCGCCTCCCGGACTACGGCGACCAGCCGGTCGACGCCGTCGGGGCCGATCGCGCCGTCCTCGTCGAGGAGCTGGGCGAGGCGCAGTTCCGCCTTGTGCGAGTGGGCGGGCAGCGGGCGCGCGCCCGGGTGTGCGTCCACCACCAGCAGATGCACCGTGTTCGAACCCACGTCGAGGACACCGAGTCTCATGTACGGAACGCTACTGCCAGCGGGGAGTGCGGCGGTGCCGTCATCCGGCCCGGGCGACTTACCCTGGAGCCGTGCCAAAGACGAAAAAGGCGAAGGACGAAAAGTCGGCCAAGAAGGAAAAGAAGCACAAAATGGGCGACGAGAAAGGCCTCGACTTCGCGCGCGCGTGGGTGGAGTTTCCGGATCCGGCGGACGACGAACAGGTCTTCCGGTGCGATCTGACATGGCTGACCTCCCGCTGGAACTGCATCTTCGGCAGCGGGTGCCAGGGCATCCAGGCGGGCCGCGCGGACGACGGGTGCTGCTCGCTGGGCGCCCACTTCTCCGACGAGGACGACGAGAAGCGGGTCGCCGAGCACGTGGCGCGGCTCACGCCGGACGTCTGGCAGCACCACGCCGAGGGCACGCGGGACGGCTGGGTCTCCGAGGACGACGAGGGTTCCCGGCAGACCCGGCCCTTCCAGGGGTCGTGCATCTTCCAGAACCGGCCCGGCTTCGCCGGGGGCGCGGGCTGCTCGCTGCACATCCTGGCCCTGAAGGAGGGCCGGGAACCGCTGGAGACCAAGCCGGACGTGTGCTGGCAGCTTCCGGTCCGGCGGACGTACGAGTGGATCGACCGGCCCGACGACACGCGCGTGCTGCAGGTGTCGATCGGCGAGTACGACCGGCGCGGCTGGGGTCCGGGCGGGCACGACCTGCACTGGTGGTGCACCTCGGCCACCTCGGCGCACGGAGCGGGCGACCCGGTGTACGTCTCGTACCGGCCGGAGCTGATCGAGCTGATGGGCAAGGCGGGCTACGACCGGCTGGTCGAGCTGTGCGAGGAGCGGCTGGCCTCGCAGCTGCCGCTGGTGGCTCCGCATCCGGCGGACCCGGCCCGCTGAACGCCGGTCACTGAACGCCGGTCACTGAACGCCTTCCACTGACCCCGGTCGCTGGACCCCGGTCGCTGGACGCCGTTCTGCGAGGCGCTGCGAGGCGTCTACGAGGTGGACGGGCCCGGGTCGGCGCCCTCGCCGGGCGGCGGTGACGAGCCGCCCGTGCCGCCGGTGGGCGACGGGTCGCCGGTCGGCGTCGGGTCCGGGGCGGGTGACGTGGGCGGCGGGTCGTCCGTGGGGGTCGGGTCGGGAGGCGCCGACGTCGACGGGGACGGATCCGGGCCCGGGCCGGACGGGGACGGGGAGTCGTCGGGCGGGCCGGGGCGCGGTACCGGGCCCGGGTGGGAGGGGCTGGGCGCGGTGCCGTAGCCATCGATGGAAACGATGGCGCCGACGGGTGAGACGGCCACCCGTGCGCGCCAGTGGCCGGACGGTTCCCGCAGGTGGTCGACGTACACCTTGATCGTCAGTGTCTCGCCGGGGTCGAGGGTGCCCGACGACTGGCTCAGGTACAGCCAGGTGGCGCCGGTGGACGCGGACCAGCGCACCGGTGTGTCGCCGGCCGCGGTCAGGGTGACGAGCGTGGTGTCGCCGTCGTGGCCGGCCGTGACCTCCAGGCGGCCGGCGCCCTTCTCGCCCGCGCCGGAGACGCTGACGACCTCCACGGAGACGTCGGCCTTGCCGTCCCTGCCGAAGCGGGTGCCCGGGGTGGTGCCGGCGTTGCCCGCGTTCTCGTAGCCGTGGCCGCCGCCCGCGGACTCGCCGTCCAGGCCGTCGGGGCCGTGCGCCTCGCTGGCGCTGGCCGAGCGGCCGTCCTCGCCCTCGACGACCGGGGTGCCCCGGTAGGCCGCCCACAGGGCGAGCACGGGGGCGGCGACGACGGTGGCGACGACGGTCGTGGTGACGGCACGGGCGCGCAGGCGGTCCCGCCGGGCCGCGCGGTCCTTCGGGTCCATCGGGAAGCCGCGCCGGTCGAAGCGGGGGGCCGTGCCTCGCGCGCGCGGGACGTGCGCCATGGCCATGTGCAGCACCGCGCGGGGTGCCTCCAGGACGGGCAGTTCGGCGGGGGTCACGCTGGTGCCGGGCCAGCGGCCGGGGATGGCGCGCTCGGCGGTGCGGCGGCAGCGGGGGCAGTCGTCGACGTGCCGGACCAGCTCGCGGCGCAGCGCGGTGCTCAGCACGTACTGGTTGTCGCCGGTGAGGCGGGCGACGCCCGGGCAGGTGCCCGTCTCGACGACGGCGAGGGCGGCGCGGGTGCGCTCGACCTCGCAGGCGGCGGAGGCGAGGAGCTCGCGGGCGGCGGCCAGGTCCATGCCGAGGACGGCGGCGACCTCGTGGGCGGCCAGGTGGTGGCGCACGGCGAGTTCGAGCGCCTCGCGCTGCTCCGGGGTGGTGCCCGCGGCCTCCGGCCAGGCGAGGAGGGCGAGTTCGCGGCGGTGTCGCTGCTGTTCCCCCTCGTTCCCGTCGTTCCCGTCGCGCCCTTCCCTTCCTTCCCATCCGTCGCGTCGGTCGCGCCCGTCGCGCCCGTGGCGTGCGTCGCGCCCGTGGAGTCCGCCGTGTCCGTTCCGCGCGGCGGTGTCGGGGCGGCCCGCCGCGTGACTGCTCGGACGTTTCTGCTTGGCCTCGGCCAGCTTGCGCAGGCAGGCCCAGCGGGCCAGCGCGTACAGCCAGGCCCTGCGGTCCCCGGCGGCTCCGGGGGCCCGGTGGCCGCGGCGCTCGGCGAGCACGAGGACGTCGCCCAGGGCTTCGGTCGCGGCGTCGTGGTCGCAGAGCACGGACAGGCAGTATGTGAACAGGCCGTCCAGATACGCGTCGTAGCGCGCGGGCGGCCGCTGCGCCAGCGTGCGTGCCGCGGTGCGGTCACGCGCTTCCCGGTGCGCCCGGTGTGCGCCGGTCGTGCGGGTCGTGGTCTCCGGACTGCTCCTCATCACTCGGCGACCGTAGGGGGCTATGGGTGGCGCGAACTGGCGCTTTGGACACTTTTAATCCGTACGGGTGAAACGATCCCTCATAAGGGGACAGGAAGGTGTGGTTCCGCGGCCGGTTCAGGGTGCCGGGTGCTCCGTTCGGGGTGGTGCCGCCGCGCGACGGGGGTGCCTGCGGCGACCGGCGCGGGTTCGGTGGGGTGCGCTCAGCGCGGTTCGTCTCGTCATGGGTCGGGGCCGTCCCGCGGGCGTCCGTCCCCGGAACGGCGCGCGGAATCGGCCGGCCGCGGAAGGGCCGGCCGGTCCCTCGCCGTGGCACGGGTTGTCAGTGGGGGCGGTTACGGTTCGTGCATGGCTGCCCGTACGAAGTCCACCAAGGAACGGCCGTCCTACCGCTGCACCGAGTGCGGCTGGCAGACGGCCAAGTGGCTCGGCCGCTGCCCCGAATGCCAGGCCTGGGGCACGGTCGAGGAGTACGGCGCGCCCGCGGTCCGTACGACGACGCCGGGGCGCGTCACCACCTCCGCGCTGCCCATCGGCCAGGTCGACGGCCGCCAGGCGACCGCCCGCTCGACCGGCGTGCCCGAGCTGGACCGGGTGCTCGGCGGCGGACTGGTGCCCGGCGCCGTGGTGCTCGTCGCGGGTGAGCCCGGCGTCGGCAAGTCCACGCTGCTGCTGGACGTGGCGGCCAAGTCGGCGAGCGAGGAGCACAAGACCCTCTACGTCACCGGTGAGGAGTCGGCCAGCCAGGTGCGGCTGCGCGCCGACCGCATCAAGGCCATCGACGACCATCTGTACCTCGCGGCCGAGACCGACCTCGCGGCGGTGCTGGGGCATCTGGACGCGGTGAAGCCGTCGCTGTTGATCCTCGACTCCGTGCAGACGGTGGCCTCGCCCGAGATCGACGGTGCCCCCGGCGGCATGGCGCAGGTGCGGGAGGTGGCGGGCGCCCTGATCCGCGCCTCCAAGGACCGCGGCATGTCCACCCTGCTGGTGGGGCATGTCACGAAGGACGGAGCCATCGCCGGTCCACGGCTGCTGGAGCACCTCGTCGACGTCGTGCTTCATTTCGAGGGCGACCGGCACGCCCGCCTGCGGCTGGTGCGCGGCGTCAAGAACCGGTACGGCACCACCGACGAGGTCGGCTGCTTCGAGCTGCACGACGAGGGCATCACCGGCCTCACCGACCCCAGCGGACTGTTCCTCACCCGCCGCGCGGAGCCCGTGCCCGGTACCTGCCTGACCGTCACCCTGGAAGGCCGACGCCCGCTGGTGGCCGAGGTGCAGGCGTTGACCGTCGACTCCCAGATCCCGTCCCCGCGGCGCACCACGTCCGGTCTGGAGACCTCCCGCGTGTCCATGATGCTGGCCGTACTGGAGCAGCGCGGTCGCATCAGCGCCCTGGGCAAAAGGGATATTTACAGCGCGACGGTCGGTGGTGTGAAGCTGTCCGAGCCGGCCGCCGACCTCGCCGTCGCGCTCGCCCTCGCGTCGGCCGCCAGCGACACCCCGCTGCCCAAGAACCTCGTCGCGATCGGCGAGGTCGGCCTCGCCGGTGAGGTGAGACGGGTCACCGGCGTGCAGCGCAGGCTTTCCGAGGCGCACCGTCTGGGCTTCACGCACGCGCTGGTGCCGACCGACCCCGGCAGGGTTCCCGACGGCATGAAGGTCCTGGAAGTCGCGGACATAGGGGACGCCCTGCGGGTGCTTCCGCGCTCGCGTCGGCGAGAGGCCCCACGGGAGGACGAGGACCGCCGGTAGACTTTGCCCTGGTCTCGCCCGTCCGTACGACCGAGTGTGCGACAGGGGAGCACCTGAAGAACCTGCGACCGGAGGAGTGCAGTGGCAGCCAACGACCGGGCAGCAGCTCCCGGAAAGTCCGGTGGGAGTGCCGGTGCCGATGGCCTGATGCGCGCTTCCCTGAGCGCGGTGGCGCCCGGCACGCTCCTTCGGGACGGCCTGGAGCGGGTCCTTCGCGGCAATACCGGCGGCCTGATGGTGCTGGGATCCGACAAGACCGTCGAGTCGATGTGCACCGGCGGTTTCGTACTGGACGTGGAGTTCACCGCGACCCGGCTGCGCGAGCTGTGCAAGCTCGACGGCGGCATCGTGCTGTCCTCGGACCTGTCCAAGATCCTGCGCGCCGGGGTGCAGCTGCTCCCCGATCCGACGATCCCCACGGAGGAGACGGGCACCCGGCACCGTACGGCGGACCGGGTCAGCAAGCAGGTCGGCTTCCCCGTCGTCTCCGTGTCGCAGTCGATGCGGCTGATCGCGCTCTACGTCGACGGCCAGCGGCGGGTGCTGGAGGACTCGGCGGCGATCCTGTCCCGGGCCAACCAGGCGCTGGCGACCCTGGAGCGCTACAAGCTCCGCCTCGACGAGGTCGCGGGCACGCTGTCGGCGCTGGAGATCGAGGACCTGGTCACCGTCCGGGACGTCTCGGCGGTCGCGCAGCGGCTGGAGATGGTGCGCCGCATCGCGACCGAGATCGCCGAGTACGTGGTGGAGCTGGGCACGGACGGACGGCTGCTGGCGCTCCAGCTGGACGAGTTGATCGCCGGTGTGGAGCCCGAGCGCGAGCTGGTCGTGCGGGACTACGTGCCCGAGCCGACCGCCAAGCGCTCCCGCACGGTCGAGGAGGCGCTCGCCGAGCTGGACAAGCTCAGCCACGCCGAGCTGCTCGAACTGTCCACGGTGGCCCGCGCCTTGGGCTACACCGGCTCTCCGGAGACTCTGGACTCGGCTGTGTCGCCGCGTGGCTTCCGGCTGCTGGCGAAGGTGCCGCGGCTGCCCGGCGCGATCATCGACCGGCTGGTGGAGCACTTCGGCGGCCTGCAGAAGCTGCTCGCCGCCAGCGTGGACGATCTCCAGACGGTGGACGGGGTCGGCGAGGCGCGGGCACGCAGCGTGCGGGAGGGCCTGTCCCGGCTGGCGGAGTCGTCGATTCTCGAGCGGTACGTCTGAGACCGATACCAAGACCGAGGCCGAGGCTTCGGACTCGGCCTCGGTCGGGGGGCCTCGCTCGGCTCCGGGCTCTCGTGAGTGGCGGCCTGTCGGCTCGGCTCAGTCGCTCTTCAGCACGAACGACGTCCGCACCTTCTCGAACCCGGCCGCCTTGGCCTCCACCAGATACGTCCCCGCCTTGGCCGATCCCGCCGGAGGCGTCCCGCACTCGGGGGCGCTCGGCTTGCGGTCCCACTTCACGGTGTAGGTGATGCCGCTGCCGGCGGCCACGCGGTACCGCAGACTGCCCGTGCCCTCGACACAGTCGTCGGACGACCAGTAGGCGTCGTCGCCTTCGGCCGGAGTGATCGTCAACACCGCGTGCTCCGGACCGAGATCGATCTTGCAGTCGCTCCCGGAGGTGTTCCGCGCGGTCAGTTCGAAGGTCGGTGTCTGGCCGGGCGAGTAGTTGTTGCGGACGCTGCGCAGGCTCAACTTCACCGCACCCGGCGTGCAGTCCGACAGGCTCGAGCCACCCGGCAGCACGTCACCCGCGCCGACACCGGTCACCGCACCGCCACCGGAACCGCCTCCGCCGGCACTGCCCGATCCACCGGACCCGGTCCCGCCGCCGGACTCACCGCCGCCGGAACCGGAACCGTCACCGTCACCGGAACCGGAGCCCGCATCCGAACCCGGCCCGCCGGAGCCTCCGCTCCCCGACTCGTCGCGGCCTCCGGGCGCCTGACTGATCGCCGGCCCGGAGTCCGAGGGCCCGGGAGTGATCGAAGGCGCCGGATTCTTGCCGTCGGCGCCGTCCTCGCGGCCGCCGCCACCGCCACCGCCGCCGCCGCCGCCGCCGACCACGATCCACGTGATCAGCAGCGCCAACAGGGCGAACAGGGACAGCAGTACGGCCCTCCGTCGCCAGTAGATGGAGGAGGGAAGCGGCCCGACCGGATTGCGCAGAGATCCCACGGCGCAAACTGTACGAGAGATCGGCGCGTTCCCTTGTCCCACCCGCCGTTCAGGGCAGCAACTTTTACGGATCATCATTCCGGAGACCGCTCCTGACCCCTGCCGATCGTCAGGTGCCGCACGTGTCGATCGCAGGGTGTGACCGAATCAGCCCGCTGCCTACCGTCGGTGAGCATGACCTTCGAGGACGACGAGCTGTACCGCGACATCACCGACTTCGCCCACGACACCCCGGTATGGGTCCAGCACACGGCGGAGGTGTGGACGGAGGCGGGGATCCTGGTGTTCGGCGCGCTGTTCGTCGTCGCCTGGTGGCGGTCACGCCGCGACAGCCCTCACGCGTTCGCGATCGCGGCCCTTGCACCCGTGGCCACGGCTGTGGCGTACGTGTGCAGTGAGCTGCTCAAGTCCGGTTTCACGCAGGAGCGTCCGTGCCGGGCCGCCGCCGAATCGGTGCCCTCCCTGGCCGCGTGCCCGCCGGCCGGTGACTGGTCCTTCCCCAGCAACCACGCGACGATAGCGGGCGCTTCGGCCGTCGCCCTGGCCCTGGTCCGGCGGGCGGTCGTCTGGATGACGGCCCCGCTCGCCCTGCTGATGGCCTTCTCCCGGGTCTTCGTCGGCGTGCACTACCCGCACGACGTCGCCGCCGGGCTGCTGCTCGGCGCCGTGGTCGCCGCCACGGCCGTACGTCTGGGCAGGAGTCCGGCGACCCGGCTGGCCGAGGCGATGCGCGCGTCGTCGGCGCCCGCGGTGCGGTGGCTGACCGGTCCTGGCCCGGCCGCCGCTCCCGCCGCCGCGTACGCCACCTCGCACCGGCGGCGCTGAGGCGCCTCAGGCGTCCGTCTCGACCAGTCCCGCCTCGTACGCCACGATCGCGGCCTGGACCCGGTTGCGTACCTCCAGCCGGTCCAGGACCGCGCTCACGTACGCCTTGACGGTGCCCTCGACGAGGTGCAGCCGGGCGGCGATCTCCGGGTTGGACAGACCGGCGCCGACGAGGCCGAGCACCTCGCGTTCGCGGGGGCTGAGCCGCGCCACACGGGCGCGTGCGTGTTCCTCGCGGGCGAGCCGGCCGCCGCCACCGCCCCTGCCGAGGTCCTCGACGACGTACCGGGCGACCTTCGGGGACAGGAAGGCGGCGCCCTCGGCCACGGCCCGTACGCCCGCCATCAGTTCGTAGGGGTCCCCGGACTTCAGCAGGAAGCCGGTGGCACCGGCGGCCAGCGCGCGGGCGACGTAGGCCTGTTCGGAGAACGTGGTCAGCATCGCGACGGCGGTGCCGGGGGCGGTCCGGACGATCTCCTCGGCCGCCGTGAGGCCGTCCAGGCGGGGCATGCGGATGTCCAGCAGGGCGACGTCGGGGCGGTGGGCGAGGGCGAGTTCGACCGCCGCGCGGCCGTCGCCCGCCTCGGCGACGACCTCGCTCTCCCCGCCGCTCGCCAGGATGGCGCGCACGCCGGCCCGCACCATCGCCTCGTCGTCGGCCAGCAGTACCCGGATCACCGTACGGACTCCTCGTGTTGCTCGGTCGGCTCGTGTCCCGCGCCGGACGGCGGTCCGGCGCGGGGGATGACGTCCTTGGCCACCAGGTGCCCCGCTCCGCCGGCTTCGTCGAAGCAGAGCCGGAAGTGGTCGACCGAGACGAGGAGTTCCCCGCTCGACCGGTAGTAGCGGCAGTCGGCGTCCTTCGGGGGCGCCGGGGCGCGTTCGACGGGCGGATCGTTGACCGCGCGGTCCGGCAGTACGGGGGCGATCTCGTCGTACGGGGTGCCCGGGCGCAGGTCCGCGTACGCGGCGGGGCTGAGCACCGAGTGGGTCTCGGTGTACGCGTACCAGCCGAAGGCCGTGCCGACCAGGACGACGCCCGCACCGGCCGCGGCGCCCAGGCCGAGGGCGACGCGGCGTCGGGCGCGGGCGAAGGGCGCCGACGGGGCCGGCCGGGAAGCGGGGGCGGGTGTCCGCTGTGCGGGGACGTACGCCCGGACGCGGAAGCCGTCCTCGTGCGGGCCCGCGCCGAAGTCGCCGCCGACCGAGGTGACGGCGGCGCGCAGCCCGAGCAGACCCGAACCGCCCGACGAGCGGGAGGCCTCCCGTACGGCCGGCCCGTTGGTGACGGTGACCGTCGTGCCGCGGACCTGCCCGGTGACCGCCACGACGACGGGGGCGCCCGGCGCGTGCCGGGCCGCGTTGGTCAGCGCCTCGCGCACCACCCGGTACAGCAGGCGTTCGGCGATGCCGCCGGGTTCCGGAACCGGGGCGGCTGCGTCGTCCCGCGGTTCCCAGCGGACGGGGAGGCCCGACTCCGCCGCCCGGGCGACGAGGTCCTCGACGCTCTCGCCCGCCGGGGTCAGCGGGGCGGGTTCGTCGCCGACGGACACTTCGCGCAGTACGCCGATGATGCGGTGCAGGTGGTCGGTGGCGTCGGCGGCGGCGACGCGCAGGCCGGCCGCTGCGGTGCGGTGGTCGGCGGCGAGACCCGGTGCGACCTGGAGGGCGGCGGCGCGCAGGGCGAGCAGGCTCAGTTCGTGACCGAGGGAGTCGTGCATGTCCTGGGCGATCCGGGCCCGCTCGCGCAGTCTGGCCCGTTCCTCCGCGTGCCGTTGTTCGTCCTCCAGACGGGCCGCCCGGAGCCAGCCGGCCTCGGCGAGCGCCCTGCTCTGCCGCCAGTAGCGCCCGCCGAGCCAGGGGAAGACGCAGCCGAAGAGGAGCGTTCCCGTCAGGACCAGCCACTCGGGCGCCGGATCGACTCCGACCAGCGCGATCCGCGCCGTGCCGGCGGCGCCCACACCGACGAAGCCGGCCACCGAGGGGCGGGGCCGCCGCGCACGCAGGCCGAGCAGCAGGGCGAAGGTGCCGAGGGCAGGGCCGTAGGAGACGCTGAACAGGGCCGGGGCCGCGGCCAGGCTCAGGCCCGCGGTCAGCACGAAGGCGACGAGCGGCTGCCGCCGGGAGAACGCGACGGCCACGGCGAGCACGCCCAGGCCGGCCAGCTGCTGCCAGAGGGGACGCGGCTCGTTCATCCCGAGCCGGTCCGCGGTGACCGCGGGGAGAGCGAGGGCGGCCCAGAGGAGGGCGCCTCTGCCGAGGGGGACGAGTCGGGCGGGGGCTCCCGGATCGCCGCCGTGCCCCATGCGGCCGCCTCGTCCGGCGCCCGCGCCGGGAGCCGCACCACCACCGGCCCCGGCGTCGTCGGCCGGACGCGTACCTTCCATGAGGCCGACGCTACAAGCGGCGGGCAGGGCCGCGCCCCTGCCGATCGTCAGGGGTCGTGGCCGATACCGGGTGGCGGAGCGCCCGGGTGGTGGTCCTCCCGTGGCAGGATCGGACAGTCATGACTGCGCCCACGAAGCCCTCGCACAACGGCCCCTCCGACCCCGCCGCGCCCCCGGCCTCCGCCGCCGGCCCGGCCGGTGAGCGGGCCGCCTCCGGTGTACCGCTGCACGCCCCCGTCATCGACTGGTTCGACGAGCACGCCCGCGATCTGCCGTGGCGGCGCCCGGAGGCCGGCGCGTGGGGTGTGATGGTCAGTGAGTTCATGCTCCAGCAGACGCCGGTGAGCCGTGTCCTGCCCGTCTACGAGCAGTGGCTGGCCCGCTGGCCGCGCCCCGCCGACCTCGCCGCGGAGGCGCCCGGCGAGGCCGTCCGCGCCTGGGGCCGGCTCGGCTACCCGCGCCGCGCCCTGCGCCTGCACGGCGCCGCCGCGGCCATAACGGAACGGCACGGCGGCGACGTACCGGCGGACCACGCCCAGCTGCTGGCGCTGCCCGGCATCGGCGAGTACACGGCCGCCGCGGTCGCCTCCTTCGCCTACGGCCAGCGGCACGCCGTGCTGGACACCAACGTCCGGCGGGTGTTCGCCCGGGCGGTCGCCGGTGCTCAGTACCCGCCGAACGCGACCACCGCGGCCGAGCGGAAGCTGGCGCGTGCGCTGCTGCCCGACGACGAGGCGCGCGCGGCCCGCTGGGCGGCCGCCTCCATGGAGCTGGGCGCGCTCGTCTGCACGGCGAAGAACGAGTCGTGTCACCGCTGCCCGATCGCGGACCGGTGCGCCTGGCGGCTGGCCGGCAAGCCCGCGCACGACGGGCCGCCGCGGCGCGGCCAGACGTACGCGGGTACCGACCGGCAGGTGCGCGGCCGGCTGCTCGCCGTGTTGCGGGAGGCGCACGGGCCGGTGCCACAGGCGGCCCTCGACCAGGTGTGGCACGAACCGGTCCAGCGCGCCCGGGCCCTGGACGGCCTCGTCGCCGACGGCCTGGTGGAGCCGCTGGCGGACGGGCTGTACCGGCTGCCGCTGACCTGACGTACCGCTGACCTGATGTACCGCTGACCCGACGTACCGCTGACCGACGTACCGCTGACGACGTACCGCTGACCGACGTACAACCGGAGCACAGCGGCGGCGGGTGCTTCTGTGACAGCTCGCATATCCGGCAAATCACCCCTTGTCACCCCCAAGTGGTCTGTCGTTTCAGCCGGTTCCCCCGTCCGTTACACAACCGACGGACAGCCGAGGGCCCCCCGCAGGCTGCATCGCACAGCGCCGTGACAACGCTTCCCTACCTTCGTTTTGTGCCCCCGGGGCACGGCAGGACTACGGACCACAGGCAGTGGGCCGGCGGCGACCAGACCGCCGGAGTACGGGGATCGGAAGGCGGTTGACATGGGCGAGGTGCTCGAGTTCGAGGAGTACGTCCGCACCCGGCAGGACGCGCTGCTGCGCAGCGCACGGCGCCTGGTCCCGGACCCCGTCGACGCCCAGGACCTGCTGCAGACCGCGCTGGCGCGGACGTACCGCCGCTGGTCGACCATCGAGGACAAGCGGCTCGCGGACGCCTATCTGCGCCGGGTGATGATCAACACGCGGACCGAGTGGTGGCGGGCGCGGAAGCTGGAGGAGGTGCCGACCGAGCAGCTCCCGGAGTCCTGCGTGGACGACTCCACCCAGCAGCACGCGGACCGCGCCCTGCTGATGGACGTCATGAAGGTGCTCGCCCCGAAGCAGCGCAGCGTCGTGGTGCTGCGACACTGGGAGCAGATGTCAACGGAGGAGACGGCCGCCGCCCTCGGCATGTCGGCCGGAACGGTCAAGAGCACGCTGCACCGGGCGCTCGCCCGGCTCCGCGAGGAGCTGGTCGCCCGCGATCTGGACGCACGGGCGCTGGAGCGTGAGGAGCGGGAGCGTTGCGCGGCCTGACCGTCGGTCGATCACCCGGGGAGGCCCGGAAGAGCGTGCAGGCGGCGAGTACGGCGGTGGCCGTGTTCGTCGCCCTCGGCGTTTCCCTCTCCGGCTGCGGCGCGGGCGGCACCGGCGCCCGTGACGAGGGGCCGGCCCACGCGGACGCGGTGGGCGGCGCCGCCTCGTCGTCGCCCGCGGCCTCTCCCTCCAAGGCCCCCGACCGGGTGGACCCGGTCCGGCTGGTCAAGGCCGACCCCAGGGTCTCCGCGGAGGTCAAGCGCGAGCTGAAGCCGTGCGTCGCCGACGAGTACCCCGTCGACGTGTCGTACGGGGAGCTGACCGGGGGGCCCGCCGAGGACGTCGTCGTCAACGTGCTGACGTGCGGTGACGCGGTGGGTGTGGGCAGTTACGTGTACCGCGAGGAAGACGGCGCGTACCAGAATGTGTTCAGGGCCGAGGAGCCGCCGGTCTACGCGGAGATCGACCGCGGCGACCTGGTGGTGACCAAGCAGGTGTACGAGAAGGGCGATCCGGTGTCCAGTCCGTCCGGCGAGAACGTGATCACGTACCGCTGGGCCTCGGGCCGCTTCACCGAGGAGTTCCGCACCCACAACGACTACAGCAACGCCGCCGGGAACGTGCCGACCCCGGCCCCCGAACCGGACAGCTGACGCCCGCGGCGAGTGAACCGACCGGGCCGCGTGAACCGACCGGGCCGCTCGGACCGATGGAGACATGAAACCCGGCCGGGACATGAGCACCGGCGGAGAAATGAACGCGGCGCGCGCCCCCCGCGTCTACCGAGTGAACGCACACGAGGACTGAGAGCACCCGGATGGCAGACCAGACCCACGTTCTGTTCGTCGAGGACGACGACGTCATCCGCGAGGCCACGCAGCTCGCCCTGGAGCGGGACGGCTTCGCGGTCACCGCGATGCCCGACGGACTGTCGGGCCTGGAGGCGTTCCGCGCCGACCGCCCCGACATCGCGCTCCTCGACGTCATGGTCCCCGGCCTCGACGGCGTCAGCCTGTGCCGCCGGATCCGGGACGAGTCCACCGTGCCGGTGATCATGCTGTCGGCGCGGGCGGACTCCATCGACGTCGTTCTGGGGCTGGAGGCCGGCGCCGACGACTACGTCACCAAGCCGTTCGACGGGGCTGTGCTGGTCGCCCGGATCCGCGCGGTGCTGCGCCGCTTCGGGCACGCCGGCGGCGGCGACCGGGGGGACGCGGGGAGCGCCGCGGACACCGGGGGTGTGCTCGCCTTCGGTGAGCTCGAGGTCGACACCGAGGGCATGGAGGTGCGCCGGGCCGGGCGGCCGGTGGCGCTCACCCCGACCGAGATGCGGCTGCTGCTGGAGTTCTCCTCCGCACCGGGCACGGTCCTCTCGCGCGACAAGCTCCTGGAGCGCGTGTGGGACTACGGCTGGGGCGGTGACACCCGCGTCGTCGACGTCCATGTGCAGCGGCTGCGCACCAAGATCGGACAGGACCGCATCGAGACCGTCCGTGGCTTCGGCTACAAGCTGAAGCCCTGACGGGGATACGGGGATACACGGACATGCGGGGGTTCCTCCGACGCCTGACCGCCTCGTCACCGGGGCGCCCGGACAGCCGCGCGGCGCCGGGCGTCCGCTCGAGGCTGAGCATCCGTACCGGGCTGCGCTGGAAGCTCAGCGCGGCCATCGCGCTGGTCGGCGCGCTGGTGGCGATCGTGCTGAGCCTGGTCGTGCACAACGCGGCCCGGGTGTCGATGCTGGACAACGCGCGTGACCTCGCGGACGACCGGGTCCTGATCGCCCAGCGCAACTACGAGCTGTCCGGGCGGCAGAACTTCCCGAACGCCAAGATCGACGATCCCGAGCTGCCCGCGGAGCTGCGCCGCAAGGTCGAGGCCGGGCGGCGGGCGACGTACGTCTCCGAGCGGGCCGACGGGGTGACGGACATCTGGGCCGCCGTGCCGCTCAAGGACGGGCACGTGATGTCCCTGCACTCCGGGTTCACGGACCGCAGCGCGGACATCCTCAAGGACCTCGATCAGGCCCTGGTCATCGGCTCCATCGCGGTCGTCCTCGGTGGCAGCGCGCTCGGCGTGCTCATCGGCGGCCAGCTGTCGCGCCGGCTGCGCAAGGCGGCCGCCGCCGCGCACCAGGTCGCCAACGGTGAGCCGGACGTGCGGGTGAGGGACGCCATCGGCGGGGTCGTGCGGGACGAGACCGACGACCTCGCGAGTGCGGTGGACGCGATGGCGGACGCCTTGCAGAAGCGGCTGGAGGCCGAGCGCCGGGTCACCGCGGACATCGCGCACGAGCTGCGCACCCCGGTGACCGGTCTGCTCACCGCCGCCGAGCTGCTGCCGCCGGGCCGGCCGACCGAGCTGGTGCTGGACCGGGCGAAGGCGATGCGCACGCTCGTCGAGGACGTCCTGGAGGTGGCCCGGCTGGACGGGGCCTCGGAGCGGGCGGAGCTGCAGGACATCATGCTGGGCGACTTCGTGACCCGGCGGGTGGCGGCCAAGGACCCGGACGTGGAGGTGCGGGTGATCCACGAGTCGGAGGTCACCACCGACCCCCGACGCCTGGAGCGCGTGCTGTTCAACCTGCTCGCCAACGCCGCCCGGCACGGCCGGCCCCCCGTCGAGGTCAGCGTCGAGGGCCGGGTGATCCGGGTCCGCGACCACGGACCCGGCTTCCCCGAGGCCCTCCTCGCCGAGGGCCCGAGCCGCTTCCGCACCGGCAGCACGGACCGGGCGGGCCGCGGACACGGGCTGGGCCTGACCATCGCGGCCGGCCAGGCCCGGGTACTGGGAGCCCGGCTCACCTTCCGCAACGTGCGGCCCGCCGGGGCGCCGGAGCGGGTACGGGCCGAGGGCGCGGTCGCCGTGCTGTGGCTGCCGGAGCACGCGCCGACGAACACCGGGAGTTATCCGATGCTGCCGGACCGGTCGTCCCAGGGCGCGCCGTCGCGGAACGTTCCGGCCCGGGACGCGTCCTGGCAGGCGAAGTCCTCTGGGGGAGCCCGACCCCCGCGGTCCTGAAGGGATTACGTGAACAACTCGGGGCCGACTGTCCTCGGGCCGCACGAATGAGCCGCCGCTGCCGCGGGTGCTTCCTGCTTCAGGCCGGCGGAGTACGGGTGGAGGTCGCCGACGGCTGCCCGGAGCTGCCGGTCCCGGCAGCCGCCGGCAGGCTGGACGACGGCGGGCGCGGGCGCGGGCGCGGGCCGTGATCGTCGCGGCCGTGGCCGACCGGTGGGGGTCATCCCGTACGCCCGCGGGCCGGGAAAGACGGTGTGGTTCGAGTGCGCCGGCCGCGCGGCTCCGCGGGCAACGCGTCCGTGAAGGAGGGGGCGGCCGGGCGCCCCCCTCAGCCGGCCGCGTGCCGGGTGGCGGCGAGGCGTACCTCCTGGGCGGCGCCCGCCGGCTCCAGCAGCATGTGTCCGGCCTCGCGTCCCTCGTGGTGCACGCGCAGGCGCGGGCCGTCGACGAGTACGCGCAGTTCCGGCCAGGGGTGGCGCCACAGCAGGGTGGAACGCTCCCACAGTTGCAGGCCCCGGCTCGTCACCAGGAGTTGGTACTGCGGTCCCTCGTGGGCCGCGGGCGGCGTGTGCTCGCGGTACGGAGGCCGGACGGTGTAGGTGCCGAGGATCTCCTCCCCCGGTTCCAGGGCCGCGCTGCGCACAGCGCGTCGCCGGCCGGTCCGCGCCCCGGCCCAGCCCGCGAGTCCGGCCGTCAGCACGGCCGGACCGGCCACCGCCCACCAGGGCAGCGAGGCCTGCACGCCCGCCAGGACGACCACGGCGACCGGGAGGACCGCGGTCCCGGCGGCGCCGACGACGATCGACCGATGGAGAGGTCTCGCACCGCTTCCGTCCACCGACGCCCTCCCAGTCCGCGCTCGCCACCGGCGTCTCCGCCCCCACCCTATCCACGGGCTCGGGGAAAACGGGTTGTGCCCGGGGGCGGTGATCGGCTTGGGTCCGTGGTCGTGACCGTCCTGAGTGATCTAATACGTCCCGACCGCTATCCGCGCTCCTCCCGCTACGACCCCGCCTGGCTGCTCGGCCTCGACATGGGCCCCAATCCCCTGTGGCTGCTCGAAGACCTCGCCCTGGACCTCGATCTGCGGCCGGGGATGCGGATCCTCGACCTCGGCTCCGGCAAGGGCGCCACGTCGGTGTTCCTGGCCCGTGAGTACGGCGCCGAGGTCGTCGCGGCCGACTGGTGGATCGCCCCCGAGGAGGCCGCGGCCGTCTTCGCCGCAGCGGGGGTCGACGACCGGGTGACGGCCGTACGGGCGGAGGCGCACGCCCTGCCCTTCGAGGAGGGGAGCTTCGACGCCGTCGTCAGCGTCGACGCGTTCGAGTACTTCGGCACGGCGGACGGGTACCTGCCGTATCTCGTCCGGTTCCTGCGTCGCGGCGGGCAGTTGGCCATGGCGACGCCCGCCCTGACGCGGGAGGTGCGCGAGCTGGGGGCCATCCCGCCGCACATCAAGGCCGTGGTCGGCTGGGAGGCGATGGCCTGGCACACCGCCGAGTGGTGGCGCTTCCAGTGGGGCACCACCGAGCTGGTGGACGTCACCTCCGCGCGGCTGCAGGCGGACGCCTGGCGGGACTGGCTGCTGTGGGCCCGGGCGGGAGCCGGGTTCCGGGCGGACAGGCGGAGCGCGGACGACCGGGCCGTCATCGACATGCTCACCGCCGACGGCGGGGAGTTCCTCTCCTTCGCCCTGGTCACCGCGCGCAGGAGGTGAGGGACCCACGCCGAGGGCCTCCGGGTGGTCGGAACCGGCCGGAGGCCCTTGTGGCCCTTGTGGCCCTTGTGGCCCTTGTGGCAGGCAGGGGCGTCACACCGCCTCGGTCACCGGCGCCTTGGCCGTGGCCGTGGCCTTGTCGTCACCGCCGCCGCCGTCACCGTCTCCGTCACCGCCGCCGTCACCGCCGTCACCGTCACCGCCGTCGGCCGGGAGGTCGGCCTCCTTCGGGCCCGCCCCCTTCAGCGGCACCTCCTTCACGAAGACCGCCGCGATCAGTGCGACCACCGCCACCGCGGCGCCGAGCAGGAACGCGCCGTGCGTCCCGGAGGACACCGCGTCCTGGTACGCCACGCGCGCCGCCTCCGGCAGCTCGGCCAGGCTCGCCGCGTCCAGCTGGGCCGACTGCTCGGTCACCTTGGTGCCCAGCGCGCCGGCCTTCTCCGCCATGACGTCCTGGACGCGGTGGTTGAACAGGGCGCCCATGATCGCGACGCCGAAGGAGGAGCCGAGGGTGCGGAAGAGGGTCGTGGACGAGGACGCGACGCCCATGTCCTTCATCTCCACGCTGTTCTGCGCCACCAGCATGGTGATCTGCATCAGACAGCCCATGCCGAGACCGACGACGGCCATGTACAGCCCGGAGGTGAGGCGGCTGGTGTCGGTGTCCATCAGCGACAACAGGTACAGCCCGACGGTCATCAGGGCGCCGCCGGCCACCGGGAAGATCTTGTAGCGGCCGGTGTTGGTCGTCACCCGCCCCGCGACCATCGACGTGACGAGCATCGCGCCCAGCATCGGCAGGAGCAGCAGTCCCGAGTTGGTGGCGGACGCGCCCTGCACCGCCTGCTGGTAGAGCGGCAGGAAGAGGGTGGCGCCGAACATCACGAAGCCGGTGATGAAGCCGATGAGGGACATCAGCGTGAAGTTGCGGTTGCGGAAGATGTGCAGCGGCACGACCGGCTCGGCGGCCCTGGTCTGCCAGAACACGAACCCGACCAGCGCGGCGACGCCGATGCCGATCAGCTCCATGATCCGCGCGGAGGTCCAGGCGTACTCGGTGCCGCCCCAGGTGGTGACGAGCACGATCGCGGTGATGCCGACGGTCAGCAGCGCGGCGCCGAGATAGTCGATGCGCGCCTCGCTGCGCTTCTTCGGCA
This sequence comes from Streptomyces sp. NPDC028991, assembly GCF_055564775.1. Classification (NCBI taxonomy): domain Bacteria; kingdom Bacillati; phylum Actinomycetota; class Actinomycetes; order Kitasatosporales; family Streptomycetaceae; genus Streptomyces; species Streptomyces sp. NPDC028991. The sequence continues at coordinate 40,374 of NZ_JBVHVP010000027.1, read as the reverse complement.
GGTGCAGTACGGCGCTGACGGCGACCAGCGCGACCGCGCCGAGCGGGATGTTGATGTAGAAGGACCAGCGCCAGCCCCAGTGGTCGGTGATGGTGCCGCCGACCAGCGGTCCGCCGATCATCGCCAGCGCCATGACGCCGGCCATCATGCCCTGGTACTTGCCCCGCTCCCGCGGCGGTATCAGGTCGCCGATGATGGCCATGACGCCGACCATCAGACCGCCGGCCCCGAGGCCCTGGACGGCGCGGAAGCCGATGAGCTGGCCCATGTCCTGGGCCATGCCGCTGAGCGCCGAGCCGATCAGGAAGATCACGATCGACGTCATGAAGACGCCCTTGCGCCCGTACATGTCGCCGAGCTTGCCCCACAGCGGGGTGGAGGCCGCGGTCGCGAGGGTGTAGGCGGTGACCACCCAGGAGAGGTGCTCCAGGCCGCCCAGTTCGCCCACGATCGTCGGCATCGCCGTGCCGATGATCATGTTGTCGAGCATCGCGAGCATCATCGCGATCATGAGCGCGAGCAGGACCACCCGTACGCTCTTCGGCCGCTTGTCACCGCCGGCGTCGCCTGCTTGTCCTCCCGGCGCGTCCGCCCCTGCTCCCGGTATGTCCGCCATCGCTCCCATTCCCCCCAGCCACCGCTGTTCCGCTCGCTGCTTGCCTGCTTGCCTGCCGATGCTTACTTGCCGCCCGGCAAGTTGACTACACTCGGGAAGGTAGACGCGTAACTAGCCGGGCGTCAAGTAAGTTTTCGGGAAAGTGCGCGGAACAGGAGGTGCGTAGGAGGATGGGCGGCACGATGGACGGCACCAAGCAGCAGCGACGCCGCGGGAACACCCGCCAGCGCATCCAGGACGTGGCGCTCGACCTCTTCGCCGAGCAGGGGTACGAGAAGACCTCGCTACGCGAGATCGCCGAGCTCCTGGACGTCACCAAGGCCGCGCTCTACTACCACTTCAAGACCAAGGAAGAGATCCTGGTCAGCATCTTCGAGGACCTCTCCCGGCCCATGGAGGACCTGATCGCCTGGGCACGGGAGCAGCCGCACACCCTGGAGACGAAGCAGGAGATCGTCCGTCGCTACAGCGAGGCGCTGGCGGGCGCGGCGCCGCTGTTCCGCTTCATGCAGGAGAACCAGGCGACGGTCCGGGACCTGCGCATCGGCGAGATGTTCAAGACCCGCATGCTCGGACTGCGCGACAGCCTCATCGACCCGGAAGCGGACCTGGTGGACCAGGTCCGCTGTGTCAGTGCGCTGTTCACGCTGCACGCCGGGATATTCGTCCTGCAGGGCCTGGAAGGCGACCCCGAGGAACAGCGCGCGGCCGTTCTCGAGGTCGCCACCGATCTGGTGACCCAGGCGCACCGGGGCTCCGGCGGCGCCCAGTCCCCCGCTCCTTAGACGGTCACGCCCTTGGAGCGCAGGAAGGAGACCGGGTCGACGGCCGAGCCGTAGTTCGCGGTCGTACGGATCTCGAAGTGCAGGTGCGGGCCGCTGGAGTTGCCGGTGTTGCCGGACTTGGCGATGGACTGGCCGGTCTTCACGATCTGGCCGATCTTCACGTTGATCTTGGACAGGTGCGCGTACTGGGAGTACGTGCCGTTGCCGTGCTTGATCACGATCGCGTTGCCGTAGGCGGGGCCGTCACCGGCGCCGTTGCCGCCGGCCTTGACGACGGTGCCGCCGTGGGTGGCGACGACGTTGGTGCCGATCGGCACGGCGAAGTCCTGGCCGCTGTGCTTGCTCGCCCACATGCCGCCGTTCTGGGCGAAGCTCGCGGTGAGCTTGTACTTCTTCACCGGGTCCACCCAGGAGGCGGCCTTCTTCTTGGTGGCCGTCTTCTTGGCGGCGACGGTCTTGGCGCTGGTGGCCTTCTCGGCCTTGGCCGCCTTGGCCTGCGCCGCGGCCTGGGCCTCGACGGCGCTCGCGGCGGTGGAGGTGCTGGAAGCCGCCGTGGTGCCGGTGGCGGCCGCGACCCCGGCTCCCAGTGCGACCGAGGCTCCGAGGCCTGCGGCCATCACCGCGGCGCGGGTGCGGATGGTCGTACGGGAAGAACGGGACGTGACACGCGGGAACATTCGAACCTCATGGGGACGGGAGCAGAGGAAAGCCCCTCCGGCGGGACGCACAGGGCGCTCGTCGGGCGGGCTCCACCTTGGTAACCCGGCGGCCCCGAACCGCACAAAGGTGTGACCTACGACCCTATTTAGTACTTCAGCGTGAAACTTCACGACTCTCGACAGAGCCCTCATTTTGGACAAAACCAGCTCAGGGCCCCGGAAAACGACCACCCTCCTGGCCCGATGTGTCCGTTTTCGTAGTTCTTGCGGCTTCCACTATTCCTCGTAGTACAGGCCGAATCCCCTGTGCGGCATGTCACCGGCGGCCCTGGTCGAAGGGCCGGTGAATGTGACGGGGGCTACTCCCGTCCCGGCTAACCCGCCCCCCGCTCAAGGGGGTTCACCTAGGCTCGGAGCATGGTCGACGTCACAGCGGTCGGGGCCCGTGTCGCGTCCGGCGCGGTCGCACCGCTCGTCCGCAGGCTCTTCGTCCGGGACGGGCCCGGGGCCGGGCTCGTCGACCGGCCGGTGCGGATATCGGCGCTGGTGTCCTTCCGGAGCGAGAAGCGCAGCGTCAGCCCCAGGGACGTCGACAAGGTCGCCGGGGAGCTGGTCCGCAGGGCGCTGAGGGCGGCCGGCCCCTCGGAGCGGCCCGTCGACGCCGCCGAGGCACCGGCCGTCCAGGCCGCCCTGGCCCGCACCCTCGCCCGGCTCGGCGAGATCACCATCGAGGACTACGAGGCCGTCGGGCTCGGACCGGAACGCTTCGCCCGGGAACTGCGCGCGAACGTGCCGCTGTCCCCGTACGGCCTGGGCGAGGACGGCCTGCTGCTGTACGAGCGGCTGCTGCACACCGCCTCGCTGCACATCCTGAACTTCCTCACCCAGCGCTCCACCTACGTGGCCCGCCAGCAGACCGTCCAGACCCAGCAGCTCGCCAAGCTGGTCCAGGCCGTCGACGTCCTGCTGGAACGGCTGCCGTCCCAGTCGGCCGAGGACGCCGGGTTCGAGGAGCGTTACGCGGACCACATAGCCGGCCGGTACGGCACGCTCACCATCTACGGGCTGGACGCCGGGACCCGCGAGTGGCCGCTGGACACGGCCTACCTGAGCCTGGAGGCGACCCGGTCGCAGGCCGGGCGGGAGGAGGGCCGCCGGGACGCGGAGTACCTGACCGTGGCCGCCGAGCAGGTGCTCGCCGGCCGGGACCAGGTGTTCCTGCGCGGCGTCGCCGGTTCCGGCAAGACCACCCTGGTGCAGTGGCTCGCGGTGACGGCGGCGAGCCGCGCCTACGACCACGGGCTGACCCACCTCATCGGACGGGTGCCGTTCGTGCTGCCGATGCGGCGGATCGTCCGGCCGGGCGCCGAGCTGCCCTTTCCCGGCGACTTCCTGCGGGCGGTCGGCTGTCCCGTCGCCGGGGAGCAGCCGCCGGGGTGGGCGGAGCGCGTCCTGCGGGCCCGGCGCGGGGTACTGCTGGTCGACGGCATCGACGAGATCGCCGGCGACCGCCGCGCCGCCGCCCGGCGCTGGCTGCGCGAGCTGGTGCGGGCCTTCCCCGGGAACCTGTGGCTGGTCACCTCCCGCCCCTCGGCCGTACCGGAGGACTGGCTGGCCGCCGAGGGCTTCGGTGAGCGCGTGCTCGCCCGGATGTCCCAGGACGACGTCGCCGCCTTCGTACGACGTCGCCACCTTCGTACGGCGCTGGCACCGCGCGGCCGGCGCGGACCGGGCGACCGGCGAGTCGCTGCTGCGGTCCGTGCGGAGCACGTCCGAGCTGAACCGGCTGGCCACCAACCCGCTCATGTGCGGAATGCTGTGCGCCCTGCCCCGCGACCGGCGCGGCTTCCTGCCGCAGGACCGCAAGTCCCTGTACGAGGGCTCTCGGGGGGCGGGCTGGCCGAGGAGGACTTCGCCGAGCTGTCCCTCGCGCCCATGTCGCGGGACCAGGTGACGCGGTTCATCCGGGACTGGCACTCGGCGGCCCGGCTGGACGAGCAGAGCCGCTCCCCCGGGCCTCGGGAGAGGGGCGCGCTCGACGAGTACGAGCAGCGGCTGCTGCACTCCGTACGGATCTACCGCGAGCTGCGCCAGCTCGCCACCAACCCGCTGATGTGCGGCCTGATATGCGCACTCAACCGGGACCGCGCCGGCTCCCTGCCCAGCGGCCGCAAGGAGCTCTACGACGCCGCCCTGGAGATGCTGCTCCAGCGCCGCGACCCGGAACGGGACGTGCTGTACGCCGACGACGTGCGGCTCCAGCAGAGCACCCGGGAGCGGCTGCTGCAGAAGCTGGCCCACGCGATGCTGGAGGAGGACGCGTCCGAGCTGACGAGCGAGCGGGCGGTCGGCATCCTGGACGCCGCCCTGCCCGCCATGCCCGCCGCCCGCGCGCAGGGGGACGGCGCGAAGATCTTCCGCCATCTGCTGCACCGCACCGGCCTGCTGCGCGAACGGTCCGGAGAGTCGGTCGACTTCGTGCACCGCACCTTCCAGGACTACCTGGCCGCCAAGGAGATCGTGGCGCGCGGCCGGTTCCCCACGCTGGTGGACCACGCCCACCAGTCCGAGTGGGAGGAGGTCATCCGCATGGCCGCCGCCCACGCCCGCCCCGAGGAGTGCTCCCAGTTCCTGGAGCGGCTGCTCGCGGCGGCGCCCGGACTGCGCCGCCCGCAGATCAACCACCGCCGCCTGATGGCCGCGGCCTGCCTGGACCACGTCACCGAGCTCGACCCGGCCGTGCAGCGACTCGTCCACGAGCGCACGAAGAACCTGGTGCGCCCGTCGACCGAGCCGGCCGCCCGAGGGCTGGGCTGGGTCGGTCCCATCGTCCTGGAGTTGCTGCCGGACCCCGGGCAGGTCCCCGACGACCGGCAGGCACTGCTGCTCGCCATCACCGCGACGCGTGTCCGGGACGACGCCGCCATCGACTACCTGGCCCGCCTCCGTTCCCGCTCCGCGCTGCCGGTCCGCGCCGAACTCGCCCGGGGCTGGCGGCACTTCGACACCGAGCGGTATGCCCACGAGATCATCGCCCACCTGGATCCGGACGGCCTCCACTTCCCCGTCGCCGACGCCGCCGAACTGGCGGCCCTGCGCGAACTCGGCGGACGCCCGCGCATCCAGGTGGCCGGTGTGATGCGCGCCGAGGAACTGCTGGCGGGCCTGTCCCGCGAGCAGCTGACCCACCTCTGGCTCAACGCGGAGCTTCCCGACACGGACATGTCATGGCTGTCCGGCTTCCCCCGGCTGCGGGTGCTGCGGGTCAACCCGCGCCTGCCACGGGTGCGGAACGTGCCGAACGGGGTGGAGATCACGGCGTGAGGCCGGCTCGGGCCAGGTGACTACTGCTCAGTAACCCAATCGTTGCCGTCCCGCCACTTGTTGGGGCAAGCATGCACGCGACAACTTTGTGCCGTCAGGCATCCGCGCAGGCATGAGAGGACCCCAACCCCCCATGACCGAACAGACCGGACAGACCAGACAGACCCGGCGCACCTGGAAGCGGGCCGCGGGCACGGCCGCCGTCACCGCGGCGGCGCTCACCGCGACGGTCACACCGGCCGTCGCCGCCCCGGCCGAGACGCCGCGCGCCACGGCGACCGCGACCGCCGCGTCCGCGACCGCTGCGACCGCGACTGCGACCGCTGCGGCCGCGGACGTCGACTACGACACCTGGCAGAAGGACTGCCGGGCCGTGATGGACAAGGCCCTGCCCTACCTGAAGGAGCGGATCGCCGACGCCGCCCCCGGCGAGAAGCAGGCGATCGTCCTCGACATCGACAACACCTCCCTGGAGACCGACTTCGGCTTCAGCTACCCGCAGCCCGCCAACCGGCCGGTCCTGGAGGCCGCCCGGTACGCCCAGGAGCGCGGCGTAGCCCTGTTCTTCGTGACCGCCCGCCCGGGCATCATCGAGGCGCCCACCGAGTGGAACCTCGCCCACGCCGGCTACGAGTCCTCCGGCCTCCACGTCCGCGGCTTCCTCGACCTGTTCCGGGACGTCGCCGAGTACAAGACCGAACAGCGCGCCGAGATCGAGTCCAAGGGCTACACGATCATCGCGAACATCGGCAACAGCGCCACCGACCTGTCCGGCGGCCACGCCGAGAGGACCTTCAAGCTCCCGGACTACGACGGCCAGCTGTCCTGACGCCCGATAGGCTCCCCCCGTCGAACAACCACGGGGGTGGCGCATGGAACCGGCGGTACTCGGCGGGAAGTTGGCGTCCAGCCTGATCGCCCCGCTGGTGAGGAAGCTCTTCGTCACGGGCGGCCCCGGCGCCGGACTGGTCGACAGACCGGTCCGGCTGACCCGGCTGGTCTCCTTCCGGGGCGAGCAGCGCCACCTCGGTGAGGCGGAGGTGCGCAGGCTTGCCGGGCGGCTGGTCGAGGCGTCCCTGGACTCCCCCGGCGAGCCGCCCTTCCCGCCGGACGAGACGGAGGCCGTCACCGACGCCCTGACGGCACGTCTGCTGGCCCTCGGCGACCTGGACATGGACGACGTCCAGGCCGTCCGGCTGGGCCACCAGGAGCTGGCCAAGCAATTGCAGTACCGGGCGCCCTCGGCCACCGGAGGTCTGTCCGCCGACGCCTGCTACTTCCTCGACTCGGTGACGGAGTGGGCCTGCCTGCACATCCTGGAGTTCTTCACCCGGCGCTCCACCTTCGTCGCACGGACCCTGGTGGAGCAGTCCCGGTGGCACGCGGAGCTGATCGCCAAGGTCGACGTACTGATCTCCCGCACCCCGCGCCCCGACGCCCGCGACACCGCCTTCGAACGCCGCTATCTGCCCTACGCCGCCGAGCAGCACAACCGCATCACCATCTACGGCATCGACCTGCGCGACTCCCCGGACAGGTGGCCCCTGGAGGTCGCCTACCTGAGCCTGGAGGCGACCGGCACCGAGGAGCGCGCCACCCTCCCGGGGGAGCACACCGAACCGGAACGCACCGTCCGCCTGTCCGCCGAGGACGCCCTCCTCACCCACGACCGCGTGCTGCTGCGCGGCGACGCGGGCTCCGGCAAGACGACCCTCGTGCAGTGGCTGGCGGTGACCGCCGCCGGGGACGGCGACCGGGTCCCCTACGTCCTGCCGCTGCGCACCCTGATCCGCGCGGGCGCCCTTCCTCCCCCGGCGGCCTTCCTCACCGCCGTGGGCTGCCCGCTCACCCCGCCCGAGGGCTGGGCCGAGCTCGTCCTCACGGCCGGCCGGGGCCTGGTCCTCGTCGACGGCCTGGACGAGATCCCCGCCGCCGAACGGCACCGCACCCGCGACTGGTTGCTCGCCCTCATCCGCGCCTTCCCCGGCAACCGCTGGCTGCTGACCTCCCGCCCCACCGCCGTACGCCCCGACTGGCTGGCCACCGAGGGCTTCCGGGAACTGACCCTCACCCCGATGCGCCAGGACGACGTCGCGACCTTCGTACAGCGCTGGCACGCGGCCGCCCAGGCGCCCGAGTACGAGGGGAAACTGCTGGACGCCCTGCGCACCAAGCGCGACCTCGCCCGCCTCGCCACCAATCCGCTGATGTGCGGCCTGATCTGCGCCCTGCACCGCGAACGCCGCGGCTACCTCCCCACGGGACGCAAGGAGTTGTACGACGCCGCCCTCACGATGCTGCTCGCCCGCCGGGACCGGGAGCGTGGCATGGAGGCGGTGGAGCTGAGCGAGGAGGCCCAACTGGAGCTGCTCCAGCGGCTGGCGTACGCACTGGTGCTGAGCGGTCGTACGGAGATGGAGGCGGGGACGGCCGAGGGCATCGTGGAGCGCGCGCTGCCGTCGGTCGCCTCGGCGGCGGGGCAGGGTGACGCGGCGGCGGTCCTGCGGGCACTGGTCCTGCGCAGCGGGCTGCTCCGGCGGCCCGCCGAGGGGGTGCTGGATTTCGTCCACCGCACCTTCCAGGACTACCTGGGCGCGCGGTACGCGGTCGAGGAAGGCCACCTCGACGTCATCGCGGGCCACGCGGACGACACCCAGTGGGAGGACGTGATCCGCATGGCCGTGGCCCACGCCCGGCCCGGTGAGCGGGCGGTACTGCTACGGCGGCTCCTCGCGGAGGACACCCCGCGGCTGACGCTGCTGGCACTGGCGTGCCTGGAGCATGCCACCGCGCTGGATCCGGCGGTGCGGGCGGAGGTCGAGGCGCGGGCGGGGGCGCTGATCCCGCCGGGCTCGAAGGAGGACGCGAAGGCGCTGGCGGAGGCCGGGCCACTGGTGCTGGAGCTGCTGCCGGGGCCGGATGGGCTCACGGACGCGGAGGCGCACGGGGTGACGGTGACGGCCTCGCTCCTGGCCGAACGCGAACCGGGCGGGGCACTCGCCGTGCTGCGCCGGTTCCGGGAGCATCCGGCGTTCGATGTGCGGCGGCAACTGGTGGGGACGTGGGAGCGGTTCGACGCGCGGGAGTACGCCGCCGAGGTACTGGACCACCTCGACCGGACAGACCTGTTCCTGAGCTGCTCGTCGGACGAGCAACGCGCGGCGATCGCCGGGATGAGGCCGTGGCGCGGGCTGCAGTTCATCGGAGCGCACGGGTTGTCCGACGTCCTCGCCTGCGTGGCGGAGCCGCACGCGGTCGAGGAACTGCACGTAGCGGACAACCCGGAACCCATCGATGCCAGTGTGCTGCCTGCTTTTGGGTCTCTGCGGCGCCTTGGTCTGTTCCACTCCGGGCTGGCAGGGGGCGTCGGGCAGCTCACGGCGCTGTCACTCGAGGAGCTCGCGATGGTCCAGATCCCCGACCTCAGCGGTCTTCGAACGCTGGGCTCACTGAACATGCTGTCCGTGGTGCAGCGGCTCCCCGGCACGCGGCTGACTGACGTCCTCCCCACCTCCGCTCCCCTGCAGTACCTGTTCCTCGGCCAGGACACCACCGCGGAGACCGGACTTCTGGGCTTGTCCCACTGGAGTGCTCTGGAGTGCCTGGTCCTGCCTGTCGAGACGCCCCTCACCCCTGAAGACTGGGCCGAAATGGCTCGGCTACCACTGCTGACCAGGCTGAGCCTGGGAGCGTCGCTCTTCCCGGACGGCCTCGAGGCGGCAGTCGCCGTCCCCAACGTCACCGAACTGAGTCTCTCGGACGTCCTCGGCGACGAGGACTTCTCCGCTCTCCCGGCCCGCTTCCCCGGCGTACGCACCGTCACCCTCAAGACCGCCCACGGTGCTCGCTTCAGCACCGCCCGGTACGAGGCGCTCTTCCCGAACGCCCAGGTGATCCTGGACGAACGCTGACACAGCCGAAAGAAAGGGGCTGCCCGGGACCGAAGTCCCGGACAGCCCCTTTACAAGGCTCACCCCCGGAGGGCTACGCCTCCTTGCTCAGGTTCGGACCGGCACCGCCGGCCGCCTGCTCGATCGGCGGCACGTCGGGGAGCGCCGACTTCTCCTCACCCCGGAAGGTGAAGATCTGGGCCTCGCCCTCGCCCTCGGTGTCCACGACCACGATGTGACCGGGGCGCAGCTCGCCGAAGAGGATCTTCTCCGACAGCGTGTCCTCGACCTCGCGCTGGATCGTGCGACGCAGCGGACGCGCGCCCAGCACCGGGTCGTAGCCCTTCCTGGACAGCAGCTCCTTGGCGGACTGAGAGAGCTCGATGCCCATGTCCCGGTCCTTGAGGCGCTCGTCGACCTTGTCGATCATCAGGTCGACGATCCGCAGGATGTCCTCCTGGCTCAGCTGCGGGAAGACGACCACGTCGTCGACGCGATTGAGGAACTCGGGCCGGAAGTGCTGCTTGAGCTCGTCCTGGACCTTGTTCTTCATGCGCTCGTAGTTGGTCTTCTTGTCACCCGAGGCCGCGAAGCCGAGGTTGAAGCCCTTGGAGATGTCCCGGGTGCCGAGGTTGGTCGTCATGATGATGACCGTGTTCTTGAAGTCCACGACCCGGCCCTGGGAGTCGGTCAGGCGACCGTCCTCCAGGATCTGCAGCAGCGAGTTGAAGATGTCCGGGTGGGCCTTCTCGACCTCGTCGAAGAGGACGACCGAGAACGGCTTGCGGCGGACCTTCTCCGTCAGCTGACCGCCCTCCTCGTAGCCCACGTAACCGGGGGGCGAACCGAAGAGGCGGGAGACCGTGTGCTTCTCGCTGAACTCCGACATGTCGAGGGAGATCAGCGCGTCCTCGTCACCGAAGAGGAACTCCGCGAGCGCCTTGGACAGCTCGGTCTTACCGACACCGGACGGACCGGCGAAGATGAACGAGCCGCCGGGACGCTTCGGGTCCTTCAGACCGGCACGGGTACGGCGGATCGCCTTGGACAGCGCCTTGACGGCGTCGACCTGGCCGATGACCCGCTTGTGGAGCTCGTCCTCCATGCGCAGCAGGCGGGACGACTCCTCCTCCGTGAGCTTGAAGACCGGGATGCCGGTCGCCGTGGCGAGGACCTCGGCGATCAGCTCGCCGTCGACCTCGGCGACGACGTCCATGTCGCCGGCCTTCCACTCCTTCTCCCGCTTGGCCTTGGCGGCCAGGAGCTGCTTCTCCTTGTCGCGGAGGGAGGCGGCCTTCTCGAAGTCCTGCGAGTCGATCGCGGACTCCTTGTCGCGGCGGACGCCGGCGATCTTCTCGTCGAACTCGCGCAGGTCCGGCGGCGCGGTCATCCGGCGGATACGCATCCGGGAACCGGCCTCGTCGATCAGGTCGATCGCCTTGTCCGGCAGGAAGCGGTCCGAGATGTAGCGGTCGGCAAGCGTCGCCGCCTGGACGAGGGCCTCGTCCGTGATGGAGACACGGTGGTGGGCCTCGTAGCGGTCGCGCAGACCCTTGAGGATCTCGATCGTGTGCGGCAACGACGGCTCCGCGACCTGGATGGGCTGGAAACGGCGCTCGAGGGCCGCGTCCTTCTCCAGGTGCTTGCGGTACTCGTCCAGCGTGGTCGCACCGATGGTCTGCAGCTCGCCGCGGGCCAGCATCGGCTTGAGGATGCTCGCGGCGTCGATGGCGCCCTCGGCGGCACCCGCACCGACCAGCGTGTGCAGCTCGTCGATGAACAGGATGATGTCGCCGCGGGTGCGGATCTCCTTGAGCACCTTCTTCAGGCGCTCCTCGAAGTCACCGCGGTAGCGGGAACCGGCGACCAGCGCGCCGAGGTCCAGGGTGTAGAGGTGCTTGTCCTTGAGGGTCTCGGGCACCTCGCCCTTGACGATGGCCTGCGCGAGGCCCTCGACGACGGCGGTCTTGCCGACGCCGGGCTCACCGATGAGGACCGGGTTGTTCTTGGTACGGCGGGACAGCACCTGCATGACCCGCTCGATCTCCTTCTCGCGCCCGATGACCGGGTCGAGCTTGGACTCACGAGCGGCCTGGGTGAGATTCCGGCCGAACTGGTCGAGGACCAGGGACGTGGAAGGCGTGCCCTCCGCAGGACCGCCGGCGGTGGCGGTCTCCTTGCCCTGGTAGCCGGAGAGCAGCTGGATGACCTGCTGCCGCACCCGGTTCAGATCTGCGCCCAGCTTGACCAGGACCTGGGCGGCGACGCCCTCGCCCTCACGGATCAGGCCGAGCAGGATGTGCTCCGTGCCGATGTAGTTGTGACCCAGCTGGAGGGCCTCGCGGAGCGAAAGCTCCAGGACCTTCTTGGCACGGGGGGTGAAGGGGATGTGACCCGACGGGGCCTGCTGGCCCTGCCCGATGATCTCCTCCACCTGCTGGCGGACCGCCTCGAGCGAAATCCCGAGGCTCTCAAGGGCCTTGGCGGCGACACCCTCACCCTCGTGGATCAGGCCCAGGAGGATGTGCTCGGTGCCGATGTAGTTGTGGTTGAGCATCCGGGCTTCTTCCTGAGCCAGGACGACAACCCGCCGCGCGCGGTCGGTGAACCTCTCGAACATCGTTAATCGCTCCTCAGAGCGGTCAGGCAGTAAGGGGAACTTCCCCTCCCTGTCCTTCCGCAGCTTAGTCCCGCAAGCGGGGACCGCTCATTCCAACTGCCGACACCGTCGATGGCCTCCTGACCCCTGACGCCGACATCTGCCACAACCCGATGGTGCGAGACGATGTTCCCGCAGGCCAGGCACTTACCCCACTCGCCAGTACGCCGATGGCGAACGTGAGACGGCCCAATCTGCGTGTCGCCCCCTCCCACTAGGGATGTCTTACCCGCTGGGACTGACACTCCATGCCGCGCGCACCGGTTCCCTCCGCTACGGGCGAACAACCTTGCGCCTCGCCGCACCCCCGAGTGCCCCCTCTTTCCATACTCACCGCGTTCAACGCGCCACCCAGCGTAACCCGGGCGCCCTTGCGGCTGTTGCACTTGGCATGGTCGGCGACCCGTCTTCGGTCCCTGCGGTCACTCCGGCTCCTGTGGCCTCTTCGGTCCCTTTGCCCCAGAGAGCCTCTGCGCCTTCGGTTCCCTTCCCCCGTCGGCCGCTCGACGTGGGCGGCATGTGGGAGCGGGTGCGGTGGTGGTACGAGAGCGGGCTCGGCTGGCCGACGGCGCCCGGGGACCCGGTGCGGCTCCACGTGGGCGTCCGCTTCGACGTACTGGACGCGCCGGCCGAGGCCGGCCGGGTGGCGCTGGAGCGGCTCGGACTGCCGCGGCGGCCCGGCTTTCCGGTGGCCGTCCGGGGCGAGCGGATGCTGCTGCTCGTGGCGGCCGGCGGCGCGCAGGAGGTGCCCGGACTGCTGGAGTGGCTGGAGTGGGGCTCGCTGCCGCTCGACCTGTCGGCGGTCGGCGCGGGCGGCCTCATGGAGGCGCCCCTGGCTTCCGAGCCCGGCTCGCCCGAGTCCGGCCCGGCCTGGCTGCCGCCGCGTCCCCCGGGTCGCGACGGCCTGCAGGGGGCCGCCGTCTGGCTGCGCCCCCCGGAGCCGGGGCGCGAGGTCGAGGCCTCGCTGCCGACGCTGTCGGCCATGGGGGGCGCGGGAACCGCCCCCGATCTCGCGCGACTGGTCCACACCTTGGCGACTCAGTGCCACCGGGTCCGGCTCTCCCGGCTGTCCCGGTCCTCCCGGCCTCCCAGGACTACTGGGCTCCCCCGGCCCCCCGGGCCTGCCCGGTCCTGCCGGGCGACGCGCTGAGGGCGTTCGGGACGGAGTCCGTGGCGCGGGTCGGGTGAGTGGCGCGGGTCGGGTGATCAGCCGTTGGCCTTCTCGTACGCCTCACGGATCATCGCGGGAACACGGCCGCGGTCGTTGACCTCGTAGCCGTTCTCCTTCGCCCACGCGCGGATCGCCGCGGTGTCCTGGCTGCCGCCGGAGGAAGCGCGCGCCTTGCCGCGTCCGCCCGAAGCACGGCCACCGGTACGACGACCGCCCTTGAGGTAAGGCTCGAGGAGACCACGGAGTTTGTCCGCATTGGCGGTGGTGAGATCGATCTCGTACGTCTTGCCGTCCAGCGCGAACGTCACGGTCTCGTCTGCCTCGCCGCCGTCGAGGTCATCGACAAGAAGGACCTGAACCTTCTGTGCCACCGGATTTCCTTTCATCGATATCTTGAGGGCCGGGGGTCGTCGGCGTCCGCCGTATCGCCGCCCCTTGTTATATGCAGTACTGCAGTACGTCGGAAAGCAAACCGCTTTTGCCGGAAAAACACAAACCCCGGGCGGAGACCGGTAGCCCGCCACCGACCCGAAAAGGTGCGCGTTTCGGACATAGGGAACCCGCGCGAACCCGCGAGCGGCCCGTCGGTGGAATAAACCTGGCGAAGGGCTGCGAAGAGCTACCGATCCTGCCGTTGCCCGATGATCACAGATGTAGAAGCATCCGGCTGTTGCCCAGGGTGTTCGGTTTCACTCGTTCGAGACCCAGGAACTCCGCTACGCCCTCGTCATAGGAACGCAGCAGCTCCGCGTAGACATCGGTGTCGACGGGCGTCTCCCCGATCTCTACGAAGCCGTGCTTGCCGAAGAAGTCCACTTCGAAGGTCAGGCAGAATACGCGGCGAACGCCGAGCCAGCGCGCGGTCTCCAGCAACTTCTCCAGCAGCTTGTGGCCGACGCCGTAGCCCTTCAGGCCGGGCTTCACCGCGAGAGTGCGTACTTCCGCGAGGTCTTCCCACATCACGTGCAGGGCGCCGCAGCCGACCACCTCGGCGTTGTCGTCCCGTTCGGCGACCCAGAACTCCTGGATGCTCTCGTAAAGCGTCACCATCGCTTTGTCGAGCAGGATGCGGTCACGGACGTACGTGTCGAGGAGCCGGCGTACGTCCGGGACATCGCTGGTGCGGGCCCGCCGGACGGTGATGGCTTTTGACATGTGGGGACGCTATCGCTCGCCCGCGTCCGGTACCGAGCCGGGGTTGGGCGCGGGGGTTTCCGGTCCCTGCACGATGCGGATGGCGTCTCTGAGTGCCTCGCGCTGTTCCTCGCTCATCATGCCGAAGAAGGCGATGAGGGCGGCGGCGGGGTTGTCGCTCTGAGACCATGCGTCGTTCATCAGCGCGGCGGCGTAGGCGGCGCGGGTGGAGACCGCCTCATATCGATAGGCCCGGCCTTCCGACTCGCGACGCACCCAGCCCTTCTGATGGAGATTGTCCAAAACGGTCATCACAGTGGTGTACGCGATGGACCGTTCCTGCTGCAGATCTTCCAGGACTTCTCGAACGGTCACGGGGCGGTTCCACTTCCACACCCTCGTCATGACCGCGTCTTCGAGTTCTCCCAATGGGCGAGGCACGCTCTGCACGATAGTGGGAGATCCCGGCGAAGGCGTGCCGGACGTGCGCTTTTGCTGACAAATGGGCACAAAAGGTGCGTACGGCTCCTCGCAGTGGTGCGGGGAGCCGTACGCGGTGTGGTGCCGGGGGCGGTCCGGGTTCGGTCAGGCCTCGGGATGCGCGGGCGTCTGGCGGGCACCCTCCGCTCGCGCGAGGGCGGCGTCGACGGCCGCGTCCTCCTTGGCCTTGTTGGCGCCGCCCTGGGTCTTCACGATCACCCTGATCACGCCGATGAAGAACACGGCCATGACGGCCGGGGGCAGGAGCGCGGAGACGTAGTCCATGGATCCAGGGTAGCCAGGCCGTGTCAGCCGGCGGCCAGGTGGTGCCGGGAGCCGGGGGCGGGCGGGGCCGGCCTGCGGCGGGGGAAGACCTCGCCCGGGGTGGGGACGGGGCGCTTGGGGGTGGCCGGGGCCGGGCTGGGGGACGGCTTCTCGGCGGGCTTCTGCGCGGGTTTCTTGTCGGGCTGCCGGCCGCCGGGGAGGGCGTGGAGGCGGGTGCGTGCGGCGGGGAGGACGACCGTGGCCCCGGTGGCGACCGTGGCCGCGGTCGGCGCCGGGGGTCCCCAGCGGGCCAGGAGGGCGGCCGCGGCGGGGTTGCCGCGCAGGGCTCCGAGGGCGGCCAGGTCGTCCGCGTCCGGGCGGTGCCCGGCGCCCAGCGCCTCGTCCAGGAGAGCGAGGTAGCCGGTGGCGGTGCCGGGGAGGGCGGCGCGGTACCGGGCGAGGTCGGCCACCAGGAAGGCGCGCAGCCGGGCGCTCTCCCGCGTCGCCTCGTCGAGCGACTCTGCGAGGCGGAGACAGTCCTGGGCCTCCTCCGCCGAGACGGGGCTGGGGTTCAGGGCGAGGGCGAGGGCGCGCCGGAGCACACGCAGCTCCTGAGCACCGAACGCCATGCCGCCGCGGGATCCGTAGGGCGTGGGCATGCGGCGACGATACGCGCTAATCAGACAAACTCGGCATAGGGGGCGGGTGTGGCGTGGGGGGCCACCCGTATGCGGGCGCCCGCGGCGGCCTGCGCGGCTCACCGGGGACGCGGGTGGCTCACCGAGGCGCGGGTGGCGCGTTCGGTGCTCGGTGGGTCGGAGACCGTACGCGGCCATCCGTCCGCGTGGCCTCCGGCAGTCGTACGCCGCCCCGCCGCGGGCAGTCGTGCCCTCCCCCAGTGCCTGGCCCCGGCCTGCCCCCCTCCGGGGGAGGTACGCGCAACCCGGCGCCCCCGCCCCCGCCCCCGGCCCACACCCGCGCCGGCCGCTACATGCGGGATACGTTCCGCTCGTACACCAGGCGGAGCCCCATCAGCGTCAGCCACGGCTCGTGTTCGTCGATGACCGAGGACTCGCCGAGGACCATCGGCGCCAGCCCGCCCGTCGCGATGACCGTGACGTCGTCGGGATCGTCGGCCAGCTCACGGGCCATGCGGCTGACGACGCCGTCGACCTGGCCTGCGAAGCCGTACACGATGCCGGACTGCATCGCCTCCACCGTGTTCTTGCCGATCACGCTCCGCGGCCGGGCCACCTCGATCTTGCGCAGCTGGGCACCCTTGACGCCGAGTGCCTCGACCGAGATCTCGATGCCGGGGGCGATGACCCCGCCGATGTACTCCCCGCGCGCGCTGACCGCGTCGAACGTCGTCGCCGTACCGAAGTCCACGACGATCGCCGGGCCGCCGTAGAGCTCGACGGCCGCGACCGCGTTGATGATGCGGTCGGCGCCGACCTCCTTGGGGTGGTCCGTGAGGATCGGGACGCCCGTCTTGACGCCCGGTTCGACCAGGACCGCGGGGACGTCGCCGTAGTAGCGGCGGGTGACCTCGCGGAGCTCGTGCAGGACCGAGGGGACCGTCGCGCAGATGGCGATGCCGTCGATGCCGTCGCCCAGCTCGTCGCCGAGGAGCGGGTGCATGCCCATCAGGCCCTGGAGGAGGACCGCCAGCTCGTCGGCGGTGCGGCGCGAGTCGGTGGAGATGCGCCAGTGTTCGACGATGTCCTCGCCGTCGAAGAGGCCCAGGACGGTGTGGGTGTTGCCTACGTCGATCGTCAGCAGCATGGGCTCTACTCCGCCGCTCGCAGGTCCAGGCCGATGTCCAGGATCGGGGAGCTGTGGGTGAGGGCGCCCACGGCCAGGTAGTCGACGCCCGTGGCCGCGTACGCCTTGGCGTTGGCGAGGGTCAGGCGGCCCGAGGCCTCCAGGGCGGCCCGGCCGGCGACCAGGGCCACCGCTTCCTCGCACGCCTCCGGGGTGAAGTTGTCCAGGAGGATCAGGTCGGCGCCCGCGTCCACGACCTCGCGGAGCTGGTGCAGGGTGTCGACCTCGACCTCGATGGGGACCTCGGGGAAGCGCTCGCGGACGGCCTGGAAGGCCGCCGCCACGCCGCCGGCGGCCACCACGTGGTTGTCCTTGACCAGGGCCGCGTCCGAGAGGGACATGCGGTGGTTGACGCCGCCGCCGCAGCGGACCGCGAACTTCTCGAGGCTGCGCAGCCCGGGGGTCGTCTTGCGGGTGTCCCGGACCTTCGCCTTCGTGTCCTCCAGGACGTCCGCCCACGCGCGCGTGGCCGTCGCGATGCCCGACAGGCGGCACAGGAGGTTCAGCGCGCTGCGCTCGGCGGTGAGGATGTCGCGGGTGCGGGTGGTGACGGAGAGGAGCTTCTGGCCGGTTTCGACGCGGTCGCCGTCCTCCACGTGGCGTTCCACCTCGAACTCGTCCGTGCAGACGACCGACATCACCGCCTCGGCGACCCTGAGGCCGGCCACCACGCCCGCCTCGCGCGCGGTGAAGTCGGCGGTGGCCACGGCCTCCTCGGGAATGGTCGCGACCGTCGTCACGTCCACGCCGCCCGCCAGGTCCTCCTGGATGGCGAGGTTCGCGAGGTCCTCGACCTCCACGGGGTCGAGTCCGGAGTCCAGCATCAGGGCCGCGAGCGCGGGATCGAGACCGCACTCCATGAAGGCCTCTTCTTCGGTGTCCGCGCCGCAGGCGCAGCCGTCGCCGCAGCCTCCGGTGGAGGCGAGGGGAAGGTCGGGGGTGTTCACTGCTGTCACTGCTCCTGGGGACGCTGCGCCGGCTGGGGGCCGTGGGTGGTCGGGGGGAATTCTGGCGTGTCCGTGGTGTGCACGGCGAGGGATCGGTCCGGGTTCAGGCGTACGACGATGTGGCGGCGCCACGCCGTGTCGTCGCGGTCCGCGTGGTCCTCGCGCCAGTGGCAGCCGCGGGTCTCCTCGCGCTGTGCCGCCGCGGCCACCAGGACGCGGGCCACACA
Organism: Streptomyces sp. NPDC028991; assembly: GCF_055564775.1. Lineage (NCBI taxonomy): Bacteria > Bacillati > Actinomycetota > Actinomycetes > Kitasatosporales > Streptomycetaceae > Streptomyces > Streptomyces sp. NPDC028991. Next base: position 22,394 of record NZ_JBVHVP010000027.1, on the reverse strand, counting down.
GAGGAGATTGGTGGCCTCCCAGGTGTCGACGCCCGGCTCGGACGTCTTGCCGTTCTCGTGCAGGGCTTCGCGGGCCTCGGTGTGCAGGCGGTGGAGCTGGTCGGCGGCCCGGGTGAGGGAGCTCGCGGAGCGCAGGACGCCGGCGCCCTCGGTCATGATCCGCTGGATGGTGAGGCGGGACTCGGGCGGGAGCAGGGGGTGTGCCGGGTGGGCGGGTTGCGGGAGCGGCGCGGGCACGCGCGCGTGGAGGGTGCCGTCCGCGTGGCCCGCAGCGACGTCGGTGGCGATGCGTTCGGCGTAGACCAGGCCTTCGAGGAGTGAGTTCGAGGCCAGGCGGTTGGCGCCGTGTACGCCGGTGCAGGCGACCTCGCCGCACGCGTACAGGCCCGGGACCGTCGTACGGCCGCGGGCGTCGGTGCGGACGCCGCCGGAGGCGTAGTGGGCGGCCGGGGCGACCGGGACGGGCTCGGTGACCGGGTCGATGCCGTGCGCCCGGCAGGCGGCGAGGATCGTGGGGAAGCGGTGCTCCCACATCGCCGCGCCGAAGTGGCGGGCGTCCAGGTACATGTGCTCGGCGTCCCGCTCCTGCATGCGGCGCGTGATGCCCTTGGCGACGATGTCCCGGGGGGCGAGTTCCGCGAGTTCGTGCTGACCTTGCATGAAGCGCACGCCGTCGGCGTCCACCAGGTGGGCGCCCTCGCCTCGTACCGCCTCCGAGACCAGGGGCTGCTGGCCCTCGGCGTCCGGGCCGAGGAAGAGGACGGTGGGGTGGAACTGGACGAATTCGAGGTCGCTCACCTCGGCGCCCGCGCGCAGGGCGAGCGCGACGCCGTCGCCCGTGGAGACGGACGGGTTCGTCGTCGCCGAGAAGACCTGCCCCATACCGCCGGTGGCGAGGACGACGGCCGGGGCGTGCACCGCCCCGACACCGTCGTGCTGGCCCTCTCCCATGACGTGCAGGGTGACGCCGGCGGTGCGGCCGTCGGTGTCCGTGAGGAGGTCGAGGACGAGGGCGTTCTCGACGGTGCGGATGCCGCGTGCGCGTACCGCCTCGACCAGGGCACGGGAGATCTCCGCGCCCGTGGCGTCGCCTCCGGCGTGGGCGATGCGGCGGCGGTGGTGGCCGCCCTCGCGGGTGAGGGCCAGGCCGCCCTCGGTGGACTCGTCGAAGTGCGCGCCGGTCGCGATGAGGCGGCGTACGGCGTCGGGGCCCTCCGTGACCAGGATGCGGACCGCTTCCTCGTCGCACAGGCCCGCGCCCGCGACCAGGGTGTCGTCCAGGTGCTGCGCGGGGGTGTCGCCCTCGCCGAGGGCCGCCGCGATGCCGCCCTGGGCCCAGCGGGTGGAACCGTCGTCGAGGCGGGCCTTGGTGACGACGACCGTCCGCAGGCCGGCCGCCTCGCAGCGCAGGGCGGCGGTGAGGCCGGCGACGCCGGAGCCGACGACCACCACGTCCGCGGCGATGGCCCAGCCGGGCGCGGGTGCGTGCAGTCGTATGCCTGTGCTGGTCACGAGGCGGCTCCGAAGGTGAGGGGGACGTTGTCGATCAGCCGGGTCGCGCCGACCCGGGCGGCGACGGCGAGGACGGCCTCGCCGGTGTGGTCGTCGCCGACCTCGGTGAAGTCGGACGGGTCCACCAGGGCGAGGTAGTCCAGCTCCAGCGGCGGATTGGCGCGGGCCGCGTCGTCCAGCACCAGGCGGGCGGCGGCCCGGACGGCCGTGACGCTGCCCGGAGCGGACGTGGCGACGGCGTGGGCGTCGGCCGCCGCGCGGGACTCGCCCAGGGCGCTGAGCGCCTCGGCACGCTCGTGCGTGGCGGGTACCTCGCGGGCCCGCGCGCGCAGCGCCTCCTGGGCGGCGTGCCGGTCCAGCCCGGCGAACAGCGCCTGGGAGAGCGCGAGGGCGGTGCGGCGCTCCCGGGTGGAGAGGTAGCGGTTGCGGCTGGACAGGGCCAGGCCGTCCTCCTCCCGGACGGTGGGGACGCCGACGATCTCCACGCCGAAGTTCAGGTCGCGGACCATGCGGCGGATCAGGGCTAGCTGCTGGGCGTCCTTCTGGCCGTAGAGGGCGAGGTCGGGGCGGGTGAGGTGCAGCAGCTTGGCGACGACGGTGAGCATGCCGTCGAAGTGGCCGGGGCGGGATGCGCCCTCCAGGCGTTCGCCCATGGGGCCCGCCGTGACGCGCACCTGGGGTTCGCCGCCCGGGTAGACCTCGTCGACGGCAGGGGCGAAGACGGCGTCCGCGCCCGCCTGTCCGGCGATCCTCAGGTCGGCGTCCAGAGTGCGCGGGTAGCGGTCGAGGTCCTCGCCGGCGCCGAACTGGAGCGGGTTGACGAAGACGGTGACGACGACCTCGCCGTCCGGGCCGGCGAGGTCGCGGGCCGTGCGGATCAGGGTGGCGTGGCCCTCGTGCAGGGCGCCCATGGTCATCACGACGGCCCGGCGGCCGTGACGCACGCGTGCGTGCAGCTCGTCGGCGGTGCGCAGCAGGGCGGGCGGGGCGGTGGTCATCGGGCGTCTCCCCCGGGGCCGTCGGTGCCGTCGGTGCCGTCGGTGCCGTCGGTGCCGTTCGTGCCATCGGGGCCGTCCGAGCGGTCCGAGCGGTCCGTGCGGTCTGTGCGGTCCGTGCGGTGGCCGCCGCCGGTGGCACCCGTGCCGCCCGCGCCCCCCGTGCCGTCGGCGAGCACTCCGAGCAGGTCCTCGGCGAGTTCGGCTTTCAGCAGCCCGTGGTCCAGTGCCCGGTCGGCGGTCGCGCGGGCCATCGCCAGGTAGCCGGCGACGGCCTGCGGGGCGTGGGCCCGCAGTTCCACGATGTGCGCGGCGACCGTGCCCGCGTCCCCGCGCGCGACGGGGCCGGTGAGGGCCGCGTCACCAGAGCGCAGGGCGTTGTCGAGGGAGGCGCCCAGCAGCGGGCCGAGCATCCGGTCGGGGGCCTCGACGCCGGCCGTGCGCAGCAGCTCCATGGACTGGGCGACCAGGGTGACCAGGTGGTTGGCGCCCAGGGCGAGCGCGGCGTGGTAGAGCGGGCGCTTGTCCTCGGCGATCCATTCCGGCTCGCCGCCCATCTCGATGACCAGGGCCTCGGCGGCCAGCCTCAGTTCCTCGGGCGCGGTGACGCCGAAGGAGCAGCCGGCCAGGCGCTGGACGTCCACGGGGGTACCGGTGAAGGTCATCGCCGGGTGCAGGGCCAGCGGCAGGGCGCCGGCCCGCAGCGCGGGGTCCAGGACCCTCGCGCCGTACCGCCCGGAGGTGTGCACGAGCAGCTGGCCCGGCCGCACCGCGCCGGTCTCGGCGAGCCCGGTCACCAGGCCGGGCAGGGCGTCGTCCGGGACCGTCAGCAGCACCAGCTCGGCGCGCTCGAGGACCTCGGCGGGCCGCATGAGCGGCACGTCGGGCAGGAGCGCCGCGGCGCGCCGTCTCGAGGCGTCGGAGACGCCGGAGACGGCCACCGGGCGGTGCCCGGCGAGCTGGAGGGACGCGGCCAGCGCGGGGCCCACGCGTCCGGCGCCGACGACGCCTACGGTGAGCCGCGCGGGGCGGTCCTTGGGGTCTGGCTGTGGGGTTGTGTTCACGCGACGGCGGCCTTCCCGTTCCAGTCCGCTCGGGGTACCGGACGATTTCTCGTCATGTTAACGCGATTGGTTCGGGGGACGTCCGGTCGTCCACAGGCTGTGGGTTTCCGTGCGGGGGCGCGGCACACCTTCACCACGCGTTCACCGCGCGCGGGAACGCGTGGCGGAACCGGTGGCGGAACCTGTGGGGAAACCCGGGTGCCCGCGCCGGCGTCCGCACGGCATGATCCCGGCATGAGCGACACCGGCATGAGCGATACGGCAGAGCAAGCAGAGCAAGCGGAATCGGCCCAGGAGCGCGCCGGGCGGCTCCGGGAGCGGCGCGTGACCGCCCACCGCGGCGCCCGGCGCGTACTCGTCGGCCCGGGGTTCGCCACCACCCTGCGCGAACGGCTCGCCCTGCTGGACGGGGCCGCCGAGCTGTACGACCTCGCCGCGCCGGCCGACGTGTACGGCAACGGTGTCGTGGAGGCGCTGGAGGAGAAGGTCGCCGCCCTGCTCGGCGCCGAGGCCGCCGCCTTCTTCCCGACCGGCACCATGGCCCAGCAGGTGGCCCTGCGCTGCTGGGCGGGCCGCACCGGCAACCCGGTCGTCGCCCTGCACGGGCTCAGCCATCCCGAGCTGCACGAGCGCGACGCCTTCAGCCTGGTCAGCGGGCTGCGCCCGGTGCGGGTGACCAGCGAGCCCCGGCTGCCGACCGCCGACGAGGTGCGCGACTTCGACGAGCCGTTCGGGGCGCTGATGCTGGAGCTGCCGCTCAGGGAGGCCGGTTTCGTACTGCCCACCTGGGAGGAGCTCACCGAGGTCGTCGAGGCCGCGCGGGAGCGCGACGCGGTGGTCCACTTCGACGGGGCCCGCCTGTGGGAGACCACCGTCCACTTCGGCCGTCCACTGGCCCCGATCGCGGGCCTGGCGGACAGCGTGTACGTCTCGTTCTACAAGTCCCTCAAGGGCTACGGCGGCGCCGCCCTGGCCGGCCCCCGGACGCTGATCGAGGAGACGAAGGCCTGGCGGCACCGGTACGGCGGCGCGGTGTTCCAGCAGTTCCCCACGGTGCTGTCGGCCCTGGCCGGCCTGGAGCGCGAGCTGCCCCGGCTGCCGGAGTACGTGGCGCACGCGCGTGTGGTGGCCGCCGCGCTGCGGGAGGGCTTCGCGGCGGCCGGGCTGCCGTGGGCGCGGGTGCACCCCGAGGAGCCGCACACCCACGAGTTCCAGGTCTGGCTGCCGTACGACGCCGAGGTCGTCGGCGAGGCCGCGGTCCGGCAGGGCGAGGAGACGGGGACCCTGCTCTTCTCGCGGGGGTGGGACACCCCCGGCCCCGGGCTCGCCGTCACCGAGGTCGGGGTGGACGAGGCGGGCCTGGACTGGACGTCCGACGACGTCAAGGCGGCGGTCGCCGACTTCGCGGCCCGGCTGGCGGGCTGAACGGCAGCGCGCCGGCCGCCCGCCCCGGCCAACGGCTCGTGTCAGCCGAGAGCCCGCGGCCGGAGGGACCGCCACCGGTGCAGGGCCCGCCGCACGCGCCCGTGCGCCGGGCGGCCGGCGAGCGCGGCCTGGAACTGGCGGCGGTCGTGCCACTCGCGCACGACCTGCCAGTCGTTGGCGCCGGGTGCGGGCGGCGCCTGCTCGCCGAGCTGCCGGGCACGGTAGGTGTCGAGGAGGTACTGCTGCGTGATGCTCATGGGGATCGCCTTCTCGGGAGACGTAGCGGCTGAAGAGGGAACGGGCTCCGCGGCTGCCCTGGTGACTCCAGGCTGCTCCGGTACGGCTCCGCGGTCGCGCCGATTGACGGCGACGGTCAATCGGCGGCGGCGTTGTCGGTGGCGGGGTGCACCATGAGGACATGAGCGTGCGCATCGACATCACGGGGCTGCGGCCGGAGAGGATCGCCGTCGTGCCCTCACCGCTGGCCGAGCTGGGCATGGCGCTGCACGCGCTGTCCGAGCCGGGACACCACCCGGGCCTGCAGGGCTGGGCGACGGGCGTGACCGCCCGGCTGGACTCGCATCTGGCCGACCGGATGTGCGAGGCCGACTTCCTGTGGCGGACGACCTTCTCGGACCTGTTCATGCCGTTCGCCGGCGTGCCGGGCCGCAGCACGCTGCCCGGCGCCACCCTCGCCGAGGATCTGGACCTGCTCGACAAACTGTCCGACGAGCAGTTCGTGGACGCGGCGCTGGAGTTCACCTGCGCCCTGCCGTACAGCACCGGTGGCACCTCCGCGCTCACCGACGCCGAGGTGCGCCGGCGCGCACTGGACCTGGCCGCCGCGCGCGGACCGCAGCAACTGCGCTTCAGCGAGCGGCTGCTGGCCGACCCGCCGCTCATCCGGGGCTGGCTGCGGCAGTTCGCGCGGGACTGCGACGACGCGTTCTTCGCGGAGGCCTGGGCGCGCCTGCGCCACCAGCTCACGGCGGACGCCCGCCACAAGACGGACCTGCTGCACCGCAAGGGCCTCGCCGAGGCGCTGGCCGCCGTGTCCCCGGCGGTCACGCTGGACGAGGGCGCCGCGCGGATCACGGTCGACAAGCTGGGCGACGGCCGTTCGGCGACGGCGGACGGCGGGCTGCTGCTCGTCCCGACGAGCCTGGGCTGGCCGCATCTGATGGTCCTGCACCGGCACGACTGGCAGCCGGTGCTGCACTACCCCGTCGGCTCTCCCGAGCTGGCCTCACCGCCGTCGGTCGAGCAGCTCACGCTGCGGATGACCGCGCTGTCCCACCCGGTGCGGATGCGGATCTGCCGCCACCTGGCCCGCAGCGCGTACACCACCAGCGAGCTGGCGCAGGCGCACGGCGTGACGCCCCCGGAGATATCCCGGCACCTGGGCGTGCTGAAGAAGGCGGGTCTGATCACCACCCGCCGCCGCGGCCGGTACGTCCTGCACCAGTTGGACGTGACGGTGGTGGCCCGGCTGGGCAGCGACTTCCTGGAGGGCATACTCCGCTGACCCACCGCACAACCACCGCTGAACCACCGCTGAACCATCGCTGAACCACCGCTGAACCACCGCGGGAACGCGGTCAGTCGAAACGGATGTGGCGCAGCCCCACGCCCGCCTGCCGCAGCCGTGTCCGCAGCGCGCCCTCGCGGTTGGGCTCGAGGGTGAGCCCCGCCAGCACGGCGATCCGGTCAGCGGTCTTCGGGACGGTGGCGTGGTCCGTCCACAGGTGCTCGGCGAACTCCGGCTCGGCCAGCCGCTCCAGGCAGTGGTCGAGCCGCCGCACGGCCCAGCTCTCGCGGCGCAGTCCGGCGTCCTTCCCGGCGACGTACCGCAGGACCTGTCCGAGACCCCGCTCGTGCAGCCGTCGCAGTACGGTCTCGCGTTCCGCGAGGAGGGTGAAATGGCGGACGTCGTGGCCCAGTTCGCGCAGCCGGCCGACGGTCTCGGCGAAATAGCCGGAGTCCGTCACCGTCATGGGTGCGATCACCACACCGTCCTGCCGGGTGAGGGCCAGGTCGAGGACCTCCACCACGCCCTGCCGCCAGGAGGCCAGATCCTGGAAGTCGTCTATCAGCGGGCTCCGCCCGCGGGCCCCGCGCAGCTCGGGCGGCAGCACGCGGCGCAGGCCGAAGCCGGCGTGCTCGGGGTCGCAGATCACACTGCCGGGGAGCCGGCGCCGTATCTCGTGTGCGGTCTGTGTCTTGCCGCCCCCGAAGGGGCCGTTGATCCACAGGAGCATGCGGGGCACCTTACCGACGCGGGCCCGTCACGGGGCGCGGTCAGCCCTGTCCGCCGCCCGCCCGCACCAGTCCGGTCTCGTAGGCGAGGACCACCACCTGCACCCGGTCCCGCAGCCCGAGCTTGGTCAGGATGCGGCCCACGTGCGTCTTGACGGTCGCCTCCGACAGCACGAGCCGGGCCGCGATCTCCCCGTTGGACAGGCCCTGCGCGACCAGCACCATCACCTCGCGCTCGCGCTCGGTGAGCCGCTGGAGCTCCTTGTGCCGGGGCTCCTGGCCAGTGGCCGGCAGCATCGGCGCGAACCGGTCCAGGAGCCGGCGGGTGGTCGAGGGGGCGACCACCGCGTCGCCGCTGTGCACGGAGCGGATCGCGGCGAGCAGTTCGCCCGGCGGCACGTCCTTGAGCATGAAGCCGGAGGCACCCGCCTTCAGCGCCGAGAAGGCGTACTCGTCGAGGTCGAAGGTGGTCAGGATCAGCACCTTGGGCGCGGCCGGGTCCACGCAGATCCGGCTGGTGGTCTCGACGCCGTCGAGCTTGGGCATGCGGACGTCCATCAGGACGACGTCCACCGCTGTGGACCGCAGTACCTGGAGGGCCTCGACACCGTCCCCCGCCTCCGCGACGACCTCCATGTCCGGCTGGGCCGCCAGCACCATCCGGAACCCGGTGCGCAGCAGCACCTGGTCGTCGACGAGCATTACGCGGATAGCCATCGGGGCCTCTTCCTTACAGGTGTCAACGCGGTACGTGCGTATGGGGGCGGGTGTCAGTGTGCGGGTTTCAGGGGCAGCAGCGCACTGATGCGGAATCCTCCGCCCTGCCGCGGGCCCGCGTCCAGGGTGCCGCCGACCATGCCGACCCGCTCGCGCATGCCGATCAGGCCGTGGCCCTGGCCGTCGAAGCCGCCCTCCTCGTAGAGCTCGTGCGGGGCGCCCTTGCCGTCGTCCTCGATGAGCAGCCCGAGCCCGTCGTCGAAGTAGACCAGGCGCACGCTCGCGCCCGCGTTGGGGCCGCCGTGCTTGCGCGTGTTGGTCAGCGCCTCCTGCACGATCCGGTACGCGGTGAGCTCGACACCGCTGGGCAGCTCGCGCGGGGTGCCCTCGACCTTGAAGTCGACGGGGAGCCCGGAGCCGCGGCATTCCTCGACGAGGTCCTCGATCTGCCGGACGTCGGGCTGCGGGACGTACTCGCCGGCCTCCTGGTGCTCGCCGGTACGGAGCACGCCAAGCAGGCGGCGCATCTCGGCGAGGGCCTGGCGGCCGGTGGAGGAGATGGTCTCCAGTGCCTTCTTCGCCTGGTCGGGGGCGGCGTCCAGGACGTAGGCGGCGCCGTCGGCCTGGACCACCATCACCGAGACGTTGTGCGCGACGACGTCGTGCAGCTCGCGCGCGATCCGGGCGCGTTCCGCGGCGACCGCGACCTTGGACTGCGCCTCGCGTTCCCTCTCCAGCCGCGCGGCCCGTTCCTCCAGCTGCGCGAAGTAGGCGCGGCGGGTGCGGATGGAGTCGCCGAGGACCCAGGCGAGGGCGAAGGGCACCGCCTGGAAGACCGTTACGGCGATATTGCTCGCTATGCCCGCGTCCTCCATGGGCCAGCGGAGCTGGGCGACGGGGGCGGCGCACAGCCCCGTGGCCAGCGCGGTCCGGGAGGCCCAGCGGGCGCCGGTCGCGGCCACGGTGTAGACGATCACCAGGAGGGCGAAGTCGGCCGGCATGGTCGACACGTCCAGCACCAGCTGCCCCAGGCCCAGCGCGGCGGCCAGCAGCAGCATCTTCTCCGGCATCAGCCTGCGCAGCGCGATCACCACGCACAGCAGCAGGACGAAGGGAACGATCAGCGGCGTCGCGTCCGTCCCCCGCGCTTCCTCCTGCGGAGCCATGGACATGACGGAGACCCCGAGCAGGACGAGGGCCCAGAAGCAGTCGACCCCGATCGGGTGTCTGCGGAGGAAGTCGTAGAGGCGCTGCACGTAACCAAGCGTAGGGAAGGGAGATAGGTGCAGGGGTCAACCGGAGGGCCGATCCGCATCCTCCGCGCATACTCCGCAAGGTGGAGGCTCCGTTCTCCCGTGCGCCTAGCCTGGCCCTGTGAGACGAGGGACAAGAGGGGTCAGAGGGGCTTCAGGGGCGCAGCAGGACTGGCGGGGTTGGAGGGAAGCGACGCACGACGCCCTCTACGGACCGGCCGGTTTCTACCGCGCGTCCGAGGGGCCGGCCGGGCACTTCCGGACGTCCGTGCACGCGTCGCCGCTGTTCGCCGGAGCCGTGGCACGGCTGCTGTGCCGGGTCGACGAGGCGCTGGGGCGGCCCGCCTCGCTGGACTTCGTGGACATGGCGGCCGGCCGGGGGGAGCTCGTCACCGGCGTACTGGCCGTGCTGCCCGCCGACGTGGCCGCCCGCACGCGCGCGTACGCCGTCGAGGTGGCCGGCCGCCCGGAAGGGCTGGATCACCGGATCGAGTGGCTCGCCGAGCCGCCGGGCGGCGGGCTGACGGGACTGCTCTTCGCCAACGAGTGGCTGGACAACGTACCGGTGGAGGTGGCGGAGGTGGACTCCGCGGGCGTGGCGCGGCGGATCCTCGTCCGGGACGACGGGTCCGAACGGCTCGGGGACCCGGTGGACGGGGCGGAGGCCGAGTGGCTGGCGCGGTGGTGGCCGCTGCCCGCAGAGGCGGGACTGCGGGCCGAGATCGGGCTCCCCAGGGACGCCGCCTGGGCGTCCGCCGTGTCGGCCCTGGACGAGGGACTGGCCGTGGCCGCCGACTACGCCCACACCGTGGACACCCGCCCGCCGTTCGGGACGCTCACCGGCTTCCGCGAGGGGCGGGAGACGGCACCGGTGCCGGACGGGTCGTGCGACATCACCGCGCACGTCGCGCTGGACGCGTGCGCGGCGGCCCACGCGGCGAGGTGCGCTCCGGAGCACACGCCCCCGGCTGCGCTGCTGCGCCCCCAGCGCGATGCCCTGCGCGCCCTGGGTGTCACGGGCGCACGCCCCCCGCTCGCGCTGGCCTCCACCGACCCGGCGGCGTACGTACGCGCTCTCGCGGGCGCCTCGCAGGCCGCCGAACTGCTCGCGCCGGGCGGGTTGGGCGACTTCGTGTGGCTGCTCCAGCCGGTGGGCCCCGTCGACGCCGCCGCACTACTTGTCGATGTCCCCGACCACGAAGAAGAGTGAGCCGAGGATCGCCACCATGTCCGAGACGAGCGTCCCGGGCAGCAGCTCCGCGAGCGCCTGGATGTTGTTGTACGACGCCGAGCGGAGCTTGAGCCGGTACGGGGTCTTCTCGCCCTTGCTGACCAGGTAGTAGCCGTTGATGCCGAGTGGGTTCTCGGTCCACGCGTACGTGTGGCCCTCGGGCGCCTTCAGCACCTTCGGGAGCCGCTGGTTGACCGGCCCGGGCGGCAGCTCGGCCAGGCGGTCCAGGCAGGCGTCGGCCAGGGCGAGGGCGTTGTGCGTCTGCTCCAGGAGGCACTCGAAGCGGGCGAGGCAGTCGCCGTCGGTGCGGGTGACGACCTTCAGGGTGTCCTGGAGTTCGCCGTAGGCGAGGTACGGCTCGTCGCGGCGCAGGTCGAAGTCGACGCCCGAGGCGCGGGCGATCGGCCCGCTGACGCCGTAGGCGTGCACGGCCTCGGGCGACAGGGCACCGACCCCGCGTGTGCGCCCCCGGAAGATCTCGTTGCCGAGCACCAGGTCGTCGAAGACGTCCATGCGCGAACGCACGGCGGCGACGGCGCCCCGCGCGCGCGTGGGCCAGCCGGCCGGCAGGTCCTCCTTGAGGCCGCCGACGCGGTTGAACATGTAGTGCATGCGCCCGCCGGAGACCTCCTCCATGACGTTCTGGAGGACCTCCCGCTCCCGGAAGGCGTAGAAGACCGGGGTGATGCCGCCCAGTTCCAGCGGGTACGACCCGAGGAACATCAGGTGGTTGAGGACCCGGTTCAGCTCCGCGAGCAGCGTCCGCGTCCACACGGCGCGCGTGGGGACCTCCATGCCGAGCATCCGCTCCACCGCGAGGACCACGCCCAGCTCGTTGGAGAACGCCGAGAGCCAGTCGTGGCGGTTGGCGAGCACGATGATCTGACGGTAGTCACGGGCCTCGAACAGCTTCTCCGCGCCGCGGTGCATGTAGCCGATCACGGGCTCCGCGCTCGTGATGCGCTCGCCGTCCAGGACGAGCCGCAGCCGCAGCACGCCGTGCGTGGACGGATGCTGGGGCCCGATGTTGAGCACCATGTCGGTGCTCTCCGCGGCACCGCCGATACCGACCGTGGTCTCCGTCGTAGGAGTCATGCGCACAGTGTCCCCTACGTACGCTGGCTCCATGGAGACGGGGAGCCCTGACGACACGGGCACGGCGGAGCCGACGGAGCCGACGGAGCCGGTGCGGGACCAGCCGGTGTGGACCGGCCTGCCGCCGGGGCTGCTACGCATGCGGCGGCTGTCGCTGGTGGTGTGGCTGGGCCTGCTGACGCTCGCCGCGGGTCTGCTGCCCGGACTGTTCCTGGGCCCCTTCTGGGCGGCCCTGGCGCTGCTGCCGGCGGCCCTGCTGGCGTGGGGCTGGATGATGCTGGAGCGCAACTGGCGATCCTGGCGGTACGCCGAGCGCGCCGACGACCTGCTGATCAGCCGAGGCGTGCTGTGGCAGGAGGAGACCGTCGTCCCGTACGGGCGGATGCAGCTGGTCGAGGTGACCTCGGGCCCGGTCGAGCGCCACTTCGGCCTGGCCAGCGTGCAGCTCCACACGGCCGCCGCGGCGACCGACGCGACCATCCCCGGCCTCGACCCGGCCGAGGCGGAACGCCTCCGCGACCGGCTCACCGAGCTGGGCGAGGCCCGATCGGCGGGGCTGTGACGGGGCCCGGGGCCGCGGACGGCCCGGCGGGGACCGGAGACACCGCGACCGGGGCAGAGGACCGCGTTGCCGGGGCGGGGAACGGCACGAGCGGGGCCAGGGACGGCACGAGCGGGGGCGGGGACGGCACGAGCGGGGGCGGGAGCCGGACAGAGGAGCGCGTGAACGGGGCCGAGAAGGACGTCGCCGGGCCCGGAAAGGGTGGCATCGGATCCGGAAACGGTGGCACCGGGCCCGGAAACGGTGGCACCGGGCCCGGAAACGGTGGCACCGGGCCCGGAAGCGGTGTCGTCGAACGGCGGTTGCACCCCGTCACACCGTTGCGCCGAGCGTGGGCGCCGGTCGCCGTGATCGTCGGGTGGGCCGTGCACGACCCCGATCAGGCGCAGCGCCAGCTGTCGCGGCTGACCACGACCACGCTGCTGATCGGGCTCGCCGTGCTGATCCCGGCCGCCGCCCTGTACGGCTTCCTGACCTGGTGGTTCACGCACTTCGCGGTGACCGACACCGAACTGCGCATCCGTACCGGCCTGCTGTTCCGGCGCACCGCGCACATCCGGCTCGAACGCATCCAGGCCGTCGACGTCACCCAGCCGCTGCTCGCCCGCGTCGCGGGGGTCGCCAAGCTGAAACTCGACGTCATAGGCACCGGCAAGAAGGACGAACTGGCCTTCCTGGGCGCGGACGAGGCACGCGCGCTACGGGCCGAGCTGCTCGCGCGCGCCGCCGGACTCGCGCCCGAGACCGCGCACGAGGTCGGCGAGGCACCCTCGCGGCAGTTGCTGCGCGTGCCGCCCGGCGTCCTCGCCGTCTCACTGCTGCTGACCGGCGCGACCTGGGGCACGCTGATCGCCGCCGTCGTCGTACCGACGCTGCTGTGGCTGGCCACCCACAACCTGTGGACAGTCCTGGCGACCGCCCTGCCCCTGCTGGGCGCGGCGGGCGCGAGCAGCGCGGGCCGGTTCGTCGGGGAGTACGACTGGACGGTGGCCGAGTCCCCGGACGGGCTGCGCCTCGACCACGGGCTGCTGGACCGCGCCCACGAGACCGTGCCGCCGGGCCGGGTGCAGACCGTGCGGATCGTGGAGCCGGTGCTGTGGCGGCGGCGCGGGTGGGTGCGGGTGGAGCTGGACGTGGCCGGGTCGTCGAACTCCGTGCTGCTGCCGGTGGCCCCGCGCGAGATCGCCGAGTCGGTCGTGGCGCGCGTGCTGCCCGGGGTGACCGTGCCGGCGGACGCGGTGCTGTCGCGCCCGCCGCGGCGGGCGGCGCGTTGCCGGCCGCTGTGGTGGCGCGGCTACGGGCTCGCCGTCACCGACGCGGTCTTCGCCGCCCGGTACGGGCTGCTGCGCCGCAGCCTGGCGCTGGTGCCGCACGCCAAGGTGCAAAGTGTCCGGCTCACCCAGGGGCCGTGGCAGCGAGCGCTGCGGCTGGCCGACGTACGGGTGGACACGGGGGCGAACAAGACCGTGACCGCGCGGCTGCGCGACGCCGACGAGGCGGCTCGGCTGCTGCGGGCGCAGGCGGAGCGGTCCCGGACCGGACGGCGGGACGCGCTGCCGGACCGGTGGATGGCCTGAGGCCCGGCCGACCGGAGCCGGCCGGGGAGCCGGCCGTCGTCAGGACACCGCGCTGCGCAGCCGCTGTACGTCGATCTGCTCCGTCTCGTCGTGGGCCGTCAGGTCGATCACCTGGCCCACGCCGCGGGACTCCTCGCCGGCCGGCTTGAAGGCCGCCTCCGCCTCGGCCTTGTGCAGGGCGAGGGCCTCCTGGCCGACCACGTCGGCGAGGTCCTCGTTCTGCACGGCCTCCAGGACGTCGGGCGACGTGCCGTCCTCGGCGTTCTTCGTGCCGAAGAAGTCGAAGCCGCCCTCGGCCGTCGGACGCCGCGCGGGAGCCGTCGGTGCGACGGCCACCGCGGTCGGCACCGTGAAGTGCCCGGCGGCCTGCCGGGTGGCCTGGGTGGGCTGCGCGGGCCGCTCGTGGGCCTGGTCGGGCCGACCGGGTTGGCCGGACCGACCGGACCGAGTCGTCGGGGAGGCGGCGGGCTGCTCGTGCTCGCCGGCCGCCTCGGGCCGCCCCTGCGCCTCGCCCTCCCGCGCGGACTCGGCCGCCTCCACGCTCTCGCCGCCGCCGTTGCCGCCGCCACCGTCGTCGTCGGAGTCACCGCCGCCGTCGGGGCCCGCGCCGCCGTCACGGTCGCCGCCGTCCGGTGCGGCGGGCGGGTCCTCGTCGAAACGCGCCAGTGCCGCGCTCGCCCGCAGGAACAGCCGGGAGCCCTCGGGAGAGAAGACCGCGGGGGCCTCCTCGTCAGCCTCGGTGGTCTCCGTGGTCTCCGTGGTCTCCGTGGTCGCAGCGGCCTCCTCGGGGGCCTCCCCGGCGGTCGCGGCGCCTTCGGGGAGCGTCTCCTCCACCGCTGCCGTGCGTGCCGCCGGCAGCGCGGGCGCCTGCGGCACGGCCTCTATCTCCAGCAGGCGGCGGCCCTCCAGCGCGGTGGCCCGCTCGGTCTCCGCCGTGGCGTAGCGCCGCAGCAGGGCGGCGTGCTCGTTGCGCAGTCCCGCCAGTTCGGTGCGCTTCGCACGCAGCCGGTGCTCCAGCTTCACGCGCAGCTCGCGCGACTCCTCCAGGTCGGACTCCAGTTCGGCGACCCGTTCCTCGTAGCGCCACTCGTCGCTCGCCCGCGCGCGCGTGAGGTCGGCAACCCGCCTGCCCGCCTGCGCGTCCCAATGCCGCATGACGACCGCGCCGACGACGGCCGTCACCGCGGCGGCCGCGGCCAGTGAGCGCAGGATCATCGCTTCGCTGAACACCCAGGGGCCGAGGGCGCAGACGACGGAGACGCCTGCGATCGCCGACGGAGGAAGCAGCCTGTGCAGGGGCGGGGAATGGCGGTGACGTCCACGTGGCATGGCCAGAAACTTACCGCGCGTAGGCGAATCTTGGCGCCCCGCCCCGTAAAAACACAGCCATCTCCGGCGCATTCACACGGCGTCAGGAATCCACATGCCCGGCGGCAAGCGAATTACTCCAAGATCATTTCCAGTGAACCGCCCGCCACCACCCACCACGCCGTCCGTCACCGCCCGTCGGGACGCCCATCGGGGCGCTCGTGGGGACGCTCATCGGGACGCCCTTGGGGACGCCCGTCGAGCCGCTCGCCGAGCCGCTCGCCGAGCCACTCCAGGGTCGCGGGAATCTCGCGCCGCCACGTATTGAAGTTGTGCCCGCCGCTTTCCAGGATGATCGACGAGATGCGCGTCGGCTTCTTGTCCTTCACTCGCTCGATGAACTTCAGCGTGTCCTTGTAGTTCGTCTCGCCGGACCTGCTGCTGGTGACGAGCAGTGAAGTGTCGGGCGCGGGCGTGTTCTCGAGGCACCACCACAGGTCGGCCCGGTTCCGCCGTCCCTCGTCGCCCTGGAAGAGATCGCCCGTGGTGGGATCGCTGGGCGCGTCGTAGTAGGCGGAGAGCCCGGCCCCCGCGCCGTACACCTCGGGATGGTGCATGGCGAGTTTCAGGGCGCAGTAGCCGCCGGTCGAGTTGCCGACGACGCCCCAGCCGCCCGGCCCGCGGTCCACGCGGTAGTGGGCGCTCACGGCCTCGGGCAGGTCCTCGGCGAAGAACGACTCCGTCTGCGGACCGCCCGGCACGTCCACGCACTCCGTGTCCCGCGGCGGCGCCACCGTGGGCCGCAGCATCACCAGGATCATCGGGCGCATCCGGCCCGCCCCGGCCAGGTCGAGCGCCGTACGCGGGTACTCGAGCTTGTCCACCAGCGCTGACGCCGTGCCCGGGTACCCGGTCAGGACGACGGCCGCGGGGAACGTACGGGCGCGGTGCCGCGCCTGGAAGTACTCCGGCGGCAGATACACGTAGGCGGGCGACGCGATCCGTGTCGTACGGCCGACGACCCGTATCTCCTGGATCCGGCCGGTGACCTCCGGCCGCGCCCCGCCCGTCCGGGTGACCCGACGGTCGCCGACGACCCGCAGCGGACCGTCGGCCTCGTCGGCCGAGTGGTCGACGACCACGCCACGGCCGTTCTCCCGGCCGAACAGGTCCGCCCAGCTGGCGTAGAAGCCGAAGGACTGGTTGGCGACCAGGCCGACCGCGGCGAAGACCGCCGACTGGGTGGCGAACAGCAGACCCACCCGCCCGAGGACCGCCCGCCAGGTCCGCCCGGCCAGCCGCGGCCACAGCCACACCGTGCCGGTGAAGAGCAGCACGCCGGACAGGACCGCCAGCGCCAGCACCGTGTTGCTTGTGAGACCCATGCGTTGCTACCCGCCCTGCGTTTTCCATGCGTCCGTGCGGACCGTCCGCCCGGACCACCAACCGTTCGCACCCCCGTCGCGCCCCCGCGGGCTTTCCGATCGGGCGGAGTGAACCTCTCCCGCCAAGAGACCGTCCTAGAGGGCGCAATGTCGCCGGATGCCCGAAACGGGCCCGGATCCACGGTCTCTCGCAGAACTACGGGTGCGATGTCTGTCAGGACAGATGAGGAAATGTCGGGTGGGGTTCCGACGAAGCCCACCAGCGTACGTCGGTTGCCGCGCGGCCCTCGTCCGGAGGCCGTGCCCCTCCTCGTCGGCCGCGCCTGCGCGCTCGTGGGCCTGCTGGACATCGCCGCCGGCGTCTTCCCACGGTTCCGGCACAGCCGCATGCACTCCCTCGCCGAGGTACTGCCCGGCGCGCTCGGTCCGTTCGCGGCGGCGCTCTCGCTCAGCGCCGGAGTGCTGTTGCTGCTGCTCGCCCACGGACTCAAGCGCCGAAAACGCCGGGCGTGGCGGGCGGCCGTGGCCCTGCTCCCGCTCGGCGCCGTCGCGCAGTTCACGTACCGGCACTCCCTCGTCGGGGTGCTGATCTCCCTCGCGCTGCTCCTGCCCCTGCTCCGGCACCGGGACCAGTTCGCGGCGCTGCCCGACCCGCGCAGCCGGTGGCGGGCGCTCACCAACTTCGTCCTCATGGGCGCCGGTTCCCTCGCCCTCGGGCTCCTCGTCGTCAACGCCCACCCGCACCGCATGGTCGGCGCCCCGAGCCTGGCCGACCGCATCACCCACGTCCTCTACGGCCTGTTCGGCGTCGAGGGCCCGGTCGGCTACCGCGGCAACACCTCCTGGACGGTGGCCTTCTCCCTCGGCGCGCTCGGTCTGATCACCGCCATCACCACCATCTACCTGGCCTTCCGCCCCGAACACCCAGCCGCGCGCCTCACCGAGGACGACGAGACCCGCCTGCGCGCCCTGCTCGCCAGACACGGCCGCCGCGACTCCCTCGGCCACTTCGCGCTGCGCCGCGACAAGGCCGTGGTCTTCTCCCCCAGCGGCAAGGCCGCCGTCACCTACCGCGTCGTCTCCGGGGTGATGCTGGCCAGCGGCGACCCGATCGGCGACGTCGAGGCCTGGCCCGGCGCCATCGAACGCTTCATGGACGAGGCCCGCGCCCACTCCTGGACGCCCGCCGTCATGGGCTGCTCCGAGACCGGCGGCGAGGTGTGGACCCGCGAGACGGGGCTCGACGCCCTCGAACTGGGGGACGAGGCGGTGGTGGACGTCGCGGATTTCTCCCTCGCCGGCCGCGCGATGCGCAACGTGCGCCAGATGGTCAAGCGCATCGAGCGCGCCGGTTACGAGACCCGGGTACGGCGCGTGGCTGACCTCGGCGACGCCGAGCTGGACCGCGTGCGCCGCGCCGCCGACGGCTGGCGCGGCACCGACACCGAGCGGGGCTTCTCCATGGCGCTGGGCCGCATCGGCGACCCCTCCGACGGGGACTGCCTGATAGCCACCGCGCACAAGCAGGACGCCGAGCCCGGCGAGTACGGCGACCTGAAGGCGATCCTGCACTTCGTGCCCTGGGGCACCGACGGGGTGTCGCTCGACCTGATGCGGCGCGACCGCTCGGCCGACCCCGGCATGAACGAACTGCTGATCGTGGCCGCGCTCCAGGGCGCCCCGAAGCTCGGCATCGCGCGCGTCTCGCTGAACTTCGCCATGTTCCGCGCGGCGCTCGCCCGCGGCGAGAAGATCGGCGCGGGGCCGGTGCTGCGGGCCTGGCGCGGACTGCTGGTGTTCCTCTCCCGGTGGTTCCAGATCGAGTCCCTGTACAAGTTCAACGCCAAGTTCCGCCCCCGGTGGGAGCCCCGGTTCGTGGTCTACCGCGCCTCCGCCGACCTGCCGCGCATCGGCTTCGCCGCCATGCAGGCCGAGGGCTTCGTCACCCTCGCCCCGCCCCTCCCCCGCTTCCTGCGCCGCCGCACCGGCACGCGCCGCCCGTGCGCCCACCGGGTGGTGGAGCAGGACGCCCGGACGGCGTGAGGAAACCCGTCCGCACCCCGGGGCCGGGCCGCGCGGGAAGGCCGCCACCTGCGGGGCCTACGCTGAACACATGAGCAAGCAGACCGGCCGCCGCCACCTGGCGGGACTGACCGCATGGGACCGCTGCGCGGTCATGGGGGTCGTCAACGTGACCCCCGACTCCTTCTCCGACGGCGGCCGCTTCTTCGACACCACCGCGGCCATCAAGCACGGCCTCGACCTGGTCGCCGAAGGCGCCGACCTGGTGGACGTCGGCGGCGAGTCCACCCGTCCCGGCGCGACCCGCGTCGACGAGGACGAGGAGCTCAGGCGCGTGGTCCCGGTCGTGCGCGGCCTGGCCTCCGAGGGCGTCACGATCTCCGTCGACACGATGCGCGCCTCGGTCGCCGAGCAGGCCCTCGCGGCGGGCGCCGCCCTGGTCAACGACGTCAGCGGCGGCCTCGCCGACCCCCGGATGATCCCCGTCGTCGCCGACGCCGACGCGCCCTTCGTCGTCATGCACTGGCGTGGCCTCCTGGAGGGCGGCAACGTCAGGGGCGCCTACGACGACGTCGTCACCGAGGTCGTGGACGAGCTCCACGCGCGCGTGCAGGCGGTCGTCGAGGGCGGCGTCGCCCCCGACCGCGTCGTCGTCGACCCGGGGCTCGGATTCTCCAAGGACGCCGAGCACGACCTGGTGCTGCTGGCCCACCTCGACCGCCTCCACGGCCTCGGCCACCCGCTGCTCGTCGCCGCCTCCCGCAAGCGGTTCCTCGGCCGGGTCCTCGCCGGACCGGGGGCCGCTCCGCCGCCCGCACGCGAGCGCGACGCGGCCACGGCCGCCGTCTCCGCGCTCGCGGCGCACGCCGGCGCGTGGGCCGTACGCGTGCACGAGGTACGCGCCACCGCCGACGCCGTACGGGTCGCGCGCGCCGTCGAAGGGGCGCGGACGGCGGACAGCGGACCGGAAGGAGCCCGGTGAACGCGCCCCACCTCGACGTCGAACAGGTCGAGGCCGCCAACACCGCCTTCTACGAGGCACTGGAACAGGGCGACTTCGAAAAGGTGTCCGAGTTCTGGCTCACCCCGTCCGACCTCGGCATCGACGAGTCGTACCACGACCCGGCCGACGCCGGCGTGGTCTCCTGCGTGCACCCGGGCTGGCCGGTGCTCACCGGCCGCGGCGAGGTCCTCCGCTCCTACGCGCTGATCATGGCGAACACGGACTACATCCAGTTCTTCCTCACCGACGTGCACGTCTCCGTGACCGGCGACACCGCCGTGGTGACCTGCACCGAGAACATCCTCAGCGGTGGCCCCGCCCCCGAGGGCGGCGACGAGCTCGGTCCGCTCGTCGGCCAGCTCGTGGTCGCCACCAACGCCTTCCGGCGCACGCCCTCCGGCTGGAAGCTCTGGTCGCACCACGCCTCCCCCGTGCTGGCCGAGACCGAGGACGAGGAGGGCGAGGACACCCCTCCCTGAACCGGGGAGGTATCCGGGGGGCCAAGAAGTGGTTGGAATCACGGGCCGCCGGGTATGGGCGGCTACCAACCCGTGATCCACCGGGGCCGCCAGGGAAAACGCACGGTGAAACCTCCTGGCCTCCGCCCCGCCCCACACCCCCCGTGGCCCGGCGCTGTCGGTGCCCGCGGGTAGATTCGACTGAGGCCGGCCTACCGCCCGCACGTGGTGAGGACCGGCCGAGACCGACGACTGCAGGAGTGATTCGCGTGGATCGTGTCGCGCTGCGCGGCCTGAAGGCCCGCGGGCACCACGGTGTGTTCCCCAAGGAACGCGCGGAGGGCCAGACCTTCCTCGTGGACATCGTCCTCGGCCTGGACACCCGACCGGCCGCGGCCGACGACGACCTGGCGAAGACCGTGCACTACGGCATCGTGGCCGAGGAGGTCGTGGCCGTGGTCGAGGGCGAGCCCGTCAACCTGGTCGAGACGCTCGCCGAGCGCATCGCCCAGGTCTGTCTGAAGCACGAAGGGGTCGAGGAGGTCGAGGTCTGCGTCCACAAGCCGGACGCACCGATCACCGTCCCCTTCGACGACGTGACCGTCACCATCATCCGGAGCCGTGTATGAGCGCCCCGTTCACCAGGGGTCCCAGCGACCCGACCGTACAGCCGGTGCCCGCCTCCGTCATCGAGAAGGTCGACGCCGCGGACATCACGCTGTCCAACCCCAAGCGCGCGGTGATCGCCCTCGGCGCCAACCTCGGCAACCGCCTGGAGACCCTCCAGGGCGCCATCGACGCCCTGGAGGACACTCCGGGCGTGCGCGTCAAGGGCGTCTCGCCGGTGTACGAGACGGAGCCGTGGGGCGTCGACCCCGGCAGCCAGCCGTCGTACTTCAACGCGGTCGTGGTCCTCAAGACCACCCTGCCCCCGTCCTCCCTGCTGGAGCGGGCGCACGCCGTGGAGGAGGCCTTCCACCGCGTCCGCGACGAGCGCTGGGGCCCCCGCACCCTCGACGTCGACATCGTCGCCTACGCCGACGTGGTCTCCGACGACCCGCAGCTCACCCTGCCCCACCCGCGCGCCCACGAACGCGCCTTCGTGCTCGCCCCCTGGCACGACGTGGACCCCGGGGCCCACCTGCCGGGACACGGCCCGGTCGCCGACCTCCTGGACGCCGTCACGCGGGCCGGCGTCGCGCCCCGCGCCGACCTGGAACTCCGGCTGCCCGAGTAGTCGTTAAGGTCGACAGGGTCAGACGGCCGCGCAGGGAACCGAAGGGACACCGGGACACCGTGAAAGAGTTGCGCATCAGGGTGCTGGCCGCCGTGTTCGTCGTCGCCGGGATCCTGTCCTGGGCGGGCGCCCGCCTGTGGAACTCGATCGGGACTCTCCCGAGCGTTCCCCTGGCCGCCCCCATCGTCCTCGCGCTGATCGCCGTGATCCTGCTGGCGACGGCGCTGTCGATCCGCGCCCGCCTGAAGGCCCAGCGAGACCGTGTCCCGGACGCCAAGGGCGTCGACCCGATGATGGCGGCCCGGGCGGTCGTCTTCGGCCAGGCCAGCGCCCTGGTGGCCGCCCTGGTCGCCGGTATGTACGGCGGCACG
Source organism: Streptomyces sp. NPDC028991 (assembly GCF_055564775.1). Lineage (NCBI taxonomy): Bacteria > Bacillati > Actinomycetota > Actinomycetes > Kitasatosporales > Streptomycetaceae > Streptomyces > Streptomyces sp. NPDC028991. The sequence goes on along the minus strand of NZ_JBVHVP010000027.1, from coordinate 923 downwards.
GGCGTCTTCCTGCTGGAGTACCTCGACATCCCGGCCCGCCGCGACCAGGCCGTCTACGCCGGCCTCTCGGTCGTGGCGGGCATCGGCGTGATAGCGGCCGCGATCTTCCTGGAACGCGTCTGCAAGCTTCCGGAGGACGAGGACGACGACCACCCGGGCGCGGCCACGGCGGCCTGACCCGCCGACGGGCGTCAGCGCGCCATGATCAGGCTCATCGCCTCGTTGCGCGTGGCGACGTCCCGCAACTGGCCGCGCACCGCCGACGTGATGGTCTTCGCGCCGGGCTTGCGGATACCGCGCATCGACATGCACATGTGCTCGCACTCCACGACGACGATCACGCCACGCGGCTCCAGGATCTCCATCAGGGAGTCCGCGACCTGCGTGGTGAGACGTTCCTGCACCTGCGGGCGGCGGGCGTAGACGTCCACCAGGCGAGCCAGCTTGGACAGGCCGGTGATCTTGCCGTTGGTCGACGGGATGTAGCCGACGTGCGCGACACCCCTGAAGGGGACGAGGTGGTGCTCGCAGGTCGAGAAAACCTCGATGTCCTTCACCAGGACCATCTCGTCGTGTCCGAGGTCGAACGTCGTCGTCAGCACGTCCCCCGGCTCCTGCCACAACCCCGCGAATATCTCCCGATACGCCCGCGCCACCCGCGCCGGCGTCTCCCTCAGGCCCTCGCGGTCCGGGTCCTCACCGACCGCGATGAGCAGTTCGCGTACGGCGTTCTCGGCCCGCTTCTCGTCGAACTCGCCGATCTGGCCCTCGCCGTCCAGCGTCACGGGGTCGGTCATCTGATGCCTCGTTCCTGTACTGTCCTGCGGTCGGCATACATTCCGGGCCTGGTGGGGCCACCGGGAGGGGCTGAGTCAGCTCTCCGGGCGGTCCTCCGGGGCTCGTTCCGGAGCCGGGGCCGGAGC
>NZ_JBVHVP010000026.1:0-73236 GCF_055564775.1 Streptomyces sp. NPDC028991 | reverse complement strand
AGAAGTACCAGCTCAAACCCCGCGACTGGGCCACCGCCGCCCGCGAGGGCACCACCATCGCCCCCCTCATCACCAAGCTCAACACCATCCGGCGCGCCCACCCCGCGCTGCACCGGCTCAGGAACCTGCGCTTCCACCGGACCGACAACGACGCGCTGATCGCGTACAGCAAGCGCGCGGGGTCCGACCTCGTGCTGGTGGTAGCCAACCTCGATCCCCACCGCGCCCAGGAGGCCACGATCTCGCTCGACATGCCGCAGCTCGGCCTCGACTGGCACGAGTCGGTGCCGGTCCACGACGAACTCACCGGCGACACCTACCACTGGGGCCGCACGAACTACGTGCGGCTGGAGCCCGGCCGGGCCCCCGCTCACGTCTTCCACGTCCGCCGGCCGTCCGCCGCCGCGCCCCAGAACGGAGGGTCAGCAGCCTCATGACCGTCAACGAGCCCGTGCCGGACAAATTCGAGGACACACCGGCCAGGGACCGGGACCCGGACTGGTTCAAACGAGCCGTCTTCTACGAGGTCCTCGTCCGCTCCTTCCAGGACAGCAACGGCGACGGCGTCGGTGACCTCAAGGGCCTCACCGCCAAGCTGGACTACCTGCAGTGGCTGGGCGTGGACTGCCTGTGGCTCCCGCCGTTCTTCAAGTCGCCGCTGCGCGACGGCGGCTACGACGTCTCCGACTACACCGCCGTCCTGCCCGAGTTCGGCGACCTGGCCGACTTCGTCGAGTTCGTGGACGCCGCCCACCAGCGCGGCATGCGCGTCATCATCGACTTCGTCATGAACCACACCAGCGACCAGCATCCGTGGTTCCAGGAGTCACGCCGGGACCCCGACGGCCCGTACGGCGACTACTACGTCTGGGCGGACGACGACACCCGGTACGCCGACGCGCGGATCATCTTCGTCGACACCGAGGCGTCCAACTGGACCTACGACCCGGTCCGCGGGCAGTACTACTGGCACCGCTTCTTCACCCACCAGCCGGACCTGAACTACGAGAACCCGGCCGTCCAGGAGGAGATGCTGGCGGCGCTGAAGTTCTGGCTGGACCTGGGCGTCGACGGCTACCGCCTCGACGCCGTGCCCTATCTGTACGCCGAAGAGGGCACCAACTGCGAGAACCTGCCCGCCAGCCACGCGTTCCTCAAGCGCGTCCGCCGCGAGATCGACGCGCACTATCCCGACACCGTGCTGCTGGCCGAGGCCAACCAGTGGCCGGAGGACGTCGTCGACTACTTCGGCGACTACTCGGCGGGCGGCGACGAGTGCCACATGGCGTTCCACTTCCCGGTCATGCCCCGCATCTTCATGGCCGTACGCCGCGAGTCCCGCTACCCCGTCTCCGAGATCCTCGCCAAGACCCCGGCCATCCCGTCCGGCTGCCAGTGGGGCATCTTCCTGCGCAACCACGACGAGCTGACCCTGGAGATGGTCACCGACGAGGAACGCGACTACATGTACGCGGAGTACGCCAAGGACCCGCGCATGCGCGCCAACATCGGCATCCGGCGCCGGCTCGCCACCCTGCTGGACAACGACCGGGACCAGATCGAGCTGTTCACCGCCCTGCTCCTCGCCCTCCCGGGCTCGCCGATCCTGTACTACGGCGACGAGATCGGCATGGGCGACAACATCTGGCTCGGCGACCGCGACGCGGTGCGCACCCCGATGCAGTGGACGCCGGACCGCAACGCCGGCTTCTCGACCTGCGACCCGGGGCGCCTCTACCTGCCGGCGATCATGGACCCGGTCTACGGCTACCAGGTGACGAACGTCGAGGCCTCCATGGCCTCGCCCTCCTCCCTGCTGCACTGGACCCGCCGCATGATCGAGATCCGCAAGCAGAACCCCGCCTTCGGCCTGGGCACCTACACCGAACTGCCGTCCTCCAACCCCGCCGTACTCGCCTTCCTGCGCGAGTACGAGGACGACCTGGTGCTGTGCGTGAACAACTTCGCCCGGTTCGCCCAGCCCACCGAACTCGACCTGCGGGAGTTCGCCGGACGCCATCCGGTCGAGCTGTTCGGCGGGGTCCGCTTCCCCGCCATCGGTGAACTGCCGTACCTGCTGACCCTCGGGGGCCACGGCTTCTACTGGTTCCGGCTCACCCGAGTCGCATCCCGCATCGGCCGCCGCGTTTGAGCGCGGGCCGAGGAAAGGACGCGTCACCATGCCGAAGACCGCATCCCTGCGCCCGAGACGCAGGCATCTCGCCGAGCCCATGTCGTCGCTCGGCGAGCTGCTGCGTCAGTGGCTGCCGCGCCAGCGCTGGTTCGCGGGCAAGGACCGGCCCGTGGCCGAGCTCGGTCTGCTGTCGATGACCGAGCTCTTCCCGGGCTGTCTGCACCTCCTGGTGCACACCGGGCAGGGTCCGGTGCCCGCTCCGGGCGGCACTCCCCCGGCCGGCGACTGCTACCAGCTGCTGCTGGGCGTGCGCGAACAGCCCTCGCCGCGCCTGGGCCGGGCGCTCATCGGACAGGTGCAGGACGGCCCGCTGGCCGGCCGGACGGTCTACGACGCGCTGCACGACCCCCGGTCGGCCCAGCTGCTCCTGGAACGGCTCAGGCACCCCGGCGAGGCGGGGCCGCTGCGCTTCGAGTCCGACCCCTCACGGCCGGTGCCCGGCGGACTCGTGCCGCGGCTGCTGGACGCCGAGCAGTCCAATTCCTCGCTGATCTACGGCGACGAGTTCATCCTGAAGCTCTTCCGGCGCGTCCAGCCCGGCGTCAACCCCGACCTCGAGGTGCCGGACGCGCTGGCCAGACAGGGCTGCGACCGGGTCCCCGCACCGGTGGCGTGGATGCGGACGACCCATCCCTACGAGGCGACGCTCGGCGTGCTCCAGCCCTTCCTGCACGACGCCTCCGACGGGTGGACCCTCTCCCTGAACGCGCTGGCGTCCGGCGACGACTTCACCGTGCAGGCCCACGAGCTGGGGCGGGCGATGGCCGACGTGCACCTCGCACTGGCCTCGGCCTTCCCGGCCGGCCCTCCCGGGGAGAACGGCCGGACGGCGGCGGCGATGACCGAGCGGCTGACCGCCGCCGCGCACTGCGTACCGGCGCTGCAGCCCTTCGTACCCGGTCTGCGGGCGGCCTTCGCGGCGCTGTCCACCTGCGACTCCGGACCGCCCGCCCAGCGCATCCACGGCGACCTGCATCTCGGCCAGGTGCTGCGGGCCGGCCGGGACTGGTTCGTCATCGACTTCGAGGGCGAACCGTCCCGACCGCTGTCCGAACGGCGCAGCGCCCACTCCCCCGTGCGGGACATCGCGGGCATGCTGCGCTCCTTCGACTACGCCGCCCGGCAGCGCCGCCCGTGGCGCCCCGAGTGGGCGCGCCGCTGCCGGGAGGCGTTCTGCGCCGGCTACGCCGCCCGCGCCGGGTGGGACCCCCGTAAGAAGCACGGCCTGCTGCGCGCCTACGAGACGGACCGCGCCGTGTATGAGGTGCTGTACGAGGCCCGGCACCGCCCCGACTGGCTTCCCGTACCCATGGCGGCGATCGAACGACTCGCCGTGAGAGGAGACTGACCCGTGGCCCTCCGCGACACCTCGCTTCCCGAGCCGTCCGGTCCCGTCCCGCCCACCCCCGGTGCGTGCGGGACCGCCCCGCCCCTCGACCCGACCGACCGGGGGCGCCTGCTGGCGGGCGCCCACCACGATCCGCACGCCCTGCTCGGCGCCCACCCGGTCCCGGGCGGCGTCGCCTTCCGGGCGCTGCGCCCGTTCGCCCGCGGGGTGAGCGTGGTCGTCGACGGCGAGCGCCACGCCCTCGCGTCGGAGGAGGACGGTCTCTTCTCCGGTGTCCTGCCGCTGGCGGAGATCCCCGCGTACACCCTCGTGGTGGCGTACGAGGAAGGCGAGCACGAGACGCACGACCCGTACCGCTTCCTGCCCGCCCTCGGCGAGCTCGACCTGCACCTGATCGGCGAGGGCCGGCACGAGCAGCTCTGGCAGGCGCTCGGCGCGCATCCGATGGCCCACGAGGGCGTCACCGGCACCCGGTTCACGGTGTGGGCGCCGAACGCCCAGGGGGTGCGGGTCGCCACCGACTTCACCCACTGGGACGGCACGGCGTTCCCGATGCGCTCGCTCGGTTCGTCCGGCGTGTGGGAGCTGTTCCTGCCGGGCGTCGGTGAGGGCACCCGGTACAAGTTCGAGATCCACTCGCGGTACGGCCACCGGTTCCTCAAGGCCGACCCGATGGCCCGCGCGGCTCAGGAGCCCCCGGACACCGCCTCCGTCGTGACCTCCTCGGAGTACGAGTGGGGCGACGGGGAGTGGCTGCGGACCCGGGCCGAGACGCCCGTGCACGAGGCGCCGTTCTCCGTGTACGAGGTGCACCTGCCGTCCTGGCGGCCGGGGCTGACCTACCGCGAGCTGGCCGAGGCGCTGCCCGCGTACGTCAGGGACCTGGGCTTCACCCACGTCGAGCTGATGCCGGTCGCCGAGCACCCCTACGGCCCGTCCTGGGGCTACCAGGTCACCGGCTTCTACGCGCCCACCGCACGCCTCGGCTCGCCCGACGACTTCCGGTACCTGGTCGACGCCCTGCACCGGGCGGGCATCGGCGTGATCATGGACTGGGTGCCGGCGCACTTCCCGAAGGACGACTGGGCGCTGGCCCGCTTCGACGGGGACCCGCTGTACGAGCCCGGGGACTCCCGGCGCGCGGAGCACCCGGACTGGGGGACGTACACCTTCGACTTCGCGCGGACCGAGGTGCGCAACTTCCTCGTGGCGAACGCGGTGTACTGGTGCGAGGAGTTCCACATCGACGGGCTGCGCGTGGACGCGGTCGCCTCGATGCTCTACCTGGACTACTCGCGCGACTCCGGCCAGTGGGAGCCCAACCAGTACGGCGGCCGGGAGGACCTGGCGGCGATGGCGTTCCTCCAGGAGATGAACGCGACCGTCTACCGGCGTTGCCCCGGCGTGGTGACCATCGCCGAGGAGTCGACCGCCTGGGGCGGGGTGACCCGGCCCACCGACACCGGCGGGCTCGGCTTCGGGCTGAAGTGGAACATGGGCTGGATGCACGACTCGCTGGAGTACGTCGCGCACGAGCCGGTGCACCGCAAGTACCACCACCACGAGATGACCTTCTCGATGGTCTACGCCTACAGCGAGAACTACTGCCTGCCGATCTCCCACGACGAGGTGGTGCACGGCAAGCAGGCGCTGGTGTCGAAGATGCCCGGCGACTGGTGGCAGCGGCGGGCGAACGTCCGCGCCTACCTCGGCTTCATGTGGGCGCACCCGGGCAAGCAGCTGCTGTTCATGGGGCAGGAGTTCGCGCAGGGCGCCGAGTGGTCGGAGAAGCAGGGACCGGAGTGGTGGCTGCTGGACGAGGGATACCACTCGGCGGGCGACCACCGCGGCATCCAGGACCTGGTACGCGAACTCAACACCCGCTACGGGCGGACCCCGGCCCTGTGGCAGCGTGACACCGATCCGGCCGGCTTCCGCTGGGTCGCCGTGGACGCGGCCGAGGACAACGTCTTCGCGTTCCTGCGGCTGGACGCGGACGGCACCCCGTTGCTGGCGGTGTCGAACTTCTCCCCGGTCGTCCGGCACGAGTACGGCCTCGCCGTCGGCGACGAGGTCGCCGCCTGGCAGGAGGTGCTCAACACCGACGCCGAGGAGTACGGCGGCAGCGGCGTGAGCAACCCGGACCCGGTCAAGCCGGAGGACGGGGGCATCCGGGTCACGCTCCCTCCGCTGGCCACGGTGTGGCTGATGCCGTACGGCCTGTGAGGCACAGGGGCGGGACCAGGTGTCCGGCCGCCGTCCCGGGGCAGTCGATGGGCCTACGAGCGAGTAGCCCCCGTCGTCTCCGCGGCCGGGCCCACAGAAAGGCGGCACCTCGTGCGCACCGTCGGAGTGGAGGAGGAACTCCTCCTGGTCGACCCCGAGACCGGCGAGCCGCGGGCCCTGTCCGCCGCCGTGCTCGCCCGGGCCTCGCTGGTGGATGCCGGGCAGGACGTGTTCGAGAAGGAGCTGCACGAGCAGATGCTCGAGTTCGCCACGCATCCGCAGGCGGACATGGGGCGGCTGCACGCGGAGATCGTCCGCTGCCGTGAGGAGGCCGGACGGCACGCCGGGGGTATCGGCTGCGCGGTGGCCGCGCTCGCCACGTCGCCGCTGCCGGTGACCCCGTCGGTCGGTGTGAACCGCCGCTACGAGTGGATGGCCGAGCAGTACGGCGTCGTGGTCCAGGAGCAGCTCGTCCTGGGCTGTCACGTGCACGTCTCCGTGCAGTCCGACGAGGAGGGCGTCGCGGTCATCGACCGGGTGCGGCCGTGGCTGCCGGTACTGGCCGCGCTGAGCGCGAACTCCCCGTTCTGGCAGGGCAGGGACTCGTCCTACAGCAGCTATCGCAGCCGCGTCTGGCAGCGCTGGCCGTCGGCCGGTCCGACGGAGCTGTTCGGTTCGGCGGAGCGCTATCACCGCCGGGTCGCGGACATGCTCGCGACCGGCACGATCCTCGACGAGGAGATGGTCTACTTCGACGTCCGGCTGTCCCAGCGCTACCCGACGGTCGAGTTCCGGGTCGCGGACGTCTGTCTGGACGCGGGAACGGCCGTCGTCGTCGCCGCCCTCGCCCGCGCGCTGGTCGACACGGCCGCACGGGAGTGGCGGGAGGGCGGGGAACCCGCCGCGCACAGTGTGAGTCTGCTGCGTCTCGCGGCCTGGCGGGCGGCCCGGTCCGGGCTGACGGAGGAACTGCTGCATCCCGCGACGATGCGGCGGATGCCGGCCGAGACGGTCGTACGCGCGCTGCTGGACCACGTCGGGGAGGCACTGGCCGCCGACGGCGACCTCGACCGGGTGCGGGACGGCGTCGCCGACCTGCTGCGGCACGGCAACGGTGCCCGGGTGCAGCGCGAACTGCTGGAGCGCACCGGCAGCCTGCGGGACGTCGTCACCGAGTGCGTGCGCCGCACCCAGGCGGCCTGAGACGCCCCGCGGAGCCGTCGCTCCTCGAACCTCCTCAGAGGATCAGGACCAGGGCGTACCCCAGGAAGCCCGCCGCGATGAGCAGCACCAGGGCGAAAATCACGATCAGGGGTGCCTTGGCCCAGCCCTTGGGCGGATTGTCGCCCTCCCACGGGCCTGCCTCGGACATGCTGCTCTCCCCCGGCGGGGTCTCGCCGGGCGGCACACCGCCTCCCTGCTCCAGTCCGGTGGTGCGTTCGGGTTCCGGGTCGGGGTTCGTGTAGCTCATGCCGTCCGAGTCCCCCGATCCGTCCGAGATCACCAGGCGGGAACACTTCCTCCGTCCCGGCCCCCCGCCGCCCGCGGCTCCGCTAGATTCCGAACACGGCCGATGACGGTGCTCGTCGGCGGTGTCACCGTCCGTACACGTCAGGAGCCAGCGCATGCGCGACCTCGCTCTCGCTCCCCCGGCCGTCCCGCCCCTGACCGGCGGGCTCGCCGACAGCCTTTTCGAGACCGCCGCCCGGAATCCGACGCTGCCGATGCTCGCCCGCCGTTCCGGCGCGGACTCGGCCGTCTGGCAGGAGGTGACCGCCGTGGAGTTCCGTGACGAGGTGGTCGACCTGGCCAAGGGGCTGATCGCGTGCGGGATCTCGCCCGGCGACCGGGTGGCCATCCTGGCCCGCACCCGCTACGAGTGGACGGTCTTCAGCTACGCGCTGTGGACGGTGGGCGCCGAGGTCGTGCCGATCTATCCGACCTCCTCGCGCGACCAGGTCGAGTGGATCCTGCGGGACGCCGGCTGTGTGGCCGTGGTGGTCGAGGACGAGCAGAGTGTGATGACCGTCGGGTCGGTGTGCGCGTCGCTGCCGTCGCTGCGTCACGTCTGGCAGTTGGACGCGGGCGCGATGGACACGCTCGTGGCGCGCGGCGGGTTCCTCCCGTTCGCCACGGTCGACTCCATGCGCCGCATCGTGCTGCCGGACTCCACGGCGGTCGTCGCCTACACGTCGGGCACGTCCGGCCGCGCCATGGGCTGCGCGCTGAGCCACCGGAGTCTGGCCAGTCCGTGCGACACGCTGATCGCGGGCTGGGGCCACACGGTGGCGCCGCCCGGGGAGCAGGGCGTCGTCCTCGCCTTCCTGCCCTTCTCCCACGTGTACGGACTGATGATCCAGAGCCTGTGCGTCCGGGGCGGGCTGCTCATGGGGCACGAGCCGGCGATGACCGCGGAAGCCCTGTCCTCGGCGCTGCGCTCCTTCCGGCCGACGTACCTCTACGCCGTCCCGTCCGTCCTGGAGAAGCTCTACAAGAACTTCCTGCGCACCGCTCAGAAGGCGGGCCGCGGGGCGCTGTTCGAGCGGGCCGCCGAGACGGCGCGGGACTTCGCCGCCGCGCTGGAGCGCCAGCGGCTGGGCAGGGGGCCGGGGCCCGGCTTCGACCTCCGCCTCCAGCACGCCCTGTACGAGCGGACGGTGTACCGCCGGCTGCGGAGCGCGCTGGGCGGACGGGTGCGCCGCGCGACGTCCGGTGGTTCGCCGCTCAGCCGCGAGTTGTCCCTCTTCTTCGAGGGCATCGGCGTCTACGTCCACGACGGCTACGGCCTGACGGAGACCAGCGGCGGGCTGACGATGCAGCCGCTGGGCCGGGAGAAGTCCGGCACCGTGGGGCAGCCGCTGCCCGGGATGGAGATCCGGGTGGCCGACGACGGGGAGATCCTGGTGCGCGGGCCGTCGCTGTTCCAGGGATACATCGGTGACGAGGCCGCCACCCTCGGGGTGCTGCGCGGCGGCTGGCTGGCCACCGGGGACCTCGGGCACCTGGACGACGAGAACTATCTGGCGATCACGGGCCGCAAGAAGGACATCATCATCACCAGCGGCGGCAAGAGCGTGGCCCCGGCCGCCCTGGAGCAGCGGCTGCGCATGCACCCGCTCGTCCACCAGGCGGTGGTCGTGGGCGACAACCGGCCCTGCGTCGGCGCCCTGATCACGCTCGACCCGGAGTTCCTGACGCACTGGCGGGCGGGCCTGGCCCTGCAGGGCGACGCCCCGGTCCGGGAGGCACGCGAGGAGAACGCGCTGCGGGAGGAGGTCGCGCGGGCCGTCGCCGCGGCCAACAGTGCCGTGTCCCGCTCGGAGTCCATCCGGGTCTTCCGCGTCCTGCCCGATCCGTTCGACGTGGCCAACGGGCTGCTCACCCCGTCGATGAAGCTGCGGCGGGACGAGATCGTACGGACCTACGCCTTCGAGATCGACGCGATGTACGAGGCGCGGGCGCGGCACCGGGCGCCGGCGCCGCCTCAGGAGCCGGCCGGCTGGGAGGACTCGGACAGCGTGTTCTTCCGGTGACCGGGCACATCTGCGGACAAGCGCGGGCGCTCCGGTGAGGTACCGGCGCGCCCGCGCGGTCGTCGTGCGGTGTGCCGGCCGTGCGTGACCTGGCGGCGTGACGGGGAGCCGCCGTCACCGGTCATCGAGATCCGGTGTGCTCAGCCCTCCGGGTTCCCTCGCGGCCCCCGCCGCTCTCGGGGAGCCGGACCGAGGGTGACGGTGCCGTCGCCCCTGGCCACCGCCCCCCGGCCCGCCACAACGAGGCGCGTAGGGTCGGTCGGCACGGGAACTAACAAACGAAGGGAATGCGAAGAAGGGACGACGCCCGGCCGATGCCGGGCCGGGAAGGCGAAATGGCAGCCGAGTCGCGTTGGGACAGGACACTGGCTTCCGAGGAGATCACGAACCGCACCGCCAGCTTCACCGGGGAGCTGCACAATGTGACCGGTGCGCGGCTGGTCGCGGAGGAATTCCTCTACGACCTGGCCCGTGCGTCGCCACCCTCGCAGCCGGAGCACTGGGACGACATCCTCCTCGTCGTCACCGAGCTGGCGGCGAACGCGGTGCAGTACGCCCCGGGACCGTTCACTCTTCGGCTGCGCCGTACCTTCGACGGTGTGCACGTGGTGATGCACGACACGAGTACGACCGAACCGGCGCCACGTCCCTTCCACCCGAGCAACGGCGGCGGCGGCATCGGCTGGCATCTGATCCACACCCTGTCCGACCAGGTGAGCGTCGTCACCGGCGAGCGGGGCAAGGACATCCACGTCTTCCTGCCCTGGTGACCGCTCCGGTCAGGGCACGTCCGCGTCGCGCAGGGGCACCAGCACACTGATCGACTTGCCGCCCCCCGGATGCCGGTCGACGGCGATGTCGCGGGCCAGCCGGGCGACGAGCGGCCAGCCGTAGCCGCTGCCGCGGTGCGTGGTGGGGAAGGCGTACGCGGCCCGGGGCACCACCGCGCTGTGGTCGCGGACCGCGATCCACATGCCCTCGCCCGTGGGCCGGACCTCGAAGCCGGCCAGCCCGCCGCCGTGCAGGATCGCGTTGGTGACCAGCTCCGAGACCACGAGCAGCAGGTCGACGACGTCCTCCTGCCGCGCGCCGCGGCCCGCCCCCCATCGGGCGCGCGCCACCGACTCCGCGTACGCACGTGCCGTCGCCGCACTGGTCACGGCACCCGGTGCCGGCACGCCGGGCGGCGCGTAGCCGGATGAGGCCGTGGTGATCCCGTCGGTTGGTTCCATGTCAGTGGTGTCCCTGGTGTTCGCCGTGCCGTCGTTCGGCACCGGTTCAGTCCGCGGCGGTGTCCCGCGGCGGCAGCCGGTGGTAGTAGTCGCCGACGGACGCCAGGTAATGCCGGTCCATCGTCTCGCTGTCGGTCCGGAACCGGGGCGCGGCCTTGACCTCCGCCCTGCTGCAGGCCACGGTGACCGTGCGGGCGTCCGGATCGATGCCCCTGACCATGCCGACCGGCACGAGCACGCTCCGGCCGAAGACCCAGACGCCGGTGTCGACGACCAGGTGCCGCATGCCGAAGTGGTCCGCCTGGCGGTCCACGTGACCGATGGTGCCGTCGTTCGCGACGACGGTGCAGCCCGTCAGGTCCTGTCCCTCCGTGAAACCACTGCCCGCCGCGTACGACCAGATGCTCTCCATCGGCACGCTGTCCCTTTCCTCCCGCGTCGGTGACGACTGCCGGGCCGGGCCGACGCCATGGGCCGGACCGGCTCCACAGCAGCAGATACCCGGCCCGGGCCGCCGCATTCGGGCCCGGTGGGCCAATCGGCGGCGGCGGCACCGGACCGGGAGCCCGACGGCCGGTTCCGCGAGCGCGGCACGGTCCGCCCGGAACCGTGCTCCACAGGGTGACGTCCCGCTTTGTTCGGACCCGCGACCTGGGTTAGCCTCTGGCGTATTTTTCTCATGGAGCAGTTCCGCATGGGGCAGATCCGTGAACTGCGGGAATGCACGCACGACAGACCGGGCCGCGCAATCGGTCCGGAGGGGGTTGCCGAGTCCTCGGTCCGAGGGCTCCTGGGGAGCGGAACGAGGGTGCGCATGACCAGCGACAGCACCGGGACCGTCGACACGGTTCCGGGCGATCAGGAATTGCGGCGTCTCCTGGCGGGCCTCACGGCCGTACGGGACGGCGACTTCGGCACCCGTCTGCCGGACGAGGCGGACGGCCTGATGGGCGACATCGCCAAGGTCTTCAACGGCATGGTGGACCAGCTGTCCGTGTTCACCTCCGAGGTCACCCGAGTGTCGCGCGAGGTGGGCACGGAGGGAACCCTCGGCGGTCAGGCGAAGGTGCCGGGCGTCTCGGGCACCTGGGCCGACCTGACGGACTCGGTCAACGCCATGGCGGGGAACCTGACCACCCAGGTCCGTGACATCGCCCAGGTCGCCACGGCGGTGGCCGAGGGCGATCTGTCGCAGAAGATCGACGTCGACGCCCGCGGCGAGATCCTCGAGCTCAAGAACACCATCAACACGATGGTCGACCAGCTCTCCGCCTTCGCCGACGAGGTCACCCGCGTCGCCCGCGAGGTCGGCACCGACGGACGCCTCGGCGGCCAGGCCGACGTCCAGGGCGTCAAGGGCACGTGGCGCGACCTCACCGACTCGGTGAACTTCATGGCGGGCAACCTGACCAGCCAGGTCCGCAACGTCGCCCAGGTGGCGACCGCCGTGGCCGAGGGCGACCTGTCGCAGAAGATCACCGTGGACGCCCGCGGCGAGATCCTCGAGCTCAAGAACACCATCAACACGATGGTCGACCAGCTCTCCGCCTTCGCCGACGAGGTCACCCGGGTCGCCCGCGAGGTCGGCACCGAGGGCAACCTGGGCGGGCGCGCCCAGGTGCGCGGTGTGTCGGGTACCTGGAAGGACCTGACCGACAACGTCAACTCCATGGCCAACAACCTCACCGGCCAGGTCCGCTCCATCGCCCAGGTGGCCACCGCCGTGGCGCGCGGCGACCTGTCGCAGCGGATCACCGTCGAGGCCAAGGGCGAGGTCGCGGCGCTGGCCGACGTCATCAACACGATGGTCGACACGCTGTCGGCGTTCGCCGACGAGGTGACCCGGGTGGCCCGCGAGGTCGGCACCGAGGGCCGGCTCGGTGGCCAGGCGCACGTGCCGAACGTCGCCGGGACCTGGAAGGACCTCACCGACAACGTCAACTCCATGGCCAACAACCTCACCGGCCAGGTGCGCAACATCGCGCTGGTGACGACCGCGGTGGCCCGGGGCGACCTGTCGAAGAAGATCGACGTCGACGCGCGCGGCGAGATCCTGGAGCTCAAGACGACGATCAACACGATGGTCGACCAGCTCTCCGCCTTCGCCGACGAGGTCACCCGCGTCGCCCGCGAGGTCGGCACCGAGGGCCGGCTCGGCGGCCAGGCCGAGGTGGAGGGCGTCTCCGGCACCTGGAAGCGCCTCACGGAGAACGTCAACGAGCTGGCCGGCAACCTCACCCGCCAGGTCCGCGCGATCGCCGGGGTCACCTCCGCGGTCGCCGAAGGCGACCTGACCCGCTCCATCAACGTGGAGGCGTCGGGCGAGGTCGCCGAGCTCAAGGACAACATCAACTCCATGGTGGAGTCCCTGCGCGAGACCACGCGGGCCAACCAGGAACAGGACTGGCTCAAGAGCAACCTCGCCCGGATCTCCGGCCTGATGCAGGGGCACCGGGACCTGCCCGTGGTCGCCGAGCTGATCATGGACGAGCTGGTCCCGCTGGTGTCGGCCCAGTACGGCGCCTTCTACCTGGCCGAGGACGGCGACGACGGGCCCGAGCTGCGGCTCGTCGGCTCCTACGGTTACCCCGGGGAGGCGAGCAGGCCCACCCGCATCGCCTTCGGCCGCACCCTGGTCGGCCAGGCCGCGCGCAGCCGGCGCACCATCGTGGTGGACGAGCTTCCGCCGGGCTACGTGACCATCTCCTCGGGCCTCGGCGAGGTGGTGCCGGCCGCTCTGGTGCTGGTGCCCATCGTGGTCGAGGGGCAGGTCCTCGGCGTGATCGAGCTGGCGTCGGTCACCTCGTTCACACAGATCCACCGGGACTTCCTGGAAATGCTGATGGAGACCATCGGCGTGAACGTCAACACGATCGTGGCCAACGCCCGTACCGACGAGCTCCTCGCCGAGTCGCAGCGGCTGACCGCCGAACTCCAGGCCCGCTCGGCGGAGCTCCAGGTGCAGCAGGAGGAGCTCCAGCGCTCCAACGCCGAACTGGAGGAAAAGGCGTCCCTGCTGGCGACGCAGAACCGGGACATCGAGGCGAAGAACCTGCAGATCGAACAGGCCCGGCAGGAACTGGAGGCCCGTGCCCAGCAGTTGTCGCTGGCCTCGAAGTACAAGTCGGAGTTCCTGGCCAACATGAGCCACGAGCTGCGCACCCCGCTCAACAGCCTGCTCATCCTCGCCCAGCTGCTGGCCCAGAACCCGTCGCGCAACCTCACCCCGAAGCAGGTCGAGTACGCGGGCATCATCCACTCCGCGGGCTCGGACCTGCTCCAGCTGATCAACGACATCCTGGACCTGTCGAAGGTCGAGGCGGGGAAGATGGACGTCGCCCCCGAGCGCGTGGCGCTGCGGCAGCTCATCGAGTACGTCGAGGCCACCTTCCGGCCGATGACGACGCAGAAGGGTCTGGAGTTCAACGTGACGACGGCCGCCGGAGCACCGGCGGACCTGCTGACCGACGACTCCCGGCTCCGCCAGGTGCTGCGCAACCTGCTGTCCAACGCGGTGAAGTTCACCGAGCGGGGCGGGGTGGAGCTGGCCGTCGAGCCCGCGCCGGACGACGAGGTGCCCGCGGGCGTGCTCCGGGGTGGTGCCGTGGTGGCCTTCCGGGTGAGGGACACGGGCATCGGCATCCCCGAGCAGAACCTGGAGTCGATCTTCGGCGCCTTCCAGCAGGCCGACGGCACGACCAGCCGCAAGTACGGCGGGACGGGACTGGGGCTGTCCATCACCCGGGAGATCGCCCAGCTGCTCGGCGGCGCCGTCACGGTGGACAGCACGCCCGACCGGGGCAGCACCTTCACGCTGTTCCTGCCCGTGGCGCGGCCCGACTTCGAGGAACTGCTCGCCCCGGGCCGGGAGCACGCCCCGGTCGCGTCCCCCGCCGACGCGCTCGCCCGTACCGCACCGGTTTTCGAGATCGCGGGCGGCCACCGGCAGCGCCCGCGGCGCCTGCTGGTCGTGGAGGAGCGTCCGCGCGGTCTGCTGACCCTCGTCGCGGAGAGCGTGATCGCGGACCTGACGCACGGACGGGACGACACGGGTGACCGGCCGCCGCTCGACGTCATCACGGCCGTGGGGGCGCAGGAGGCCGTCGGCGCGCTGGCGGCCGAGCCGTGCCACTGCGTCGTCCTGGAGCTGGGCATGCCGGACTCGGAGGCGTCCCGGTTCCTGGAGGCGTTGCGCGACGACTCGGCGCCGCCGAGCGTCCCGGTGCTCGTGCACAGCGGTCACCGCGCGGACGCGGCGCTGGAGGAGAGCCTGCGCGCCGGGGCGGACGGCGGTGCGCTGGAGTTCCTCTCCAGCCTCGACGAACTGCGGGAGCGCATCGCACTGCACCTGGCCGCCGAGGAGCCCGGGGACGTGCTCTCCCTGGTCCGGCCCGAGGAGTCGCGGAGCCCGGCCCCCGAGGCCGTGGGCGACTCGCCGGCCGGACGCACCGTCCTCGTCGTCGACGACGACGCCCGCAACCTCTTCGCGCTCAGCGGCATCCTGGAGCTCCACGGCTTCCGGGTCCTGCACGCGGAGAACGGGCGCCGGGGCATCGAGACGCTGATGGCCCATCCGGACGTCGCGCTGGTCCTGATGGACGTGATGATGCCGGAGATGGACGGCTACACGGCGACGGCCGAGATCCGCCGGATGCCCCGCTACGCCGAGCTGCCGATCATCGCGGTGACGGCGAAGGCGATGCCCGGCGACCGGGAGAAGAGCCTCGCCTCGGGCGCCAGCGACTACGTCACCAAGCCCGTGGACACCCAGGACCTCATGGCCTGCGTCCGGCGGTGGCTGCCCGCATGAGCGCGCCGGCCCCCGTCCCGTACACCGGTGGGCCGGGCGGTGCGCGGCGGGCCCCGTCGCGCACCGCGGCGGTCTCCAGCCGAGGAGCGTCCTCATCGTGAACATGTCCGAGCAGCCGCGCGAACCGGCCGGCGGCGCGCCACGGGACGCGACCGCCGCGCCGCTCCCGGCGCCCGGCCCGGCGCAGTCCTGCGCGGTCGACGGGCCGGCCGCCGACCTGCGCGGAATGACCCCGCTGTCGCCCGTGGGGAGACTGGCGGCCACGGTGGACCGGCTCAGCCGCGAGGTGCGGGCCGCCCAGGCGGAGGCCGAGGGCCGGGCCTTGATCGAGCTCGCCAAGGGCATCCTGGTGGCGCGGCTCGGATGCGGTCCGGCGCAGGCCGCCCGGCAGCTCGCCGAGCTGGCCGAGCAGTCCCAGGTGACGCCTCTGGAGTTCGCGGTCGACGTCATCAACCAGGCGGCCCGGGACCGGATGTCGGAGGTGACGGACGCGTTCCTGACGGCCACCGCCGCCGTACGGTCCGCGTCCGCCGAGGGCGGCGCCGACGGCACGGCGGCCGGGGAGGCGGTGGCCGAGTCGGCCGCCGTGCGCCTGCGGGCGGCCGAGAGCGGCGCGCTGGCCGCGGACGACACCCAGGCCGTGGCCGACGCCCTGCTCGAGCAGGCGCTGCGCCCGCTCGGCGCGGTCGCCGTGGCCATCTGGGCGGCCGGGTACGACGGGTCGCTCACGCTGGCCGGCAGCGCGGGGTTCTCGCCGGCCGAGGCCACCCGCTGGCGTTACGTGCCGCCGGACGTGGCGACGGTGGCCCGCTCCGGGCTGACCGAGCGCGCGGGCCAGTGGATCACCTCCCTGGCCGGGACCGGGCTGCCCAGCGTGGGCCGGCACCAGTACCCGGAGGGCGGCAGGGCCGCCGTGCCGGCCGGTACCGGGGGGCGCATCCACGGCGTGCTGGAGATCGCCTGGCCGGTGCCGCTGGCGCCGCAGCCGCCCCAGGTGGTCCGGCAGGTGGAGGCCCTGGCGGAACTGTGCGCGCACACCCTGGAGACGTACACGCCGCCGCGCGCCGCCGGGCAGGAGCCGCGGATCATGCCGGACGCGGTGGAGCTGATGGACCTGGCGGACGGCCTGTACGACCCCGCCCTGGTCCTGGTGCCCTATCTGGACGCCTCCGGGCACCTGGCGGACTTCCGCATCCAGCACGTGAACAAGAGCTTCCAGGATCCCGCCGGACGGCCGCGTGCCGTCGTGGGCGGCGCGCTGCTGCTGGAGGCCTATCCGATGGCCGCCGGGGACAGCGAGCTCTTCCGGTACGTGGAGCGGGTGTACGCCACGGGCGAGCCGTTCCGGGCCCGGCGCATGAATCTGACCGCCCTGGTGGACCAGGTGCCGCTGTCGGCGGTCGCGGACATCAGCGTCAGCCGGCACGGCAACGCCGTGCTGCTCATCTGGCGCATCGAGGACGAGACGGCCCGGCTGGCCAGCCTCCTCCAGCACGCCCAGCGCCTCGGCCGGATCGGCGGCTTCGAGGAGAACCTGCTGACCGGCGAGATCACCTGGAACGGACAGCTGTTCGACCTGTACGGACGTCCGCGGACGAGCACGCCGGTGCCGCTGGAGGAGCTGACCGCGCACGCCCACCCGGACGACGCCGTCACCATCGGCCGGTTCCTGCGGACGCTGCTGCACCACCGGCGGCCGGCGTCGGCGGGGTTCCGGCTGCAGCGTCCCGACGGGGTGACCCGGCACGTCCGGGCGGTGGCCGAACCGGTCCTGGACACCGACGACCGCCTTCTCGCCGTACGAGGCGCCTACCAGGACATCTCGGCACAGCACTGGACGGAGGTGGCGCTCGCCGCGACGCGCGACCAGCTGGCCCACAGCGAGCAGCAGGCCATCGAACGCAACCGGCTGACCCTGCAACTGCAGCACGCGATCATGCCGCCGGCCCAGACCCCGCTCAAGGTGCCGGACCTCCAGGTGGCCGTCCGGTACCGGCCCGCCGAGACGGAGCAGCTGGTGGGCGGCGACTGGTACGACGCCGTGATGCTGCCGAGCGGGCGGGTGCTGCTGTGCGTGGGGGACGTGGCCGGGCACGGCATAGAGGCCGCGACCAGCATGGTGGTCCTGCGCAACGCGCTGCGCGGCCTGGCGGTGACCGGGGCGGGGCCGGGCCAGCTGCTGTCGTGGCTGAACATCGTGGCGCACCATCTGACGGGCGGGGTCACGGCCACGGCGGTGTGCGGGCTGTACGACCCGTCCCGGCGCACGCTGCGCTGGGCCAGGGCGGGGCACCTGCCGCCGGTGCTGGTCCGGGGCCCGGAGGCCAAGCCGCTGCCGCTGCTCAGGGGCATGCTGCTGGGAGCGGTGGCCGAGGCGGCGTACGAGGAGGACGAGGTGTCGCTGGCCGGCGAGGACACGCTACTGATGTACACCGACGGCCTGATCGAGCGCCGCGACCGCTCGTTGGAGGAGGCGCTGGCCCAGTTGCTGGGCACCGTCCGTCCGACGCCGAACACCCTCGATCAGCATCTGGACCGGCTGCTCACCTACAGCAGGTCGGACACGGACGACGACACGTGCCTCGTGGGCATCCGGGTCGGGGGACGCGACGCGTGGGATTCCGGTCCCGACCGGGCAGGTATGACGTACGGATTCGGGGGTAACCGCCGGGTCGCGGCGGTACACGACGCCCACCGCCCGGCCGTTTTGTTGGAGGTACACGTGCCCATAGCCCAGAACCCGCTGTCCGTCGAGGTGTCGCTGCCCCGGGAGGAGGTCGCGCTGCTCACGGTGGAGGGCTACCTGGACGTCGACACCGCGACCGAGTTCCAGCACCATCTGGCCAACCAACTGCACCACGGCCGACGGCACTTCCTGCTGGACCTCTCCAAGGTGCCGTTCATGGACTCGTCCGGCATGAACATCATCCTGCGGGTCTATCAGGAGGCACGCGAGCTGCCGGGCAGCGTGCACATCATCTCGCCCACCGCTGCGGTGCGGCGCGTTCTGGACCTGACGGGGGTGAGCATCACGGTGCCGGTCTCCGAAAGCCTCGACGAGGCGCTCTCCCGCGTCGACGCCCAGCCGGAGGGGCCGCGGATACCGGAGGCGTGATTTCCGCCTCCTACCCGGCACTCATCCGGACCGTTCGCGCGGGAGCAGGTGTCGTACGTGGTCGGCGGGTGGTTACAGTTGTCGCCCGGCAGAGTCACGTCGCCGTCACGTCGCCTCCTGGGCTGTGCGGCGCAACGCGGATGAGGAGTGGAACAGGTGCCGGAACAGGCGGAGGGAACAGCGGGATCGCCGACGAACGAGGTCAGGGACTTTCTGCGGCGCCGCCGTGAGCAGATCGCCCAGCGATGGGCGGACGAGCCCTTGTTCCGGGCCGTGTTCACCGTCTCGCGCGACGAGGCGGTCGAGGCGGGCAAGGCCGTGGTGGACGCGCTGGCCCAAGTGGCCGACGCGGCGCGGGTGGAGGACCCGGACGCCGCCGGATTCACGACGGTGCGCGAGCAGTTGGCGCGGATGGGTTCGGCCCGCTCGCGGGCGGGCCTGAGCACCGCCCAGGTGTCGAGTGAACTGGCCACCCTGCGCCCGCCGGTCGAGAACCTGCTCCTGGCCGATCTGCCGGACGCCTCGCCCGACGAGGCGCGGGCCTGCGTCACCACGCTGAGTGTGCTGATAGGCACGTTGCGCGTCGTGGTCATGCAGACGGCGCTCAGTGAGGGACAGGCCCTCATCGACCGCCAGCGGTTGCAGTTGCTGGAGGTGGCCACGCCCGTCATCAAGCTGTGGGACGGCATCGTGGCCGTTCCGCTGATCGGGACACTCGACAGTGCCCGCAGCCAGGTCGTCATGGAAACCCTGCTGGAGTCCATCGTGGAGCAGCAGGCGCGCTACGCGATCCTGGACATCACCGGGGTGCCGACCGTCGACTCGCTGGTGGCCCAGCACCTGATGAAGACGGTCGCGGCGGCCCGGCTGATGGGCGCCGAGTGCATCGTCTCCGGCATCCGGCCCGCGATCGCGCAGACCATGGTCCACCTCGGTCTGGACCTGGGCACCGTGGTCACCCGGGCGAGCCTCGCCGACGCGCTGGGGTACGTACTGCACCAGCTGGGGGTCGGCATCGTGAACCCCGTCGCGAACGGGCCGGTCACGCGGTGAACGAGGCATTCCCGGGGCCCCACGCGGGTCCCGCGACGGGTCATGTTCCGGTCCTCCGGCTCGGCGACGTGCTGCTGGTCACCCTGCAGGGCGACCTGCACGACAGCACGGCGCAGCAGCTCCAGCAGGACCTCGCGGAGACCATCTCCCACAGCGGCGCCAGCGGTGTGATCATCGACATCTCCGGTGTGGACATCGTCGACTCCTTCCTCGGCCGGGTCCTGGCGGAGATCGCCGGGCAGACCGAGCTGCTGGCCGCACGCACCGTGGTGGTCGGCATGCGGCCGGCGGTCGCGATCACCCTGGTGGAGCTCGGCCTGACGCTGCCGGGGGTGCACACCGCGCTCAGTACCGAGGTGGCCATGGACCTGCTGACGCGGCATGCTCCGTCGTCCCGCTTCGGCGGCCTGCGCCAGGAGAGTCCGTGATGCACACCGCCGCGGGCGCCCAGGCCCGCCTGCCGATCCGTTCGGACATGGATCTGGTGTGGGTACGTCAGCACGTACGGCAGGCGGCCGCCCAGCTCGGCTTCGGTCTGGTGGACCAGACGAAGCTGGTCACGGCGGCCAGCGAACTGGCCCGCAACACACTCGTGTACGGCGGCGGCGGAACGATGGAGACGGAGCCCCTCGCGGAGCGGGGCGCGCAGGGGCTGCGGCTGACCTTCAGCGACGAGGGACCGGGCATCGCGGACCTGGAGCAGGCGCTCAGCGACGGTTTCACCTCCGGTGGCGGGCTGGGGATGGGGCTGGGCGGCGCACGGCGCCTGGTGCACGAGTTCGCGATCGAGAGCAGCCCGGGGGCGGGCACCACCGTCCGGGTGACCTCCTGGGCGGGCCGGGCGCCCCGTCCGCGTGAGGAGTCCTGATGCCGCGCGTGTGGGACGTCCCGGTGCACGACTCGACCCGGGTGCGTGACGCCCGGGTGGCCGCGGAGCACGCGGCGGCCCTGGCCGGGCTGGACGAGCAGCGCACCGCCACCGCGGCGCTGGTGGCGACCGAGCTGGCCACCAACCTGCTCAAGCACGCCGGAGGTGGACAGGTCCTCATCGACGTCGTCGCTCCGCCCGTCCTCACGGCGGGCCGCGACGAGAGCCGGCTCGTGCAGATCTGCACGGTGGACCACGGGCCGGGGATCGCCGACGTGTCCGCCGCCCTGCGCGACGGTTTCAGCACGACGAGCTCCCTCGGCGCCGGTCTCGGCACCTGTGCCCGCCTCGCCGACGACTTCGACCTGCACAGTGCTCCCGGGCGGGGCACGGTGGTGGTCGCCCGGGTCGGCGCCCTGCCCGGCGGCGGTGCCGTGGGGCCCGGCCCGGCGGCCGGGGTACGGGCCGGCGCGGTGAACGTCCCCTTCGGCGGGGGCGACTACTCGGGCGACGCCTGGGCCTGGGTCCGGTCCGGGGACCGGGTCACGCTGATGCTGGCCGACGGGCTCGGCCACGGCCCGGAGGCGGCCCACGCCTCGACCGCCGCCGTCGAGGCGCTGCGGGGTTCGGCGCACCTGACGCCCGCCGAGGCGCTGCGGCGGCTCGACACGGCGCTGGGCGGCACCCGCGGCGCGGCCGTCGCGGTGGCCCAGGTCGACACGCGCGCCGCCGTGCTCAGGTTCGCCGGCATCGGCAACATCGGGGCGCGGCTGTGCGCGGGCGGCACCTGGCGGCATCTGGTGTCCCGGCCCGGCATCGTCGGCACCCACCGGCCCACGACCCTGCGCGAGGAGGAGGCGGCCTGGGCGGACGACCGGGTGCTGGTCCTGCACAGCGACGGTCTGCCGAGCCGCTGGAAGCCGACACCCGAGACCTGCCGTACGGCGGCCGATCCGGCCGTGACGGCGGCCGTGACGGTCCGCGACGCCAGCAGTCCGGCCCGCCCGGTGCGGGACGACACCGCGGTGGCCGTACTGGCCCCGACCCCGCCGGATGCCCGATGACCGGTACCGGGCACATCACCGACGCGGCCGGGACCACCGTCACCGCCCGTCCGGCCGCCGCCCACGGCGTACCGCCCCTGCGACACCGACGACCAGTGACCCCACCCACCGACAACCCCGCCCGCCCGGTGCAGCACGACACCGCCGCGACTGGTCCGGCCCCGACCCCGCTGGACCGTCCATGACCCGAACCTGGCACATCACCGGCATCACCGACGCCGCCCAGGCACGCATCACCACCGCCCGCCTGGCCGCCGCCTACGGCGTGCCGCCCCTGGAGCGCGCGCGGCTGGTGGCCTCGCTCGGGGCGCAGTTGCGGTTGTGCCTGGCCAAGGGCGGTACCTGGCGGCTCACCGTGGAGGCGGGCACGGCTTCCCGCGCCACGCCGGAGGCCGGGCAGGGTGTGCTGCACGCCGTGCTGACGCCGTCGCGGGACGCCGCTGCCGCCGGGGAACCGCCGTGGCGGGTCACGGTGCCCTGCCCGGAGGCCGTGCCGACCGCCGACGCCGACGTCTCGGCGGACGATCCGGCCGCGCTCGCCGAGGCCCTGCTGGGGACCGACGAGGACACCGTAGTGGTGCTGGACCGGCTCACCGAGCAGGAGGACCTGGTCGACTTCCACCGGGAGGAGCTGCACCAGACGAATCAGGGCGTCGTGGCCCTGCACGCCGAACTGGACGCCGCGGGGCGGGCTCAGCGGGAGGCGTTCGCCGCCGAGCGCAAAGCGCGTACGGAGGCGGAGAACGCCCGTCGCAGGCTGACGTTCCTGGCGGACGCGAGCGCGGTGCTGACGGCGTCCCTCGACCACCACGAGATCGTGCGCCGCCTGCCGGAACTGCTGGTGCCCGAGTACGCCACGACCGTCGACGTCTGGCTGTTCGACCAGGACGGCGACCGTCCGGGCCCCGCGCACGCGGCCGCCGCCGTGATCGCCGCCCGCACGGGGCGGCCCCAGTACGCCGCCGCACACCCCGGCGGCCTGCCGGGCGTCGACGACCAGCCGCCCTCGGCGCTGGCCCCGGAACGGCCCCTGCTGTGCATCCCGTTGCCGACACGACAGGCGCCACTGGGCGTGGTGACCCTGTCCCCGCCCGGGGAACGCTGGGACCCGGACGACGCCGTGATGCTGATCGAGCTGACCCGCCGGGCCAGTACCGCGATCGACCACGCCCAGCGCTACCAGCACAACCGGGACATCGCGGAGACCCTCCAGCGGGCGCTGCTGACGGAACTGCCCGCGCCGCCGGGTCTCGCCCTGGCCGCGCGCTACCTGCCCGCCACGCACGGGCTGAACGTCGGCGGCGACTGGTACGACGCGTTCCGTCAGCCCGACGGCGGCGTCATCGCCGTGGTCGGCGACGTGACCGGGCACGGGCTGCGCGCGGCCGTGATGATGAGCCAGCTGCGCACCGCGCTGCGGGCGTACGCCGTGGACGGCGGCAGCCCGGGCCGGCTCCTGACCCGGCTGCACACGTTCCTGCACCACCTCCAGCCCGACCTGTTCGCCACCGCCGTCATCGCGCGTTTCCATCCCGACGACCCCACCCTGACCTGGGCCGCCGCCGGCCATCCGCCGCCGGTGCTGCGTACCCCGGACGGACGGGTCCAGACCCTGGACGCCAAACCGGGTGCCATGCTCGGCATCCCGCTGAAGCAGGAGATCGCCGACCACACCGTGCCGCTGGCGCCGGGTTCGACGCTCGCGCTGTACACGGACGGCCTGATCGAGCGGCGTGCCCTGGGCATCGATCCGGGCATCGCGCGGCTGGCGGAGGCGCTCGGGTCGTTCGGCTCGGCGGAGCTGGAGTCGGACCTGGAGGGGTCGGCCGACGGCATCCTGCGTCCCCTGCTCAGCGACTCCGAACGGGACGACGACGTGTGCCTGCTGCTCTGCCACCTGCGCGGATCCGGCTGACCAGCCCGGCCCGGCACCGGGCCGGGCACGACTCGCCCACGGAAGAGTCCCGGCCCGTTCACTCCCGTCCGGTGCGTTCCGGGCCCGGGCGGGGCATGGTGGTGATCAGGATGTGTCGCCTGCCTGCCGCGCCCGGCTGGCCGAACCCGCTTGGGCGCGGTGGGATCGACGAGGTGCGAAGCAGCGATCCAGGGGCAGGCGAATGGCGTTCGCGGCAGACCGCCTGGAGCCGCAGAAAGGGATGAACACCGTGACACGACCCAGGATCCTGGTGGTCGGCGCAGGTTTCGCCGGCGTGGAGTGCGTCCGTCGTCTGGAGCGGAGGCTCTCCCCCAACGAGGCCGACGTCACCCTGGTGACTCCGTTCTCCTACCAGCTCTATCTGCCGCTGCTGCCCCAGGTCGCCTCCGGGGTGCTGACACCCCAGTCGATCGCGCTCTCCCTGCGCCGCAGCAGCAAGTACCGGACCCGGATCATCCCGGGCGGCGCCATCGGGGTGGACCTCGAGGCGAAGGTCTGCGTGGTGCGCACCATCACCGACCGAATCGTCAACGAGCCGTACGACTACATCGTGCTGGCCCCCGGCAGCGTCACACGCACCTTCGACATCCCGGGGCTCACCGACAACGCGTTCGGCATGAAGACGCTGGCGGAGGCCGCGTACATCCGCGACCACGTCATCTCCCAGCTGGACCTCGCCGATGCCAGCCAGGACCCCGTGGAGCGCGCCTCCCGGCTGCAGTTCGTGGTGGTCGGCGGCGGTTACGCCGGCACCGAGACCGCGGCCTGTCTGCAGCGGCTGACGCACGCCGCCGTCAAGCGCTACAGCCGGCTCGACCCGAGTCTGATCAAGTGGCATCTGATCGACATCGCGCCGAAGCTGATGCCCGAACTGGGCGAGAAGCTCGGGCGGGACGCGCAGGAGGTCCTGACGCGGCGCGGGATCGAGATCTCCCTGGGTGTGTCCATCGAGAAGGCCGGGCCCGAGGAGGTCACCTTCACGAACGGCCGGGTGGTGCCCACCCGCACGCTGATCTGGACCGCCGGGGTGGTGGCGAGTCCGCTGATCGGCACGCTCGGCGCGGAGACGGTCAAGGGGCGGCTCGCGGTCACCGCCGAGATGTGCCTGCCCGACCACGACGGGGTGTTCGCGCTCGGCGACTCCGCCGCCGTGCCCGACCTCGCCGAGGGCCGGGAGGGCGCCGTCTGCCCGCCGACCGCCCAGCACGCCATGCGGCAGGGACGGCACGTCGCCGAGAACCTCATCGCCACCCTGCGCAACCAGCCGATGCGGCCGTATGTCCACAAGGACCTGGGTCTCGTCGTCGACCTCGGCGGCACCGACGCCGTCTCCAAGCCGCTCGGCGTCGAGCTGAAGGGCCTGCCGGCCCAGGCCGTGGCCCGCGGCTACCACTGGTCGGCGCTGCGCACCGGCGTGGCCAAGGCCCGCGTGGCGACCAACTGGGCGCTCAACGCGGTCGCCGGCGACGATTTCGTACGCACCGGCTTCCAGGCCCGCAAGCCGGCCAAGCTGAAGGACTTCGAGTACACCGACGCCTATCTGACGCCGGAGCAGGTCCGCAAGCAGGTCGGAGAGGCGGGGCGGGCCGAGCTGTGACCCGGCGGGCGGGGCCGGCTCGCGGCATGGCATGCTGAGAAGTGGATCTCGGCGTGAAACGGCCGGGAGCCGGCCCGGATCGACGGCCGGGGATCGGGCGTGAATCGGGAGAGTGTACGGCGGCGTGAAGGCAGCGGGGCGCTCGGTGCGGACACGGCTTCGGGACCGCGTCGCCGCGTCCGACCCCGGGCTGCTGCGGTTGACGGCGGGGCTGCGGACGGTGGGCGCCATCGCCCTGGCGCTCGCGGTGCTCGCCGTGTTCGGTGCGGACGTCACCCATCTGGTGGCGAGCGCCATGACGGCGATGGTCGCCACGTTCGCCATCCGGGAGAAGGAGCCCGGGGCGCAGGCCGTGACCGTGGCCCTGGGCCTGCCCGTCGCCCTGGCGTCGGTGTCGGTCAGCGCGCTGCTCGCCTCGCGGGTCGTCATCGGTGACGCCTTCTTCGTCGTTCTGATCTTCTGTGCCGTCTTCGTACGCCGGTTCGGCGACCGCGGCACCGCGCTCGGGCTGATCGGCTTCCAGGTCTACTTCGTGTCCCTGTTCGTCGGCGCCGAGGTGTCGGCGCTGCCGGGGCTGTGGGGTGCCATCGCGGTGGCGTTCGCGTCCAGCGCGGTGGTGCGCTTCGCGGTGGTCCCGGAGACACCGGCGGGCGTTCTGCAGCGGCTGCGGCAGGCGTTCCGTGCCCGGCTGGCCCAGCTGATCGCCACGCAGACCGAACTGCTGGACGCCGGCCCGGACGAGATCGACAAGACGCTCGAGCATCTGCGCGACGGCACCGCGCGCCTGCACGAGACCGCCCTGATGATCCAGTCCCGGCTGGAGGAGGGCACTCCGGACGAGTCCACGGCACGTCTGGTCCAGCGGCGCATCGCGGACGCCGAGATCGCCGCCGAGCGCCTCGGCCTGCTGCTGCTGACGGCGCGCAGCGCCGAGCGGGCGGACACCCTGACCCTGCATCTGCCGGGCGCGCCGGCGCCCTCGGTGGGCCGCTCACCGGCGCCCGGCGAGGCCGCGGAGGTCCTGCGCCGCGACCTCGGGGCGCTGCGCACCCTGGTGCTGCGGCCACCCGCCGAGGCACGCGGCACCGCGCTGTCGCATCTGCGCAACCGGCTTCTCGGCTACCGCGACGAGGAGAACCTGCCCGAGGCGACGGCGGCGGTGCAGGACGTCTTCCGCGGCATCGGTGAGACCGCGCGTGCCGTGATGGGGCTGAGGATCGCCCTGGACGGGCCGCAGGACGAGTCGGACGACACGCCCGCGACGACGCGTTCCCGGGAGGAACTGGACGCCGAGGACGCCGCCATCGACGCCGGTGAGGAGGCCACGCCGAAGGAGGAGCCGACCGGGCTGCGGCGGCCCACCACGCGCGCCGCGGTGCAGGTGTCGGTGGGGTCGTCGCTGGCCATCCTGGGCGGCGAGCTGCTGTCCTCGGAGCGCTGGTACTGGGCGGTGCTCGCGTGCTGGATCGTCTTCCTGAACACGGCCTCCACCGGCGAGATCCTCGTCAAGGGCTACCGCCGCGTGCTGGGCACGATGCTCGGGGTGGTGGCCGGCATCGTGCTGGCGGGCCTGGTGGGCGGCCACACCTGGATCGCGTTCGGGCTGGTGCTGCTGCTCATCTTCGCGATGTTCTACACGGCACCGCTGTCCTACACGTTGATGTCGTTCTTCGTCACGGCGATGCTGGGGCTGCTGTACACCCTGCTGCACACCTACAGCCTGTCGGTGCTGCTGCTGCGCGTGGAGGAGACCGCGCTCGGCGCGGCCTGCGGGATCGCGGCGGCGGCGTTGGTGCTGCCGATACACACCGACCGCCGTACGAACGAGCTGCTGGGCACGGTTCTGGAGCGGCTCACCGACGTCACCGAGGGTGCCGTTGACCAGCTCAGTGGCGGGCCCGCGGCCGATCTGCTGGACACGGCGCGGGAACTGGACCAGGCGCTGGGCGATCTGCGGGCCGCCACGCAGCCGCTCACCCATCCGATCACGCCGCTGCGGGCCCGGCGCGACACCGCCCAGTACGTGGTCGCGCTGCTGGAGACCTGCGCCTACCACGCGCGGTCCCTGGCCGCGACGGCCGAGCTGCTGCCCGCCCACCCCTCGATCGCGGCCGACCCGCGGCTGCGCGGTGCGGTGCGGCGCACGGTGCGCAACATCGAGGCGATCGCCGCCCGGGTCGCCGACGGGGACGCGACGCCTGAGGTGGAGACCGGGCCGAGCATCGCCTCGCTGCTGGCACCGGACGCCGCGGGGGTGCCGCGGTACGGCCGCATCACCGGCCGGGTACTGCGGCACCTGGAGCGCCTGGACGAGGCGGTCGTGGGCCTCGCCCGGCCGCTGGGCGTGCCGGTCAGGACGCCGACGCGGTGACGGTCCGCGGCGCCGGCGCGGTGACGGTCCGCGGCGCCGGCGCTCAGAAGTCGCTGGGCAGGCCGCTCGCCTCGGCTATGCCGCGCAGCTCCTCGTTCTGCACGTGGCGTTCCTTGAGGTAGTCCGCGATCTCCCCGAGGCGTTCGGGGTCGGAGGCGGTGGCCGCGTCGGTGACGACCCGCACCGGGCCGGTCTCGTCGGTGCTGATCTCGACGACCTCGTTGTCCAGTCGGCCCGTGACCGCGGTGGCGATGACCAGGGCGGCCTCGTCCCTGATCTCCTGCGGCAGCGCCTCTGCGTTCTCCCCGTCCAGGGAGAAGTCGATGGTGGGCATCTGGTGCTCGTCGATCGCCTGGAGGACGGGTTCCACCACGCTGAGCAGCAACTGGTAGTCGTGGGTCTCCATACGTATGCGCAGGAGGTCGAGGTAGACGTCCACGGGACGTCCGTCCGGCGGAGGAATCTCGTGTTCGTTCATTCGCCCCGTGTTCCCCGTGCGGAGCGCCTCAGACGCGGCGCCATCGCGCGAGGGCGAAGGAGAACCCGCCGAACAGCATCAGACCTGCGGCGACGCACACCAGGAGCCAGGGCCCGAGCGGGGTTTCGGCGAACGAGCGGAGGGTGTCGTCCAGACCCTTCGCCTTGTCGGCCTCGTAGTCGACGGCGGCCCGCACGGCGAAGGCGCCCGCCGCCGCGAAGACGAGCCCGCGTGCCGCGCCGCCCCCGACGCCGGTGACGTCGACCAGCCGCCGGGCCCGGGGGCTCAGCGCGCCGAGCTTCAGCTTCTTGTGGTAGCTGCGGCGCAGCGCCTGCACTCCGATCACCACTCCGGCGACCACGACGGTCACGCCTGCCACGCCCACGAGCCACCGCCCGGCGGGCAGCTCCATCGCCCTGGCCGTGACGTCCCTGGACTGCTGGTCGCTGGAGCCGCTGCCACCGGCACCGGCCGCGAACGCCAGTACGGAATAGGCGACGAACGCGTAGAACACACAGCGGGCGGCGGCCGGCAACCGCTTCTTCGCCGTGCGCCCGTCCTTGCCCGTCGCGCCGAACAGCGCCTCGGACAGCCGCCACAGCGCCATGCCGACGAGCCCGATGCCGAGGGCCCACAGCAGTACGGCTCCGAACGGCTTGTCCGCCAGCTCGGCCAGGGCACCTCCCCGGTCCGCCTGCCGGTTTCCGGTGCCGAAACCGATCTGCAGGGCCAGGACGCCGACCAGCACGTAGATCACGCCGCGAGCGGTGAGCCCCGCCCGGGCGGCCCCCTCGGCGGCCGAACCGTTCGCCGCCCGCCTGGCCCTGCTGCGTCCGGTGCGTGCCATGACACGTGCGTTCATGCGGACCTCCCCTCCGGGACTCCGCATGCCCCGGCATCCTCCGCACACACCAGGCGGCGGGGCCCTGACCCGGCGCAACGCGCGCCGCCCGGCGAAGGACCGGCTCCCGCTCTTCGCCGCTCCGGTCAGCGTGACGCCCGACTGCCCGTACGCCGCCTCGCGGCATACGGGCAGTCACGCCACCACACGTTCCCCTCCCTGGCTCAGTCCGCCACGCCTGCGGGCCCGGCCACGGGCGCGGGCACGGGCGCCGGGCCGGCCGCGAGCCGGCGGCGGGCGGCCTCCAGGGCCAGTGCCACGTCACGCGTGCCGGTCGACACACACGGCGTGTACGCCAGGTCCCGGGCACGGGGGCCCGGTGCGCCCGTGTCGTCGGCGGGCTCGCAGCGCGCGACCGCCTCGTACTCGTCGACGAGTCCGCGCGGCACCACGGGGTGAGGCATCGGTATCCGTCTCGTTCCTCCCTCGGACCCGGTGGGTCAGGCGCGCACCGGCCGGCCCGCCGGCCGGCGGCCCGCCCGCTGGCCCAGCGCCTCGTCTCGCACGCGGGCGCAGCTGCGGCTGATGAGCCGCGAGACGTGCATCTGGGAGATGCCCAGGTGGTCCGCTATACGGCTCTGCGTCATGTCCTCGAAGAAGCGCATGTAGAGGATGGCGCGCTCGCGTTCGGGCAGCCTGCGCAGGCCCTCCTTGGCGGACTCCCGGTCGATCACGGTGTCGTACGAGGTGTCCGCCTCGCCGAGGGTGTCCGCGAGGCTGTAGCCGTCGTCGCCCGCCGACAGTTCGGCGTCCAGTGACAGGGTGCTGAAGCTCTCCAGCGCCTCCATCCCGGCGCTGACCTCGTCTTCGGTCAGTCCGGTGTGGGCGGCGACGGCGGCCACGGACGGTTCGGGACTGCCCGGGCTCTGGGTGAGTTCACGCCGGGCCACCCGCACCTTGTTGCGCAGTTCCTGGACCCGCCGGGGCACCCGCAGGGCCCACATCCGGTCCCGGAAGTGCCGCTTGACCTCGCCGGTGATGGTGGGCACGGCGTAGCTCTCGAAGGCTCCCCGCTCCGGGTCGAAGCGGTCGATGGCCTTCACCAGGCCGAGCGCCGCGACCTGGCGCAGGTCCTCGATGGACTCGCCGCGGTCCCGGAACCGCCCGGCGATCCGGTGGGCCATGGGCAGCCAGGCCGTGACGAGTTCGTCGCGGACGGCGTCGCGTTCGGGTCCGTCCTCCAGACCCGCGAGCCGGCCGAAGAGGGCCATGGTGTCGGGGGCGTCGTCGTGCCGACGGCGGACGGGGGCGGCGGAGGTGTGGGTCGGCTCGCCGGGCGCGGGACGGGTGGTGGGCGTTTCGATGAGCATGCGGATCCGCTCCTGAACGGTGGTCTCAGGGGACTTTCCGCGGGAACGGCGCTGTCCGGGTCACTCACCCGGAGGGCCGAAGCAGCCATACCGCTCCCGCTGCTGCGCCTCCGGTCCGAAGCACGAACTTGCGACTGCCCCCGCACCGGTGGAACAAACTCCGCTTTTCGAAAAGTACTCAGGACAGCGGAACGACCACGGTGATGCACTTGCCTCCCGAGGGAAGGTCTGCCACTCGCACGTCACGTGCGAGCCTGCAGACGATCGGCCAGCCCCGGCCGCCGAGGCGGCGGCGCCCCTGGGGGTCGGTCCGCGGCACGGCCACCGGAAGGTCGTGGCTGCGGTCGCACACCGAGAGCCGGACGCCGGGTCCGACGACGTCGACCTGGAAGTCGGTGATGCCGCCGCCGTGCAGGATCGCGTTGGTGGTCAGTTCGGAGGCGACGAGCACGGCGTCCGAGAGGGCGCCCGCGTCGCACGAGGTGTGGCCGTCGGTGCCGCAGCACTCGGTGACGACCCGTTCGACGGTCCGGCGGGCGTCGGCCGGTTTGCACGGCCGGTGCCGCCGGTGCCGGTCAGCGCCGTACTGCTCGACGGCGGGTTCGGTCGTGCGCCTGTCACGCATCCGTCAGCTCCCTGGTCGGTGGGACGGGCCGGATCCGGTCGGCCCTCGCGCCGCGTGTGCGCCGCAAGGCCTCGCTCCTTCCGGCTGACCTCTGCCGCTGCCCCCAAACCTCCGGCCCTCCTTACGGCCCAGCGGCCATCCAGGCGCCCTGCGGGGGTACGCGGAGTACATGACGGATGTTGTGGACTCGGACGAACTGCTGCGTCGCATGCATCGAGCGAGGGCCTGCGCGGTGGAACAGGAGCGGACCTGGCGGGCGCGGAGGGAAGAGCTGCGGTCGACCGACCCGGAGGGCTCCCGGGAGGCCGCCGTGCGGACGATCGCGTACGAGACCGTCCTGCGGGTGCTGGACGAGGTGCTGACGCCGGGGCGCGACGCACGGTGAGGAGCCGCTGGTCGGACAGGTCGGATTGACGGGGTCCCGGCCGGGAAACCGGGTCGGCATGACAGCCGACCACACCCGCGCACCGGTCCTGGAAGCCCTCGTCGACTACCGCCGCGAGGGGCGGCTGGCGTTCACACCGCCGGGGCACAAACAGGCGCGTGGCGCCGACCCCGCGGTGCGCGAGGTACTGGGCGACGCCGTCTTCCACGGTGACGTGCTGGCGACGGGCGGACTGGACGACCGGCTCACCCGGGGGCGGGTGCTGCAGCGCGCCCAGGAACTCATGGCCGAGGCCGTCCACGCCGACCACACGTTCTTCTCGACGTGCGGGAGTTCCCTGTCGGTGAAGGCCGCGATGCTGGCGGTCGCGGGGCCGCACGAGAAGCTGCTGATCGGCCGGGACGCCCACAAGTCCGTCGTCTCGGGGCTGCTCCTGTCCGGCATCGAGCCGGTCTGGGTCGAGCCGAGCTGGGACGCCGAGCGGCATGTGGCCCATCCGCCGTCCGCCGGGGAGTTCGAGAAGGCGTTCGCCGCCCACCCGGACGCCAAGGGTGCCCTGGTCACCAGCCCGACGCCGTACGGCACGAGCGCCGACCTGCGGACCGTCGCCGAGGTCTGCCACCGGCGGTCCGCGCCGCTGATCGTCGACGAGGCGTGGGGTGCCCACCTGCCCTTCCACCCCGACCTGCCGTCCTGGGCGATGGACGCGGGCGCCGACATCTGCGTGACCAGCATCCACAAGATGGGCAGCGGGCTGGAGCAGGGCTCGGTGTTCCATCTGCGCGGTGACCTGGTCCCGCCGAAACTGCTGGGCATGCGGGCCGATCTGCTGGGCACCACCAGCCCCTCGGCACTGATCTTCGCCGGACTGGACGGCTGGCGCCGGCAGATGGTGTTGCGCGGCCGCGAGCTGATGGGCGGCGCGCTGGAGCTGGCGGCCGACGTCCGGGCGTCCGTCGAGGAGATCGACGGGATGCACGTCAACGACCGGGACGACTTCTGCGGCCCGGGACTGGCCCACGGCTTCGATCCGCTGCCCGTCATCATCGACCTCGACGGTCTCGGCGTCTCGGGGTTCCAGGCGGCGGACTGGCTGCGCGAGCAGCGGAGCGTGATCGCACACATCACCGACCACCGCCGCATCGGCACACAGATCACCCACGGCGACGACCGGGAGACCGCCGGCGAGTTGCTCGCCGCGCTCAAGGACCTCGCGCACGCCGCCCCCGGCCTGGATCCCGCCCCGCGCGTCGAGGTGCCGTCGCCGGCCGAGCTGCGGATGCCGCAGGTGGATCTGCCCAGGGACGCGTTCTTCGGGCCCACGCGGGACGTGCCGCTCGACCGGGCCGCCGGTCGCGTCGCGGCAGAGATGATCACTCCGTACCCGCCCGGCATTCCGGCGGTCCTGCCCGGCGAGCGGCTGAGCGAGCCCGTCCTGCGGTATCTGCGCACCGGTCTCGAGGCCGGGATGTACCTCCCCGACCCGAGCGATCCGGAACTGGAGACGGTCAGGGTCGTCGCGGAGAACGGCGAGTGAGGCCCGGGCCCCGGGGCGGCGGCGGCCCGGAGGAGTGAGACGGGTCACGTGCCCCGGTACCGGTTTCACGGAACGCCCAGAGATGGTTTAGCGTTCACCCATACGTGGCGACGAAGTCGACCGGAGTGTCCTTCGTACGTCACCGCTTACGGCCCTGGCTGGCTTCCCCCGTCCAGCCAGGGCTTTTTCACGTCCGCACGGCGGCGTCCCCGTCTCCGGCACGGAATCGGTACGGGATCCGCCCGCCGCCGAGGTGCTCAGGGCGCCGAGAGCGACTGAAATGGGCATAGGGAAAGCCCCGGAACCGAATCGCCGGCGAG
Source organism: Streptomyces sp. NPDC028991 (assembly GCF_055564775.1). Lineage (NCBI taxonomy): Bacteria > Bacillati > Actinomycetota > Actinomycetes > Kitasatosporales > Streptomycetaceae > Streptomyces > Streptomyces sp. NPDC028991. The sequence goes on along the minus strand of NZ_JBVHVP010000026.1, from coordinate 40,333 downwards.
GAGCCCCGTGCCATGACCAAAGCGATCAAACTCCTGACCGCCCTCCCCCAGCCCCAGCGCGAGCGTCTGATGACACTCGCCCGGGAGGTCTCCTTCCCGGAGGACGTCCGGATCTTCGAGGCGGGAGACCGGGCCGACCGCTTCTGGGTCATCCGCTCCGGCGCGGTCTCCCTGACCCAGCAGGTGACGTCTTTGCAGCGGGTCACGGTCGCCAGCCTCGGCGCGGGCGACCTGCTCGGCTGGTCCTGGCTCTTCCCGCCCTACGAGTGGGACTTCGGCGCCGAGGCCTTCAGCCCGGTGCGGGCCTACGAGTTCGACGCGGCCTCGGTACTCTCCCTGTGCGAGGAGGACCCGCGGCTGGGCATCGTGCTGGTGCGGTCGGTCGCCGAGATCCTCGCGCACCGGCTGGAGACCACCAGGGGCCGGCTCATGGAGCACTACGCGCTGCACGGACGCGGCTCCCTGTGAGGTGCCGTCGGACGCGGTAGCGGCGCGGCGCCGGCACCCCGGCCGCCAGGACCGGCACCACGTGGCCCGCACATCCTTCGACTGCGGGCATCACCGTCGCAGCATCCTTCGGACGCCGGGGCACGTGCCGGGCCCCGCCCGGTGGTCCGCTCAGGCCCCGGCGACGAGTGTGACGCCGAGGACGATCATCGTGGCGGCCACCAGACCGTCGATGACCCGCCAGGCCGCGGGCCGGGCCAGGAAGCGGCCGAGGTAGCGGGCGCCGAAACCGAGCGCGGCGAACCAGCACAGGCTGGCGACCACGGCACCCAGGCCGAACGTCCAGCGCAGCGCGCCCTGGTCGGCGGCGACCGAGCCCAGCAGGAACACCGTGTCCAGGTAGACGTGCGGGTTGAGCCAGGTCAGTGCCAGGCAGGTGAGGATCGCCCGCCGACGCGAGCCCGCGGCGTCGCCTTCCGCCCGCAGCGCACCGGCCGGCCGGAACACGCGCCGGGCGGCGAGGGCGCCGTAGCAGAGCAGGAAGCCGCCACCGATCCAGCCGACCGCGGTCAGCGCACCCGGCCAGGCGACGACCACGGCGCCCACCCCGCCGACGCCCAGGGCGATGAGCAGGGCGTCGGACAGGGCGCAGATACCGACCACGGCGAGAACCGCGTCGCGCCGTATCCCCTGGCGCAGGACGAAGGCGTTCTGGGCACCGATGGCGACGATGAGCGAGAGGCCGGTGCCGAAGCCCGCGGCCGCGGCGGTGAAGGCGTTGGTCATGCCCTTGACGCTAAGCGGACGATCATCAGGGGTACAGCTAAAGATTCTTACGTATCCTTAGCAATCGTGATGCCGGACTCGACGAACACGACGAACACGACGGACACCACGCGCACGACGGGCACGACGGGCACGACCGCGGCCGCGTTCGCCGAACTGCCGCTGGACCAGGTGCGCACCCTGCTGGCCGTGGTGGACGAGGGCACGTTCGACGCGGCGGCCGCCGCGCTGCACGTGACGCCCTCCGCGGTCAGCCAGCGGGTGAAGGCGCTGGAGCAGCGCACGGGACGGGTGCTGCTGCTGCGCACCAAGCCGGTGCGGCCGACGGAATCCGGCGCGGTGCTGGTGCGCCTCGCCCGGCAGGTGGGCCGGCTGCAGCGGGACGCGTACGCCGAGCTGGGGCTGAGCGGCGCCGGGGAGCCCACGCGGGTCTCGGTCGCCGTCAACGCCGACTCGCTCGCGACCTGGTTCCTGGGCGCGCTCACGCGAGTCCCCCGGGAGCCGCGGCTCTGCTTCGAACTGCGCCGCGAGGACGAGGACCACACGGCGGCCCTGCTGCGGGAGGGCGTGGTGATGGCCGCGGTGACCTCGTCGCCCGACCCCGTACCCGGCTGCACCGTCCAGTACCTGGGGCGGATGCGGTACCTCCCCTGTGCCGGTCGCGGCTTCGCCGAGCGGTACCTGAACGGGCCGCTGCGGGAGTCGCTCGCCGAGGCGCCGGTGGTGGTCTTCGACCGGCGGGACGACTTCCAGGACGGCTTCGCGCGGCGCCTGGGCCACGACGGCGCGAGTACCGCGCGGCACTACGTGCCGACCTCGGAGGGCTTCGCCGAGGCGGTCGCCGCGGGTCTGGGCTGGGGCATGGTGCCCGAGCCGCAGGCGGTTCCGCTGCTGCGCGCCGGGCGGCTCGTCGAGTTCGCCCCGGAGCTGGCGGTGGACGTACCGCTGTACTGGCAGCAGTGGCGGCTGGACTCCCCCGCCTTGGCGACGGTGGCCGGGGCGGTGGTGGCGGCGGCCCGGGAGGCGCTGCGGCGATAGGCGCGAGGGCACTTCCGAAGGAAGGCACCGGTTTCACTCCGCAGTCGACAGGTCACCCGCAACGGAGTAAGGCTTCACGAGGGCGCGAACGATACCGATCGCAGGTGACTTTGATGGACAACTGGCGAGAGCACGCCGCGTGCCGCACGGAGGACCCCGACCTGTTCTTCCCGATCGGCACCACCGGTCCGGCCGCGCTGCAGACCGAGCAGGCGAAGGCGGTCTGCCGGAGCTGTCCGGTCCAGGAGCAGTGTCTGCGTTGGGCGCTCGACACGGGACAGTCCATCGGCGTCTGGGGCGGGACCAGCGAGCTGGAACGCCGTGCGCTCAAGCGGCGCGAGGCCGTGCGCAGGCGGACCGGCTGACCCCGGGCGGCACGGCACGGGGGCGATCGGCCGCGTTTCCGAACGGCTCACACGTCACCGGCACCCCGCGGGCGCCGGACGTGGGCTCACGACAGCACCGCCCCGGAAAGGACCGGCCATGAGCGTCCGTGTGCACCGCGTCTACGACCCGCCCGCACCGGACGACGGCGTGCGCGTCCTGGTGGACCGGCTGTGGCCGCGGGGTGTGGCGAAGGACGCGGCGCGCGTGGACGAGTGGCCCAAGGGGCTCACTCCGTCGGCCGAACTGCGCCGCTGGTACCACGCGGGCGAGGGCTCCTACGAGGAGTTCGCCGAGCGGTACGAGGCCGAGCTGGCCGCTCCCGGGGCCGCGGAGCTCCTCGACCACGTACGGGAGCTGGCACGCGAGGGGAACGTGACGCTGCTGACCGCGTCCAAGTCGCCCGAGGAGAGCCACGCCACCGTGCTCCGCCGCCTCCTCGACGAGGCGTGAGGAGGCGGAGCAGCCGCCAAGGCGGCCCCGTCACTCAGCCGGTCTGCCGCGCCGCGGCACGCCCCGCCGCCCGCCCGGAGAACAGGCAGCCGCCCAGGAAGGTGCCCTCGAGCGCGTTGTAGCCGTGCACCCCGCCGCCGCCGAAGCCGGCCACCTCACCGGCCGCGTACAGGCCCTCGACGGGCGTCCCGTCGGCGCCCAGGGCGCGGGAGTCCAGGTCGGTCTGGATACCGCCGAGGGTCTTGCGGGTGAGGACGTGCAGCTTGACCCCGATCAACGGGCCCGCCGCCGGGTCGAGGATGCGGTGCGGGGCTGCCACCCGGCCGAGCCGGTCGCCTATGTACCGGCGGGCGTTGCGGATGCCCTGCACCTGGGCGTCCTTGGCGTAGGGGTTGGCCATCTGGAGGTCGCGGGCCTCTATCTGGTGCCGGATCACGGCGGCGTCCAGGAGCGGCTTGTCGGTCAGCCGGTTCATCCTGTCGACGAGTCGTTCCAGGTCCGGCGCGGTCACGAAGTCGGCGCCCTTGCGCAGGAAGGCGTCCACCGGGCCGGGCGCGCCCTTGCCGAGGACGCGTTCGCGCAGGAACCCGGCGCGGTCCTTGGCGGTGATGTCGGGGTTCTGCTCGGAGCCGGAGAGCGCGAACTCCTTCTCGACGATCTTCCGGGTGAGGATGAACCAGGAGTGGTCGTGGCCCGCGAGGTCCTCGGCCGTGCGCAGGTGCCGGAGGGTGCCGAGGGTGTCGTAGCCGGGCAGGCAGGGCTCGGGCAGGCGGCGGCCGAGGGCGTCGAACCACATCGAGGACGGCCCGGGCAGGATGCGGATGCCGTGGCCGGGCCAGATCGGGTCCCAGTTGCGCACGCCCTCGGTGTAGTGCCACATCCGGTCGCGGTTGACCAGGCGCGCGCCCGCCTCGGCGCTGATGCCGAGCATCCGTCCGTCGACGTACGCGGGAACTCCGGTGACCATCTCGGCGGGCGGTGTGCCGAGTCGCTCGGGCCAGTGGCGGCGGACGATGTCGTGGTCGGCGCCGATGCCCCCGGAGGTGACGATCACGGCCTGGGCGGTGAGTTCGAACTCGCCGACGGCGTCGCGGTTGGAGGCGACACCGCGGGGCGAGGCGTCCTCGGCCAGTACCGCGCCCCGCACGCCGCGCGCGGTGCCGTCCTCGACGACCAGGTGGTCGACGCGATGGCGGTGGTGGAAGGTGAGCAGTCCGTCCCGCACGGCCTGCCTGGCGTACCGCACGAACGGTTCGACGACGCCCGTCCCGGTGCCCCAGGCGATGTGGAAGCGGGGCACGGAGTTGCCGTGCCCGCCGGCCCTGAGGTCGCCGCGCTCGGCCCAGCCGACGGTGGGCAGGAAGGTGATGCCGTGTCCGGCGAGCCAGGACCGCTTCTCCCCCGCCGCCCACTCGACGTATGCCCGGGCCCAGCGCACCGCCCAGGAGTCCTCGTCCTCGGTCCGGTCGAAGCCCGCGCTGCCCTGCCAGTCGCTCCAGGCCAGGTCGAAGGAGTCCTTGACGCCCAGGCGGCGCTGCTCCGGGGAGTCGACGAGGAAGAGGCCGCCGAAGGACCAGAAGGCCTGTCCCCCGAGGTTGGCCGCGTTCTCCTGGTCGACGAGTGCGACTCGTTTGCCCCGGCTGGTCAGCTCGTGGGCGGCGACCAGGCCCGCCAGACCCGCTCCGACCACGATGACGTCAGCATCCATGGCGACCGTCCTTCCTCTTCCGTGCGATGGGCGATGGGCGATGGGCGATGGGCGATTCGAGGGGGTGCAGGGGGGTCGAGGCAACTCAGCGGGTGTTGCCGCTCCCGGTGAGCAGCGCGGTGAGCAGTTGTCCCAGCCAGGCGCGGGCGTGCTCGACGTCCCGGTCCAGGAGCAGTTGGGTGGTGACGCCGTCGTACGCGGCGACCACGGCGCGCGCGGCACCGTCGGCATCGGCCGGCACGGTGGGCGAGGTGGCGTGCCCACGCGCCCGGGCCAGCCGGTCGGCGATCGCGCCCCTGAGGCGCGCCCGGTGCTCCAGCAGGGTCCGCGCCACGGCCGGGTCGCGGGCGGCGTGCACCAGGAAGTCCGTCTTCACCAGGAGCCAGTCCCGGTCCAGGAGCAGCACCTCGGTGACGCGGTCCACGGCGGCCGGCACGTCCAGATCGGGCCCGTCGAGCGCGAGGGCGCCGGAGACCTGCTCCGCGATGAGGTCGGCCCGTTCGCGGTAGAGGGCGAAGAACAGCTCGTCGAGGCTGTCGAAGTTCGAGTAGAACGCGCCCCGGCTGTACCCGGCGGCCTCGCAGACCTCCTCGATCGACACCCGGCCGAACCCCTTGGCGGCGAACACCGCGAACGCCGCGTCCAGGAGGTTCGCGCGGGTCCGCACCCGCCGCCTGGTCACGCGCCCGGCCTTCGCCTTCATCGCCATCCACGGACCTCCCGCCGTTCGATACGCGAATGTATCCGATACGGCGGCGTATCCGAAGAGTCGTGACACACATAGAACACATTTTCGATTCGGGAGTACGCTGGTGGCATGACCACGCACCTCCAGGGCTCGCTCTTCGACCAGACGGACGAGGTCCGGCTCGGCCCGCTCGGCGGGCTGCACCGCACCCACCTGGGTTCCGGAGCCTGGATCGACCTGCTCCCCGGGTGGCTGAGCGGCGCCGACGTGCTGTTCGAGCGGTTGGCCGCCGAGGTCCCCTGGCGCGCGGAACGGCGCGCCATGTACGACCAGGTGGTCGACGTGCCCCGCCTGCTCGCGTTCTACGGCGCGGGCGACCCGCTGCCGCACCCGCTGCTGACCGAGGCGCGCGACGCGCTGTCCGCGCATTACGCCGAGGAGCTGGGCGAGCCCTTCACCACGGCCGGGCTGTGCCATTACCGCGACGGCCGGGACAGCGTCGCGTGGCACGGCGACCGGATCGGACGGGGCGCGCGCCAGGACACGATGGTCGCCATCCTCTCGGTCGGCGCGCCCCGGGATCTGCTGCTGCGTCCGGCGGGCGGGGGCGGCGACACGGTGCGCCGCCCGCTGGGACACGGCGACCTGATCGTGATGGGCGGCTCCTGCCAGCGCACCTGGGAGCACTGCGTGCCCAAGAGCACCCGCGCCGCGGGCCCCCGCATCAGCGTCCAGTTCCGCCCGCACGGCGTGCGCTGACGCCGAGTTGGCGTGCACTGCGGGGTGGACACGCGGGCGCTGACGCCGGACGGGCGCGCGTCCGTCGACGCCGGACGGGCGGACGGGCGGGCGTGCGTTCGCGGGGCGGACGGCCTTCATGTGCCACCACGATCGGGCGCGCGCCGTGGCCTCCCTCGACGTGCCGGCGGGGCTTGACGGCGACGTCCTGCTTCCCGGACACGGTCCCGCTTCCCGGACACGGTCTCGCTTCTCGGACACGTTCCCGCCCACCGCAGCCCGGCGAAGGAAGCCGCCCGACGGGCCCAGGAACGGACGTTCTAGAGTCGGGGCATGGCCTTGCAGATCAGCGCCACCAACCCGGAGCACCCCGCGCTCCTGCTCGAACTGCCGTGGCAGACGCCGCTGGAGGAGTGGCCCGAGGAGTACCTGGTGCCGCTGCCGCGCGGCATCTCCCGCCACGTCGTCCGCTACGCCCGGGCCGGGGACGAGGTGATCGCCGTCAAGGAGCTGGCCGAACGGCCCGCGCTGCGCGAGTACCAGCTGCTGCGCGACCTGGACCGGCTCGCCATCCCCGCGGTGGACGCGCTGGCCGTGGTCACCGGCCGCACCGGCGCGGCCGGCGAGGCCCTGGAACCGGTGCTGGTCACCCGGCACCTCGGCGGCTCACTGCCGTACCGGTCGATGTTCGAGACGACGCTGCGCCCGGCGACCATGCACCGTCTGATGGACGCCCTGGCCGTGCTGCTGGTCCGGCTGCACCTGGCCGGGTTCGCCTGGGGCGACTGCTCGCTGTCCAACACGCTCTTCCGGCGCGACGCGGGCGCCTACGCCGCGTACCTCGTGGACGCCGAGACCGGGGAGCTGCACCCGCGGCTGAGCGAGGGGCAGCGCGACTACGACCTGGACCTCGCCCGGGTGAACATCAGCGGTGAGCTGCTCGACCTGGAGGCGTCGGGGGCGCTGCACCCGTCCGTCGACCCGATCGACTTCGGCACGGAGATCTGCGCCCGCTACCGCGGCCTGTGGGAGGAGCTGACCCGTACCTCCGTCTATCCGGCGGGCAAGTACCACTACATCGAGCGCCGCATCCGGCGGCTGAACGACCTGGGCTTCGACGTGGCCGAGATGCAGATCGAGCACGCCTCCAACGGCGACACGGTCACCTTCGTGCCCAAGGTCGTCGACGCCGGCCACCACCAGCGCCAGCTGCTGCGCCTGACGGGCCTGGACGCCGAGGAGAACCAGGCCAGGCGGCTGCTGAACGACCTGGAGAGCTGGATGGCCACCCAGGACGACTACGCCCCGGGCGACCCCCTGGGCGCCCGCCCGGAGGTCCTGGCCCACCGCTGGGTGCGCGAGGTCTTCCGGCCCACCGTGCGCGCGGTGCCGGTGGAACTGCGGGGTGCGATGGACCCGGCCGAGATCTACCACGAGCTGCTGGAGCACCGCTGGTACCTGTCCGAGCGGGCCCAGCACGACATCGGTCTCGACACGGCCGTCACCGACTACACCGAGAACATCCTGCCCAAGGCGCGGGAGACCCTCCAGCCCACGGCGGACTGAGCGGCGTACCGCTCCCTCACGTGTGCGGGACCACCGCCACCGGGCAGTCCGCGTGGTGCAGCACGCCGTGCGCCACCGAGCCGATCCGGGCGCCGACGGCCGTACGGCGGGCACGGCGGCCGACGACCATCAACCGGGCCGCACCGGCCACCGACAGCAGCACCTGCCCGGCGCTGCCCATCTCCACGTGCTCGATCACCGGAACGTCGGGGAAGCGCTCGCGCCACGGCCCGAGCGCCTCGCCGAGCGCCTTCCTCTCGTACGACTCGAGGCCCCCGGCCTCGTCGGCGAGCGCCATCGAGCCCGGGCTGTAGGTGAACACCGTCGGCAGGGTCCAGGCCCGCACGGCCCGCACGGTGGCGCCGCGCGCGGCCGCCGCCTCGAAGGCGAACCCGATGACGTCGGCGCTGTCCTCCGGCTCCCCCTGCTGCCCCACCACGACCTCGCGGCCGGCGGCCTCGCCCGCGGCCTCGTCCCCGGCCCGCACGAGGACGACCGGCCGGGTCGCCTCGGCGATCACCTGCTGGCCGACGGAGCCGAGCAGGAAGCCGACGACCGCCCCGTGGCCGCGCGAGCCGAGCACCAGCGTCTCTGCCTCGACCGCGGCGGCGAGCAGCACGGCGACGGCGTCGTCGGCCTCGCGCACCTCCGAGGACACCGTGAGGTCCGGGTGCCGCTCGGTGACGGTCCGGACCGATTCGGCGACCGAGTCACGCACATACCGCTCCTGCGCGTCCCGGCCGCCCGCGCCGGCCGTGTCCTGCGCCTGCGCCTGCGCCTGCCAGGCGTGCACGACGTGCAGCGGTGCTTCCCGGCGGACCGCCTCCCTGGCGGCCCAGGCCAGTGCGGCCAGGCTCTCCTCCGAACCGTCGACCCCTGCCGTGATCGGGCGCGTCATGCGGGTCCCTCCCTGTGTCGCGGGCACGTCCATGAGACCCAGTCTTCCCTACGCCGTCCTCGTGACTGCGCGGTGGGCGCGGATGAACGCCGACGCGCCCGATCCGGTCACGCCCCGACGCCGGCGGGCCGCCGGGGCCCGGCCGGGTCGGGGTGAACCACCTCCCCGAGGCATACCGGCCCCGTCCGGCGCCGGACCGGCCGCCGGGGCTCCTCCGCGTGCCGGCGCCGGGGGGCGGCGAGTCTCGCGTGCGGGGCACCCGCGGCGGCCCTCCGTCCGCCTGAGCGGGACCCCGCGACCGAACATACGATGGACCGCAGGCCGGTGCGGTGACGGGGACGCCGTGCCGTGAATCCGGCCGTTCGACGTGGGGGACGTATGGCACAGGCCGACGGGGCGACGCGGACCGTCATCATGACCGTGGACGACGATCCGGGGGTCTCCCGAGCCGTCGCCCGCGACCTGCGGCGGCGCTACGGCGCCACGTACCGGATCGTGCGCGCGGAGTCCGGCGAGTCGGCGCTGGAGGCACTGCGCGAACTGAAGCTGCGCGGCGACCCGGTGGCCGTGATCCTCGCCGACTACCGGATGCCGCAGATGAACGGCATCGAGTTCCTGGAGCAGGCCCTGGACGTGTATCCGGGCGCCCGCCGGGTACTGCTGACCGCCTACGCGGACACCAACGCGGCGATCGACGCGATCAACGTCGTCGACCTGGACCACTATCTGCTCAAGCCCTGGGACCCGCCCGAGGAGAAGCTCTACCCGGTCCTGGACGACCTGCTCCGGACCTGGCGCAGCGGCGACCACCGGCCCGTGCCCAGCACCAAGGTCGTCGGGCACCGCTGGTCGGCGCGCTCCTCGGAGGTCCGGGAGTTCCTGGCCCGCAACCAGGTGCCGTACCGCTGGTACTCCTCCGACGAGCCGGAGGGGCGGCGGCTGCTGTCGGCGGCCGGGCAGGACGGGCGGCGGCTGCCGGTGGTGATCACGCCGGACGGCACCCCGCTGGTGGAGCCGGAGGCGCCCGACCTCGCGGCACGCGTGGGCCTGGCGACGACGCCGGCGGCCGAGTTCTACGACCTCGTGGTGATCGGCGGCGGGCCGGCGGGGCTCGGCGCGGCCGTCTACGGGGCTTCGGAGGGGCTGCGGACGGTGCTGGTGGAGCGGTCGGCGACCGGCGGGCAGGCCGGGCAGAGCTCACGGATCGAGAACTACCTCGGCTTCCCCGACGGTGTGTCGGGCGGGCAGCTCACCGACCGGGCCCGGCGGCAGGCGGCGAAGTTCGGCGCCGAGATCCTCACCGCCCGCGAGGTGACGGGACTGGAGGCAAACGGGGCGGCGCGGATCGTACGGTTCTCGGACGGCTCGGAGATCGCCGCGCACAGCGTGATCCTGGCGACCGGTGTCTCCTACCGGCAGCTCACCGCTCCCGGCACCGACGACCTGACGGGCTGCGGCGTCTTCTACGGCTCGGCGCTGACCGAGGCCGCCGCCTGCCAGGGGCACGACGTGTACATCGTGGGCGGCGCCAACTCGGCCGGGCAGGCGGCGATGTACCTGTCCCGGGGCGCCAAGTCGGTGACCCTGCTGGTCCGCGGCGACTCCCTCGCGGCGTCCATGTCGCACTACCTGATCCAGCAGATCGAGGAGACGCCCAACATCCAGGTGCGCTGCGGCACGGTCGTCGAGAGCGCGCACGGCGACGGTCACCTGGAGCGGCTGACGCTGCGCGACGCACAGGTCGGCGGCACCGAGCTCGTCGACGCCCAGTGGCTGTTCGTGTTCATCGGCGCGGCTCCGCTGACCGGTTGGCTGGACGGCACGGTGCTGCGGGACGAACGCGGGTTCATCCTCGCCGGTCCCGACCTCACCCCCGACGGGCGGCCACCGGCCGACTGGGAGCTGGACCGCCCGCCCTACCACTTGGAGACCAGTGTCCCGGGCGTGTTCGTGGCGGGCGACGCCCGCGCGGAGTCCGCCAAGCGGGTCGCGTCCGCCGTCGGAGAGGGAGCCATGGCCGTCATGCTCGTCCACCGGTATCTGGAGCAGTCGTGAGCGGGCGGCCGATGCCGTGCAGCCCCGAGGAGATCGGGGAACTGTTCCTGTTCGAGAAGCTGTCGTCCGAACAGCTGGGGCGGCTGTGCGCCGAGGGCGGGGTGGAGCTGTTCCAGCCCGGGCCGGTGTACGCCGAGGGCGAGGACGCGACGTGCCTCTACGTGATGCTGGAGGGGTCGGTCGTGCTCTCCCGCCGGGTCGGCGGGGACGACGTGGAGACCAACCGCACCTCGCAGCGCGGGGTGTACGCGGGCGCGATGCAGGCGTATGTCGGCGACCGGCTGCCGCAGGTCTACACCAACTCGATGCGCGTCACGGAGCCGACGCGGTTCTTCGTCCTGCCGGCGGCGACGTTCGCGGCCGTCATGCGGGAGTGGTTCCCGATGGCGGTGCACCTGCTGGAGGGGCTGTTCTTCGGGTCCAAGAACACCCAGCGGACCATCGGGCAGCGCGAGCGGCTGCTGGCGCTCGGCTCGCTGTCGGCCGGCCTCACGCACGAGCTGAACAATCCGGCGGCGGCCGCGGTCCGGGCCACCTCGACGCTGCGGGAGCGGGTGGCGAAGATGCGGCACAAACTCGCCGTCATCGCCGAGGGGCCGTTCTCCCGGGACGCGCTCGCGGGTCTCATCGAGATACAGGAGCGCACGGCCGAGCGGGTCGCGAAGGCGCCCTCGCTCACCCCGCTGGAGGCCGCCGACCGGGAGGACGCCCTCACCGACTGGCTGGAGGCCCACGGCATCGAGCAGGCCTGGCAGCTCGCGCCGACCTTCGTGCAGGCGGGCCTGGACGCCGAGTGGCTGGACCAGGTGGCGGCGGCCGTGGACGAGGAGATGCTGCCGGGGGCGGTCGGCTGGCTCAACTACACGGTCGAGACCGAGCTGCTGATGGACGAGATCGCGGACTCCACCGCCCGGATCTCGCACCTGGTGGACGCGGCCAAGCAGTACGCGCAGCTCGACCGGGCGCCCTATCGGACCGTCGACGTCCACGAGCTCCTCGACAGCACCCTGCTGATGCTGTCGGGCAAGCTCGGCCCGCGGATCGAGGTCGTCAAGGAGTACGACCGCACGGTGCCTCGGATCCCGGCGTACCCGGCCGAACTCAACCAGGTGTGGACCAACCTGATCGACAACGCGGTCTCCGCCATGCACGGCACGGGCGATGACGGCACACTGACCGTGCGGACGGCACTTCACCACGACCGGCTGCTGGTGGAGTTCCGCGACACCGGCACCGGGATCGCTCCGGAGATCCGCGAGCGCATCTTCGACCCGTTCTTCACCACCAAGCCGGTGGGCGAGGGCACCGGGCTCGGTCTGGACATCTCCTGGCGGATCGTGGTCGACAAGCACCACGGCACGCTCCAGGTGGAGTCCGTGCCGGGTGACACCCGCTTCCAGGTGCTCCTGCCGCTCACCGCCGCCGAATCCGAACCGACCGAGGAGCCGGCATGACCAGTGACACCGGAATCGACCCCGCCGCCCCGCCCAGCGGCACCGGCTGCGCCGAATGCACCACCGGGTGCCCGGTGGTGCAGAGCTTCGAGCCGGGCGAGGACTGGTACTGGGACTACGCGGCCAACGAGGTGCGGGAGTCCGGTCCGGAGCTCGCCCCGCCGGGCAGCCACCCCCAGGACCAGCCGTCCCCCGGGCCGGCGGGGCGGGTACCGCCGGACTGGGCTCGGACGCTGCGGCGCTGAGTCAGGGGGCCGCAAGGCCGCAAGGCCGCAAGGCCGCAAGGCCGCAAGGCCGCAAGGCCGCAAGGCCGCAAGGCTCAGCGTGACTCGGCCCCAGGGCCACTTGCCACTCGGCAGTGCAGCCCGTGGCCCTCGATCAGCGTCCCGGACGTGCGGGCCGCCCGGCCGGGGGCCTCGACCGGCGATCCGGTCGGGCGGCGGGCGGCGGGTGGCGGGCACTGGGGGCCCCCGATGGCACGCCCCGGCGACGGCGTCCGGCGGCGACGGCCGGGGTGCTCGTCCGCGGAGGAGCTGTCGGACCCGCGTGCCAGGATGGGCGTCGTGCAGCAGACCTTTTTCACCAGCCCGCTCGTCGGCCGCGAGGACGAAGTCGCGCGTCTCACCGGCGTACTGGAGCGCGCCCGCTCCGGGGAGGCCCGCGCGGTGCTGATCGCCGGGGACGCCGGGGTCGGCAAGACCCGGACCCTGGACGAGGCCGCCGGGCGGGCCGTCGCGGCCGGGACGACCGTCCTCACCGGGCACTGCGTCGACCTGGGTGACGTGGGTCTGCCGTACCTGCCGTTCACCGAGATCCTCGGTGTGCTGGCCGCCGACGAGCGGTTCGCCGCCGTGGTGGCCGCGCATCCGGTGGCCGACCGGCTGCTCGGCGGCGGGCCGGACGAAGGGGGCGACAGGGGGGCCACCACGCGGTCGCGGCTGCGGCTGTTCGAGGGCGTGGCCGCCCTGCTGGCCGAGCTGGCGGGCATCGCCCCGCTGCTGCTGGTCCTGGAGGACCTGCACTGGGCCGACCAGTCCTCCCGGGACCTGCTGCGGTTCCTGCTCAGCCGGGGAGTCCTGCAGCGGTCGGCCGGCGGAGCGCCGGGCGCGCGGCTCGCGGTGTTCGCCTCGTACCGGGCGGACGACCTGCACCGCCGCCACCCGCTGCGGCCCCTGCTCGCCGAGCTGGTCCGGCTGCCCGCCGTGGAGCGGCTGGAACTGCGGCCCCTGCCCGACGCCGACGTGGCGCGACTGGTGCGCTCCCTCGGCGACCGGCCGCTGCCGGACACCACCGTGCACCGGATCGTCGAGCGCGCCGAGGGCAACGCCTTCTACGCCGAGGAGCTGGTCGCGGCCACGGACGCGCCGGCCGGGGGTGTACCCAGCGGACTGGCCGACGTCCTGCTCATCCGGTTCGAGCAGTTGTCCGAGACGGCCCAGCAGGTGCTGCGCACCGCCGCGGTCGCCGGGCGCCGCGTGGGGCACGACCTGCTGCGGGACGCCGTCGGGCTGCCCGAGGACGAGCTGGAGTCGGCGCTGCGCGAGGCCGTGGAGCGGCAGTTGCTCGTCTCCGGCGACGGAGGCACCTACTCCTTCCGGCACGCCCTCGCGCGGGAGGCGGTCTACGCCGACCTGCTCCCGGGGGAACGGGCCCGGCTGCACGGCGCGTTCGCCCGGCTGCTCGCCGCACGGGACCGCCGGTCCGACAGCGCGGCCGAGCGAGCCCACCACTACCGTGAGAGCCACGACCTGCCCGAGGCGCTCGCCGCTTCCCTCGAAGCCGCGGACCACGCGCAGCGCGTCGGCGCGCCCGCCGAGGAGTTGCGGCACGTCGAGACGGCCCTCGATCTGTGGTCGGCGGTCGACTCCGCGGCACGGCCCGCCGGGCCCGACGCCGTGACGCTCACGCTGCGCGCCTCGGCGGCCGCCGCGCACGCCGGGGAGCTGCACCGCGCGGTCTCCCTCACCCGGTCCGCGCTGGCCGGCCTCGGTCAGGACGCCGACCTGGAACTCGCCGCCCGCGTCCGCTACACGCTCGCGGGGAATCTGCTGAGCGTCGACAATCTGTCGGCCGCGTTCGCCCACAGCAGCGAGGCGCTCGGCCTGATCCCCGCCGAGCCTCCGTCGTCCACGTGGGTGTGGGCCGCGGCGACGCACGTCACGGCGGCCCGCCAGGTCGGGGAGAACGAGACCGCGCTGCGAGTGGCGCGGCGGGCGCTGCGGGTGGCGGAGGACCTGAAGGTCACGGACGCCCGCGCCGATCTCCTGATCTCCCTGGCCGGGCTCGAAGGCGGCAATCGGAGCACTCCGCAGGGCCGCAAGCGGCTCCTGGAGGCGAGGGAGCTGGCACGGCGGTCGGGCAACGCTCCGGTGGAGATGCGCGCGTTGTTCAACCTCGCCATCGGCTGCTTCGAGTCCGGTGACCTGGAGGAGTGCCTGCCCTGGGCGGAGGAGGGCCTGGACCGGGCCCGCCGCTCCGGGCTGCTGTCCTCGCCGTATCCGCGGGAGATGCGGTATCTGCGGCTGCTGGTGCAGTACACGCTGGGCCACTGGGACGAGTGCGTGCGGGGCGCCGCGGACACCACCGGCGTGCTGCCCGCCGCGGGCGGTCACGCCGTCGGCCCCGGCCTGTACGTGGCGCTGGCGCGCGGCGACTTCGGGGCGGCGGAGCGTGCACGCGCGATGCTGGAGGGGCCGTTCGACTGGATGGGCACGATGGTCGCGGGCATCGTGCTGACCGACGCCGCCGCGCTGCGCGGGGACGCGGAGGAGGCGGTGCGGTGGGCGCGGTCCACCGTGGAAGCGCTCACCGACGACGCGGGCATACCGCCGGCCGTGACCGTCAGGCTCACCACCCTGGCCCTGTCCGCGGTGGCGGACACGGTCGTCGAGCTGCGCGCCGCCGGTGACGAGGCGCGGGTCGGCCGCTGGAGGGACACCGCGGCGGAACTGCTGGAGCGGGCCCGGTCGTCCGCCGGGCACGGGGCGGACGGCACGCCCCAGGGCCCGGAGGGTCAGGCGTGGCTGGCGCGCGCGGAGGCGGAGTGGACCCGGATCGCGGGGTCCGGACCGGACCCGGCGTCCTGGGAGAAGACGGTGGCCGGGTTCGCGTACGGCGACGCCTACGAACGCGCGCGCTGCCGGCTGCGGCTGGCGGAGGCCCTGCTGGCGGCCGACCGCCGCGAGGAGGCGGCAGCCCAGGCGGACACCGTACGCGGGGAGGCCGACCGGCTCGGCGCCACGCTGCTGCGCGAGCGACTGGACGACCTGGTCCGCCGCGCCCGGCTGTCGACGGACACGGCGCCCGCCGACGGCCGCGCGGCGGTGCTCACCGCCCGTGAGCAGGACGTGCTGCGGCTCCTCGCCCTCGGCCGCAGCAACCGCCAGATCGGCGAGGAGCTGTTCATCAGCGCCAAGACGGCGAGCGTCCACGTCTCCAACATCCTGGCCAAGCTGGAGGCGGCGAGCCGCACGGAGGCCGTGGCGATCGCCTACCGGCAGGGCCTGATCACTCCGGAACCGACGGCTTCGACCTGACCTCCGGCTCGCGACCGGCACCGGCAGGAGCCCCCGGCCGCAGGACGGCCACGGCTCGGGGCCGACACGGCCTGGCGGCTCCTCCGGCGCAGGGTGTCCCCCGGCGCTGGGCCCCCCGGCGCAGGGCTGCCGGCCGCGGGAACCCCCGGTGTCCGGCGGACGTTGACCCGGCACCGAGACCCCTGCCGGAGCAGGACCACACCCAAGGGCGGCACGATGAGTGAGCTGGTTCCCGGGGGCAACGTCCCCCTGCCGGGCGGACCCGTGAGCGTGCGGGTACCCGGCGGCTTCGACGTCTCGGCGCTCGTCACCGATGACGGCGGCAAGGTGGGCGGTGACGGCGACTTCGTCTTCTACAACCAGCCGGAGGCACCCGGCGCCCGGTTGCGCGACGACACGCTGATCGTCGATCCCTCCCGGCTGCGCCCCGGTGCGACCCGGGTGACGGTGGCGGTGAGCCCCTCGGCCCCCGGGACCGCCCCGGGCGCGCTCCCCTCCCCCACACTCCACGTCACCGACGCGCGCGGCCGGGCACTGACCCGGTTCACGCCGCCGCGCCCCCGGCAGGAGACCGTGCTGCTGCTCGCGGAGTTCTACCGGCGCGGCGAGGGCTGGAAGCTGCGGGCTCTGGGGCAGGGGTACGCCGACGGACTCGCCGGTCTCGCCCGGGACTTCGGGGTGGAGGTCGTCGACGAGTCTCCGGCACCCGACGACCGGGCCCCGGCCACGCCGACCGCGCCCCAGGCCGGCTCCGCACCACCTCCGGTCGGCTCCGACGGCTTCCTCGCTCTGGTCAACTCCGCCCGCGCGGAGGCCGGTTCCCGCCCCGTCTCCGCCGACGCGCGGCTGGCCGCCGCGGCCCGTGCCCACGCCGCCGCCATGGCCTCCGCGGGCACGCTGAGCGTCGAGACCCGGGACGGCCTCTCCGTCCACCAGCGCGTCGTCCGCGCCGGGTACGCGTATCTCACCGTCGGCGAGCACCTGGTGTCGGGCCCGCGCACACCCGCCGAGTTCGTCGCGTACTGCCTGCGCACCGAGCGGACCCGGCGCACGCTGCACGGCGCCGCCTTCACGCACGCCGGCTGGGCGCACGTCACCGGCGGACCGTCGGGAGACACGTACTGGACGGCGCTGTGGGCCGCACCGCTGACCCCGGACGGCCTGGCCCGCACCACGGCCGAGGTCGTCGGCCTCACCAACCGGGAGCGGACCCGGGCCGGTCTGCCCGCCCTGGCCGTCGATGCCCGGCTGACCCACGCCGCGCAGGCGCACAGCGCGGACATGGTGGCGCGCGACTTCTACGCGCACACCGACCCGGACGGCGGCAAGCCCTGGGACCGCGCCGCCGCCGCGGGCGCCACCCGGCGCACGGTCGGCGAGAACATAGCCTGCGGCCAGCGTTCCCCCGCCGACGTGGTGGAGGGCTGGATGAACAGCCCCGGGCACCGCGCCAACATCCTCAACGCCGACTTCACCCACATCGGCATCGGCCTCGCCGGCGGTGGCCGGGCGGGCACGTACTGGACCCAGCTCTTCGGCGGCTGAACACGGCTCCCGGCACACGATCTTGGCGGAACGGGTTGCTCCGGGACAGGATGCCCGTATGAAGGGTGACCTCTTTTCCAGCGAGCACATGGTGCAGCCCGCCACAGCGCCGGGCATGACCGTCGAGAACTCCAAGTGCATCCGTTACACGGTGAACGGCGAGATGCTGGCCCGGCAGGGCGCGATGGTCGCCTACCGCGGCGATCTCCAGTTCGAGCGCAAGGGCCAGGGCGTGGGCGGCATGCTCAAGCGCGCGGTCACCGGGGAGGGGCTGCCCCTGATGGCGGTGCGCGGACAGGGCGAGGCCTGGTTCGCGCACGAGGCGCAGAGCTGCTTCATCGTCGAGGTGGAGCCCGGTGACGAGTTCACCGTCAACGGCCGCAACGTCCTGTGCTTCGACTCCTCGTTGTCGTACCGCATCGCCACGGTCAAGGGCGCCGGCATCACCGGCGGCGGGCTGTTCAACAGCGTCTTCACGGGGCACGGCAGGCTGGGGCTGGTGTGCGACGGCAGTCCGCTGGTCATCCCGGTCTCGCCCCAGTACCCGGTCTACGTCGACACCGACGCGATCGTCGGCTGGTCCGCCGGGCTGTCGACCTCCCTGCACCGTTCGCAGTCCATCGGCTCGATGCTGCGCGGCGGTTCCGGCGAGGCCGTGCAGCTGCTGCTCCAGGGCCAGGGCTACGTGGTCGTACGGCCGAGTGAGGTGACGCCGCAGAAGACGCAGCAGCACTGAGGCGAGCCGGTCCGCTCCGTCGGCGTCCCGTCCGGCGACGGATGACGCGCCCTGGCCGCCCAGGTGGTCGGGGCGGGTCCTCGAGGCGCTGAGCGCCCTCGACCGGCGATGCGCTCGCCCGCGGCCTCCGGAACCGTGTTGACCTTGGGGGCGTCGCGCGAAAGGGTGCGAAGGGGCGGAGATCACCGTTCCGCGCCGGAAGGATGACTGCCTTGATCGGGATCACGGAGATCGAAGCCGCGGCCGAGCGGATCGCCGGACATGTCGTACGCACCCCGACCGTGCCCAGCCCCGGGCTGTCCGCGCTGCTCGGGGTCCCGGTCAGCACGAAACTGGAACTGCTTCAGCGCACCGGATCGTTCAAGGCGCGTGGCGCGACGGCGAAGCTGCTGTCCCTGACCGAGGCCGAGCGGGCCGCCGGTGTCGTCGCGGTCAGCGGCGGAAACCACGGGATCGCCGTGGCGGTCATGGCCGCCGCCCTCGACGTGAAGGCCACGGTGGTCATGCCGCGTACGGCACCGGCGCGTTCGGTGGAGACCGCCGAGGAGGCGGGCGCGCTGGTGCGGCTCACCGACGGCATGGACAGTGCCTTCGCGCTCGTGACCCGGCTGCGGGAGGAGGGCCTGACCCTGGTCCACCCCTTCGACGACCCCGTCGTGATCGCGGGACAGGGCACCGTCGGGCTGGAGTTCGCCGAGGACGCCGGGGAGCTCACCGACGTCCTCGTGAGTATCGGGGGCGGCGGGCTGATCGCGGGCGTGGCGGCGGCGTTGCGGGCGCTGCGGCCGGGCGTGCGGGTCTGGGGCGTGGAGACCGAGGGCGCCGAGGCGATGTCGCGGGCGCTGGCGGCGGGCGGGCCGCTCCCGGTGGCCCTGTCCTCGATCGTCACCACGCTCAGCGCCCCGTCCGTCTCACAGCTCACGTACGACCATGTGTCGGCGCTGGTCGGCGAGGTGCTGGTGGTGCCGGACCGGGAGGCCGTGGAGGGTTCGCTCGCGCTCGCCGAGCACGGGAAGGTGTGGACCGAGCCGGCCGCCGGCTGCCTGCTGCCGGCGGCCCGGCGCGTCGTGGAGCGGGTGGGTGACGGCGCCCGGATCGGACTGGTGGTGTGCGGAGGCAACGCCACGACCACCGACGTGACGGCCTGGGCGGACCGTTTCGGGCTGCGCTGAGGCGGGTTTCCCCCGCGAAATCCGCAATTACCGGCGGTTACCACCAGGCCGGTCCCGCATTCCCGGTACCGCACCCTCCTCCGGCGGAATTGCGCGGTGGCACGGTTGCGGAGTCTTGCCCAGGTCAGGAGCGGTGCGGGGCTCGCGCGGTGGCTTTTTCGGCATGCGCCGTCGTGCAGGTGTTCGCCGTTTTTGACGAAAGGTCAGAAAAGACCCCGGATCCCGCATTCGTTGAACGCGGCACGGCGCCCCGGCCGTACCTCTGGACAAGCTGAGAGCCGGCGGTGCGAACGAGGGATGGCCATGGGCAGGGCGCACGTCTCCACACACGAGTTGGTCGCCGGACGGTACCGCCTTCTCGAAGTCGTCCACCGTGAAACGAACCGCGTCCGCTGGTCGGGGGAGGACACCGGTACGGGCCGCCCGTGTCTGGTCACGCGGGTCGGGCTCCCTCAGGAGCGGGAGCAGGCCGGCGAGACCGCCCGCCGGACTCCCGGACGGGTGATCCGCGCCGGCGAGACCATGCAGTCGTCGTGCCCCGGGCGGACCCCCGCGGTGGTCGACGCGGTCGTGGCGGACGGCGTCCTGTGGACGGTGACCGAGTGGGTCGGCGGCGTACCGCTCGACGAGCTCCTGGAACGGCAGGGCACCTTCAACTACGTGCGGGCGGCGCGCATCGGCCTGGAAGTGCTGGACGTGCTGGAGGCGGCGCACGACCTGGGTGTCACGCACGGCGAGCTGAGCCCGGGGCAGGTGTTCGTGGGCGAGGAGGGCTCCGTCGTCGTCACCGGCTTCGGGCTGGCCGGCGCCACCCTCGCACCGCGGCTCACCGCGCCTTCGTACGCCTCGCCCGAGCAGGCCCGCGACGAGCGGATCGGGCCCGCGGCCGACCTCTGGACGCTGGGGGCCATCCTCTACACGATGGTCGAGGGCCGTCCGCCGTTCCGTGACCGGGGCCGGCCCGAGACCACGCTGAAGGGCGTGGACCGGCTGCCGCTGCGCACTCCGGTGCGCGCCGGCCCGCTCACCCGGGTCGTGCAAGGCCTGCTGCGCAAGGACTCGCGGGAGCGACTGACCCGGCCGGTGGTCCGCGAGGCCCTCGTCCGGGTGCTGACCGAGGATCCCGGCGCGGCCGTGCACCAGGCGTCCCGTCCCCGCCTGCGCGGCGCGCGTGGCGCGGTCGGGCAGGTGGGCCGGGACTGGAGCCGGCGGACGACGCTCGCGGGCACCGCCCTGGCCGTCGTCACGGTCATCGCCGCCGTCCTCGCCGTCACCCACGGGCCGCCCGGCACGGACGGCGGCTCCGCCACCGGCGCCCGGCAGCGCCCCACGGCCCCCGCCCCGCCGCCCGCCGACGGCACCACCCCCTCCTCCCCCGCCCCCTCGCCGAGCGCGACACCCACACCGTCGAAGCCGGACAGGCCGGGCGAGCCGGGCGACGCCGCGCCGGCCGGGTTCCGCCGCTACGACGCCCCGGAGGGCTTCTCCGTCGCGCTGCCCGAGGGCTGGCGACGGCTGGACACCTCGCGGGTGCCGGACGGGGCGTACCGGGTGGTCTTCGGCTCGTCCGGCGACCCGCGCACCCTCGCGGTCACCTACAGCGAGCGCGCCGGCGCGGATCCCGTGGCGGTCTGGCGCGACGACGTCGAGCCCGGTCTGGAGGGATCCGGCGACTACAGCAGGGTCGGCGAGATCCGCGCGACGACGTACCGGGGACGCCCGGCCGCCGACATGGAGTGGGTGGCCCGGGACGACGGCACCCGGGTGCGCACCTTCGGCCGCGGCTATCTCCTCGGCGGCGGGCGGAGCTTCTCGCTGCGCTGGACGACGCCGGCCGACGACTGGGACGACCCCGCGAACGAGCGGGCGCTCGCCGCCTTCCTCAAGACGTTCCGGGAGGATTCGACCTGACCGTCATCGTCCCGTTTTCACTCCGCTCGGACGGGGACTCGCCCGTTATGGTGCAAATCGGCTACACGATGATGACCGAGCAGGCCGGCCCGCGTGAGCTCGTCGGCCATGTGGTGCGGGCCGAAGAGGCGGGGTTCGACTTCTCGGTCACCTCGGACCACTACTTCCCGTGGCTGCGCTCGCAGGGCCACTCGCCGTACGCGTGGAGCGTGCTGGGGGCCGCGGCGCAGGCGACCTCCCGCATCCCGCTGATGACCTACGTGACGTGTCCGACGTTCCGCTACCACCCGGCGGTGGTCGCGCAGAAGGCGGCGACGCTGCAGTTGCTGTCCGAGGGCCGGTTCCGGCTGGGGCTCGGCTCGGGCGAGAACCTCAACGAACACGTGGTGGGCGGCGGCTGGCCGTCCGTGGACGTGCGGCACGAGATGCTCGAGGAGGCCGTGGAGATCATCCGGGCACTGTTCGAGGGCGGCCATGTGAACCGTCGCGGCACGCACTTCGACGTGGAGTCGGCCCGGTTGTGGGACCTGCCGGACAGCCCGCCGCCCATCGGGATCGCCGTCTCGGGGGAGCGCTCCTGCGCGCTCGCGGGCGAGCACGCCGACCTGTTGATCGCCACCGAGCCCAAGCCGGGGCTGCTGGAGGCCTTCGACCGGCACGGCGGCGCGGGCAAGCCGCGCGTGGGCCAGCTGCCGGTGTCCTACGATCCGGACCGGGACACGGCGATCAAGCGCGCCCACGCGCAGTTCCGCTGGTTCGGCAGCGGCTGGAAGGTCAACTCCGAACTGCCGCACCCGGATTCGTTCGAGGCGGCCACCCAGTTCGTGACCCCCGACGACGTCGCCGAGTCCATCCCCTGCGGCGACGACCCGGACTCCTTCGTGGCGGCCGTACGCCCGTACGCCGAGGCCGGGTTCACCGAGATCGCCCTGGTGCAGATCGGCGGCGAGTCGCAACCCGCCTTCCTGGACTGGTCGGAGAAGACCCTGCTGCCCGCACTGCGCGAGGCGCTGGGACGGTCCTGAGCACGTCGTCCTGAGCACGTCCCGGGCGCGTCCTGCACGCCGCGTTCGAAACCCGGCCCGGGCGAATCACCCGTCCGCGTGAGCATCTTGCGGTCGGGCGGGGTACTAGAGGGCTCTACGTCCGTCTCCCCTGGAGGGCCCCGTGAACACCGTCGTGCACAAGACCCTGGTGGTGCAGCTCCAGGCGGGCGACGCCGACCGCTTCCCCGTGCTGGCCCACTTCGCTTACGAGGCGGCGGACCCCTTCGCGCTCACCGTGGTGTTCAGCCATGACGGCCGCGTCCTCGCCCGCTGGACGCTGGACCGGGAGATGGTGGGCGAGGGGCTCACCCGTCCGTCGGCGTGGGCGACGTCCGGCTGCGCCCCGAGTCGCGGGGCCTGTGGGACGAGCTGCGCATCGAGCTGCTGGGCGACGCCCGGCCCGACGGGGAACGCCACCGCGCCGTGGTCTTCGTGTGGGCCGCGGCCGTGGAGGCCTTCCTGCGCGAGACCCATGCCGTGGTCCGGCCGGGGAGGGAGCGGGTCCGTGTCGACGACTTCCTCGCGGAGCTCATGGCGGAGGGCTGAGCCGGGCGTCAGCGTGAGGTGTGGCGGTGCCGGGTCCACAGGGGAATCCCGAACCAGCACACGAGGTACCACAGCACCACGCCGGTGACGAGGTACGGCACGAAGCCGTCGTCGGTGGCCACCCGCAGGATCAGCAGGAGCGAGGCCGCCATCGTGGCGAGCAGCAGCACCAGGCCGAGCAGGGTCAGCCGGGAGGCCCACCGCACGGCCTGGGGTTTCACGCGCCGTCCGGAGACTATGCGGTGCAGGGACACCGGTCCGATGAGGGCGCCGGTCGTCACGGCCCCCAGGACCACCGTCACCAGGTAGATCGTCTGGTTCGTGTCCGAGAGGTCGTCGTACTTCGGGGTGAAAACGACGGTCAGCAGGAAGGCGAACAGGATCTGCACGCCCATCTGCGCGACGCGGACCTCCTGGATCAGGTCCGTCCACATCCGGTCCGCCCGCTCCTCCTCGGTCTCGTCGCGCCCCCTGCGCCGGTCCGAGTTCGCCGTCCCGTCCTTTTCCGTCACTGTTCCTCCCGGTTACCGCGGCCTGCGTTCCCTTCCCTCTTCCCGGGTTCCCCGCGCTCAGGCGCCGTGACGGGGCGGCGGCATCCGGTTTGAGCGATCAGCGGACGGTTACACGGGCCGGGACCGGCACTGGCCCAGGAGGAAGGCGAAGGATGTCCGACACTCAGCTCACCGTGACGCTCAGCGGTGGCGGCATCGACGACGCGCGGGCGATCGTCCGCGCGCTGGAGGGTGTCTTCGGCGCGCCCGACGGCATCCCGGCCGACGAGCGGGCGACCGTGCGCACCGCGACCTTCGACTCCCCGGCCACTGTGGAGGCTTCCTCGGCGCCGCGAGCGGCGGGCACCCCGCTGTCCGCGCCGGTGGCGGTCACCGTTCAGGGCACACCCCAGGCCGTCGAGGCGGCGAGCGAGACGCTGTCCCGCGCGTTCACCACGCGGGACGAAGGCGCGGCCGCCGGCGACCAGGAGCGGGAACGGCAGCTGCTCCTGGTGCCGTGACGACCGGGGGTACCGGGGTACCGCCTACCAGCGGCCCTCGACCTGCTCCTTGATGCGCCGGTCGTAGAGGTCGCGGATCGCCGCGAGCGTGTCCTCGGCCGGCTCCGACAGCCGGGCGGCGTCCGTGTTGGCGCGGGCCTGCTCGGGCGAACGGGCACCGGGGATCACGGTGGTCACACCGGGCTGCTGGATGATCCAGCGCAGTGCCAGCTGGGCGGAGGTGTATCCCTCGGGGGCGAGCGCGGCGAACTCGGCGGCGGCTTCGACGCCCGTGGCGAAGTCGACGCCGGAGAAGGTCTCACCCTGGTCGAAGGCCTCGCCGTGCCGGTTGAAGCTGCGGTGGTCGTTCGCGGCGAAGACCGTGTCCCGGGTGTACTTGCCGGACAGCAGACCGGAGGCCAGGGGCACCCGGGCGATGATGCCGACGCCCGCCTCCCGGGCGGCGGGGAGGACCTCGCGCAGGGGCTTCATCCGGAACGGGTTGAGGATGATCTGCACGCTGGCGACGTTCGGCCGGGCGATCGCGGTCAGTGCCTCCTCACAGGTCTCCACGCTGACGCCGTACGCGGCGATGCGCTCCTCCTCGACCATGGTGTCCAGGGCGTCGAACACCTCGTCACTGGAGTAGACGGGGGTCGGCGGGCAGTGCAGCTGCACCAGGTCGACGACGTCGACGCCGAGATTGCGGCGGGAGCGGTCGTTCCACTCCCGGAAGTTGTCGAGCACGTAGTTCTGCGGGATCTGCTCGACCCGGCGGCCCATCTTGGTGGCGACCAGCACGTGCAGGTCGGGCCTGCCGCGCAGGAACGTGGCGATGGTCTCCTCGCTGCGGCCGTCGCCGTAGACGTCGGCCGTGTCGAAGAAGGTCACCCCCGACTCGGCCGCGGCCTCCAGCACCCTGAGGGCTTCCTTGTCGTCCACGTCTCCCCAGTCGGCACCGAGTTGCCAGGTGCCGAGGCCGACCACCGAGGCGTGCTGTTGCGACCTGTCGAAAGTGCGCTCGTCCATGCCGCCAGTCTGTCATCCGGAGTGATCCCGTACCGCGCCGGGACGGCCCCGCCCGGTCACCTCCGGTCGCGCGCGGCCAGGTTCCGCGCCTGCACCGTCCGCGCGACCCTGGGTCCCAGCCAGCGCTTGAGCCGGCGCAGCCCCTCCAGTCGCCCGGCCGCCCGGTCGAGGCGGTAGTACAGCTGGGGCGGGACGTACGGCAGCAGGGGCGAGTGGCGCTGGCCGAGCAGGGCGAACATCCGTTTTGGCGGCAGCTGGATGTAGCGGGGCAGGTTCTCGTACCACTGGGCGCTGTAGCGGGCCGCGCTCTGCAACGGCAGCAGGGCCGTCCTGCGTTCCCGCTCGTAGTGGGCGAGGGCGTCCGGGAGGGCTGACCGCTCACGCAGTGCGGCGGACAGTGCCATGGCGTCCTCCAGGGCCAGCGTGGTGCCGGCACCGACGGAGTAGTGCGTGGTGTGGGCGGCGTCGCCGAGCAGGACCAGGTTGTCCCGGGACCAGGTGCGGTTGGTCAGGGTGCGGAAGGTCAGCCACGGGGCGCCGGGGCCGGCTCCGGACCGGCCGGAGAGCGGGTGGCCGTCCAGGACGTCGGCGAAGAGTTTCTCCAGCAGGACCAGCCCTTCGGCCTCGTCGGCCCGGTCCAGCCCCAGACCGGTCCAGGTCCCGGGCGCGCACTCGACGACGCAGGTGCTGCCCTCGGGGCCGAAGCCGTAGCCGTACGCCCAGATCCAGCCGTGGTCGGTCTCGGTGAAGGCGAAGGTGAAGGCGTCGAAGACCTTGGTGGTGCCGAGCCAGACGTAGTGGTTGCGCCCCGCTCGGACCTCGGTGCCGAAGTGATCGGCGTGGCGGGTGCGCAGGGCGCTGCCCACGCCGTCGGCCGCGACCACGAGGTCGGCGGCGGGCGGGTCGGCGGCGATGATCTCGCATTCGAACTCCAGACGCACGCCGAGGGAGCGGGCGCGGGCGGCGAGGATCTCCAGGAGCCGGTGCCGGCCGATGCCGAAGCCCTCGTCGCCGCGGTGCCGGGCGGCGCCCCGGCCGGCCACGTGGGCGACGCCGTCCCGCCAGCGCACGGAGTGCTCCTCGACGGCGCGCGCGGACTCGGGGTCGTGCTCGTGAAGCCGGTCGAGCAGTCCGCGCCAGTAGGTCACGCCCCAGCCGTAGGTGGAACCCTCGGGGTCGCGTTCGTACACGGTGACGTCGTGGGAGGGGTCCTGCCGCTTCAGCAGGATCGACAGATACAGGCCGGCGGGCCCGCCACCGACACAGGCGACCTTCACATTCACCCCTGAAATACACTCAAAGCGGTCATATGACTGCGCAGAGTAGCAAGAGAGGGGTGCGGCGGCGTGCGACCCGCCCTTCGCGGGCCGCCGCGTGCCAGGGCCGGTCCGACGATTCCCGCCTGCCTCGGGCGACTAGGCGACTACGGGAATCGTCGGACGGTCTCTAGCCGGCCGCCGCCGTGCGGCACTCCGGGTGGCCCCATCCTTGGTCGTTCTTGGCGATGGACTCCCCTGCCGCGTACGAACGGCCGCACAGGCAGCGCCCGGGGAACTTGGCCTTGATGGTGCGTGCCGAGGCGTTGCCGCCCTTACGGGCCGTGCCGGGACCTCGACGCGGTGCCTTCTTCGCCGCCGGGACGTCCGGTGCGGGCGGCGGCTCCGGTGAGCCGAGGCCGCTGCCCGCGGGCTCCTGGACGACGGCGGCCTGGCTGGCGGCGCGGTCGGCGAAGTCGTTGAGCCGGTCGCCGTCGACCTGGTGGGCCGGCACGTAGCGGAACTCGACCGAGCGGCCGTCGAGCAGTTCGTCGATGCGCACGACCAGTTCCCGGTTGGCGACCGGTTTGCCGGCGGCCGTCTTCCAGCCGTTGCGCTTCCAGCCGGGCAGCCAGGTGGTGACGGCCTTCATGGCGTACTGCGAGTCCATGCGGACCTCGAGCGGCACGTCCGGGTCGGTCGACGCCAGCAGGCGCTCCAGCGCCGTGAGTTCGGCGAGGTTGTTGGTGGCCCTGCCGAGCGGCCCCGCTTCCCAGCGGACCGGGCTCTCCGACGCGTCGGCCACCACCCAGGCCCAGCCGGCCGGACCCGGGTTTCCCTTCGAAGCCCCGTCGCACGCGGCCACAACACGTTCACGCATGCGCCCGATCATGCCATGGCGCGGCGGAGGGCCGGGACAGGGTCAGGAGACGTCCGTGACCTTGGGCATCGCCCCTTCGGTCTTCGTGATGTCGATCACCGAGAAGTTCGCGCCCTGCGGGTCGCTCAGCGCCGCGAACCGGCCGAAGGGGGTGTCCATCGGCCCGAACCGCAGGACGCCGCCGAGCCCGGTGGCGCGGGCCACGGCCTCGTCGCAGTCGGCGACGGTGAAGTAGACGTTGATGTAGGGCGGCACCTCGGGCGGGAAGTCGTCCGTCATGGCCATGCGGCCGAGGACGGTGTCATCGCCCAGGTCGAAGAGGCGGAAGTCCGCCCCGTCGTCCTCCATCTGCTTCGCCGTGTAGGAGAAGACCGCGGGGAAGAAGGCGTCCGACTTCACGGGTTCGCGGGCGAAGACCTCGGCCCAGCAGTACGCGCCGGGCTCGGCCACGGCCTCGAACCCCTCGTGGGTGCCGGCCTGCCAGAGGCCGAAGACCACGCCGCCCGGATCCCGGGCCAGGCACATGGTGCCGAAGTCGCCGACCCGCATCGGCTCCATCAGCACCTCACCGCCCGCCGCGCGGATCCGCGCGGCGGTCGCCGCGGCGTCGGCGGACGCGAAGTAGAGGCACCACTGCGAGTGGCCCTCCTGGCCGGACATGGGCGGGACCACGGCGGCGACCGCCTTGCCGTTCGCGTAGCACTGGGTGTAGTTGCCGTACTCCGACGACGACTCGCCGAAGGTCCAGCCGAGGACGTCGCCGTAGAAGCGCTTGGCTCCCTCGATGTCGCCGAACATGGCATCGGCCCAGCAGGGGGTTCCTTCAGGTTGCACGGCCATGGCTGCCGCCTCCCGTACGGATCAATGGTCCGGTGAGTGGTCCGGATGGTGATGGTGATGGGGATGGTGATGTGACGACGACGATGACGGCCCGGTCCTCACGCTAGTCACGCCCTCCGCACCGCGCGCGCCGACCGGCCTTCACTCGCCGGCGTACGCCTTCTCCAGCGCGGCGATGTCGAGCTTGTGCATCGACATCATGGCCTGGTTGGCGCGTCCCGCCTTCACGGGGTCAGGGTCGCGGAACATCTCCTCGAGCCTGCTCGGGACGACCTGCCAGGACACGCCGAACCTGTCCTTGAGCCAGCCGCAGGGGCCCTCCTGGCCGCCGCCCTCGGTGAGCCTGTCCCAGTAGTGGTCGACCTCTTCCTGGTCGTCACAGGTGATCTGGAAGGAGATCGCCTCGTTGAACGTGAACTCCGGGCCGCCGTTGAGGGCGACGAACTTCTGGCCGTTGGCCGTGAAGTCGACGGTGAGCACGGTGCCGGCGGGCTTGTGCGCTCCCTCCGGGTAGCGGGTGACGGCGCCGATGCCGGAGTCCTTGAAGAGGGAGACGTAGAAGTGCGCGGCCTCCTCCGCCTGGCCGTCGAACCAGAGACACGTGGTGAATCCGTCGGTGCTCATGAGTACCTCCTGGGCGTGGAACACGGTCACCACTGTCGACCGGAGCGAGCCGGAGAACTCATCGGTCGTGCGGGAATCCGGTCCGGGCGGTTCTGCTCCGCGGGGCTCTCCCGTCCAGCCGCGAAGACGCCGACGGCCGCCGAGACCGCGGCCGCCGAGCGCTCTGCCCGTGGCGAATCTGCCACGGGCAGAGAAAGCCCCGCCGGGCACCGGAGCGGGCCGAGAGTGGAGGAACCGCGGCGCCACCGGCCGCGTACGACTCCCCCGACGACTCGACAAGGAGCGCCGATGTCTCCACTCATCGCCGGCCCGGCCCCGGCCGCGCCGCCCCGGGCCCAGGAGGGCGACACCCCTGCGACCCGGTTCGACGACCATCTGGCCGCGCAGTTGCTCGCGCAGCGGATCGTGCTGCTGGGCACCCAGGTCGACGAGGTCTCCGCGAACCGGGTCTGCGCCCAGTTGCTGATCCTGTCCGCGGAGGACCCCCGCACCGACATCAGCCTGTACATCAACAGCCCCGGCGGCTCCGTGCACGCGGGACTCGCCATCTACGACACGATGCGGCTGGTCCCCAACGACGTCTCGACGCTCGCCATGGGGTTCGCCGCCAGCATGGGGCAGTTCCTGCTGAGCGTCGGCGCCACGGGCAAGCGCTACGCCCTGCCGAACGCGCGGGTCATGATGCACCAGCCGTCGGCGGGCATCGGCGGGACCACCGCCGACATCGAGATCCAGGCCGACAACCTGGAGTTCACCAAGCGGACCATCGAGCGGATCACCGCCGAGCACACCGGTCAGAGCCCGGAGACCATCTCCCGGGACGGCGACCGGGACCGCTGGTTCACGGCCGAGGAGGCCAGGGAGTACGGAATGGTGGACCAGGTCGTCCAGTCCCTCGCGGACGTGCGCCCGGCCGCCACCAGGCGACGGATGGGGCTGTGACATGGGGAGCTACACGATTCCGAACGTCGTCGAGCGGACCCCGCAGGGCGAGCGGTCCTACGACGTGTTCAGCCGGCTGCTGTCGGAGCGGATCATCTTCCTGGGAACCGAGATCGACGACGGCGTGGCCAACGTCGTCATCGCGCAACTCCTCCATCTGGAGTCGTCGGCCCCGGAGAGCGAGATCGCGGTCTACATCAACTCCCCCGGCGGCTCGTTCACGTCGCTCATGGCGATCTACGACACCATGACGTTCGTACAGGCACCGATCTCGACCTTCTGCGTCGGGCAGGCCGCCTCCACGGCGGCCGTGCTGCTGGCGGGCGGCGACGCGGGGCGTCGGTTCGTGCTGGAGCACGCGCGGGTGCTGCTCGGACAGCCGGCCAGCGGCGGACGGCAGGGCACGGTCTCCGATCTGGCGCTGCAGGCCAAGGAGATGGTGCGGATCCGCTCCCAGGTCGAGGAGGTGCTGGCCCGCCACACGCGGCACGACGTCGCGACGCTGCGCGCGGACATGGACCGCGACAAGGTGTTCACCGCCGAGGAGGCCGTGGCCTACGGGCTGGCCGACGAGGTACTCAGCCGGCGCCTGGTGCGGGTGTGAGGAGCCGGGCCGGCGGCTCGCCGTCCGCGAGGCGCCGGCCCGGGCCGGCGGTCAGGCGGCCAGGCACATCCCGTCGTACCGCGCACCGGACGCACCGTGGCCCCGGCCGGCGCCGGTGTGCCGGGAGGTGAGGCGGACCAGTTCCCCTTGGGCCCGCGCCAGAAGGTCGCCCAGTCCCAGTCCGAGGGCGCCCGCGGCGGCGGCCAGCACCTCCGATGACGCCTCCTTGCGGCCGCGCTCCACCTCCGACAGGTACGGCATGGAGATCCGGGCGGCCTCCGCCACCTCCTTCAGCGTGCGCTCCTGGGCGAGGCGTTCACGCCGCAGGACGTCGCCGACCAGATCGCGCCACAGCGGTTCTCTGACGGCGGGCGGCCTGTGCTCCGGCGGAACCGGCGAGACGACGGGACGCTCTCCCGGGCGCGCGGTCTGCGGGCGGCTCCGCGGGCGCGGCTGCGGGCGCAGGGGAATGACGCGGGCTTCGTTCGGCACGTGGCTGGTCACCTCCTCAGCCTAGGAGTCCCGCCGCGCGACGGAAGGGCCCGGCATTCCGCCCAGAGGGAAACCGGAGGGAACCACCGGGTGCCGGTCGCCGCGCACGGGGCTACCCTGAGGAGGGACAAAACACCCCGCGATGACGCAGCGGCACCGATTTCTCGCCACCCGTGAACACGGGGGGCATGTGCCGTCGCGGCCCGGGTACCCGCAAGCGGGAAGAACCTAGGGAGACGTCGAACCGTGACTTTCGTGGGAGAGGTAATGGAGACCGCCGTGATCCGGCCGGAAGCGCAGGTCGTCGAAAAGGCCGCCGGAAGCAGGACGGGCGACGGATCACTGCCGGGTGTCGTGGACCCCCGCACCGTGGCGCCGCGTGACGCGCGGCAGCTGTCCCGCCAGTTCTTCCAGCGCCTGACGGAACTCGAAGAGGGCACATACGAGTACCAGTACGCGCGCAACACGCTGATCGAGATGAACATGTCGCTCGTACGGTTCGCGGCCGGCCGCTTCCGCGGTCGCGGGGACGACATGGAGGACGTGGTCCAGACCGGCATGATCGGCCTGATCAAGGCCATCGACCGGTTCGAGCTGTCGCGCGAGGTCGAGTTCACCTCCTTCGCGCTGCCGTACATCGTCGGCGAGATCAAGCGCTTCTTCCGTGACACCACCTGGGCGGTGCACGTGCCGCGGCGCCTCCAGGAGCTGCGCGTGGAGCTGGCCAAGGCCCGCGAGGAACTCTCCTCCCGCCTGGACCGCGAGCCCACCGTCGCCGAACTCGCCACGCTGATGAACATCAGCGAGAACGAGGTGGTCGAGGGGCAGATCGCGTCCAACGGCTACAACTCCTCCTCGCTGGACGCGGCACTGACCGGGGACGGGCCCGAGAACGGCGAGTCGGTACTGGCCGACTTCATCGGGGTGGAGGAGGACGGGCTGCGGCTCGTCGAGGACTTCCATTCGCTCGCCCCGCTGATGGCCGAGCTCAGTGAACGCGACCGGCAGATCATCCACATGCGGTTCGTGGAGGAGGCCACCCAGGCGGAGATCGGCGAACAGCTCGGCTGCTCGCAGATGCACGTGTCCCGGCTGATCAAGCGGATCATCACCCGGCTGCGCGAGGGCATGCTGGGCGAGCTGGGCTGCGCCTGAGGGACGAGGACGCGGGTGTCGCCCCATGCTCAGGAGTGGGGCGGCACGTTCACGCTTCGGTGAGGGGCACCACGGCTCGCACCCGCTTGCCGACCGGCACGCGTTCGACGACGACCACGTTCGCCAGGGCGTGGACGATCTCCAGGCCGTGCCGGCCGACGCGCTCGGGGTCACGGGGGTAGCGCTGCGGCGCCGCGGCGCTGCTGTCGTAGACGGTCACCGCCACCGAGGTGCCCGTGCCCTCCAGTTCCAGGATGTAGGGCCCCTTGCTGTGGCGGTCGGCGTTGGTGATCAGCTCGCTCACCACCAGCAGCACGGCGCCGTCGGCGCGCGGGCCGACGGCGGCGCACCACTCGGTCCTCAGCTGGTCGAGGAAGAGCGAGGCGAAGGAACGGGCCTCCGCTATACATCCCGGCTCACCGGAGTAGTGTGCCGCCCGCCTCAGCGGTTCAACGGGTACGTCGAAACCGGTCGGTATCACTGCCCCGTCCAGGTACTCGGTCAGGTCCTCGGTCATGCGTTTCTCTCTCGGAAGCCGGACTGGCCGGACACTGCTGTACCTGTCCTCGTACCCCGAGCCCGGCCTCGCAGTCCCCGTGTCTTCGTACTGCGGGCATCGTCACAGTGGCGCGGGGCACTCGAGGGTTCGGGAAGGGTGTGCGATGAACGAACTGATGACCGCACGAAGCCTCACCACCCGGCCGGTGGTCACCCTCGGCGGCGACGCCGTCGCCCACGTCAAGGACACCGTATGCGACGCCGCCGCGAGCCGGATCACCGGTTTCACCCTGACCGGGCGGGGGCTGCTGTCCGGCCCGTTGAAGGAGGGTCTGCCCTGGTCGGCCGTGCACGCGCTGGGCCACGACGCGGTGATGATCCGCGACCGGCGGGGACTGGTGAGCGCCACGGCCATGATGGTGCACCAGCACAACCTGCGGTCCCGGATGCTGGGGGCCAGGGTGCTGACCGAGTCGGGCACCGAGGTCGGCACGGTGCTCGACGTCGTGGTGGAGGGCGGCACCGGCGGGCGGGTCGTCGGCTTCCGGGTGGCGGCGAGCCGAGGGTTCGCACCCGGCCCGACCCGGCACCGGCGCCGGGTGTACGTGCCGCGTGGTGAGACCCTCACGGTCGCCGGCCGGGCGCTCGTCCTGCCCGCGGACGCGGTCCGGCACGTCGCGGACGACCTGCCGGGCTTCACCGCCCTGGTCGGTGGTGTACCCGGGCACTGGAAGGGCTCGCTGCCGTGATGCTGTTCACCGAGGTACGGGGGCTCCCGGTGATGCCGCCGGGCGGGGCCGGGCCAATCGGCACCGTGACGTCCCTGACCGTCGACATCGCGTCCGGCGCGGTGAGCCATGTCCGGCTCCGTGGCGGCCGCTTCCGCAGGGAGACGGCCCTGCCCTGGGACACGGTGCACGCGCTCGGCCCGGACGCCGTCCGGGTCCGTTCCGCCTCGGCCTCCGCCTCCGCCTCCGCCTCCGCCTCGGACACGGACACGGTTCCGCCCCATCACGACCTGCTGGGCCACCGGGTCCTGACCGATGCGGGCACCGAGCACGGCACGGTGCTCGACGCGGCGTTCGATCCGGTGACCGGCCGCGTCCTCGCGGTCTTCACCACCCGTGGCGAAGTACCGGCCGACCACCTGCTCGGGCTGGGCGACCACGCCCTCGTCATCCGGCCGACCTGAGCGACGAGCCCACCGAACGACGAGCGGCCCCCGCCCCGGCCTACCACGACCACAGACCGAACCGCCCGGGCCGGGTGGAGCCGGAGGCCTCACCGCCCGGCCGGACACCGCCGCGGGCCGTACCGCCCGAGTCCGGTCGTGCGCGCCGGTTGGCGCGGACGGCCCTGTCGGCGGGCGCGCCCGGTGCGGGCTGCTTAGCGTGGCAGCGTGAGCTCGCGAACCCCCTCCGGCCCGGCGGGCCGGGCAGTCGCCTCGCACGGCTGGGTCCAGGCCCTGGGCACGGTGCTGGCCGGGCTGGTCGCCATGGGTGTCGTGGCCGCGCTCGGCCTGTGGGCGGCCGGTGCGACCGACCTGCCCGACAACGCCTTCCCCCGGGTCGTCACGGCGACCGTCGTCACCGCCGTCGGCGGCGCGCTGGAGCTGTCCGGAAACGCCGGCGGGTTCGCCGACACCGACGCGGGGCTGACCGTGCTCCCACTGTCCGTCACGCTGACCGGCGCGCTGGTGGTCGCCCGGGGCTTCCTGCGGCCGCTGCGTCGCCGGGCCGTGACCGGTGTACCGGAGCTGGCCGGCTGGGCCGGGCGGATCGCCGTCCTGTGGCTGCTCGCCCTGCTGGGGCTGGCGTTCGCCGCGCGGCAGACCTTCGAGGTTTCCCTCGGGGAAGGCGTCCTGGACGACCTCGGCGACCTGTTCGGCGTCACCCCGAGGGTCGGTTTCACCACGGACGTGCCGCTGACCGTCCTCTTCGGGCTGCTGTGGCTGGCGGGTGTGCTGGTGCTGGCCCTGCTGGTCTCGCGCGGGGCACCGCTGCCCGGACGGCTGCTGCGCCGGCGGGCGTCGGTGCGGCCGGCGGCGTACACGATGGTCTGCCTGCTGCTGGCGTACGTCGTCCTCGGCGTCGTGGTCGGGCTGGTGGTCGCCGCGACGCGAGGACATCCGGCGGACACCTTCGCCGTCCTGCTGCTCGGTCTGCCGAACCTGGCGTGGCTCGCGCTCACGATCGGCCTCGGTGCCACCTGGGACGGGCGCGTGGAGGGGCCGTTCGGGCTGCCGATGCCGCACGTTCTCGACGAGGTACTGCGCACGCCGGACGTCTCGGCCCTCAACCTGGGCACCCTCACCGAGCACGACGGACGGTGGTGGTGGCTCCTGGCCGTCGCGGCGGTCCTGCTCCTGGCGGCCGGTTTCCTCCTCGCGTACCGCTCTCCGGCCGGGATGCCGGTGTGGCTGCACGCCGTGCACATGGCCGTGGCGCTGGCCCTCACGGTCCTCATGATCGGTCTCGTCGGCCGGATCTCCGCGCACTACGGCCTGTCGGTGCTGGGCATCGGCGACCTCGACGGCGGGCTGTCCGGGCGGCTCTTCCTGCGGCCGCGTCTGTGGGGCGCGGTCGGTCTCGCGCTGCTGTGGGGGCTGGTCACCGGGTTCCTCGGCGCGTTGCTCGCGCGGTGGGTGGGCCGACGGGGCGCCGGCCGGGCCCCTGCCCGGTCCTAGGGCTGCCCGGCGGAGCGGGGCGCGGGAAAGCGACGGCACCTCGTCCGCGGCGTGATCCGCCGGACAGGCACCAGGGGGCCGCCGGAGGCGCTGGCGCTGCTCAGGCGACGGGGACGACGAGGGGCGGCGAGGCCCGCTGCATCCGCAGCGCGTCCACGGACTCGGCCATCAGCTCGTACTCGGTGGTGTCGTCGCTGGTGGCGACGCGCACCAGGCGTCCCGCTGCCAACTCGTCGGCGACCAGCTCCTGTTGTACGTCGTCGGCGCACCAGGTGCGCAGGACGCGCGGCACGTCGGGGGCGTCGTCGGCGACCGGAGTCAGGGCGCCGCGCGGTAAGTGAGGGTGGTCGGGCTGCGGATCCAGCCGCTCCGCGATCCAGGACGCGCGGTCACGCAGCCACCACAGGGCCAGGGCGAGGGTGGGAGCCCGGTAGGTTCCCAGGGGTACACCGATGCGTCGGCCGTCACAGACACCGTAGGCGGTGACATGGCACAGAAACTCGTCGTGCACTGCTCCCCTCCCCCATCGCCCGGCCCGCCTGCCGGTCGGACATGGCGTCCGTGTGGTTCGCGTGCTGTGCGTGAGGGCGCTGTCGCATGGTGTGAGGCGCCCTAGTGGTGAGTATGTTCAGTGCTGAATCACTGTCACCATGAATTTCCGGCCAGTCTCCTGGCATATTCACGGCAGTTGATGGCTGAAACGCTGCGACGCTCGCCCCGGCCCTCGCGACCCGAGGCGCGCCGTACACATGACCCCAGGGGTAATCGACGGGGCCGACGGGCGCGGGCATGGTTGCGGTACCGGGTCGCCGCAACCGGCATCCGGTACCTGACCAGCACATACCACTCCCATGGAGGCCCGATCGCCATGTCCGCACCCACTCGCCGCTACGAGGACGCCGTCGCCCGCTACTTCGAGGCCTGGAACGCGGGGCCGGACGCCCGCGCCAAGGCGGTTGCGGCGGCCTGGACCAATGACGGCGGCTACACCGACCCCCTCGCCGACGTCCGTGGCCACGAGCAGATCGCGGCCGTCATCGCGGCGGCGCACGAGCAGTTCCCCGGTTTCGCCTTCCGGCTGTCAGGTGCCGTGGACGGCCACCACGACACGGCCCGCTTCTCCTGGGAACTGGTGAGCGAGGCCGACGGGTCGGCGCCCGTGGCCGGGTCCGACGTGGTCACGCTGGACGGCGAGGACCGGATCCGGGCCGTGTTCGGCTTCCTGGACCGGGTGCCCGAGGGGGCGTGACGCCAGCCGGGATTCCGTCCCGCGTTCCACCCACCCTCCGCGTCGTCCCCGGCGCCCGCGTACGCCTAACGCCCGCGTACGCCGACGATCCCGGGGGCGGTGGCCCGCCTCCGGGATCGTCGGTGTGCGTCCTACCGGGTGACGATCTTGTCGATCCCGGCCAGTTCGTCGGCAGCGAAATCGAGGTTCCCGATGGCCGAGACGCTGTCCTCCAGCTGCCGCGGGCTGCTCGCGCCGACCAGGGCGGAGGTCACCCGGCCCTCGCGCAGCACCCACGCCAGGGCCATCTGGGCCAGCGACTGACCGCGGGACTTCGCGATCTCGTCCAGGGCGCGCAGCTTGCCGACCAGTTCCTCGGTGACCGCGTCGGAGTTCAGGAAGGGGCTGTCGCTCGCGGCGCGCGAGTCCTCCGGGATGCCGTCGAGGTAGCGGCCGGTCAGCAGGCCCTGCTCCAGCGGGGAGTAGGCGATGGAGCCGACCTGGAGCTCGTCGAGGGCGGCCAGGAGGCCGCTGGTCTCGGGGCGTCGGTCGAGCATGGAGTAGCGCGGCTGGTGGATCAGCAGCGGGGTGCCCAGCTCGGCGAGGATGCGGGCGGCCTCGCGGGTCTGCTCCGGGGAGTAGTTGGAGACACCGACGTAGAGCGCCTTGCCCTGCCGCACCGCCGTGTGCAGGGCACCCATCGTCTCCTCCAGCGGAGTCTCCGGGTCGGGGCGGTGCGAGTAGAAGACGTCGACGTAGTCCAGGCCCATCCGGGTCAGGCTCTGGTCGAGGGAGGACAGCAGGTACTTGCGCGAGCCCCACTCGCCGTACGGGCCGGGCCACATCAGGTAGCCGGCCTTGGTGGAGACGACCAGCTCGTCGCGGTACGGCGCGAAGTCGGCCTTGAGCGCCTCGCCGAGCGCGGACTCGGCGGAGCCGGGCGGCGGGCCGTAGTTGTTGGCGAGGTCGAAGTGGGTGACGCCGAGGTCGAAGGCGCGGCGCAGGATGGCGCGCTGGGTCTCGACGGGACGGTCCGGGCCGAAGTTGTGCCACAGGCCGAGCGAGAGCGCGGGGAGTTTCAGGCCGCTGCGTCCGGTGCGCCGGTAGGGCATGTCCGCGTAGCGGTCGGGGTGTGCGGTGTACAACGCGACTCCAGAGGGGTTGGCACCCGGGGGTACGGGGCTTGTGCGGAACCGCGTCCCACTCTGTCGTGACCTGCGGGCAGTGGTCCAACAGAAGAATCCGATGGAATTGTGCGGCTACGCTTCTCAGGCATGGAACTGCGTCATCTCCAGCACTTCGTGGCGGTCGCCGAGGACCAGCACTTCACCCGGGCGGCCGAACGGCTGATGGTCTCGCAGTCCGGCCTGTCGGCGTCCATCCGGGCCCTGGAGCGGGAGCTGCGGGCGCCCCTGTTCGTGCGCACGACCCGCCGGGTGACGCTGACGGAGGCCGGGCGGGCGCTGCTGGGCGAGGCGCAGCGGATCCTCGCGCAGGTGCGGTCGGCGCACGAGGCGGTCGCCGCGGTGCAGGGCGTGCTGCGCGGCACGCTGTCGCTGGGCACCGAGCAGTGCATCGCCGGGGTGCCGGTGGCGGGGCTGCTGGCCGCGTTCCGCCGGGAGCATCCGGACGTGGAGATCCGGCTGCGGCAGGCGGGCTCGGGCGAGCTGGCGGAGGAGGTCGCGGCCGGGCGGCTCGACCTGGCCTTCGCCTACCGGACGCAGGCGGACACGGACCAGCTGCGGTCGGTCTCGCTGGCCGGTGAGCCGATGACGGTGCTGTGCCATCCCGCCCACCGTCTGGCGACGGTGGGCGCGGTGCTGACCCCGCGCGATCTCGCCGACGAGGTCTTCGTCGACTTCCACCCGGACTGGGGCCCGCGCCGCGTCACCGACACCGCCTTCGCCGAGGCGGGCGTACGGCGGACCGTCGCGCTGGAGGTGAACGACGTGCACGGCCTGCTGGACCTGCTCGACGAGAACCTCGGCATCGCGGTGGTGCCGCGCCATTTCCGGCACAAGCGGGCCTCCCTCGCCTCGCTGCCGCTGAAGGACTCCGACGACACGGCGTACGAGACCATCGCGCTGCTGCCGCCGGCCCAGGCCACCAGCCCGGCGGCGCGGGCACTGATGGGTCTGCTGGAAACGGGAAGCGGGTGACGGCTGGAAACGGGAAGCGGGTGACGGCGGAGTGCGCGATGGTGGACGCATGCATGCGAAGGACATCCTCATCGAGGGCTACGGCCGCATCCAGGAAGAAGTCCACGCCGCCGTCGAGGGCCTGCGTCCCGACGGCCTGAACGCCCGCCCCGCCGACGACGCCAACCCCGTCGCCTGGCTGGTCTGGCACCTCACCCGGGTCCAGGACGACCACGTCGCGGACGCCTTCGGGCTGGACCAGGTGTGGCTGACCGACGAGTGGGAGAAACGCTTCGGCCTCGGCCTGCCCCGCCACGACACCGGGTACGGCCACAGCCCCGCGAAGGTCGCGAAGGTGCGGGTCGACTCGGCCGGCCTGCTGACCGGGTACTACGACGCCGTGCACGAGCGGACGCTCGGTGCCCTGCGCTCCCTGACCGCGGGGGACCTGGAGCGGATCGTGGACGAGAACTGGGATCCGCCGGTCACCCTCGGCGCCCGGCTGGTCAGCGTCCTGTCCGACGATCTCCAGCACGTCGGACAGGCCGCCTATGTGCGCGGGCTCGTTCAGAGCGCCGAGGCGTAGCCCGGCAGGACCACGTCCTCGATCAGGGCCCTGCGCTCGTCGAAGGGGAGGAAGGCGCTCTTCACCGCGTTCACCGTGACCGTGCGCAGGTCCTCAGCCGACCAGCCCGCCTGCTCGACCAGCAGGGACATCTCACGGGTCATCGTCGTACCCGAGACGAGTCGGTTGTCGGTGTTGAGGGTGACGCGGAAGCCGAGGTCCTTGAGCGCGGTGATGGGGTGTTCGGCGATCGAGGTGGCGGCGCCGGTCTGGAGGTTGGAGGTCGGGCACATCTCCAGGGCGATCCGGCGGTCGCGGACCCAGCCGGCGAGGCGGCCGAGCTTGCCCGCCGCGAGGTCCGGGATGTCGTCGGTGATGCGCACGCCGTGGCCGATGCGCTGGGCCCCGCACACCTGGAGGGCCTGGTGGATGCTGGGCAGCCCGTGCGCCTCGCCGGCGTGGATGGTGAAGGGCACGTTCTCGCGGCGCAGGTACTCGAAGGCGTCGAGGTGGTCGGCGGGCGGGAAGCCGTCCTCGGCGCCCGCGATGTCGAAGCCGACGACACCGGCGTCCCGGAAGGCGACCGTGAGGTCGGCGGTCTCGCGGGTGCGGTCGAACATCCGCATCCCGCACAGCAGGGTGCCGACGCGCACCGGGGTGCCCGCTGCCGCCGCCTTGGCCATACCGGCGGCCAGCCCCTCCTGGACGGTCTCGACGACCTCGGCGAGGGCCAGACCGCCGCCCGTCATCAGCTCGGGGGCGTAGCGGACCTCGCCGTAGACGACTCCGTCGGCGGCGAGGTCGAGAACGTACTCCTCGGCGGTGCGCAGCAGGCCCTCGCGGTTCTGCATCACGGCGAGGGTGTGCTCGAAGGTGGCGATGTAGCGCACCAGGTCGCCGGAGTTGGCGGCCTCGTAGTACCAGGCGGCCAGCTCGTCGGGGTCGGTGGTGGGCAGCGTGTGGCCGACGGTCTCCGCCAGCTCCACGACCGTCGCGGGGCGCAGGCCGCCGTCGAGGTGGTCGTGCAGGACCGCCTTGGGGAGGCGGCGGAGGGTGTCGGCGTCTATGCGCGTAGATGTCATGTGCGGTCGTTCCTCGGCGGGTCGGTACGGGGATGGGGGACGAGGCGGTCAGGAGGCGGCGGGCTGAAGCAGGTCCCAGCGGTTGCCGTACAGGTCCCGGAAGACGGCGACGGAGCCGTAGGGCTCGTGCCGGGGCTCCTCCAGGAAGGTCACACCCGCGGCCGCCATGCGGGCGTGGTCGCGGGCGAAGTCGTCGGTGTACAGGAAGAAGCCGACGCGCCCTCCCGTCTGGTCGCCGATCCGGGAGCGCTGGTCCGCCCCCTTGGCGCGGGCCAGCAGCAGGGCGGTGCCCTGAGCCGCGCCCGCCGCGCCGCCGGGTTCGACGACGACCCAGCGGGAGCCGTCGGGCCGCGGCGCGTCCTCGGCGAGGCGGAATCCGAGAGCCTCGGTGTAGAAGCGGATCGCCTCGTCGTAGTCGTCGACGACGAGGGTGACCAGGGCGATGCGTGTCATCGTGACCTTTCGGGACGGGCGATTGACGGGAGAGGTTATACGTAAAACCCATCGCGGCGCCAGTCTCGGGTCCTAGGAGTCGTCTTCAAAGGTGCTCAAGTGATGAGGGATCATGCTTGTCGTGGTGCGTCGTCATGAGCTTTCGGATGCTGAGTGGGCTGTG
>NZ_JBVHVP010000025.1:0-78575 GCF_055564775.1 Streptomyces sp. NPDC028991 | reverse complement strand
TGCCCGCCGACGTCCTGGACCCGGCGTGGAAATCGATCCGGCTCACCGACGACCCGCTGGCCGCCACCCTCGACGCCCAGGCGCACCACGCCGTCGACGCGGGTCTGCTGGAACAGCCCGACCTCAAGGGCATCTACGACCTCACGCTGCTCAACAAGGTCCTCAAGGCCAAGGGCGAACCCGCCGTCGACGACGCCGGACTCGGCGTCCAGTAAGCCCGGACCACGACCCAGGGACCAGGAGGTTCGACCATGGCCACGACCACGCCCATCGCCGAGGACACCCGGATCGCCGAGGACGCCCGGATCGCCGGGGCCGGCGAGACC
Organism: Streptomyces sp. NPDC028991; assembly: GCF_055564775.1. NCBI lineage: Bacteria > Bacillati > Actinomycetota > Actinomycetes > Kitasatosporales > Streptomycetaceae > Streptomyces > Streptomyces sp. NPDC028991. The sequence continues at coordinate 78,249 of NZ_JBVHVP010000025.1, read as the reverse complement.
GCCGGGGCCGCCGGGGCCGCCGGGGCCATCGCTCCCGGCAGGACCGCGGAGCCGGCTGCGCGTGCCGCCCGGATCGAGCACGTCTCCAAGTCGTTCGCGGGCCCCGCCGGGGAGCAGCTCGTGCTGGACGACATCAGCCTCGATGTCGCACCCGGCGAGTTCGTCACCCTCCTGGGGGCCTCCGGCTGCGGCAAGTCCACCCTGCTCAACCTGGTCGCCGGACTCGACGAACCCAGCACCGGCACGATCACCACCGACGGCCGGCCCGCCCTGATGTTCCAGGAACACGCCCTCTTCCCCTGGCTGACCGCGGGCAAGAACATCGAACTCGCCCTCAGACTGCGCGGCGTACCCAAGTCCGAACGCCGCGACAAGGCGGCGGAACTGCTCGAGCTCGTCCGGCTGAAGGGCGCGTACGGCAAGCGGGTGCACGAGCTGTCCGGCGGCATGCGCCAGCGGGTCGCGATGGCCCGGGCGCTCGCCCAGGAGAGCAGCCTGCTGCTGATGGACGAGCCCTTCGCGGCACTCGACGCCATCACCCGCGACGTACTGCACGAGGAACTGACCCGGATCTGGCGCGAGACGCAACTCTCCGTCCTCTTCGTCACCCACAACGTCCGCGAGGCCGTCCGCCTCGCCGAACGCGTCGTACTGCTCTCCTCCCGCCCCGGACGCATCGCCCGCGAGTGGACCGTCGGCATCCCGCAGCCGCGCCGCATCGAGGACACCGCCGTGGCGGAACTGTCCGTCGAGATCACCGAAGAGCTCCGGGGAGAGATCCGCCGCCATGGCCAGCACTGACACCACCCGCCCCGCCCAGGACACCGGCGACCTCGCCGGCCTCGAAGCGGGCCTGGACGCACTGGAAACCCAGCACAGGAGCCGGACGCCCCTCCGCCGGACCCTCACACACAAAATGCTGCCCCCGGCCGTCGCCGTACTCCTCGTACTGGCGCTGTGGCAAGGACTGGTCACCTTCGGAATCGTCGACGACCCCACCAAGCTGCCCGCCCCGGCCGACGTGTGGGAGGTGGCCCGGCAGGCCTGGCTCCAGGGCGAACTCCTCGGCTACATCTGGACCAGCGTCTCGCGCGGACTGTCCGGCTTCCTGCTGGCGCTGCTGATCGGCACGCCGCTGGGACTGCTGGTCGCCCGCGTCAAGCTCGTGCGCGCGGCGATCGGCCCGATCCTGTCCGGCCTCCAGTCGCTGCCGTCGGTGGCGTGGGTACCGCCGGCCGTGATCTGGCTCGGCCTGAACAACTCGATGATGTACGCCGTCATCCTGCTCGGCGCCGTCCCCTCCATCGCCAACGGCCTCGTCTCCGGGGTCGACCAGATCCCCCCGATCTTCCTCCGCGCCGGTCGCACCCTCGGCGCCACCGGACTCCAAGGCACCCGCCACGTCGTCCTGCCCGCCGCACTGCCCGGCTACGTCGCGGGCCTCAAACAGGGCTGGGCGTTCGCCTGGCGCTCCCTGATGGCCACCGAGATCATCGCCTCCTTCCCCGACCTCGGCGTCGGCCTCGGCCAGCTCCTGGAGAACGGCCGCAACGCCAGCGACATGGCCATGGTCTTCGAGGCCATCCTCCTCATCCTGACCGTCGGCATCGCCATCGACCTGCTCGTCTTCAGCCCGCTCGAACGCGCGATCCTGCGCAGCCGCGGCCTCCTGGTGAGGAGCTGACGACCACCATGCACCGTGCGATCCGCTCCGTCCTGTTCGTCGCCGCCCGTGGCCGGCGGCGCCCTCCGCCCGCCGAGCGTCCGGGCCGTCCGCCCGCCTCCGGCGGGGCCCGGCACGTCCTCCAGCGGGACTCGACGGATCACCTGCTGGTCCTTGAGATGCGTCTATCAAGGTGGCGGTGAATGGTTGACCGGCGAAACGGAGACCGTCATGCGGGCACGGCACGCATCCGCCATGCGAACCATCGGCAGCTGTTTCGGCGAGGGCCTCGTGTGGATGGGGTTCGGATGGTTCGGAGCGCGTCCGCCCCACCCCTGGTCGGGGTACGCGATGCCGCCCGCCGAGCAGCCGTGCCTGCCTCCGCTGTCGGAGGAGGAGTTCGCCCGGTGGACGACCACGGCCAAGCACCTGTGAGAGGCGGCCGCAGCCGTTCTGCGGCCTGCGCACGTTCCCGCCCGAAGACAAGGAGACCAGGGTGACCAGCACCGGGCCGGCCACTGCTCACGTTCCCGTGCAGAAGCGGCGCATACTCAAGCTGTTCCGTCCGTACCGCAAGAGCCTGCTGTTCGTCGCGTCGCTGGTCGCGGCCTCTTCGCTGGTCTCCCTCGTCAACCCCTTCCTGATCCGCGAGATCATCGACGTGGCGCTGCCGCAGGGCAGGACGGGACTGCTGTCCCTGCTGGCCCTGGGCATGGTCGTCGTCGCGGTCGCCAACAGCTCGTTCAACGTGTGGCAGACCTACCTGTCCGCCAAGGTCGGCCAGCTCGTCATGCACGATCTGCGCACCGCCGTCTACTCCCATCTCCAGCGCATGTCGCTTGCCTTCTTCACCCGGACCCGCACCGGTGAGGTCCAGTCGCGGATCGCCAACGACATCGGCGGGATGCAGGTGACCGTGACGACCACCGCGACGGCGCTGGTGTCGGACGTGACCACCGTCCTCACCACGGTCACCGCGATGGCCCTGCTCGACTGGCGGCTCACGCTCGCGTCGCTGTTCGTCCTGCCCGGCTTCGTCTGGGTCAGCCGCCATGTCGGAGACGAGTTGCGCGGCCTCACCCGTGCCCGGCAGCGCCAGTTCGCCGACCTCTCGTCGAACGTCCAGGAGTCGCTGTCGGTCAGCGGCATCATGCTCGGGCACACCATGGGCCGTTCGCGCTCGCTGAGCGACGCCTTCGCGGGACAGTCCCGCAAGCTCACCGACATCGAGGTGCGCGCCAGCACGGCGGGCCTGTGGTACCAGTCCACGATCTGGATCGTCATGGCGGCCATGCCCGCGGTGATCTACTGGGTGGCGGGTCTGACCGGCAGCGGCGGCCAGATGTCCATCTCCATCGGCGCGCTGGTCGCCTTCGCCACGCTCCAGCAGATCCTGTTCCGGCCGGCGCAGCGGCTGCTGACCATCGGTCTGGACATCCAGAGTTCCCTGGAACTGTTCGGGCGCATCTTCGAGTACCTCGACCTGCCCGTGGACGTCGCCGAGCCCGAGCACCCGGTGGTGCCGACGAGCCTGCGGGGCGAGGTGCGGCTGCGCGGGGTCGGTTTCCGCTACACGGGCGCCGAGCGGCCGACGCTGGACGGCGTCGACGTGACGGTTCGCGCCGGGCGCAACCTCGCCGTCGTCGGGGAGACCGGCTCGGGCAAGACGACCCTGAGCTACCTCATCCCGCGTCTGTACGACGCGACGTCCGGCAGCGTCACGATCGACGGCGTCGACGTGCGCGACCTGTCGTTCGACACGCTCGCCGCCGCCGTCGGCGTCGTCTCCCAGGAGACGTACCTCTTCCACGCCTCGGTCGCCGACAACCTCAGGTTCGCCAAACCCGACGCGAGTGACGAGGAACTGGTCGCCGCGGCGCGGGTGGCGCACATCCACGACTACCTGATGTCCCTGCCGGACGGCTACGACACGGTGGTGGGCGAGCGCGGGTACCGCTTCTCCGGCGGGGAGAAGCAGCGTCTGGCCATCGCCCGCGCCATCCTGCGCGACCCGCCCGTGCTGGTGCTCGACGAGGCCACCAGCGCGCTGGACACCCAGACGGAGCGGGCCGTCCAGCAGGCCATCGACGCGGCGAGCGCCGGCCGCACCACCATCACGGTCGCGCACCGGCTGTCGACCGTGCGCGACGCCGACGAGATCCTCGTCCTGGAGCGGGGCCGCGTCGCCGAGCGCGGCACCCACGACGAGCTGCTCGCCCTCGGCGGTCACTACGCCATGCTGGTGCGCCGGGACGGCGAGATGGCCGTCGTGTAGGCCGGTGCCGGTCGAAGGCCGTGCAGCGGACCTCGAGCGGTTCTGGAGGGGGCATTGCCTACGATCCGGCGAATGGAGACCGCGTCTGCCGAAATACCGGACCCGCCCTCAGTCGCCCGGCGCACCCTGCTACGGGGCAGCGCCGTCGCCGGCCTGGGGGCGCTCGTGTCGTCGTCCTCCGTCTTCGCCGCGCCCGGCCCGGCGTCGCCCGGCGGTCCCGAGCCGTCGGCGGACGGACTGCTGCTGACCAAGTTCAAGGATCCGCTGCGTACGCCGCCGGTGCTGCGGCCGCGCGACCGCGGCGGGCACGACGAGCTGACCGTGCGCATGCGCACCGCCGACGTCACCGTGCACTCGGAGCTGCCCGCGGTGCGGATGTGGACGTACGAGGGGAGCCACCCGGGCCCGACGATCGAGACGGTCCGCGGCCGCCGGCTGCGCGTCACCTGGGAGAACGGTCTGACGGGGAACATCCCGGTCACCGCCGTGGAGTTCGGGCAGCCCGGCGGCCCCATGCCGGACCCGCTGTCCAACTACCCCGGCACGCGGGGCTGCCAGGAGGTGGCCGCGGTGGCCGGCCTGGAGCCGTGGGCCGCCGTGCACCTGCACGGGATGCTGACCGGCGGCGGCAACGACGGCTGGATGGAGAACCTCGTCGCTCCGGGCGAGGTGCAGCTGTCGGCGTACCCGAACGACCAGGCCGCTACGACCCTCTGGTACCACGACCACACCCACCACGTGAGCCGCTTCAGCGTGTACGCCGGCCTGGCGGGCCTGTTCATCTCCCGCAACGCCGAGGAACGGGCCCTGGACCTGCCCAGCGGCAGGCACGAGGTGCCGCTGGTGCTCAGCGACCGCAACTTCGCTCTGGACGGCTCCGAGGCCCTCACCGGACGTCTGGTCCACAAGGTGGAGATGGTCGGCACCAAGCTCATGCGCGCCCACGCCGCTCCCTACACGCTGGTCAACGGCGTGGTCTGGCCCTATCTCGACGTCCAGCCGCGCTGGTACCGGTTCCGGATCGTCAACACGGCCAACTCCCGGATCTACCGGCTGATGCTGCTGGCCGACGGCCGGCCCGTCCCCGGGGCCTTCCAGGTGATCGGCACCGACCAGGGGCTGATCGACAGGCCGCTGCCGGTCGAGGGGGCGCTCAACCTCTCCCCTGGGGAGCGCGCCGACGTGCTGGTCGACTTCAGCGCGTTCCGCGGCCGGTCCGTCAAGCTGGTCAACACGATGGAGGGCGTGGCCCCCGGCGACTCCAGCACCCGCCACGACCTGCTGGAACCCGACGTGATGCAGTTCCGCGTCGCCGGCCGGGGGTCCGCCGGGCGGTTCGCTCTGCCCCGGACCCTCTCGCCCACCTTCGAGCGGCCCACGCACCACGACCTGCCGCACGGCGGACGCCCCCGGTGGGTGGTACTGGTCGGGCCGGGATCGGCCAACGTGCCCGAGCTGTGGGAGATGGAGGAGACGGCGGAGTCCGACGCGGAGGGGATCACGTTGCCGTCCGCCGGGATCGTCCAGGTCAAGGACGCCGAGGGCAAGGTGACGACGCTGCGCAGGACGGCCATGCACTACGACGACGGCAACGCGTTCACCGTGGCGCACCACGGCGTGGAGATCTGGAAGTACCTCAACCTCGCCGCCTCGCCCCATCCCATGCACATCCACCTGGCCCACTTCCACGTGCTGTCCCGGGAGAACTACGACGTGACCGGCTTCGACCGGGTCGTGAGGGGCTCCGCCAGGCCGGTGTCGTTCCTGGGGGCGGCGGAACTGGAGGCGCACGAGCTCGGGGAGAAGGACACCGTCCGGGTGGGCACGGCCGGCCGGATCACCCCCGGACCGAACGGGACACCGGGTGAGCTGGTCACCGTGGCGGTGCGGTTTCCCGTCGTCGGCAGGGGCGTGCACCACTGCCACATGCTGGAGCACGAACAGCACATGGTGCGCCCGCTGGTGGTCGGCCCGGCCGCCCACCGGCAAGCGGGCGGCCACCACTGACACGCCGAGTGCCCGCGGCGGTGGACGGCGCGGGCACTCGGCGGGGCAGAGCTGCGAGGGTCTGCGGCAGTGCGGTCAGGCGGCCTTGCGGACGATCTCCACGGGATTGGCGTCCAGGAGGGTCCGGACGGCGCCCTCGCCGCCCGCGACGTCCAGGGACATGTCGTGGAGACGGCCGATGACGTTCCGGACGACCTTTTCCGGCTGCGTCTTCTCGGTGCCCTCCCAGACCAGCTCCGGGAAAACCGTCAGGTAGACCTTGTCGTTTCCCTGGCTGTAGATGTTCACTTCCATGACGTCACGGAGAGCCATCCGGGCTTCGTAGATCAGATTGTTCATGTGCCACCGACTTTCGGTATCCGTTTCTGAGGCTTCCTGGCCACACGTACCGATCTCATGATGGTCAGCGGGCGAAGGGCGCGCAACGAAGTCCGGAGATTACCTGTTCAACTGCGGGAAATCCGCGATTGAACGGGCTTGCCAATTGCCGGTGTTTGACAGAAAAAGGCCCGCCTGCGGACCATCGGTACTGTTCGCAAATGCTGCAGGCCGCGTCCCACGAAAAGCATCCGGAGTGCCATGAAAATCCTGTTCATCACCACAGGCAGCCAGGCCACCTACTATGCCGCTGCTCCGTTGGCGACGGCCGCGCGCAACGCGGGCCACCAAGTCATGCTGGCCGCCCACGAGCCGTGGGTGGAGACCGCGGAGGCCATCGGCCTCCCCACCTTCTGCTTCACCGTGGACCCGATCCGGCACTTCATGCGGATCACCAATCCGGGCAAGGGACTGCGGTTCCCCCGGGAGCTGGGCGACGAGGAGATGTTCGGGCAGGGCCGCGGCTTCGCGAAGATGGGCCTGGCCGGCGTCGAGTCCCTGCTCGAGCTGGCCAAGGACTGGACCCCGGACGTGGTCGTGGGCAGCTCGCAGAGCTACGCGGCGATGCTGCTCGCCGCCCACCTGAAGGTCCCGTACGTGCGCCACATCGAGTACCTGGGCATTCCGCTCACCGGTATCGACCCGGGCGCCGAGGAGGAGCTGCGGCCCGAGATGGAGCGGCTGGGCGTGGACGGGCTGCTGAAGCCCGACCTGCTGCTCGACTCGACGCCGCCCTCGCTGCGGCCCGCCCACGACCCGGCGGCGCAGGCGATGCGCTGGATCCCCAGCAACCCGCAGCGCAGGCTGGAGCGCTGGATGTACACCCGTCCCGAGGGCCGCAAGCGAGTGGTGATCACCTCCGGCTTCCGCAGTCTGATGTTCCGCGACCCGGGCTGGTCCATACCGCTGCTCGTCAAGGAGCTGGACAAGCTGGGTGCCGAGGCGCTGATCGCGGCGAACCCCGGCGCCGTCGAGCGGTTCGGCACCGAGCTGGGCGACGCCCGCGTCGGGTGGATCCCGATCGACGTCACCGCCGCCACCTGCGACCTGGCGGTCCATCACGGCGGCGCCACCACCGCCACGACGCTGATGGCCAACGGTGTGCCGCAGCTGGTCATCCCGGAGAACCCGCCGGAGTTCCCGCCGAACTACCACCGGGAGGCCATCGCCAAGGCCATCACCGACTTCGGCGCGGGCAAGACGCTGTGGCCGCAGACCCAGGAGCCGGACAAGGCGCCGGGCGAGGTGATCGCCGCGGCCTGCCGGGAGCTGCTGGAGAACCCCGGCTACACCGAGCGGACGCAGTTCATCGCCAAGGAGATCTCGACGCTGCCCACGCCCTCCGAGATCGTGCCCAAGCTGGAGGCGCTGGTCTGACGGCAGGCGTGACGCTTTCGGCAACGCGAATCGCCCTGGGACCGCGGAGAGGTTCTCCGCCGGTCCCAGGGCGATTCGCGTTGCCCCCGCGCGGCCGGCCGGGACGCCGGCGGCGCCGGTCAGCGGGCCGCCAGGGCCTCGATGTCGCGCAGCACCTCGTCCGGCGTGGGCAGCGCGGCGCTCTCCGCGGCGAGGGTGCGGGTCCGCTCGGCGTACCGCGGGTCGTCGAGGATCTGCCGGCAGGCCGTGACGGTCACCTCGTCCGGGTCCTGGCCGGCCTCCGGCCGGTGCCGGTCGACCATCACGGCGGCGCCGAAGCCGCTGACAGCCTCCGCTACGGCCTTGCCGTAGCCGTTGTCGGGGACGATCAGCTGGGGGACGCCGGCGTTGATCAGCGTCATGGCGGTGGTCGCGCCGCCGTGATGGACCGCCAGGTCGCAGGTGGGGGCGACGACGTCCAGGGGGATCCAGCCGATGCGTACGTCGCCCAGTTCCGCGCCGTAGCGCTCGGCGGCCTCCGGCAGTGCCGCGATCAGCACCTCGGCCCCCGTGCCGGTCAGCCCGTCCACCAGCCGGCGCAGCGAACTGCCGGGGGTGTCGAGCATCAGGTTGCGGGTGCCCGCGGTGATCAGCACCCGGCGGCGGCCCTCGGGGCGGGAGTACATCCACGGCTCGACCCGGCGCTGGCTCACCCGCGGGACCCAGCGCATCGCCCGCCCGGCGGGGGCGCCCGGCGGGCGCAGGGACGGCGGGCACAGGTCGACGAAGAGGTCGGGCTCCGGCAGCTCGGCCAGCCCGAGCCGGTCCAGCTGCGGCTGGAGTTCGGCCACCGCAGTGCGGTCCCGGCGTGCCATCGGGGCGATGTACCAGATGTGCCGGACGAAGGGGACCTTGCACCGGGCGGCGAGCACCCGGGGGACGTGGGACAGGCCGCCGACGACCACGTCCGGGGACCACTGCCGGGTCAGTTCCAGCAGGGCGTCGATCCGGACGGCGGCCGTCATGGCGTCCTGGCCGTAGCGCATGCGCTCGGGAGTGATGCAGACCGCGGGGAGCCCGACGGACTGCGCGGCCGCCATCAGCGGTTCGTCGGCCGCCAGCAGGATCTCGTGGCCCGCGTTCCGGGCGGCGGCGGCGAGCGGGGCGACGCCGAAGACTGCCGCCTGGCTGCCCCCGACGGTGAAAAGTATTTTCATGGCTGTCGCACTTCTTCCGTTGGCGGGCGCAGGGACTGCGCGGGACGTGACGCGGGGTCAGCCGGCCTTGGCCATTTCCATGACGTACTGGCCGTAGGAGGAGTTCGCGAGGCGGCTGCCGAGCCGGTAGCAGGACTCCTGGTCGATGTAGCCCATGCGCCAGGCGATCTCCTCGAGGCAGGCGATGCGGACGCCCTGGCGGTGTTCCAGGACCTGGACGTAGTCCCCGGCCTCCATGAGCGCGTCATGGGTCCCGGTGTCGAGCCAGACGAACCCGCGGCCGAGGGGGACGAGCCTGGCCTCGCCGCGTTCCAGGTAGACGCGGTTGAGGTCGGTGATCTCCAGCTCGCCTCGTTCCGAGGGCCGCAGCCGGCGGGCGATGTCCACCACCCCGTTGTCGTAGAGGTACAGCCCCGTGATCGCCATGTTGGTCTGCGGATGGGCGGGCTTCTCCTCGAGAGCGACGAGTCTGCCCTGCTCGTCGACGGTACCGACGCCGTAGCGCTCGGGGTCGCGCACCGGGTAGCCGAACAGGACACAGCCCTTGAGGTCCTGTGCGGCCCTCTGCAGCATCGGTCCGAACTCGTACCCGTGGAAGATGTTGTCGCCCAGCACCAGGGCCACGGAGTCGTCGCCGATGTGGTCCGCGGAGACCAGGAACGCGTCGGCGAGCCCCCGGGGCTTGTCCTGCTCCGCGTAGGTCAGGGTGATGCCCAGCCAGGAACCGTCGCCCAGCAGTCGCCGGAACATCTCCGAGTCCTCGGGCGTGGTGATGATCTCGATCTCTGTGATCCCCGCCAGCATCAGGGCGGACAGCGGGTAGTAAATCATCGGCTTGTCGTAGACCGGGAGCATTTGCTTCGAAACTCCGAGGGTGATCGGATGGAGTCTCGTGCCATTGCCGCCGGCCAGGATGATGCCCTTCACCGTGGCGCCTCCTCAGTAACTTCGTGCCAAATAGGCGTGCCCGCACTTTATCGGGGGCCGGTACCCGCCCGGAAGTCTTTCCCGGACCGCCGCCCCGAATGGTGTTCTTGTTGACAGACCCGGGCCTGCTTACTCAGGCTGACGGCATACCGGTTCAGGCATTCGCATTTACTGTCGTCGTTTAGGTGGACCTGTGGAAATCGAAGATCTGACGCCCGTTCTCGAATCCGAGCAGAGCGCCGGTATCGGCATCATCGGGTGCGCCGACATCGCCGTGCGGCGGGCCCTCCCGGCGATCCGCCGTTCACCGTTCCGGCTGGCCGCGGTGGCGAGCCGTTCCCGGCGGAAGGCGGAGGATGTCGCGGCCACCGCCGGGTGCCGGGCGGTCGAGGGCTACGAGCGGCTGCTGGAGCTGCCCGGCATCGACGCGGTCTACATCCCGCTGCCGAACAGCGAGCACGCCAAGTGGGCCCGGCGGGCGCTGGAAGCGGGAAAGCACGTGCTGCTGGAGAAGCCCGCCGTGCCCGCGGAGGACAGCGCCCGGGAGCTGGTCGCGCTCGCCGAGGAGCGCGGGCTGGTCGTCATGGAGAACTTCGCCTTCCTCAGGCACCCCCAGCACGAGCAGGCCCGGTCCCTGGTGGCCGGCGGAGCCATCGGGGAACTGCGCTCCTACAACGGCGCGTTCGGCATTCCGCCGACCGACCCGCGCGGGATCAAGTACCAGGCGGACCTCGGCGGCGGTGCGCTGTGGGAGGTCGGCTGCTACCCGGTGCGCGCGGCCCAGGAGTACCTCGGACCGTCGGCGCGGGTCCTGGGGGCCGGCCTGAAGTACGACGCGGACCTGGGCGTGGACGTCTCCGGGGTGGCGCTGCTGGGCGACGACGACGGCGTCACCGCACACTGCTCCTTCGGTCTGTCCCACGGTTACCGGTCGACGTACGACCTGTGGGGGAGCGAGGGGCGGCTGGTCCTGGAATGGGCGTTCACGCCCTCGCACAGCGCCCGTCCGGTGCTCCGGCTGGAGCAGAAGGACCGTGAGACGCGGATCCTCGCCCCGGCCGCGGACCAGTTCCTCGGCGTGTTCGACGCCTTCCACGACGCGGTGCGCGATCCGGCGGCGCGGGCGGCGCACCACCGCGAGCTGGTGCGGCAGGCCGGGCTGATGGCCCGCATCCGCGCGCACGCCCTGGGCCGGGCGCCTCGTTGAGCGGTAAGCGGTGAGGTGCGGCGCGCGCCCGGGAAAGCGCGGAACGGCGGTCGGCGCCCGTGGGCACCGACCGCCGTCGCGCGCGCTACCGCCCGGCCGGTGCCGCGGTGAGCCGGCGCGGCGGGCACTGCTCGTAGGTGGGCAGCAGACCCGCGGCCGCCGCTTCGGCGAGGGTGGGCGCCGCGGCGTCCTTGTCGGATCGGATCGGCGGCTCGGTCAGGTCCCAGGGCAGGGCGAGGGCCGGGTCCAGCGCGTCGATGTCGATCATCGTCCCCGGCTCGTACTCCTGTGAGCACAGGTAGCTCATGCACGTGTCGTCGGTGAGGGCGAGGAAGGCGTGCCCGACGCCGTCGGGCAGGTACACGGCCGTCCCCGTCCCGGGGCTCTGGAGGGTGACGTCGTAGTGGCCGAACGTCGGCGAACCCACCCGCAGGTCGACGGCGATGTCCAGGGCGCTGCCCCGCACGCAGGTGACGAACTTCGCCTGGCCGGGCGGGACCGTGGTGCCGTGGATGCCGCGCAGGGTGCCTCGCCGGGACACCGAGTAGTTGACCTGGCGGACCGTGAACTCCCAGCCGCTGCCGGCCAGCAGGGAGCTGGCCCGCACGGATTCGAAGAAGTGGCCCCGCCGGTCGCTCAGGGGCTCGGGTTCGACGCGGTACGCGCCGGGGACGGTCATTTCCGTTATCAGCACCGTGGCTCCTCGCCGGCTCAGCCGGTGGCCGTCGCGGCGGCGCCGGCCGCCCGGGCGATCCGCTGCCGCATGGACGCGGTGTCGTTGGTACGCGGGAACTCCTCGTGCGGGACGTCGACCCCCAGGAAGCCGCACAGCGGCTCCCAGCCCTGCTGCACGTCGTAGACGAGGACGTTGTCCGCGCCCAGGGTGCGCACGACCTCCTCGTTGTGCCGGTGGTAGACCTCGATGGCGTGGTCCTTGTCGGAGAACCGGCCCTCGAACAGACCGTCCCAGACCATGGTCCCGGTGACGCGGAACAGCCGCGCCTGCGGGCTTCCGGGCTCGGGCGGGTTCGCCATGCTGCGCAGGGCGAACTGGTAGAGCGTGTCGTGGGTGCTGCGGTACCAGCTCTCGGCGTCACGCACCGTCAGGACCACCTTGGCGTCGGGGAACGCCTCGCTGATCTGCCGGTAGTACACCGCACAGGGGCCGTCCACCGCGGAGCCGTAGCCGTCGAAGACGGCCGCCCAGTCGGGGCTCTCGCCGTCGCAGACGATCCGCTCCCACTGCTGGAGGCGCTTCGCGTCGCCGACGATGTCGAACATGTGGAAGGAGGGGCCGAGACCGAGCCGGTCCAGGGCCACCTTCAGCGAGGTCGTGCCGGTCCTGCCCAGGCCGGCGTTGATGAGCTTCAGCACAGTCCGTCTCCCCTTCTCAGCGCCAGGCCGCGGCTTCCTGGCGGGTGGCGACGTTCACCCGGTTCCAGAAGTTGACCAGGCCGATGTGCATGACCAGCGCACCGAGCTGCTCGTCGGTGTAGTACTGGGAGGACTTCTCCCAGATCTCGTCCGACGCCATGTCCTGCGGGTCGGTCATCAGCGTGACGGCCTCGGCCATCTCCAGGGCCGCGCGCTCGGCCCCGTCGAAGCAGGACTCGGTGCGCCAGCCGGCCACCCGCGGCAGGCGCTCGTCCGCCCCGGACGCCTGCTCCGGGTCGTCCGGGAACGTGTAGGTGCGGCCGTTGATCTCGCTGACGCGCAACCGGACGAGGTCGAGGGTGGTCTGCGGCACGCCCACCTTGCCGATGACCTCGGTCAGGTCGAGCAGAGGCTGCAGGGCGCCGGGAACGACCAGGGAGGGGTTTTCCATCCGTGGAGTCATCGGGTCTTCTCCTGTGCGGTATGCGTGGATGAGTCGGTTGCTTGCGGCGGCGCCCTCAGACCGGGATGCCCTCGATGACCGAGATCGGCGCGCTGGTGGGAACGACCCTGGTGAGTTCGAAGCCGGCCTCGGCGAACAGTTCGGTGTACTCGGCGCGGGTGCGCTCACGGGCGCCGAGCATCAGCATCAGCCAGAGGTCGATGGTGTGGCCGAGGTGCTTCTCGTTGTTCTCCGGGAGCACGTACTCGACGACGAGCAGCCTGCCTCCGGGGGCGATCGCCTCGCGCGCGTTGCGCAGGGCCGTGACGGCGTCGGCCTCGGAGAAGTCGTGGATGATGTGCTTGAACACGTAGGCGTCACCGCCCGAGGGCAGCTTGCCGAGGTAGCCGCCGTGCTCGATGGTGAGCCGGTCCGCGACTCCGGCCGCCTCGAAGAGCGCCGGCGAGTCCACGGTCGCGATCTCGGAGTCGTACAGCACGCCCTTGACGTCCGGGGCCTGTCCGAGGATGCCCGCCAGGAGGTTGCCCCGGCCGGCGATGACGTCCACGACGGTGCCGAACCGGGAGAAGTCGTAGGCGGCGAGGATCGGGTCGGTCTCCGACGCCGACAGCTCGCCGAACGCCTGGAAGAACACCCGCGCGTAGCCGGGGTTGGCGTGGAAGAAGTCCAGCGCGCCCATGCCGCGCAGCTTGGGCAGGTTGGCCTCGCCCGTCTCCACGGTGCCGGCCAGGTGGCCCCACTCCTCCCACAGCGTGGGGTGGTTCATCAGCAGGGCGAAGCCGCGCATCGAGTCCGGCGCGTCCTCACGGAGCTTGTCGGACAGCGGCGTGTGCTCGTACCGGCCGTCCGGGCGGACGGCGAACACCCCGTGGCCGGCCAGGGCGCGCAGGATGCGGTGGGTCGCCCCGGGGTGGGACCCGACCCGGGCCGCGATGTCCTCGACGGGCAGCGGGCCGTCGGCCAGCACGTCCGCGATACCGAGCCTGGCCGCGACGGAAATCGCCTGTGTGATCACCGCGCCCTGAATGAGGTGGAGCAGTGAGTACGAGTCGGACTGGTCACGAACCTCGGGCAGCACGGACATGCCTTTCCTTTCGGAGCGCCTCTTTTCGCGGATTCCAGACGATAGGTCGACGCTTCTCAAAATCGCAACCTCAGTTTTGACGCAATTCCCCACCGGGCGTTCAACCGTGGAATTTGAGCGGTTGAACGGGCCATGTCCAGCGGCGCTCCAGCAGAATTCCGGCACCGCTTGCCAAATTGTTCCGGCCCGGCTACATCGAGGAGGCCCCGTTGCGGCACGACAACCCCACCACGGTGGATTTCTGGTTCGACCCGACCTGCCCCTGGGCGTGGCTGACCTCCCGCTGGGTCCTCGACGTCGCCCGGCAGCGGCCTCTCGAGGTCCGCTGGCACCTGATGAGCCTGACGGTGCTCAACGAGGGGCGCGCGGACCTGCCCGAGCGCTGGCACCGGGACCTGGCGGTGCGGATGGAGCCGGTGCGGGTCTGCGCCGCCGCCGGGCAGAAGTACGGCCCCGAGGTGGTGGGCCGGCTCTACACCGAGCTGGGCACCCGGTTCCACCTGGAACGGGCGCCCAGGGAGCCCGCCACCTACGCGGCGGCCCTGACCGCCGCCGGCCTCGACGCCGGACTGGCCGAGGCGGCCGGTTCGGACGCGTACGACGACGCCGTGCGTGCCTCGCACGACGACGCCGTCGGCCGGGTCGGCACCGATGTGGGCACGCCCGTCGTCGCGGTGGGGGACGTCGCGTTCTTCGGGCCGGTGGTGTCCCCGGCCCCCCGCGGTGCGGCGGCCGTGCGGCTGTGGGACGGGGTGCTCGCCGTGGCGGCGACCGACGGGTTCTTCGAACTCAAGCGGACCCGCACCCGGGAGCCGGTGTTCACCTGAGGCCCCGTCAGCGCCCCGCCGCGGCGACGGGGGCCGTCCAGTTGCCGGCCAGCCAGGTCTCCAGCGTCACCAGGCCGGGCCTGGTACTGCGGAGCGCGTCGAGGTCGGCGCGGTAACCGTCCCGCTCGAACCAGTCGAACATGTTGGCGAGGTCGGGGCGGGCCGAGCGCAGCGGCTCGATCGGCAGCCGCTGGTAGCGGACCGGGACACCGGCGACCGCCTCGAACGCCGCGGCCATCTGCGGTCCGGTCAGCGCGTCGCCGGCGATCTCGACCACCCGGCCCAGCCAGGCGTCCGGGTTCTCGAAGGCGTCCGCCGCGAAGACACCGATGTCGCTGGTCGCGATGAGCTGCACCGGGGTCCGCGGGTCCAGCCACATGGCCAGCACGAGTTCACCGCCGGCCGGCCGCGGGGCGATGTCCAGCAGGATGTCGTGGAACATGACCGGGCGCAGCACCGTCGTCGGCAGGTCGAGCGTCCGCAGGTACTGCTCCACCCGGTGCTTGCTCTCGAAGTGCGGGACCCGGGTGTCGCGGTCCGCGCCTCCGACCGAGCTGTAGACGAAGTGGCGCACCCCGGCGCGCACCGCGGCGTCGGCCACCGCCCTGCCCTGCCGCACCTCGGCCTCGACGCCGCCCGGGCCCCGGAAGGTCTGGACGCTGAACACCCCGTGGACGTCCCGCATCGCGGCCGTCAGCGACGCCTCGTCGTCCATGTCGCCGCGGACCAGGACGGCACCCGCCTCCCGCAACTCCCTCGCCTGCGCCTTGTCCGGGTCACGGACCAGGGCGCGCACGGCGTGCCCGCGCCGCAGCAGTTCGCGGGTCACCGCCCCGCCCTGCCGGCCGGTCCCGCCCAGCACCAGGATCGTTCCGTCAAGCGCCACTGTGTTCTCCAAGTCTCGAGCCCGCCGCGGCCAGGCCCGGCGGTGCGGTCGGATACGGCGGCCGCGGGGGCGGCC
This sequence comes from Streptomyces sp. NPDC028991, assembly GCF_055564775.1. NCBI lineage: Bacteria > Bacillati > Actinomycetota > Actinomycetes > Kitasatosporales > Streptomycetaceae > Streptomyces > Streptomyces sp. NPDC028991. The sequence goes on along the minus strand of NZ_JBVHVP010000025.1, from coordinate 62,510 downwards.
TCCGTGCGTCGGGGCCGCGCGCTACCAGGGCACGGGCCCCTCGTCCGCCAGGCACACGCCCGACGGTCCGGTCTCGTCCAGCAGGGCGAGCCGGACCACGATCGCGGCCCCTTCGGCGGGCGTGCGGCGACCGCGATGGTGGTTGATGTCGGTGGCCACCACTCCGGGCAGGGCGGCGTTGACCTTGACGGGGGTCCCCCGCAGCTCCTTGGCGTAGGCGACCGTGACCGCGTTCAGCGCCGTCTTCGACGACTGGTAGGCGATCATGTTGACGCCCGCCATCGGGGAGCCGGGGTCCGAGTTGAGGGTCAGCGAGCCCAGGTGGCTGGACAGGTTGACGACGCGGCCGGCCGGGGAGCGGCGCAGCAGCGGCAGCATCGCGTGGGTCACGGTGACCACTCCGAAGACGTTGGTCTCGTAGACCTCACGCATGTCGGCCGCGGTCGCCCGGCTCGGTGCGCCGGTGAGTCCCCCGGCGGTGCCGGCGTTGTTCACCAGGATGTCCAGGCGTCCGTGGCGCCGTTCGATCTCGCGGGCGGCGTCGGCCACGCAGTCCGGGTCCGTCACGTCCAGCCTCAGCGGCGTGGCGGCGATACCGTCGGCGGCCAGCGCGTCGGCGGCCTGCTTGCCGAGCACCTCGTCCCGCGCGCCGACGAGGACGACGATCCCCCGCTCACCGAGCTGCCGTGCGGCGGCGAAACCGATGCCCTTGTTGGCACCCGTGACGAGGGCGATCTTTTCGACCGTCACGTCGACTTCCTTTCTGCGGCCGTTGCGGCGCGCATTCACCGCGGAAGAAGGAATTTCCAAGACACCCGGCAATATTGCTGCGGCGCGCTCCTCCCGTTCAAGCGTTCACCCGTGCGTTCAAGAGTGCCGACCACATGAACGTACGCTCCACCGGAGCCCGCGAAATTCGGAATCGTTGCGACCGGACATCGCCCTGAGTAGCTTCACAAAGGCCAACCATTGCCACAGCGCAGAGGGCCTCATGAAATGAAGAGAACTGACGTCATAGTGGTCGGTGCGGGGCCGGCCGGTCTGATGCTGGCCGGGGAACTCCGCCTGGGCGGGGTGGACGTGGCCGTCTACGACAGGCTGCCCGCCCCCGCCGAGGAGTCCAGGGCGCTCGGCTTCAACCGGCGAGCGGCCGAATCGCTGGAGCAGCGCGGCCTGCTGAGCCGGCTGGGCGAGTTCCGGTGGGGCCCGATGGGGCACTTCGGCGGAGTCCGGTTCGACCTCGGCATGCTCGACGAGGACCACAGCGGCGTGCTGGGTCTGTCCCAGGCCAGGACCGAGGCGGCACTCGGCGGCTGGCTGGCCGATCTCGGCGTACCGGTGCGCCGGGCCCGCGAGGTGACCGGCCTGCGGGAGACGTCCGAAGGGGTCGTGGTGTCCTTCGCCGGCCCCGACGGGCCCGGCGAGGAGACGGCCGGGTACGTGGTCGGCTGCGACGGGGCGGGCAGTACCGTGCGCGCGCTGGCCGGCATCCCGACCCGTACCTGGGAGCCCACCAGGGGCATGTACACCGCGGAGATCAGCGGGGCCACCCCGCGTCCCCGGCCGATCGGCGAGCGGCTTCCCGGCGGCCGCATGGTGGTGTGCACTCCGGTGGGTCCGGGCCGCTGCCGGGTGGTCGTGCACGATCCGGCCCTGCCGTCCCGTCCCGAGCCGGGTGCCCTGACGTTCGCCCAGGTCGCCGACGCGTGGCGGCGGCTGACCGGTGAGTCCATCGACGACGCGGACTGCCAGTGGCTGTGGGCGTGCGGCAATGCGGCCGCACTGGCCGGTCAGTACCGGCGCGGCCGGGTGTTCCTGGCCGGCGACGCGGCGCACGAGATCCCGCCGCTGGCCGCGTGGGGGCTGAGCGCCGGACTGCAGGACGCGGTGAACCTCGGCTGGAAGCTGGCGGCGGCCGTCACGGGACGGGCACCCGAGGGCCTGCTCGACACCTACCACGCCGAACGCCACCCCGTCGGCGAGCAGCTGATCCGCAACGCCCGCGCGGCGTCGAAGCTCTACCTCGGTGACGAGCACATGGATCCGGTCCGCGAGGTCGTGGGCGAACTGCTGTCCCACAAGGACGCCGCCGAACAGGCCGCCGGGATCGTGAGCGGCCTCGGTGTCCGCTACGACCTGGCCAAGGGCGACCACCCACTGCTCGGCCGGCGCATGCCGCCCGACCACGCCCTCACCCTGCCCGACGGCACCCGCACCACCGTCGCCGAACTCCTGCGCACCGGACGCGGCCTGCTCCTCACCACCGACAGCGCCACCGCCGAGACGGCACGGGAGCACACCGGCCGCGTCGACGTCGTCACCGGCACCTGGACCACCCCGCCCGACCCCGACCCCGGCCCCGCCCTCGACCCCGGCCCCGCCCCCGACTCCGTCCTGGTCCGCCCCGACGGCTACGTCGCCTGGACCTCACCCGGCACCACCGACGACCTCACCGACGCCCTCCACCGCTGGTTCGGCAGTGGCGTCCCGCAGCACGCCGGCCGGTGAGCGCCCGGCCGCACCCCTTCAGAAGGAGCGAACACATGGCCAGGGATGTCATCGTCGTCGGGGCCGGGCCGGTCGGGCTGATGACGGCGGGCGAACTCAGGCTCGGCGGCGCGGACGTCGTCGTCTACGAGCGCCTGTCCGCACCGACGCGCCAGTCGCGGGGCGCGAGCTTCACCAGGCGCACCGCCGAGTGCTTCGACCAGCGGGGCCTGCTGGGCCGCCTCGGTGACACCGAACCCGCCGACAGTCACTTCGGCGGGGTGCCGATCGACCTCGGCATGCTGGCGCAGGACCACTACGGACACCGCGGCGTCTCCCAGTTCCGCACCGAGCGGATGCTGGAGGACTGGGTGGGCGAACTCGGCGTACCGGTCCTGCGCGGCCGGGAGGTGACCGCCCTTCGGCAGGACGGCGACGGTGTCGTGGTGAGCGTCGACGGCCCCGACGGCCCGGCCGAGGAGCGGGCCGCCTACCTGGTCGGCTGCGACGGCGGGCGCAGCACCGTCCGCAAGCTGGCCGGGATCGCCTTCCCCGGCACCGACGGCCGGCGCGGCTTCCTCACGGCCGACGTCACCGGTGTCGACACCCGCAAGCGGCGCATCGGCGAGAACCTGCCGGGCGGCAGCATGGTGATGGCGATGGACCTGGAGGAGGGGGTCACCCGGGTCGTCGTCCACGAGGCCGGTACGCCGCCGCCCCGCGACCGCGACGCGCTTTCCTTCTCCGACCTCGCCGATGCCTGGCAGCGGCTCACCGGGGAGTCCCTCCACCACGGGCGGTGCCGCTGGATCAGCTGCTTCACCGACGCCTCGCGGGCCGCCGCCGAGTACCGGCGCGGGCGGGTGTTCCTGGCCGGCGACGCGGCGCACGTGCAGCCCCCCGCCATGGCGCAGGGGCTGAGCGTGGGTGTCCAGGACGCGGTGAACCTCGGCTGGAAGCTGGCGGCGGCCGTCACGGGACGGGCACCCGAGGGCCTGCTCGACACCTATCACGCCGAACGCCACCCCGTCGGCGAGCAGTTGGCACGCAACGCCCGCGCGGCGATCGAGCTGCGGCTCACCGGCGAGGACATGGACCCGGTCCGCGAGGTCGTGGGCGAACTGCTGTCCCACAAGGACGCCGCCGAGTACGCGGCCGGCATGCTGAGCAACCTCGGTGTCCGCTACGACCTGGCCAAGGGCGACCACCCGCTGCTCGGCCGGCGCATGCCCCCCGGCCACACCCTCGCCCTGCCCGACGGCACCCGCACCACCGTCGCCGAACTCCTGCGCACCGGACGCGGCCTGCTCCTCACCACCGACAGCGCCACCGCCGAGACGGCACGGGAGCACACCGGCCGCGTCGACGTCGTCACCGGCACCTGGACCACCCCGCCCGACCCCGACCCCGGCTCCGTCCTCGACTCCGTCCTGGTCCGCCCCGACGGCTACGTCGCCTGGACCTCACCCGGCACCACCGACGACCTCACCGACGCCCTCCACCGCTGGTTCGGCGGCGGGCACCGGTTCTCCAGCCGCCCTCGACCGCAGGGCTGGGCCTGACCGCGAGACTGCCGGGACCTGTCCTGACGCCGGGCGCCGGCGTCGGGACGGCCTCTCCGACACTAACCACGAAGGATCTGGTGGAATGGCTGGCACCGAACAGGATCAGGTGAGTGGAAAGCCCCATGTAGTCGTCATCGGGGGTGGTATCGCGGGGCTGGCGGCGGCGTTCCGGCTCCGCGACGAGCCGGTCCGGGTGACGGTCCTGGAGGCGTCGTCCCGGCTCGGCGGGAAGCTGTCGGTCTCCGAGGTGGCGGGGGTCGCGGTCGACGAGGGCGCCGAGTCGCTGTACGCCAACCGGCGCCGGACCACCGGGCTGATCCAGGACGCCGGGCTCGGCGAGCAGATCATGCCGGCGGGTGTGACCGCGTCGGCGATCTGGACCAGGGGCGAGGTCCGGCAGCAGCCGGACCGTCAGTTCATGGGCGTGCCCTGCGACATGGACGACCTCGCCAGGTCCGGTGTCGTCTCCGCGGAGGGCGTCGACCGGGCCCGGCAGGACCTCGTACTGCCGTCCTTCGACCGGGACGGCGACGTGTCGGTGGCGGACTACGTCGGCGGGCGCTTCGGCCGGGAGGTCGTGGACCGCCTCGTCGAACCGTTCCTGGCCGGTGTGTTCTCCGGCCGTGCCGCGGACCTGTCGTTCGAGGCCACGCTGACGCCGCTGGCCAAGGCCGCCCGCGCGCACGTCTCGCTCGCGGACGCGGCCGCCTCGCTGACGCCCGTGCTCGCCGAGGGACAGAAGCCGCCGCCGGTGCGGGTGGCGACCCTCGACGGCGGGTTCGGCTCGCTGCCCCCCGTGCTCGTGCGGCAGGTACTGGCGGCCGCGCCCGACGCGTCCGTGCGTACCGATGCCCCCGTGCGGGACCTCACCCGCACCGCGGGCGGCTGGCGGCTGACCGTGGGCACCCCCACCGGCGCCGAGCACCTCGACGCCGACGCCGTCGTCATCGCCGTCCCGGCCGGACCGGCGGCCGCGCTGCTGGGTTCGGTCCCCGGGATGTCGCCGGCCGTCTCGGCGTTCGCCGAGGTGCCGTACTCGAGCGTCGCGATGGTCACCCTCGCCTATCCCCGCGCGGCGTTCCCCGGCGGGCTCTCGGGCCGCGGGTACGCCGCCTACCGGGTGCCCGCGGTGGAGGGCAGGGCGGTCAAGGAGGTCACGTTCACCACCGTGAAGTGGCCGCACCTGGCCGGCGAGGTGGAGATAGTCCGCTGCTCGATCGGGCGGTTCGGCGAGGAGAACCTGCTGCGGCGCGACGACGCCGACCTCGTGGCACTGGCGACGACCGAGCTGGCCGAGGCCACCGGCGTCGGCGGGGTCCCGGTCGCGACCCGGGTCAGCCGCTGGGAGGACGCCCTGCCGCAGTACACCGTCGGTCACTTCGAGCGGGTGCGGCGCATCCGCGACGCGGTGGCCGCACAGCCCGGCCTCGCGGTGTGCGGGGCACTGTACGACGGTGTGGGCGTCGGGGTGTGCATGGCCTCCGCCCGCCAGGCCGCCGAGCAGGTCCTGACGGGGATCAAGCAGAACGCCGCGGCCCCCGCGGTCTCGGTCGGCGCCTGAGCGTCCTGCGCGAACGCGAGTGGCCGTGCCCGGTACCCCGGGCACGGCCATTCGCGTCTTCCGGTGTGCCGTCAGCGGTCCAGGACCGCGGCGAACGCCTGAGCCAGGACCTGCTCCGCGTCCTCGCCGTCCTCGCCGCCCTCCGCGCTGCGCCAGGCGACGTGCTGGTCGGGACGGACCAGGAGCGCGCCGGCGTCGGTGATCCCGCGGACGGCCGCCCAGCCGCCGTCCACGTCGGCGTACTCGCCGTCGGCGCCGATGCGCACCGTGCGCAGGCCGACGGAGAACTTCTCCGCCACCCGCGCGGCCGCCTCGCACCACGGCGTCCCCCGCGGGCCCGTGATCAGCGTGAAGTCGGTCCGGCCGGTGAGGTCGAGCGTGGACTGGCGCCGGCCGTCCCGGGTGATCCAGGCGTGCGGCAGCCGGTGTCCGGGGCGGGACGTCGGCCGGTGCTCGTTGCGCATCGGAACGCGGGCCGGCGCCTCGCTGCCGTCCGGGACGAGCGCACCGTCCTCGTAGTGGAAGCCGACCTCCATGTCGAGCGACTGGCAGCCCCCGCGGTGCGTGTGGAAGATCTCCAGGGCGCGCTCCCGCACCGTGTCGCCGAGCGGCGAGGGGTCGAAGTACGCCTCGAGGCGCTGCTTGCGGCGCCCCGCGGGGATGTTGTGACCGGCGCCGACGGCGTCGATGACCGCCTGGTGGTGCACGGCGGCGGACACCGCCCAGTCGACGTTCTCGCGGCCCACGGGCCGGCGTTCGGCCTCGTAGGTGTCGATCAGTCCGTCGGTGGCACGGCCGCCGAGCACCGCCGCGAGCTTCCAGGCGAGATTGTGCGCGTCCTGGATGCCGGTGTTGAGGCCGAGGCCGACGGCGGGAGGCTGGCGGTGCGCGGCGTCGCCGGCGATCAGGACGCGGCCGACCCGGTAGCGGTCGGCGAGGTGCGCGTGCACGATCCAGTCCGTCACCTTGTGCACCGTCACCTCGAGGTCCGGTATGCGCAGCAGCTCCCGGATCCGGGGGACGACCGTCTCCGCGTCCCAGCGTCCGGGCGGGCCCGGGGCGAAGTGCAGGCCCCACTGCTCGCAGTCCTTCCCCCAGCTCGGTCCCATCTCGATGAGGTTGCTGGACAGGTCGGGGTCCTCCGGGCTGAGGAAGTGCGTGATGAGCGTCCCCTCCTGCCACCACTCGGACAGGTCGGCGGAGAAGTACGCGGTCGTGGTGTTGACCAGTCCGGGCGGGCCCTGCATCTCGATGCCGACCGCGGCTCCGACCATACGGCCGCCGTCGGCCCCGATGAGGTACCGCGACGTGACGGTGGTGGTCTCCCCGGTGTCCAGGTTCCGCACCTCGGCGACGACGTGGTCGCCCTCGTCGGAGAAGGAGACCACCTCGTGGTGGAAGAGGATCCGCCCCGGATTGCGCTCCTCCGCGTGCCGGCGCAGGATCGGCTCCAGCCACATCTGCGGCAGCTTGGCGGGCAGGACGGGCCCGGCCGCCGCGTAGGTCTCGCGCAGTTCACCGCCGCCGAAGGCATCCATCTCGTGGATCAGGCGCCGGTCCAGCGGCCCGTCGCCGGCGAGCGTGGTCTGCCAGCGCACCTTGCCGAACTTCTCCAGCGGTGCGGCCTCGGCGAACACGTCGTCGGCGACGTGGTGCTGGCGGAAGATCTCCATCGTGCGCTGGTTGAGGTAGTGCGCCTTCGGAACCCTCGATGTGTCCGGGTGCCGTTCCACCAGCAGATGATCGACGCCCTGGTCGGACAGGAAGACGGAGGCGGACAGGCCGCATCCGCCACCGCCCACGATCAGAACCGGAACCTCGATGGCTCCCATATTCGCCCCTTTGAGATCGACAGATGCCTTGCCACTCGCAGCCTGGCAAAGCCCTCTTCAACACCGGTCAAGCACGGCTGGAACGCGGCGGCGGGACGGGAAGGGTGCCGGGGCGCCCGGGGTCAGCCGAGCCAGACGCCGTCGCGCATGAGGCCGCGTCCGGCCAGTTCGTTCGCCTCCCGCCAGGCCTGGACGCGCCGGGGCCGGATGCGGAAGTACTGGTAGGGCTCGTCGAGCTCGCGGGGGTCGAAGCCGGTCTTCGCCGCGAAGGCGTCCCCCGCCTCCCGGCCCAGCTCGGCGACGTCCACCGGCTCGGCCACGCCGTCCACGATCACGACGTCGCGCGTCGGGCCCAGGCCGAGCCTGACCCGGCCGTCCGCGAGCAGGTTGCGGCCGGTGACCGAGTCACGGGGCGTCGAGACGAGGACGGCCGTCCCGTCCCAGAAGTAGGACAGGGGCACGAGGTGGACGCCGCGCGAGGCGCCCGCGGTCGCCACCCACAGATCGACGTCGTTCTCGAGCCGTGCCCGAGTGTCCCGCAGCCGCGCCTCGAGTCCACGCGCCTCGGTTTTCGCTGTCATGCTTCCTCCGTTCGGGACGGGACGTCTTCCCGTCCGGGTGGGTTCGGCCGGGCGCGGGCCGCGCCCCGGGCGCCGGCCGCCACGGCCTCCAGCGCGCCGGCGGCCTCGCGCACCCCGATCATGTCGTGCGCCCGGTGGGTCACGAAGCGCACGTATCCGTTCGGCAGCGGCAGGACGCCGACCCCGTGTTCGGCCAGGCGCGCCGCGCACTCCTGGGCGGGCATCCCGGCGAGCCGCGCCAGGACGATGTTGGTCGGCCGCGGTGGGCTCATCAGCTCGGCGCCGGGCACCGAGGCCAGCGCGCGGGCGAGCGCGGCGGCCCGGTCGTGGTCGGCGGCCAGGTCGGGCAGCCGGCCCAGCGCGACCAGTGCGGGAGCCGCGAGGACCCCCGCCTGGTGCAGGGAGCCGCCCAGCCACCCCCGCAGCTCGCGGGCGCGCGCGACGTACTCGCGTGTTCCGCACAGCAGTCCGCCGGCCGGGGCACCGAGCCCCTTGGAGACGCAGAAGGCGACGCTGTCCGCCGGACCGGCCAGCTCCGCGGGAGGCACCCCGAGCGCCACGGCCGCGTTCGCGAGCCGGGCACCGTCGAGGTGGAGGTGGGCACCGTGCCGGCGGGCCGGCGCGGCCACCGTGCGCGTCGCCCCGGCGTCCAGGGCGTTGCCGCCGCGCATCATGGCGGTGTTCTCGACACAGACCACGGTCGGCGCGCCCGCCCCGGCGGCGAGCAGCGCGGCCAGGGCGCCGGGGTCGGGCAGGCCGTCGGGGCGCTGCGCCACCGGCACCAGCTCGACCCCGCCGAACCGGCGCAGCCCGTCCGCCTCGAGGAACGCCATGTGGGTGTCCACGCCGGCGATCACCCGCGGCGCGGGGGTGCCCCGCCCGCCGGTCGCGGCGAGCGGGGCGAGCAGGTTCGCCATCGTGCCGGTCGGGGTGAACAGCGCGGCCTCGGTGCCGAGCAGCGCGGCCACCCGCTCCTCCAGCAGGACGACCGTCGGGTCGTCGCCGTAGACGTCGTCGCCGACCTCGGCCGCGGCCATCGCCGCGCGCATCCGTTCGTCCGGCGACGTGCGGGTGTCGCTGCGGAAGTCGAGCCGCGGGGAGCCGGTCCACGCCATGGGGCCTACCGTCCCGGCCGGTGGGCGATCCAGACGGCACGGGGCCGGGTGTAGCCCTCCACCGCGTGGATGCCCAGCTCACGGCCGTACCCGGACTGGCCCAGGCCCGAGACGCTGACCGTCTCCTCGGTGTCGCCCCAGGTGTTGACCCAGACCATGCCGGCCCGCAGCGCCCGGGCGAAGCGTTCGGCCCGGTCGGCGTCCGAGGTCCAGACCGAGGCCGACAGGCCGTACGCGGTGTCGTGCGCGAGGGCCAGGGCCTCCTCGTCCGTGCCGAACGACGCGACGGACAGCACGGGGGCGAAGACCTCCTCCCGCCAGGCGCGGCTGTCCAGGGGAACGCGGTCCACGATCGCCGGGTGGACGAAGAACCCGCCGTCCAGGCCGTGGGGAACCTCGGAGCGGCCGGGCGGGAGGATCAGCTCCGCGCCTCGTGCCACCGCCTCCCCGACCACGTCGGCGGTACGGTCCACGGCGGCCCGGCTGATCAGCGGGCCGAGGTCGGTGGCGGGATCGTCCGGCGGGCCGACCGCGAGGTCCGCGGCCAGTTCGGCCACCCGGCCGACGAACTCCGCGTGCACGGCCCGGTCCACGACCAGACGGGAACCCGCCACGCAGACCTGTCCGGTGTTGCCGGTGAAACCGGTGACCACCGCCCGCGCGGCCGCGTCGAGGTCGGCGTCCCGGAAGACCACGACGGGGCTCTTGCCGCCCAGCTCCAGGGAGACGGGCTTGAGGCCGTCCGCACAGCGCCGCGCCACCTCGCGCCCCGCCGCCGTCGAGCCGGTGAAGGAGACCATGCCGACAGCCGGCTGGGCGCACAGCAGCCGGCCGGTCCCGGCGCCGCCGTGGACGGCGGTGAGTACGCCCTCGGGAAGCACCTCACCGGCCCGGGCGACCAGGTGGCGGACCGACAGCGGGGTCTCGGGCGCCGGTTTCACGACCACCGTGTTGCCGTACGCGAGCGCCGCGGCGATCTTCCAGACGGCGAGCAGCAGCGGGTAGTTGTTCGGGACGACGGCCGCGCACACCCCGACCGGCACCCGGTCGGTGTAGGTGCGCATGCCGGGGCCGGCCGGGTGGGTCTCCCCCACCGGGTACCGGGCCGCCGCCGCGAACCAGTCGGCCACCTCGGCCGCGAAGTCCACCTCGCCCAGAGCACGCCGGGTGGGTTTGCCCGCGTTCAGCCGCTCCAGCGCGGCGAGTTCGTCGCGGTCCTCGCGCAGGAGCCGGGCGAGTTCGCGCAGCAGGCCGCCGCGGCGGGCCGGTGAGGTGCCGGCCCAGACCTCGTGGAACGCCGCCTCGGCCCGGGCCACCGCGTCGGCGACGCCGGACGCGCCGGTGTCCGGCACATGGGCGACGGTGCGGCCGGTGGCGGGGTCGAGGACCGGCCGGCCCGCGGCGCTCACCCCAGGGCCCCGGCGTTGCCCGCGAGCCGCAGGGCGCCGTCGATCTCGGCGACCAGGCCGAGGAACGCCTCCCGTCCCAGGCCCGCCCCGGCGCTGCCGAGCAGCCGGAGGTCGTATCCGTCGGGGTGCTGCCACCAGGCGTCGCAGGCCCCGAACTCGGCGCTGAGGTGGCCGAGCCGGACCGGGCGTCCGCCGAGGTCGCGTTCCTCGGTGGCGGCGGGGTGCTCGTCCTGCTCCGGCGGGAACTCGAGCCGTCCGCCACCGGTCCGCTGGGCGGTGAGGCGCAGCTCCGCGCCGGCCGGCGAGGAGTAGACGACGTCCAGTTCCCGTACGGCGCCGCCGTCGCCGAACGTGGCGGCGCTCTCGGCGCGGAACTCCCCCGCGGCCACCGGCACCCCCTGGGCGGTGAGGAAGTCCTCGACCTGCTCCGAGGGGACCCACTCGCCCTCGTGCTCACGCCCGCGGCGGTGGAAGCGGAAGACACCGGTGGGCACCGAGACCATGTCGGCCGGGTGCCTGGCCCAGTAGCTCAGCTCGGCGAAGGGGGTGGCCAGCACCCTCGCCACCGCCTCCGGCACCGCCGGGCGCAGCGCGGCGTACAGCGCGACGATCTCCTCGTCGGAGAACTCGCCCTCCAGTACCGAGAGTTCGACCGTGGTGCGGGCCATCCGAGCGCTGGCGCCCCGGTGGCCCAGGTAGTCGGTCCCGAGCCAGACCACCCGTCCCTCGCCGATCTCCGCCGGACGGGTCTCGCCGCCCCACAGGCACGGGTGGTCGGCGGCCGGAAAGGCCCAGTCGTACAGGAACTGCTTGAGACGCAGCCGCCGGCCCCCGCCGGAGATCTCGGTGCGGTAGCCGGACGGGTTCGCGTCGCTCCACGGGGTTCGCCCCTGCGCCTCGACCCGTCCGGGGGGTGCCTCGCGGCGCAGGGTTCCGACGCTGGTGCCGCACCCCTCGGGCAGCCGGGACGGCCGCCACAGCACGAAGTTGCACCAGTCCTGGGCGCGCGCCTCGTCGATCGCCGGGGGTGCCGGGTCAAGACCGGCCGCGTGGTCCAGGCACTGCCAGCGCCACAGGGGTACGGGACTGCTCACCATGACTCCTCGGGTCGGTGCGGAGCTCCGCGAGGTGGCCGAGCCATGCGGAGGTGGAAGCAAGGAACATCCATTCGCCCACGCCCAGTTCGTCCCGCAGCGCGGCCGGGAGCGGCGGCAGGGAGAACGGGCTGCCGAGTTCGTCGGCGAGAGAGGCGAGCTGCCGGACGTACCGGGGGTCGGTGGGGGTGGGGAAGCCCTGCTTGGGGCGGTGGCGCACCGAGTCCGGCAGCAGGTCGGCGAGCGCCTCCTTGAGCAGGCCCTTGTGGCTGCTGCCCGGCTCGCCGGAGTTCTTCAGGTGCTCGGGGCAGCGGAAGGCCAGTTCGGCGAGGGCGACGTCCTGGAAGACGGGCCGGTCCTCCAGGGTGAAGGTCGCCGACGTGGCGTCCACCATGTCGTTGACGTAGACCAGGAAGCGCCGCAGCAGGTGGTGCCGGCCGCGCTTGAGCGGGGACGCCGTCTTGATCGCCCGGTACTCGTCCATGGTGCGCTCCCACACCAGGTCGGTGACCGCCGCCATGTCGACGCCGAGTTCGCGCGCCATCCACGTCACGAGCTTCGCCCACACCGGCCGTTCGTCGGAGTAGAGCTGGTGGGTCAGGTAGTGGCGCCCGTGGATGTAGGTGGGCGCGTAGGGGTCGACGACGGGGAAGTAGCGCCCTGCCTGGTAGCCCCACAGCTCGTCCGCCCCGTGGCCCGAGTACACGACCACGTTGCGGTCGCGGGCGATGGCGCCGTAGAGGTGGTGCATCGCCAGTTCGGCGCCGTGCAGCAGCGGCCGCATCAGCCGGGTGGGCAGGACGGGCACGAGTTCGGCGGCGCGGTGCCGGTCCAGGTCGCACACGGTCAGCGGCACGCCGAGGCGCTCGGCGGCCTCGGCCGCGTGCACGACGTCGTCGCCCGAGCCGCCGATGCCGTCCTGGTAGCGCAGGACGTATCCCTCGACGGGCACGCCCAGCGCGGTCAGGCCCGCGACGGCCGCGGTGCTGTCGACACCGCCGCTGAGCACCGCCGCCCGCGGGACGTCGGACGCGGCCCGCTGGGCGATCGCCCCGTCGAAGGCGGCCCTGATCTCCTCCGGGCTGACCAGCCCGTCCACCGGGGTGGGGAGCCAGTAGCGGTGGGTGCTGGTGCCGGGGCGGTCGACCGACAGGTACTCGGCGGGCTGCAGGGCGCGTACGCCGCGCAGCCAGGTGTGGTCGTCGGCCGCGTCCATCCTGATCCAGGAGCGCAGGACGTACTCCTCGGGATCCACCTCGGGGCTCACCAGGCCGGTGCGCAGCAGCACTCCCGCCTCGGACGCGAAGAGCAGCCCGCCGTGCGTGTAGGCGTAGAACAGCGGTTTGACGCCGAAGTGGTCGCGGGCGAGGACCACGCGGCCGGTCCAGGTGTCGTGCCAGGCGAGGGCGAACATGCCCGACAGCGGCCGCAGGGCGGACGCCGGATCGTCCTCGCGGCACACCTGCTGGAGCACGTACTCGGTGTCGCAGGTGGTGCGGCGGGGCCACAGCGGCGGGGCGGGTGAACGGGAGCCGTAGACCTCGCCGTTGTGCACCAGGACGACCCGTCCGGTGGGGTCGGTCATCGGCTGGTCGCCCGCCTCGGTGCGGTCGCGGACCGCCAGGCGCGTCGCACACAGCATCACCGTGCCGCAGGCCGAGACGTACGGGGCGCGGGCCCCCTCGCCCCGGTGTGCCATGGCGCCGGTCATCGTCCGGCCGAGCGCGTCCATCCAGTCGGTGTCGCGCCGTCCCTCGAAGCTGATGAATCCGGCTATGCCGCACATGCGCCGTCCTCCCGCCACAGTTCCCACAACCGGGCCAGCGCCCCGGTGAACACGTGCTCGATGCCGTGGTGCCCTCCCTCGTGCTCCCGGTAGCCGTGGGGAACGCCGTGCGCGTCGAGGGCCGCGTGCAGCGCACGGGCCCCCCAGTGCATGCCGTAGTCGTCGCGTTCGCCGACGGTGACGTGGAGCAGCCCGAGCGCGGCGAGCCGGCCGGCGTGGCCGGGGAGCATCCGCACCGGGTCGTGGCGGAGCCACCGCCGCCACACCTCGTCGCGGAACAGACCGGTGGCGGGGTCGCACGGCAGCGCGTCGCCGGGGGTGGTCCCCGGGGTGTCGGCGTAGCACATGCCCATGGCCACGATGCTCATCGCGACCATGAAGGGGACGTCGTGCGGGCCGGTGCCCCGGCGGGCCAGCAGCTCCTCGACGCCGCCGGCCGCCCGGACGGTGTCGAGCGCGGCGGGCAGCAGTGGCAGGTAGCAGTGCTCGAACCCGGCGTCGGGCGAGAAGGCGAGCACCGCCGCGAACAGCCCGGACGTCATGCCCGCCACCAGCGCGCCGTAGCCGCCGCTGGACTTGCCGGCCACGGCGCGCCCCGTGGGCTCGGCCAGCGTCGCGAAGCTCCGGTCGACTTCGGCGACGACCTCGGCGAGGTGGCCGGCGTACCGGCCGCAGGCGGCGGAGTCGATGTACTGCGAGCCGCCGTAGGCGGTCGTGCAGTCGGGCACCACGAGCAGTGCGGGGGGCACCACGCCGTCCGTCATCGCCCGGCGCAGCCGGTCGGCGACGGACCCGCCGAAGGCGAGCGCCCGGTTGCCGAGGCTCGGGTGGGCACCGAACCCGGGCAGCCAGTACACGACCGGGAACCGCCGTACACCGTCGTACCCGGGCGGCAGGTGCACCTCGATCCGGCGGCGGTACGGGTCGCCCAGCGGGTTGCCGCGCAGGCAGGTGCTCGCGTGCTCCAGCACGAGCGGTTCGCTCATGCCCCGCTCGCCTCCCGCTGGGCGCGCTCCACGTGGCGTGTGTAGAACGACGGGTGATGGAAGACCGCGGAGAGCAGCACGCCGTCGCTGGCCCACAGGCCGAAGGAGCTGCCGAACAGCAGGTCGGCGCCGAGCATCGCCTCCAGCGTGGAGGCCGCGATCTCGGTCCAGCCCTCACCGCCGGCGAGATGGCCGCGGGCCGGTCCCGGTCCGAGCCGGGTCACCCTGCCCGCCACCGGGTCGAGCAGGAAGGAGGTCTCGGTGCCGTCGTCCTCGTACAGCGAGACGACGTGGCGTCCGGCGCCGTGGTCCAGCGCCCGGTACCAGTAGTCGGTCGCCACCAGCCGGTCCAGCAGCTCGCCCAGCATGCCCTCGCAGTCACGGGTCTGCCGCCCGTACCGGTCGAGGGAGGCGTCGAACGGCGGCACGGGGGTGTCCGGGTCGAGGGTGACCGCCGCGTACACCTCGTCGAAGTCGTATCCGCCGGGCGGGACCGGGCCGTCGGCCGGGGAGACCTTTCCGCCCTCGATCTCGATCACCTGTCCCGGGCCCCACAGCAGGCCGTCGCGGTCGCGCTCGCCGAGGCGGCGCAGGGCTTCGGCCGGGGTGAAGGGGAAGATCGCGCGGTTGCACCAGTCGTAGTCCCGTTCCCCGTCGCCGCTGATCCGCCATCCGAAGGAGGAGGGGACGGTCACGGACGCGGGGAGCGCGTCGACGTACCGGTCGAAGTTGGCGACGGCGCGTGCGCGCACCGCGTCCGGGTCGGTCAGCGGCCGGCGTTCGGTGAGCACACCGGGCGGGGAGATGCTGTGCGCCGGCACGAACAGCGCGTCGAGCCGCGGTGCGTCAGAGCGGCGGAAGGCGGCCACGGTGTCCTCGTGCAGGAGCGCGTCGCCGCACAGCATGACGGCCGCGTCGCCGGTCTGCACCAGCACGCTCATCTCGGGGAAGGACACGGCCGAGGGGAACGTCCGCAGGGTCGCTCCTCCCAGGGTCACCGTGTCGCCCGGCGTCACCGGCTGGAGGTTCTCGTAGCCGAAGCGGCGCAGCGTCCAGGCGATCGCCTGGTGTCCGAGCCCCGACGCGGTCAGCTGCGGCGGCACGGGGCCCGCCGGGTAGATGCAGGTGACCCCGGAGCTCTGGCGCGGGCTGTCGTCGAAGTCCACGTCGGCGCCGTCGACCAGTCGCAGCAGTGAGGGGAAGTGGTGGTGGTCGAAGTGGTGGTGGCTGAGCACCACGTAGTCGATCCCCTCGTCGAGCACCTCGCGGACCAGCTGGTCCGGCAGCGGCGGGTGGTGTTCCCAGAAGCGGTCCAGGCGCTGGGTGAGCCACGGGTCGAAGAGGATGCGCTCCGTCCCCGTATCGACGAGGACGGCCGCGTGGCCGAGGGAGGTCAGTCGCATCACAGGCTCGCTTCGTACACGCAGCGGAAGCCGACCTCGTTGTGCCGGTCGGTGATCAGGTCCTTGCCCCGGTAGAACGTGGTCAGGCAGGAGGGCGGGGAGGTCCAGGTGCCGCCGCGCAGCACGTGGAAGGCCTCCTTGCGGTTCATGAAGTCCAGCGGGTGGCGGCCCTTGAAGAAGGGGTCCATGTCCTCGCCGGTGTAGAAGTTGGTCCGCGTCAGCTCCCAGACGTTGCCCGACATCTGCAGGACGCCGTAGGGGCTGGCGCCCTGCGGGAGGGCGTCGGCGGGCAGTACCGGGTGGGCGGGGTTGTCGCCCTGCGAGACGGTGACCAGCAGAGCCTCCAGGGAGTCGAGGTCGGCCACTTCCTCGCCGAACGACCGCTCGACGTAGTTCACCCGGTCCGGGTCCCACTCCTCGCCCCACGGGAAGCGGCGGCCGTCGACGCCGCGTGCGGCCTTCTCCCACTGGTCCTCGCCGGGCAGCTCGCCGCCCGCCCACTTCGCGAAGGCGTACGCGTCGTACCAGTCGACGCCGACGACGGGCAGGCCGGGTGCGTTGAAGCGCGGGTCGTGCCAGTGCACCGGGCGGTGCGACCGCTGGAGCGGCTGGTCCGGGTGGTCGAACTCGCCGCTGTCGCCCACCTCGTCGAGGAACTCGCGGTAGCGCGCGTTGGTCACCGTCGTCCGGTCGATGAGGAACGCGGGCAGGTCCACGGCGCGCAGCGTGCTGTCGTCCTGCGCCATGCGGAAGGCGTCGGGCTGCTCGTTGGCGCCGATGACGGCCGGGCCACCGGGCACCAGGACGACGTCGGTGGTGCGCCGGGGGCGCTTGCGCGCGGCTTCGAGCCGGGTCCGCATGTCCGAGAAGTACTCGTCCTCCAGGCGGCGGAGCTCGGCGGGGTCACGGGTGCCGAAGACGGCGATGAGAGCCCGCTTGGTGAGCGCCGCGCCGCAGCCGACGGGCTTGCGCGTCCAGTCGGGCCGGGTGAAGTTGCTGGGCCAGCCGGAGATGCGGATGAGGTCGGGGACGGCGGCGGAGATCCGGTGCTCCGCTATGACCTTGAGTGCCGTGAACGCGACCCAGTCGACGACGTCGTGGGTGGCCGCGGCCACGGCGGAGTCGGCGGCCGGGTCGCCCGCGTGGTGCCGGGCCAGCAGGCGCACCACGCCGGCCCGCACCGGCCATTCGGGGTGGGAGACCGCGACAGACGCCAGCAGCGGTACCCCGTCGGCGGCCCGCCCCCGGTCCTCGGCCAGCGCGACGACGCGTTCCACCGACGCCCAGTACCGGTCGTCGGAGGAGTCGTCGGTCGCCAGCAGATCGGCGGGAATGTCGATGACTTCTGAAACGCGATTTCCTACCATCTCAGCCTCTCTCGGACGACGCGCCGCCCGTACGGATTGAGTTCCATACGGGCGGCGCGTTTCGCTGGTCAGGGGATTACCACTTGCTGGTCTCCTGATCAGCGTCACGGGTCTCGATGAAGTCGCGGTCGCTCATTTTTCTCTCCCTCCGCCGTATCGAGTTCTGTGGGCCAATCCTCACGGCCCGGAAGCATAGGGAAAGCCCGGAAGGCACGGCAACGGCCCTTGAAGAACGGGAGTTGAACATGAACATTCCCGTGATATGTGCCGGTAGGTTCGCGACGGTCCGACGTGTGGAGAGGGAGAGCGAAATGGGCGACACCCATGACCGTGAACTGCGGGAGAACGGATTCGTGCGCCTGTCCGGGGTGGCGGCGGGCGACGCGCTCGCCCGGCTCCGGAGCGCGGTGGCGCGGCTGGAGGAGATCGCCCGCGACCGTACGGTCTCGAGCGACGACTTCATCCTGGAGGCACCCGGCATCGGCGGCTGGGCGGCCTGGCAGCAGGACTCCGAGGCCCTGACGGGTGTGCTCCGCTCGGCCGACCGCATCCACGAGCACGTCCCCGAGTTCGACTCCGTGCAGCGGTCGCTGGACCTGGCCTACGGGCCGGTCGCGGGTGCCGCCGGGAGCCCCGGGGCCCTGGTCAACGCCTTCCTGTGGGCCAAGCCGCCCGTGGTGGGTTCGGCCAAGCCCTGGCATCAGGACATCGCGTTCGCGCCGCCCTCCTTCGGATCCGAGGAGAACGGCATCGTGACGGTCTGGATCGCTCTGGAACCCGCCACCCGGGACAACGGCTGCCTGGAGTTCATCCCCGGCTCGCACCTGCTCGGGCTCTTCCCGCACACCGGGGACCGCGAGCGGCTGCCGGGTGATCCGCCGCTGACGGGGGCGGTGGAGCCGCACGTCGCGGACCGGCACCTGCCGCGTGCGGCCGAACCGGTCGCCGTGCCCCTGGAGCCCGGTTCGGCCGTCATGTTCGACGGCATGGTGCTGCACCGCTCGGCACCCAACACGACGGCGGCGCAGCCGCGTACGGCCGTGAGTTTCGTCTACCGGGTGCCGCGGCCGTCCTGGACGCGGATGGAGCCCGCCGCCGTCGCCCGGCTGTGATGTTCGACCGCGGCAGGTCGGCAGTCGAACGGCGTGCTCAGGGGCTCGCCGCGTGGTCCAGGGCGTAGAACGCGGCGCCGTCGAGATGGCGGATCGTGTTCAGGTCCCGCTGCACGACCTCCTCGAGGTCGTGCAGCAGCGTCACGATGACCGGGTAGGTGAGGTCGTCGACCGTCCGGGAGATCTGCTGACCCGGTTTCACCAGGGTCGCCAGGCCGTGGAAGCTCTCCAGCCGCTCGATCTCCTCGATGCCCCGGTACTCGCCGAGCACCCCCTCGGCCGGTGAGACCATGCCGGCGATCGCGCTGTAGCGCCGCACCCGGTACGGCGTTCCGGCCCTGGCGTGGAACCGGTCGGGGCGCAGGTAGGCGTCGACGGTCCACTCCAGCTGCGATTCGCCGATGCCGAGCCCCGCGCAGGCCGGGATGCCACCGCCGGCGACCCGGGCCCCGACCTCCACCAGACACGGCCCCGCCGGAGTCATCCGGATCTCCAGGTGCGCCGGGCCGTGACGGATCCCGAGGGCGTCCAGCACCTCGAAGGCGTACTCCCGCAGGGGCTCCACCACCCGGCTCGCGGAGTCGATCAGCATCAGGGCGTCGCACAGGTCGACGACACCGTTCGCGCTGAGCCGGCCGGTCCGCCAGACGTCGCACAGGTGGTGGCGCCCGTCCCGGCTGACGGTGTTCACCATGTACTCGGTGCCCGGCAGGTACTCCTGGGCCACGGCCCCGTCGTTGGGCCGGGAGAAGACGTCGTCGGCACCGGCGAGGGACTCGAAGGCCGCGACCGACTCGTCGGGCGTGTCGCAGAAGAAGACTCCCTGGCTGCCCGCGCTGCGGGGCGGCTTGACGACGACACGAGAGCCGAGCCGGCGGTGCCAGGCGGCGAGTTCGTCCCCGTCCGTGGCCCGCAGCTGCCGGGCGGCGCGCAGTCCCGCGGCGCGCACCGCCTCGACCATGAGGTGCTTGTCCCGCCGCGCGGCGCTCAGCTCGGTCCCGTTCCCGGGAAGGCCCAGACGCTCCGCGAGCAGGTCGGCGAACTCGACCCCGCTCTCGCCGCCCGAGACCACCGCGACCGGCTCGTACGCCGCGACGGCCGCGACGGTGGCGTCCAGATCGCCGTCGTGCACGATGTCGGCGATGAAGTCGTCGGGAACGAACGGGGCCGTGCGGTAGACGTAGGGGACTTCACGAGTGCTCTGCACGCGGACGATGGAGCATCCCTGCTCCAGGAATGTCAAAACAAGTGAACGGACCGCGGCGTAGGCGTCGACCATTACGATGCACGGACGGCCCTCGATGGGTGCTGTCATGTGTTCAAAGTAGAGAGACCGTCGTCTCGCGGAAAGCCGTTCAACTCTGCGATCCTCCCCCTTCGGAGGAATACCTGATGACGTCCCTTTCCGCGAATTTCCGCTCGCCGCACTGCACTCCGGTACTGCTTTTCGTCAACACCTGTGGAAGCTTTCTGGTCCTGGTGAGCCTTTCCACGCACGTGGGGTCGGCCACCGGGTCGGGGCTGCTGGCCGGGGCCGTGCTGAGTGCGCCGTGGCTGCCCGCGCTGCTGCTGGCCGGCCCGCTCAACCGGCTGCTCGCGCGGCACGCTCCGCAGCGCCTCGTCCGGCTGGCCGAGGCGACGAGCCTGGTGCTGACGGCGGCCGCCCTCCTCGCGCCGGGGCGCTCGCTGCTCGCGGTCGCCGTCGTGCTGCTCCTGGGCCGCGGGTACTTCGAGGCGGTGACCCGCGCGGCCACGGCGGTCGTCCTGCGCGACACGGTCCCGCCGGACCGGCTGGACCGGGCCAACACCGTCGCGGAGATAGGCAAGCTGACCGGGCTCAGCGTCGGTGCCGCGCTGGCGGGTCCGGCCGCGTCCGCCCTGTCGCTGCGGGGACTGCTCGCGGTGAACGCGGCGACGCTGGTGGTCTCCGCGCTGCTCGCCTGGGCGCTGCCGGCGGCTTCGAAGCCGGCCTGCGCGGGCACCCCGGACGGAGCCCGGGCCGCGGCACCCGCGCGCCCGCGCGTCGACGACCCGGTGCTGCGCAGACTGTTCGCCCGTTTCCTGCTGGTGTCCTTCTGGCAGGGCTTCCACACGGTGGCCGTCACCGTCGTCCCGGTCCAGTTGCTCGGCGGCGGCACCCGCCTGGTGGGCGTGTTCGTCGCCGTCTCCTCGGTGGCCCTGTTCGCCGGTTCCCTCGCCGCCCTGCCGGCCCAGCGGTACCTCGACCGGGTGCCCTCGGCCGCGTGGGCCGTGCTCCCCATGCCGCCCCTGCTGGCGGCGATGCTGGCCGGCGGCACGGCCCCCACGCTCGCGCTGTACGCGCTCTTCCTGGTCCTGTTCGAGATGGCCTACGTCCACTACAACAACCGGCTGCTGGCCACGGCCTCCGACGCGCAACTGCCGTCGGTGGTGACGTTCCGGGCCACCCTGCTCCCCTCCGGCGTGGCGGTCTCCATCCTGGTGACGGGCGCGCTCTGCGACCTGGTGGGCCCGCTGGCCACCGCCTTCGCCGTCGCCGCGGTCACCCTCCTGGTCACCGCCTCGACCGGCACCGCACGGCACGCACGGAGAAGACACATGCAGGACGCGTGATCAGGATGGGCTGGGGCTGGAGGGCCGCGAGGTGCGGCCCTCGCCCCGATTCCCGTCCGTGATCCCCGACGTCAAGGAAGTGCCATCGTGCGGGTCCTCATCGTGCCGTTCCCGTGGAAGACGCATGTGTTCAACCTGGTACCGCTGGCGTGGTCGCTCCAGACCGCCGGACATGAGGTGCGGGTGGCCGGCTGGCCCGACCTGCTCGACGCCGTCACCGGAGCGGGGCTGACGGGCCTGGGTGTCGGGCCCGGGGAGACACCGGAGGTACGCAGGAGGCGGGACCGGCGTCAGGCCTCGGACCGCGCCGCGGCCGCGCGCCGAGCCCCGCAGGACGGGCCGGGTCTGGAACCGCTGTTCGACATCCGGCCGGACCGCGAGCGGCTGAGCTGGGAACAGGTCTCCAGGGTCGTCGACGACCTGGTGCTGCCCCAGGCACGGCGGTCGAACGACCCGATGATGGAGGACCTGGTCGCCGCCGCCCGCGCGTGGCAGCCGGATCTGGTGCTCTGGGGCGCGAAGGCGTTCGCGGGGGCGGTGGCCGCCGCCGCGGTCGGCGCGGCACACGCCAGGGTGCTGTACTCCGTCGACGTCTACACCCGCCTGCGTGCGGACTTCCTGCACGCCAAGGCCCTGCAGCCGCCGGAACGGCGCGTCGACAACCTGCGCGACTGGCTGGCGGGCTGGGCCGGGAGGTACGGCGTGGAGTTCTCCGAGGAACTGGTCAACGGGCAGTTCACCGTCGCCCCGCTCCCCGAGTCGTTCCGTCCCGATGTCCGGCCGGCCACGCTCCCGGTGCAGTTCGTCCCCTACAACGGCCCGGCCGTCGTGCCCGAATGGCTGGCCCGGCCGCCGCGGGCACCGCGCGTCCTGATGACCTTCGGCGACTCGGTCGACGACGGGCCGGTACGGCTGCCGCTGCCCGTCGAACGCATCCAGCAGATCCTCGACTCGGTGGCCGGCCTGGAGGTGGAACTGGTCCTGGCCCTGCCGCCGCACTCGCGGAACGAGCTGCGCGAGGTGCCGGCCAACACCCGCCTGGTGGAGTCCGTTCCCCTGGCCGAGGCGCTGCCGACCTGCTCGGCCGTGGTGCACCACGGCGGAACCTGGTCCTTCGGCTGCGCCCTGCGGCACGGCGTGCCCCAGTTGCTGATCGGGCGGGCCTTCGACGCTCCGCTGAAGTTCCGCTGCCTGGAGCGTGCGGGCGCGGGCCTGGCCATGACTCCCGCGCAGGCGGACGGGCCCGCGGTCCGTGCCGCACTCGTCCGCCTGCTCCAGGACGCGACCCTGCGCGCGAACGCCCGGCGGCTGCGGGAGGAGACGCTGGCGATGCCCACGCCCAACGAACTGGCGCACACCCTGCGGGACGTGGTCGCCGCCCACCGCAAGCGGGCGGCACCCGTCCCGCACTGACCCGCGGACCACGGCCGACGGGCCCCGCACGGTGATCGTGCGGGGCCCGTCCGGTGCGGGGTCAGGACGCGGGGACCGGGTCCGGTGACGCCTTGCAGACGGCGTCGACTCCGTGGCGGGAGGCGGGGCGGGTGCCGTCCCTCAGGAAGTCACCGACGTACTCGTTGAGGCAGACGTTGTTGTTCGCCGACAGCGCCGCGCCGACGTTGTGGCCGCCCCTCTCCAGGACCAGCCGGGAGTTCGGGAACAGCGCGTGCGTCTCGACGGCGCCGGCGGTGCCGTGCGCGGTGTCGTACTGCGGCTGCACCAGCAGGACGTCCACCTCGTCGTTGCCGACCTCGCGCGGCTCGCTCCTGGCGGGCTCCGGCCAGAAGGCGCAAGGAGCGTTGTACCAGGCGTTGGTCCAGGTCAGGAAACGGTTACCGGCGTCGTACTGGCGGGTGTGGGCGCGGTGCCACCGCTTCCAGTCCCGCGGCCAGGGGCCGTCCAGGCAGTTGACCGCGTTGGTCATCGCGTGCCGGTTCTGGTGGGGGAAGCCCGGCGGCGAGTAGCCGGCCCGCAGCGAGGACGGGTCCTCGTTCACCACCCAGTCGGAGAGTATCCGCGCGCGGGACAGCCAGGTCCAGTCGCGGTAGACGACCGGTTCGAAGACGTCCGCCCACTCGGACGGGCCGATCCTGCCGTCGACCGGCGCGGCGCGGAGCGCGTCCTGTCCCGCGTAGTAGTTCGCCTCGACCTCGGCCGCGGTGGTGCCCAGGTGGTAGACGGCGTCGTACTTGGCGACCCAGGCGAAGAAGATCTCGGCGTTCCGCTCGGACGTCACGTTCTTGCGGAGGCTGTTGCGGAAGCCCACCGTGCTGGGACGCACCACGCTGTCCAGCACCATCCGGTCCACGCGGCCGGGGAACATCGTGCCGTACACCGAGCCGAGGTAGGTGCCCCAGTCGGTGCCGAAGTAGGTGATCTTCTCCTGGCCGAGCGCGACGCGCATCCGGTCGAGGTCGCGCGCGGCCTCCTCGGTGCCGAGGTGTTCGAGCACGTCACCGTACTTGTCGCCGCAGCTCTCGGCGTACGCGCGGGCCCGCTCCGTCCATTCCCGCTCGGCGGCGGGCGTGGCCGGCACCGGGTCGGGCTGGGCGTGCCCGGGGTCGAGGTACTCGTTGTCGCAGACGACGGCCGGCTCGCTGGCGCCGACGCCGCGCGGGTCGAAGCCGATCCAGTCGTAGGCGTCACCGACGTCCTTCGCCAGCCCGGTGGTGCCCTGGGCGTACCGGGTGGGCAGGTCCCGGCCGATGCCGCCGGGCCACTGGCCGCGGTTGAGCACGACGACGCCCTTGTACTCGCTGTCGGGGACGGTGTGCTCGGCCCGGGTCAGCGCCAGGCTGATCTGCCTGCCCTCCGGGTCGTCGTAGTCGAGCGGCACCTGCACCGTGCCGCACTCCAGGCCCTTGAGCATGTCGCCGAGGACCGGGTCCCCGCCCGGGCACGGCGCCCAGGCCACACTGCCGGCGGCCGGCCCGGACGACGACTCGTCCGCCACCGCGACCGGGGCGACGGCCGAGCCCACCAGGCCGGTGGCGATCACTGTCGAGACCAACGCAAGTCTTCTCACAATTCCCCTCCAGAATTCAGCGCGCTGGCAGCGTGGCACCGGCCTGTCGGCTCACGGTCAAGAACGCCTGGAAAACCACTCGAGGCGGTATGCGCGAAGATGCAGCGGATTCGCGGACCTCCCTAGCATGGGGCTACGAAATCCCAACCCCCCGGGAGTGAAAATGGCTGACTCGGCCATCCAGGGAATCAAGACCGTGCTGCATCCCGTGGCGGACGTGGCGGCGGCCAAGAAGCTGTACACCGCCCTGTTCGGCATCGAGCCGCAGACCGACTCGGAGTACTACGTCGGCTTCGACGTCGCGGGCCAGCACGTCGGGCTGGTGCCGGCGGGGGCGCAGGACGCGCAGGTCGCCTACTGGCACGTGGCCGACATCGAGGCGAAGCTGGCCGAGGTGACCGCCGCGGGAGCCACGGTGACCAGCCCGGCCAAGGAGGTCGGCGGCGGCCGTCGGGTGGCCACCTTCACCGACCTGGACGGCAACGTCCTCGGACTGCTGCAGGACGGCTGACGCCTCCCGCGCCACCGGCCGCCCCCGGAGCTCTTCGAGTCCGTCTCGATCGGGTTTCGAGGGCGGCCGTTCAGCCTCACCGGACGGGGACGCCCGTCACGAGTCCCCTCGTCGAAAGGGGAGAAGGACATGCTTCGAGCGTCGTATTCCGACTGCGGTGACCGCGGTGTGGTCTCATGAGAATTCTCGTCACAGGCGGCGCCGGATTCATCGGCTCGCATTACGTACGGACCATGCTCGACGGCGGTTATCCGGATTTCGAGGACGCGCACGTCACGGTTCTGGACGAGCTGACCTACGCGGGAAACCGTGACAACCTGCCCGCCACGCACCCGCGGCTCACCTTCGTGCGCGGGAGCATCCTCGACCGGGACCTGCTCGCAAGCGTGCTGCGCGGTCATGACGCGGTGGTCCACTTCGCGGCCGAGAGCCACGTCGACCGCTCCATAGCCGGCGGCGCGGTGTTCGTCCGCACCAACGTGGAAGGCACCCAGGCGCTGCTCGAGGCCTGCCTCGCGGCCGGTGTCGAGCGGGTGGTGCACATATCGACGGACGAGGTGTACGGCTCCATCGAGGAGGGCGTGTGGACCGAGGAGTCCCCCCTCCTTCCCAACTCGCCCTACGCCGCGTCCAAGGCGGCCTCCGACCTGGTGGCCCTGTCGTACGTCCGCACCCACCGGCTGAACCTCTCGGTCACCCGCTGCTCCAACAACTACGGCCCCTACCAGCACCCCGAGAAGTTCATTCCGCTCGCCGTCACCAACCTGCTCGAGGGGCGCCCCATCCCCGTCTACGGGGACGGCGGCCAGGTCCGCGAGTGGCTGCACGTGGACGACCACTGCCGGGCGGTGCACCGGGTCCTCACCAAGGGCCGGGCGGGCGAGGTCTACAACATCGGGGCCGGCACGGCGGTGCCGAACCTCACGCTGGCCCACCGGATCGCCGAGCTGTGCGGAGTGGAACCGGACATGATCCGGCATGTCACCGACCGCAAGGCCCACGACCGGCGCTACGCCCTCGACCAGGGCAAGATCGAGTGCGAGCTGGGCCACCGGCCGCTCACCGCCTTCGACGCGGGCCTGGCCGAGACCGTCGCGTGGTACCGGGACAACCCCCGCTGGTGGAAGCCGGTCAAGGAGAGCGGTGGTCGGCCGTGAGCGCGTCGGCCGTGCTGGTGCCCCGCTCCCGGGCGGGCACCGCCGAGCGGCTCGCGCGGTCCGCCGCGACGGCCGCGGGGGCGCACATCGCGACCTCCGAGGTGCCCGACTGGCTGGACCGGCACCGCAGGGCGGCCGGGACGGTGGTCCGCCGGATCCCCTTCGCCGAGCTCGGCCACTGGTCGTTCGCCGCGGACACCGGCGACCTGCGGCACAGCAGCGGGCGGTTCTTCACCATCGAGGGACTGCACGTCACCCGGCCCGGGGCCGATTGGCAGCAGCCGATCATCGTGCAGCCGGAGATCGGCATCCTCGGCATCCTCGCCAAGGAGTTCGACGGGGTCCTCCACTTCCTCATGCAGGCGAAGATGGAGCCGGGCAATCCCAACCTGGTGCAGCTCTCCCCCACCGTGCAGGCCACCCGCAGCAACTACACCAAGGCGCACGGCGGGACGGAGGTGAAGTACCTGGAGCACTTCCTCGCCCCCGAGCACGACCGGGTGCTCACGGACGTCCTGCAGTCCGAGCACGGCGCCTGGTTCTACCGCAAGCGCAACCGCAACATGATCGTCGAGGTGGACGGCGACGTACCGGTCGACGACACGTTCCGCTGGCTCACCCTCGGGCAGATCCTCGAACTGCTGGGGCGCGACAACGTCGTGAACATGGACGCGCGCACCGTCCTGGCGAGCGCTCCGGCGGTCCCGGACGGGACGAGGGCGCTGTCGTCCGACTCCGGTCTGCTGACCTGGTTCACGGGGGAGCGGGCCCGGCACGACGTCCACGCCCGTCGCATGCCGCTGCGCGAGATCGCCGGATGGCGGACCGGCGAGGACTCCGTCAGCCGGGACGACGGCAGGTTCTTCCGGGTGGTGGCGGTGTCGGTCGAGGGCGCCGGGCGTGAGGTCGCGGGCTGGAGCCAGCCGATCATCGAGCCGGTGGACACCGGGGTCGTCGCTTTCGCCTACCGGGTGTTCGACGGGGTGCCGCACGTCCTCGCGCACGCGCGGGTGGAGGGCGGCTTCCTCGACACCGTCGAGCTGGCGCCGACCGTGCAGTGCGCCCCGTCGAACTACGCCCCGCTGCCGGCGGAGCACCGCCCGCCCTTCCTCGACGCGATCGCGAACGCCTCCCCCGACCGCGTCCGGTACTCGACGGTCCACTCCGAGGAGGGCGGCCGGTTCCTCAACGCCGAGAGCCGCTATCTGATCGTGGAGACCGACGAGGCGACGACGCCCCGCCAACCGCCCCCGGGATACCTGTGGGTCACACCGGGCCAGCTGAACTGGCTCGCCGGGCACAGTCGTTACGTCAACGTGCAGGCCAGGACGCTGCTCGCCGTCCTCGGTACGGTCACGGGGGGCGACGGCGCCGGCTGAGCCGGGTGTGTCCGCGACGACTTCGGGCCCTGACCGGCGGCTCATCGCCGGTCAGGGCCCGAAGTCGTCGCGGGTTACTGCGCCGGGGTGAGCCGGCTGGTCATCGGGGTCCACGTCTTCGGGTTGATCCGCCAGTCCACCGGCTCCTGCTTGGTGGCGACGTTGACCCGGTTCCAGAGGTTGACCAGGCCGATGTGCATGACGACGGCGGCGAGCTGCACCTCGCTCCAGTGCCGCGCGGCCTCCTCCCACACCTCGTCCGACACGGGGTCCTCGCGGTCGTTGATGCGCGTGGCGGCCTCGGCCAGCGCCAGCACGGAGCGCTCGGCGTCGGTGAAGCAGGTCTGCTCCCGCCAGGTCTCCACCACCGGCAGACGGTGGTCCTCCTCCCCCGCCTCCTCGAACTCCCGCTGCTTGCGCGGCAGTTCGACCGTACGTCCGTTGATCTGGCTCACCCTCAGATGGACGAGCACGAGCGTCTGCAGCGGCACACCGACGCTGTTGACGGCCTTGACCAGCGCGCGCATGGGCGGAAGAACGTCGGGAACCACCAACGAGGGGTTGGGCATACGCGGCGACATGATTCTCCTTCGCATGGGGATCGAAAACAGTTTGCTCATGGGGGGCGCCTTTCTCAATTACTCAGGATTTCGGCGACCGGTTGATTATTCGCACGCCCGGCTGCTCCCGCGAGCGCTTGGTGAAGTCGTTTGTCGGCCGTTTGCCCGGACTCCCACTGCACACCGATCGCGAAGGGATGGTCCGTGACTTCGATGACCTCGACGGTCCCGTCCTCGGCCCAACCGGTGGCGCTGAGGCCGTCGCCGAGCCGGTCCACCGCCTGGTGGTGGTGGCAGGCCGTGACGGGTTCGGCCTCGTCGAGGATGCCGGCGATCCGGCTGCCGGGCCGCACCTTCAGCGGGCGGCGGCCGAGAGTGAAGGACGGCGTTTGCGGACGGTGGCCGTCGTGGCCCGTGACGTCCGCCAGGTGCTGGTGGAGGGTGCCCCCGTGCAGCACGTTGAGCAGCTGCATGCCACGGCAGATGGCCAGTACCGGTACCTTCGCGTCGAGCGCCCTTCCGACCAGGGCGAGTTCGACGCGGTCGGCGTCCGGGTCCATCGCCCGGGTCGCCGGATGGGCGTCCGCGCCGTAGAGCGACGGGTCCAGGTCGGGGCCGCCCGGGACCAGCAGTCCGTCGAGGCGGCCGGCCAGGCCCTCGGCTCCGGGCAGCAGCGGGAGCAGCAGGGGCGTACAGCCCGCCTCGGACAGGAAGGCCACGTGCGCCTGGAGCGCCAGGGAGACGACCAGGTCGCTGCCCTGGAGGGTGACGGGTGCCGTCCGGGCGCAGATCCCGACCACCGGCCGCCGTCCTGCGCGCACCGGCCCGTTCGCGTCTGAATTCATGACCAACCTCGTGGTTTCCGGGTTCAACTGAGGAAAGTCAGCAGATGAAACACGGGCTTCCCCAGACAGTCGGAGCTGTCAAAGTATCTGCGCCGTGATGGCCGGGCCATCGTTCACGGCCACTCCAGACTGCGACTACTGAACAGATAGCGATCCTGCTATCACAGGTGGCCGGGGAGTTTTTCTGCCCCAGCGAAACTCTCGCAGGCCATTCAACCGAGGTGACCATGATCGAGGCCAAGAACCTCACGAAACGCTACGGCGACAAGACCGCCGTGAACGACCTGTCGTTCACGGTCGAGCCCGGCCGGGTCACCGGCTTCCTGGGCCCCAACGGCGCAGGCAAGTCCACCACGATGCGCCTCCTGCTGGGGCTCGACAGGCCCGACGCCGGCGAGGCCACCGTCAACGGTGTGCCCTACCGCGACCTGTCCCGGCCCCTGCGGGTGGTCGGGGCGCTGCTCGAGGCACGCGCGATCCACACCGGGCGCAGCGCCTACGACCACCTGCTCTGCCTCGCGCAGACCCAGGGCCTCGGCAGGCGCCGGGTCGAGGAGGTCATCGAGCAGGTGGGGCTGACCTCGGTCGCCCGCAAGCGCGCGGGCGGTTTCTCGCTCGGCATGGGCCAGCGGCTCGGCATCGCCGCCGCGCTGCTCGGCGACCCCGCGGCGCTGGTCCTGGACGAGCCGGTCAACGGGCTCGACCCCGAGGGCATCCTGTGGATCCGGAACCTGATGAAGTCGCTCGCGGCGGAGGGCCGGGCCGTCTTCGTCTCCAGCCACCTGATGAACGAGATGGCCGTGACCGCCGACCACCTCATCGTCATCGGACGCGGCAGGCTGGTCGCCGACTGCTCCACTCAGGAGTTCATCGAGCGCAGCACGGAGCAGTCGGTCCTGGTCCGCACGCCCGACGGGACGAAGCTCGCCGCACTGCTGCGGGGCAAGGGCGCCACCGTCACCACCACCGACGAGGGGGACCTGGACGTCACCGGGCTGGAGGCCGCGCGCATCGCCGAACTCGCCGCCGCCGACGGCCTGGTGCTGCACGAGCTGTCGACCCGACGCGGCTCCCTCGAGGACGCCTTCATGGAACTGACCAAGGACGCCGTCGAGTACGACGCCGGCGTGCCCACCGCCGGAGGTGTGAAGTGACCGCCACGTCCGTGCCCACCCGCGCGTCCGCGTCGACCGCGCAGGACCGCGCGCCGGGCTTCGCGAGCCTGATGCTCTCGGAGTGGACCAAGATCCGCTCCGTCCGGTCCACCGTCTGGTCGCTCGCCGTCCTGGTCGTGCTCACCCTGGTGTGCACCGCGCTGTTCATGCAGATGGGCATCGCGAACTGGGACAAGACCGATCCGTCCCAGCAGGCCGAGATGAGGATGGACCCGACGGGCACCATCCTGGGCAGCGGCATCCTGCTCAGCCAGCTCGCGGTCTGCGTGCTGGGTGTGATGGCGATCGCCTCCGAGTACTCCACCGGCATGATCCGTGCCAGCCTCCTCGCGGTGCCCCGGCGGGTGCCCGTGCTGGCGGCCAAGGGCACGGTGTTCGGGCTGCTGGTCCTGGTGGTGGGCGAGGTGACGGCGTTCGGCTCCTTCTTCATCGGCGCGCCGATCCTCGACGGCAAGGCGCCGGTCGCGATCGGCGACCCCGGCGTCCTGCGGGCCGTCGCGGGCTGCGGGCTCTACCTGGCCCTGCTCGGCCTGTTCGCCCTGGCCATCGGCGCGATCATCCGGCACACGGCGGGGAGCATCACCGTCGTCGTCGGATTCGTCCTGGTGATCACCCCGATGGCGGGCCTGCTGCCCGGCAGCGTCGGCGAGCACGTGCACGCCTACCTTCCGACCGAGGCGGGCTTCGTGATCACCCAACAGCACGCACGCGCGGGTGATCTGCTGGGACCGTGGGAGGGCATCGGCGTCCTCGCGCTCTGGACGGCCGCCCTGCTGGCAGTCGCGGCGGTGCAGCTGCGGCGCCGCGACGCCTGATCCCCCGTGGGTGCCCGCCGGTTCGGCGGGCACCCGCGGCTCGGTGTTTCCAGGCGACGTCGACCTGCTCTCCACTGCGGCTGGAGACCCTCCTGCGACCCTCGTCGGCAGCGGCAGCAGAGAGGGAGTTACAGGAATGGCTCAGAGCAATGCGCAAGCTGTCTCGATAACGAGTGCATTCGGTCCTGTCCGATTGGAGGGCGTCGGAGCGTCGGCGTACCGAGAATTCGACCTGAGCAATTTCGATAAACTGCCGGCGCGCGAGGTTCCCGTCGCCGCGCTCGCTCCCGGCGTTTCCCTGCGCCAGGGCGGCACGGACGCCGCTCATGTCCGGCTGCTCGTCGACGCGGCGGACTCGGCGGGGCTTCCCCCGATCCTCGTCCAGGTGGACGGCTGCCGGGTCATCGACGGGCTGCACCGCCTGGAGGCCGCCCGGCTCATGGGCGACGACAGCATCAGGGCCCGCTTCCTCGACTGCTCCAACTCCGAGGCGCTCGTCATCGCCATGCAGGCCAACGGCTCGCACGGCCTGCCGCTGTCGAAGGCGGACCGCGTCGCCGGCGCCCAGCGGGTCCTCGGCTCCCACCCCGACTGGTCCGACCGCGCCATCGCCGGCGTCACCGGCCTGAGCGCGAAGACGGTCGCGTCGCTGCGCGAGCGGTCGGCGATCGCGGCGCCGCTGGGCGGCAAGCGCGTCGGTCAGGACGGCAGGCGGCGCCCGGTGGACGCGGGCGAGGGCAGGCGGCGGGCCGCCGAGTACATCGCCGCCCACCCGAACGCCCCGCTGCGCCAGGTCGCCAGGGCGACCGACGTGTCGCTGGGCACGGTGCACGACGTCAGCGCGCGGCTCCGGCGCGGGGAGGGGCCCGAGCGCAGCGGGCGCCAGACGTATGCCGCGCGCCCGCAGCACGTGCGTCCGGTGCCGTGCGTGCCGCCGCTCGACGATCCGCAGGAGCCGGCCGAGGCGGTCGCCGACGGCGTTCACCGGGCACCGCTGCGGGTGGCCGGGCAGGTCGAGGCAGCCCCGCCGCAGCGCAGGAACCACACCGACACCCCGCCCACTTGGGCGACGGTGGCAGCCAAGATGGCCACCGACCCCGCCATTCGCTACACCGCCGGCGGCCGGGAGCTGCTGCGCTGGATGCAGACCCACGCCACCGAGCCCGGCGAGGACTGGCGGCGGCTCGTCGACGCCGTCCCGCCGCACTGGCTCGGCGTCATCGCCCCGATCGCCGAGCACATCGGCAAGGAGTGGTTCCTGCTCGCCGAACGGCTGAAGGCCCGGCAGGAGCTGTGCCGCAACCCGTCGCCCTCAGGGTCCTGAGCGCACCGGCGCGGCGGACACCACCCGCAGCCGGCCGGCCGCCTGCGGCTCCGTGGCCGCGGCGGCGCATCCGGGGTGCGGCACGACGGTCTCCGGTGGCCGGAGACGGGGCAGGGCGAGCAGGACCGGCGGATCGGCCGGGCGTGCCGGGCGCAGCCGCACCGCCGCGCTGGTGACGGTGTTCGCGGTGACGGTCACGGTCGCTGTGCCGTGGTTGCCGACCAGCGGCGTCCGGTCGGCCCGCGCGTCGTGACCGGTACCGGCGGCCACCGCCACCGCGAGCAGGTGCCACTCCCCCTCGGGCACGTTCTGCAGGGAGTAGCACGACGGCCGGTCGCTCGGCACGTCGATGACGGCCGCGGCGACAGCCGGATACTGGACGACGGGCGTGGCGAAGGCGCCGAGATACACCCGTGCGTTGCCGTGCCCCTCCGGCAGCCGGACCGTTCCCGCGACCGCGCCGAGGTCCGGCCGCGGTCCCGGGTCCGGCCCCGGCGGCGTCTGCTCCATCTCGCGGCACAGCCTGCGGAACCGGCCGGGAGACAGCCCGACGCCGGCCGTGAAGGAGTCGGTGAACGAACCCAGGCTGCTGTACCCGACCGCGACGGAGACCTCGGCGATACTCAGCGAAGAACGGTCGATCAGCCGCTTGGCCTCGTGAATGCGCACCGCGGCGAGAAATCTCCCGGGGCTCAGCCCCGTCTCGTCCTTGAATACGCGCGAGAAATGGAAACGGCTGAGCCGGGCCCTTTCGGCGATGTCGGAGACGGTCAGCGGATCGCCGAAACGCTCGCGAATGCAGTCGACCGCCCTTTCCACTGCTGCGTCCATAGCCACCTCACCACGTGTCGGTCCACTCGACAGGGTGGCTCGTGAGCATCGCGGTCCGCTCGAGCCTCGCTCGGGATCCGGTACAGGCCCCTCCGGAAGGGGTCAGGAACGGAGAAGCCCGCCCGACGGGGCCGCGGTTAGCGTGCGGTCCATGGACCTCACCCTGCATACGAGTTCCCTGCCGCACGACGATCCGGACGCCGCTGTGGCCTTCTACCGGGACGTCCTCGGCTTCGAAGTCCGCAAGGACGTGGGGCGGGGCAGGACCCGCTGGATCACGGTCGGTCCCGTCGGCCGGCCGGACACCTCCCTGCTCCTGGCCCCGGCGGCCGCCGACACCTCGATCACCGACGCGGAGCGCAGCACCGTCCTCGAGATGATGGCCAAGGGCACCTACGGCTGGATCGTGCTCGCCACTCGGGACCTCGACACCGCCTTCGCCCGGGTGCTGGCCGCCGACGCCGAGGTCGTCCAGGAGCCGTTCCGCCATCCGTACGGTGTCCGCGACTGCGCGTTCCGCGATCCCGCGGGCAACCTGGTCCGTATCCGGGAACTGCCGTCCGACGCCGGCTGAGAGGGGTCCGTCATGTGCCACCCGGGGTGGAGGCAGGCGATGATCGCCGCGCAGCGTCTGCTCGACCTCGCGCACGTGCGACGCGTGCGCGACCGCATCGACCGGGAACCCACGCGGCCGCTGGACCTCGAGGCGCTCGCCCGCGAGGCGGGCATACCGTCCGGTCGGCTCGCCTCGCGGTTCCGGGACGCCTACGGCCTGTCGCCGTACGCCTACCTGACGGTGCGCCGCGTGGAGCGTGCGATGGAGATGCTGCGGCACGGCGACCACAGCCCGGCCGACCTCGGCCTCGCGGTCGGCTGCCCGTCCACGGCCGTCCTCGTCACCCGTTTCACCGAACTGGTCGGCATGCCGCCCGAGGTCTACCGGCGCCGCGCGGCAGCCGGGTCCGCCGGGCTGCCCTGGTGGGTGACGGCACCGGTGCCGTCATCGAGCAGGATCGAAGAAGCCGCGGAGAGCGCACCGGGGCT
This sequence comes from Streptomyces sp. NPDC028991, assembly GCF_055564775.1. Taxonomy (NCBI): domain Bacteria; kingdom Bacillati; phylum Actinomycetota; class Actinomycetes; order Kitasatosporales; family Streptomycetaceae; genus Streptomyces; species Streptomyces sp. NPDC028991. The sequence continues at coordinate 28,954 of NZ_JBVHVP010000025.1, read as the reverse complement.
AGCGTGATCGCCATGACCTCCCTCGCATCCGTCACCCTGGAGGTGGCCGACCTCACGGCCGCCGACCGCTTCTACACCGCCGCCTTCGGGCTGGGCTCGCAGGTACGTCTGCGGGCCTGCGACGAGCCGACGACCGGCTTCCGCGGCTTCACGATGTCGATCACGGTGTCCCAGCCGGCCGACGTCGACAGCTTCATCGGCTCCGCCCTCGACGCGGGTGCCACGACCCTGAAGCCGGCCTCGAAGTCCCTGTGGGGCTACGGCGGCGTCGTCCAGGCGCCGGACGGCACGATCTGGAAGATGGCCACCTCGGCGAAGAAGAACACCGGTCCCGCCACCCGGAAGATCGACGACCTCGTACTCCTGCTGGGAGCCGAGGACGTCAAGGCGAGCAAGCACTTCTACGTCGAGCGGGGTCTGACCGTGGCGAAGAGCTTCGGCGGCAAGTACGTCGAGTTCGCCTCCGACGGCTCCGGGTCCGTCAAGCTGGCGCTGTACAAGCGCCGGGGCCTGGCCAAGGACGTCGGCGTGCCCGAGGAGGGCAGCGGTTCGCACCGCATCGTGCTCGGCGGCACCACCGGTGCCTTCACCGACCCGGACGGTTTCGCCTGGGAGCCCGCGCCGGTGACGTCCGCGTCCGCCTAAGAGGTGCGGCGGGACGCGGGCGAGCCCACCGGGCGGTGCCGGTCGCGGGCACCGCGCGGTGGGCTCGAACCCTCGGGTGGGGTCGTCTCAGCCGAAGGAGATGCCGGTGCCGATCGGACCGGTGCCCTCCTGGTAGGCGACCAGCTGGCACTGCTCGGCGGCGCAGTCCACGGTCACGGTGGAGCCCGTGCCGGTGCTCCAGTCGGTGGCCGTGAACTGCTTGCGCACGGTGTAGGCGGTGCTGAAGCTGCCGTCGGCGCCGACGGTGGCCGTGGCCAGCGTGTCGGTGCAGGTGGTGTTCTCCCGGCACTGCGACACGGCGACCTCGGAGCCGGCCGGGAAGCCGGTGCCGGACACGGTGACGGACTGGCCGTCGGCCAGGCCGCTGCCGGGCGAGGCGGTCACCGCCGGGGCCGCGGAGGCCGGGGCCGCGGCGAAGGCGAGGGCGGCGACGGCGGCGGCGCCCAGCAGGCCGGACTTGGTCAGACGCGAGCGGATCTGCATGTTCGTCTCCCCAATTGGTGCGGTAAGCGGAACGGCGCGCTCTGGTGATCACGCCTCACTCAGAGTCGGCCGGAACGCATGAGACCGGCTTGAGAACCGCTCGAACTCCCGCCGACCACCGCTAGGGATTCCCCAGCATGAAGCCCACGCCCCGCACCGTCACGATCCAGCCGCTGTCGCCCAGCTTGCCGCGCAGGCTGCTGACGTGGGTGTCGACGGTGCGCCGGGACCAGGAGTCGCCCCAGACCTGCTGGAGGAGCTGCTTGCGCGGGATGACCGTGTCGGGGTGCGAGGCGAGCAGGCACAGGAGGTCGAACTCCTTGCGGGTCAGGGCGACTTCCTCGTCCCCGACCAGGACCTCGCGGGAGCCCACGTCGATGTGCAGGCGGCCGTGCCGGATCTCGCGGGCGGCGGCGGGCTGCCACTCGGCCCGGCGCATCACGGCCTCGATCCGGGCCATCAGCTCCCGCAGGCCGTACGGCTTGGCCACGTAGTCGTCGGCGCCCGCCTGGAGGCCGAGGACGCAGTCCAGTTCGGAGGCGCGGGCGGTGACGATGATGACGGGCACCCGGCTGACGGCCCGCAGCGCACGGCAGACCTCCAGGCCGTCCAGGTCGGGCAGTTCGAGGTCGAGGAGGACCAGATCGGCGTCCTCGTGGGCGCTCAGCGCGTCTCCGCCGCGCCGTACGCCGAGGGCCTCGTGACCGTGCCGGCGCAATTGGGTGACCAGGGAGTCGGCGCAGGCGGCGTCGGCGTCGACGACGAGAACGCGACGCCCGGAGGGCATCGAGACGGCCGCGCCGTGGCCGGTGGCGGCCGGCTCGCGCTCCTGGGCGGTCCGTGGGACGGCCGGAGCGGCGCCGGTGTGCGGGCGGGTGTCGAGCAGGGCCTGTGCCGATGTCTGGGACATGCCTCCCCCGGGGGTCCGGTGCGGTGCGTGCGGCCGTGGGGCGGCACGACGCGGACCACCCGTGGCGCCGCGGACGCGTGAGCCCGCCCCGACCGTGAATCTAGGCAAGCGCGGTGGAGCCCCGGTACAGCCCTGCTGACCCGGTGGAGGCGGGTGCTACGGGTTGCGCACCCAGGCCGACGCGTGGCGCGTGAACCCGATGTGCGGGTAGTAGTCGACGGCCGCGGGCGCGGACAGGAGCACGAGCTTGGCGGCCGGGGCCGCGTCCCTCGTGGCGTCGATCAGGGCGCGGCCGACACCGGAACGCTGACGGTCCCGGACGACGGCGATGTCCGAGACGTAGGTGACGTAGGAGAAGTCCGACACCGCGCGGACGATGCCGATGAGCGTCCCGTCCTCGTCTCGGGCGACGAGCACCAGGTTGGCGTTCTCGACCATGGCCGCGAACCGCTCGCGGTCGGCGACCGGGCGACGTTCGCCGAGTCCGGAGGCGTGGTAGACGCCGAGGACCTCGTCCAGGTCGAGCGCGGCGCCCTCGACGCGGTCAGTCTTCCAGCTCATGCAGCTTCTCCAATCGGGTGCGGATCACATCGTGGTGGGCGAGGAAACGCTCGGGACCGAGACCCGCCACGTCGATGCCCTGCTTGGCCAGGGACGCGCCGAAGTGCTCGCCCGTCGCCAGGGTGTGGTTGGCCGCGGCCTGCACGCCGCGGTAGGCGCGCTCGCGCTCCATGCCGCTGCCGAGCAGGTCGGCGAGGACCGAGGAGCTGTGGACGAGCCCGTCGGTCTGGTCGATGTGCGCGCGCATCCGTTCGGTGTCGACGGTGAGCGAGGCCACCAGGTCGGCGGCCTTCGTCACCTGGAAGTGGCCGACGCAGAGGCTGTCGGGCAGGATCACCCGTTCCACGGACTGGTGGGCGAGGTCGCGTTCGTGCCACAGCGCCACGTTCTCCAGGGCCGTGTCGGCGTAGCCGCGCAGCAGGCGGGCGAGGCCGCACAGCCGTTCACTCGTGGTGGGGTTGCGCTTGTGGGGCATGGCGCTGGAGCCCTGGTAGGCGCCGGTGCGCGCCTCCTCCACCTCGCGGACCTCGGTGCGCTGCAACAACCGCAGCTCCAGGGCGATCTGTTCCACGCAGGCGCCCAGCGTGGCCACGGCCTGCAGGAGCTGGGCGTGGCGGTCACGGGCGACGACCTGGCTGGGCGCGGGTTCGGCGGCCAGGCCCAGCGAGGCGAGGACGTGCTCCTCGACGCGCGGGTCGATCAGCGCGTAGGTGCCCACGGAACCCGACACGGTGCCGACGGCCACGGCCTCGCGGGCGGCGGCGAGCCGGCGCAGCGACCGGTCCACGGCGAAGGCGTGCCCGGCGAGTTTGTGCCCGAAGGTGGTGGGCTCGGCGTGCACCCCGTGGGTGCGGCCCACCATCGCGGTGTCCCAGTGCTCCAGGGCCCGTGCGGTCAGCACCCGGCGCAGTCGCCGGGCGGCGCCGGTGAGCAGGTCGGTGGCCCGGGTCAGGGTGTGGCCGAGCGCGGTGTCGACGAGGTCGTAGCTGGTCATGCCGTGGTGCACCCAGCGCGCCGAGGACTCGGGAAGGTCCTCGCAGTAGGCGGCGAGGAAGGAGAGCACCTCGTGGTCGCGTTCCCGCTCGATCTCGGCGACCCGCTCCGGCTCCGGCACGCGGGCGCGGCGCATGTCCTCGACCACCTCCCGCGGCACGCGGCCCAGGGCGGCCTGCGCCTCGGAGGCGAGGATCTCCACCCGCACCCAGGTGGCGTAGCGGAACCGGTCGGAGAAGAGGTGGGCCATCTCGGGCAGCGTGTAACGGGGAATCATGCGACGCCTTCGTCAGGGGGCCGGTCGGGACGGGAACGGCGGAGCAGGGGCGGAGGTCAGTAGACGCCGAAGTACTCGCGCTGCTCCCACTCGGTGACCTGTCCGGGCGTGGGCGCGGTCTGCCGGCACCAGGCGTCGAAGCGGCGCAGTTCGCTCTCCTTCAGCTTGGCGAGGCAGGCCGCGAGCGGCTCGCCGAGCAGCCGGGCGGCCCGGCCGGCGCGGAAGGCGTCCAGGGCCTCGCGCAGCCGCTGCGGTACGAGGCCGGCGTCACCCGGCCCCGCGGCCTCGGTGACGTCCACGGGCGCGGCCGGCGCCGCGATGCCCTCGAGACCCGCGAACAGCTGGGCGGCGATGGCGAGGTACGGGTTGGCGCACGGCTCACCGATCCGGTTCTCGATGTGCGCCCCGGCGCCGTGCCCGACGACGCGGAGCATCGCGCTGCGGTCCTCCTGGCTCCAGCCGAGCCGCGTGGGCGCCAGGGTGTGCTCGGCGGCGAGCCGCCGGTAGCCGTTGACGGTGGGCACCGAGAGCAGGAACAGCTCGCGCGCCCAGGTCAGCAGCCCCTCCGCGTACGCCTTGCCGTGCGGGGACAGCCCTCCGGAGGGACCCTCGGTACCGAAGAGGTTGCCGCCCGAGGCGAGGTCGGTGACCGACTGGTTGAGGTGCCAGCCACTGGGGTCGGCGGCGTCCAGGAGCGGCTGCGACATGAAGGAGGCGTGGTGCCCGCGCCGGGCACACCAGCTCTTGGTGACCGTACGGAAGAGCAGCATCGCGTCGGCGGTGTCCAGCGCGGACATCGGACTGAACGTCGTCTCGACCTGGCCGGGCCCCGACTCGTGCTCCATCGACCTCAGCGGCAGCCCCAGGGCGAGCAGGTGCAGGGCGAGCGGATCGGTGAGCGGAGCGACGGTGTCGTAGTAGGCGTCGAGGTTGAACTGGTAGCCGGCGTTCAGGGCGGACACCCGCGGCGCCCCGCCCTGCAGTCCGAAGCCGTTGCCGGTGTTGCCGGGGACGTCGTCGAGGCGCCGGGTGAGGTACCACTCGACCTCGAGACCGAGGACGGGGGCGAGGTCCCGCTCGGTGTAGCGGTCGACGACGCGTCGCAGCACGGCTCGGGACGAGAGCGGATGCGGGCTGCCGTCGCGCAGGTACTCGTCGCCGATGACCCACGCGGTGCGCGCGTCGCCTCCCGGCAGCGGGTGGAAGGTGAGCGGATCGGGGACCAGGACGAAGTTCCCGGCGCCGGCGATCTCGTCGACGCCGATGCCGTGGTCGCCGAGGAAGTCGACGGCGACGGCGTGCCCGGTGTCGAAGACGAACGGCCCGGGACTGAAGTTCATGCCGTTGCGCAGCACGGTGCGGAACGCCTCGGCGGTGAGCGTCTTGGAGCGGGCCAGACCGTGCGGGTCGCCGAAGACGAGGCGCACGAAGTCGAGGTCGGCGAGGCTCGCCTCGACCCGCTCGGCGGCGACGGTCCGGGCCTCGTCCCACAGCCCGTGATCGGCCACGAACGAGGGCTGCCCGACACTGCCCTCCGCTGCGGGCGAGGACCATGACCTGGCGTACATGGGGACGTCCTTTCCACGGGCGTGAGTCATCGGGCGATCGCGGGTTCCAGCACGCGGGCACCCGGCGGCACCGGCGTGCCGAGGTCGGCCTCCAGGCGCCCGGCGAGCTGGACGACCAGGTCGTCGGCGCCGACGGGCCCGACCAGTTGCACACCCACCGGCAGACCGGCGCGGGTGAGACCGGCGGGCAGCGACAGGGCCGGCTGGCCGGTCATGTTGAAGGGGTACGAGGCGGGTGCCCAGGCCAGCCACTGCAGGTCCCGGGCGTCGGCCGCCCAGGGCGGACCGACGGCGTCGGCGGCGAACGGCTCGACGGGAACGGTGACCATGGCGAGGACGTCGTAACGGTCCATGACCGTGCGCAGGGTGGCGCGCAGGTTCTGGCGGACCTCCTCGGCACGGATCACGTCGGCGCCGCCGAGGGTGCGCCCGTGCCGGATCACCTCCAGACGGCCGGGGTCGGCCCGCTCGTCGTCCTCGGGGCGGGCCCCGGCCGCCTCCGAGGCGGCGAGGAGGTCGACGAGCGCGGGATACAGGTGGGTGCAGCGCACCTCGACGTCCTCGACCAGGTGCCCCTGGCCCGACAGGGCCAGGCGGGCCTGCGCGGTGACGCGCCGGACGTCGCCGGCGGTGCCGTCGTACTCGATCCAGCCGATCCGCAGCGCCCGTGCGGTGCGTGGCGCGTCGAGGGAGCCGAGGCCGGAGTCGGGGTCGGCCGGGTGCGGGCCCGCCATGACCTCCGCGAGCAGCGCGGCGTCGGCGACGGTGCGGGCGAGGGGGCCCTGGTGGGCGAGCCGGTCGGCGCTGTTGGGCACGTACGGGATGCGGCCGAGGGACGGCTTGTAGCCGACGACGCCGCAGAACGCCGCCGGTATCCGGATCGACCCGGACCCGTCGGTGCCGAGGGCGGCGTCGCACAGGCCCGTGGCCACCGCCGCCGCGGCGCCGCCGCTGGAGCCGCCCGCGGTCAGGCGAGGATCGTAGGGGTTGCGGGTGGGCGGGGCGACGCGGCTGACCGTCGAGGCGCTCCAGCCGTACTCGGAGGTGGCGGTCTTGCCGACGACGACGGCTCCGGCGGCACGCAGCCGGGCGACCGCGGGCGCGTCCTCGCGGGGCCGGTCGTTGGGCAGCAGCGAGCCGCGTCCGGTGGCCAGGTGGCGGGTCTGCAGCAGGTCCTTCACGGAGACGGTGACCCCGAGCAGCGGCATGGTGCGCCAGGCATCGGCGCCCAGTTCCCGGATGCGGGCGTCCGCGCGCCGTGCCGCGCGCAGTGCCTCCTCGCCCGCGACGGCCACGTACGCGTCGAGCGTGTCGCGCTCTCGCGCCGCGTTCAGGACGGCCGTGGTGTGTTCGACGGCGGACAGCTCGCCCCGCCGCAGGAGTTCCCTGGTGTGGCTGACGCCGCGGGCGGTCATCGGTTCTCCTTTCACGACGCTCGGCGGACCTGGCCGGCCGCGGACGCCGCGGTTGCCCGGCCGGTGACGGCGTTCCAGTGCCAGCCGGCGTCGAACGCGGTGACCTCGAGGTCCGTCCCGGCCGCGACGAGCCCGGCGGCCAGCGAGGTGGCGCGGGCGATGAACCCCGACACCCGGTGGGCGGCGAGCAGGTCCTGCTCGCCGAACGGGTCCCCGGCACAGCGCAGCAGTCTGAGGTCCATGAAGCCGTCGAAGCGGCGGCCGTCGACCTCGACGGGCTGCGGGGAGCGCAGCGAGAAGCGCACGTTGTTGCTGACATGCCCGTGGTGGTGCTGGTCGGAGAAGAACGCGACGTCCGGGACGACGGGCGGCACGAAGTGGTCGCGGGCCGCCACCTCGGGCACCGGCGGCAGATTGCCGGCGACGAAGTGCCAGGAGTTGTACTGCATGCGCGAGGACATCGCCCAGGCGGCGTCGGCGAGTGCGGCCTCGGAACCGCCGAAGTGGGCGGCGGCCCCCGGCCGCGGCACCACGCAGCAGAAGAAGTGCGTGATGTCCCAGTCGCAGATCTCCGCCCAGCTCTCGCCGCGCAGCGCCCGCACGAGGCCGGGCAGCGAGCGCATGCCGCGGCTCATCGCGAAGTCGGCGCCGAAGGCGTCGACCGTGGCGGCCACGGTCTCGTGGACCACGGACTCCAGGCCGGTACCGAAGGAGCCGTGCGGTTCGGCGAGCCAGCCGGGTGCCGCGGCCAGGTCGCGGCCGAGTTCGGCGAGCGTGCCGCCGGCCAGCGGCAGCCTCGTGCGCAGGCGTTCGACGACGGCGTCCTCGCGGGCCCTGGCGACGGGGCCGGGGGCGGCGGCCACCCGCTCCACCTTGTGCATCAGGGCCCCGTGGATCTCCCGGTACAGCTGGGCGTGCCGGCCCGTCTCCCGGCGGCGCTCACGCAGCGCGACGGCCAGCCGGTCCAGGTCGGCGACGCGCCGCGAGGCCGCGGCGGGCACGGGTTCGAGTCCGGCCACGGTGCTGTAGGCGCGACGCACCCGCTCCAGCGTGTACGCGACATGGTCGACGGTCAGCTGGGTGCCGTTGGCCTCCTCGACCCGGCCGAAGCCGGCCGAGTGGATGAGCAGGGTCAGGCAGACGACGAGCTGGACGTCCTGGTCCGACCACAGGTCGAGCGGGAGGTCCCGCAGCGCGCTGAGCGCGCAGTCGGGGTGACCGGGCCACAGGGTCTTGCCGGTCAGTGTGTTCTGGCCCCGGAAGTTCGTGTACTGCGTGTCCTCCTGGTGGAGGACGAACGGGGCGGTGCGCAGGGCCGCCTCCGTGGCCTGGGCGATCAACGCGGCCCGGCCCTCGGGGCCCTGCTCGGCCAGCCAGGAGCGGCAGTCGGCGACGCTGTCGGCACTCCGCCGCCGGGCCCGGCCGAGTTCCCGCCGGTAGGCGGCGAGAGCGGCGCGGTCGTACGGCACGCGGAGCACTCCACCGACCAGGTCGCGGGGGTCGAGGGGGCGGGCGCCGGGGGTGCGCAGAGCGATGCGGCCGTGCGTGGTGAGCCCGATCTCGCCGGGGAAGGCGGGAGGCCCGGACGGGCCGGGGGCCGGCCGCGCGGGCTCCGCCGCCCCGGTCCCCGGCGCGCCGGTCCGGGTCCCCGGTGCGTCGGTGAGGCCGTCGCCCAGGTCGTCCGGGTCGCGCCAGCTCAGGCCGAACAGCGCGACGAGGGCCGCCTGTTCCGCACGGTTCAGGGCCCGCAACTGGATGTCGCCGGGGACGTGTCCGTCGAGGGTGAGCAGGACGTCGAGTGCGGCTCGCGGGTCCCCGGCCTCGGTCGCCCGCCGCCAGACGCGCCGCAGCAGCCCGGGGAACCCCGCGTCGGGGTCACCCACGCGGTCCGGCTTCGCCGTGCTGCCCGCGGGGGTGCCGAGCCGGCTGGGACGGCGGCTGATCCGCTTCCTCGCGTTGGCGGCGCGGCGGGACTCCTGGCGCCCTGCGGGCTCCTTCATGCGGCCCTCTCGGCGGTGAGCTCGACGTGGTTCCACATCGCGTCGTCGGTCGGGGACCAGTCCTCGTCGACGTAGATGCAGTCGACCGGGCACTCGAGCACGCAGGCGGGGCAGCCCGAGCACAGCTCCGGGACGATCACCACGTCGAGGCCCCGGTCGAAGATCGCGCCGAACTCCGCGGGACAACCGCGCAGGCAGCTGTCGCAGGTGATGCACTCGGACGCCTCGATGCGTCGCGGGGGCTTCTTCCAGTTGCCGGCGCGGGAGCGTCCGGCGATGCGATCGGCGCGCTCCGACAGCGCGGCGGACGAAGCAAGCTTCTTCACGGGAACGGCCCCCTCCGGGACTCTGCTCGGCCAAGCCGAGCCGGACGGTCCCGATCGTCACCGGGCTGCCTCGACTGCCCCCTGAGCGCGGGTGGGGACCAACTGGAGGGGCGCGGCGCCCGCTCGAGTCGGCTGCGAGCGCGGCCCGTCCGCGCCGCCGGACCGTTGGTGTCCGTCACGCACCCAGGCCGTTGCGCCCGCTGCGCGTCGCCCCGTCCGCCCGCGGGCCGGCCCCCCGGCCGCCCGCCGCCCACCACGGAGGAACCCATGCCCCTGCCGCCCGCCCGCGTCGTGCGGGTCGTCGAAGGCGTGCGAACCGGTCTGCAGCGGCTGGCACGGAAGCTGGCCCCCGCGCCGTTCTCGCTGCTCGAGATGGTCCAGGGCGCCATGCTCAGCCAGGCCGTCTACGCCGCCGCGGAACTGCGCGTGGCCGAAGCGCTGAGGGACGGCCCGCTGTCCGCCGAGCGGCTCGCCGAGCGCGTCGGCGCCCACCCGCAGACACTGCAGCGGCTGATGCGGCTGCTCGCCTCGAACGGCGTGTTCGCCGAGCGGAAGGACGGCGCCTTCGAACTGTCCCCGATGGGAGCGGCGCTGCTCGAGGACGCACCGATGTCCATGCGCGGCATCGCCGTGCTCATGGGCCACCCGATCCACTGGGAGGACTGGTCGCACTTCGTGGACGCGGTGCGCACCGGCGAGCCGAGCCTGCCGAAGCTGCGCGGCATGACGGCCTTCGAGTTCATGGAGGCCAAGCCCGAGTACGGCGAGGTGTTCATGAAGGGCATGGGCGCCATGTCCACCACCGAGACGGAGCCGGTTCTCGCGGCGTACGACTTCTCGCGCTTCGGCACGGTCGTCGACTTCTGCGCGGGCCGGGGCGAACTGCTCGCCGGGATCCTGCGCAAGTCGCCGGGCGTGCGCGGGATCCTGTCCGATCCGCGGGTGGGCGAGAACGGTGCGGCCGGCTATCTGGCCGAGCAGGGCGTCGCCGACCGGTGCGAGGTGGTGTCCGCCGACCTGTTCGGGCCGGTGCCCGAGGGCGGGGACGCCTACGTGCTCAAGCACATCGTGCACGACTGGCCCGAGGAGCAGGCCCTTCGGATCCTGCGCAACGTGCGGGCCGCGATGCGGCCCGGCGGGCGGCTGCTGCTGATGGAGATGGTCGTGCCCGACAAGCCGAACGCCGCGCACTCCTCGAAGCTGGTCGACCTGTGGCTGATGCTGCTCGTGGGCGGCAGGGAGCGGACGGCCGCGCAGTACGGGGAGCTGCTGGCGAAGGCCGGCTTCCGGCTGGAGCGGGTGGTGCAGACGCCTGCTGCCATCTCGGTCGTGGAGGCGAGCCCGCGGTAGGGGCCCGCGCAGCGATGAGGGGTGCCGCCCGGTCCAGCGGGCGGCACCCCTCACTGCGTACGTCATCCTCCGGCGGGTGCGCCGAACCAGCGGGCGAGGGCGCTGCCGAGACCGTCTCCGCCACCCGCACCGGTCCACGCGACGTGCCCGTCGGGGCGGACCAGCACCGCCTGCGCGCCCGCGAACACGGCGCCGCGGTCGGCCGTGCGGGCGGTGGCGGTCACGACATCGACGCGGCCGGCCCAGGGCGCGGCGGCCGCGCGCAGGGCGGGGTCGCCGACGAGGTCGAGCAGGACGCCGTGCCCGGCGTGCAGCAGGGCGAAGGTGTCGGTCTCGCCGTCGGGCCCGGTCAGCGGGAGTTTGCCGAGACGGCGCCCGAGGAGCGGGTGGGCGGATTCGCCGTCGCCGGACTCGCGGTCGCCGATGCCGTCGTAGCGGATGTCGAGGTGGGAGACGATGCCCGCGAGATGGCGGCGGACCGTGTCGTAACCGGTCAGCTCGGTCAGGACGCGGCGCAGCGGCTCGGCCTGGTCGCCGCCGAGGAAGACCATGCCCTGGGCGCGGGTGTTCATCAGCAGGCGGCGCCCCACGGGGTGGCGCTCGCCGTGGTAGGTGTCCAGGAGGGCCTCGTCGGCGCGTCCGGTGACGACGGCGGCGAGCTTCCAGCCGAGATTGGCGGCGTCCTGGACGCCGGTGCTCAGGCCCTGGCCGCCGGCGGGCAGGTGGATGTGGGCCGCGTCCCCCGCCAGCAGCACGCGGCCGCGCTTGTACTCGGCGGCCTGGCGGGTGGCGTCGCTGAAGAAGCTGACCCACTCCGCGCCGCCGCCGCTGATGTCCTCGCCGGTGATGTGCTCCCAGGCCTTGGCGACCTCCTCGAAGGTGACGGTGTCGTCGGCGCTGCGGGCGGCGGCGCCGTGCGGGCAGACGATGATGCGGTGCACGCCCTCCTTGAGCGGGGCGGCCATCACCATGCCGTTGGGGAGCGTCTCGCCGAGGTAGCGGGGCTTGAGGTCGAGGCCGGTCACGTCGGCGAGGAACATCGCGCGGGTGGCCTCGGTGCCGGGGAAGTCGATGCCGGCGAGCTTGCGCACCGTGCTCTTGCCGCCGTCGCAGCCGACCAGGTGGGAGGCGCGCAGCTGCCGTACGCCGTCCGCGGTCCCCACGGTGACCTCGACGTGGTCGCCGTCCAGGAAGCCGTCGGTGACGGCGAGGACCTCGCACCCGCGGCGGATCTCGGCGCCGAGGTCGGTGGCCCACGCGGCGAGGACGGCCTCGGTCTGGCTCTGCGGGATGCCGCGGGCGCCGAAGTGGGCACCTTCCAGGGCGGTGAAGTCGAACTGGACCCCGCCGAAGTGGCCGACGGGGCTGACCTCCAGGGTCTCGCCCTGCCCGAAGCGGGGCAGCAGCCCGCGCTGGTCGAAGACCTCCATGGCGCGGGCGGTGAAACCGAGGCCGCGGGACTGGCCGGTGGGCTCGGGCAGCTTGTCGAGGACGATCACCTCCGCCCCGCCCAGGCGCAGTTCCCCTGCGAGCATCAGTCCGGTCGGGCCTGCGCCTACGACGATGACGTCGGCGTCCATCGTGGTGTCCTGCATGGTGGTGGGATCCCTCTCACTCGTCAGTGGTCCGTGCTCGGTGGGGGCCGGGAGGCGGGGGCGGGGGGGGCGGCGAGAACGGGAAGTGTGCGGCCCGGGGACGATGGCTCAGGCAGTGCCGAACCACCGTCCGACCGCCTCGGCGAGCCCCTTCGCGTCCCTGCCGCCCGCCCAGACGACGTGGCCGTCCGGCCGGGCCAGGAGGGCCGGCGTGCCCGCGAGCGGTGAGCCGGGGGCCGCCTGTGCGGTGACCGTGTCGACGCGGTCGGCCAGGGCGGTGTCGATCCGCGGCGGTGGGGCGCCGAGACCGAGGAGCAGCCCGCGTCCGGAGCGCAGCAGTTCGGCCGTGCCGCAGACGATCTCGCCGACGCGCAGCCGCACGTGCGGCAGCCGTGCGCCCCGCAACGGGTGCTCGGGGCCGCCGACGTCGTACCGGACGTCGAGCCCGCTGATCATTCCGGCGAGGCGGGTGCGCACCTCGTCGTGGGCGACGAGTTCGGCGAGGACCGTGCGCAGCGCTTCCACCTCGGGGCCGCCGAGCAGCAGCAGGGCCTGGGCGCGGATGTTGCCGAGGACGGCGGCACCGACGGCGGCGCGTTCGGTGTCGTAGCTGTCGAGGAGTCCGCCGGGTGCGGTGCCGTCGACGGCGGCGGCGAGCTTCCAGCCGAGGTTGTAGGCGTCCTGGAGGCCGAGGTTGAGTGCCTGGCCGCCGATGGGCATCTGGCGGTGGGCGGCGTCTCCGGCGAACAGGACGCGGCCGTGCCGGTAGCGGGCCAGGCGCCGGTTCTCGTCGTCGAAGTGGTTGACCCACAGCGGGGTGCCGCCGGAGATGTCCTCGCCGGTGACGCGCTTCCAGGCGGTCGCCATCTCGTCGAAGTGCGGAGCGCCGGCGCGTTCGCGGACCGCGGCGCCGAACTCGTGCACCATCACGCGGGTCACGCCGGCCGGGTTGCGGGCGGCGACGGCGAGGCCGCCGGGGAGGCGTTCGAAGCGCCGGTTCGGGATGTCGACGCCCTCGACGTCGGCGCGCAGCAGCTCGCGGGCGGCCGGGGTGCCGGGGAAGTCGGCGCCGATCAGGCGGCGCACCGTGGAGTCCTGGCCGTCGCAGGCGACCAGGTGGGCGGCGCGCAGCGTGAGGCGGTCGCCGTGGCGGCCGGTGGCGGCCGCCTCGACGTGGGAGCCGCGGTCCCGCACGGCGTGCAGGGTGTGGCCGCACCTGAGGTCGGCGCCGAGGCCGAGGGCCCACTCCTCCAGGACGGACTCGGTCCTGGTCTGGGGGACCTTCCACTGTCCGGGGTAGGGGCCGGGCAGCGTCAGGTCGAGGGGGATGCCGCCGAAGTGGCCGCGCGGCTCGCACGGCGGGCTGCCGAGGTCCGCGAGCAGACCGCGGCTGTCGAGCAGTTCCATCGTGCGGGCGTGCAGGGTGGAGGCGCGGGACTCCGTGGTCGGGCCGTGGCGCCGCTCGACGAGGGTCACCTGGATGCCGCGCAGGGCCAGTTCACCGGCGAGGAGCAGGCCGACGGGGCCCGCACCGACGACGATCACCTGGGTGTCGACCGTCTCGGCGGGCCCGGTGCGCGCTGTCCGGCCGTCCGGGTGCGGGGCGCCGGCCATGTCAGCGGTTCCGCTCCGCGTGGTCCTTGGCGTGGCCGAGGGTGGCGAGGCTGTTGGTGCTGAGCGCGCCGTGCACATAGGTACGGGCGTCGGCGACGGTCGCCTCGGGGCCGAGGATCCGGGCGATGTTCTCGGTGTTGAGGGTGACGGTGTGCTGGGAGCTGGCCGTCGTACCCGATTCCTCGGTCTCCTCGAAGGTCCACACGCCGGTGTGCAGGGTCATCAGGGCCGGCAGCGTGACCTGCTTGTAGGCGATGCGGTGGTGGCCGAGGACGACCCGGTACGACTTGGTGGTGTGCGTGGAGCCGTCCTTGGCGCGGGTGTCCATCTCCAGCTCCTGCAGGCCGGGGGTGTCCTCGGTGAAGCGGACACGGGCCACGTGCGGCAGCCGCTCCGGCCACAGCCCGGCCTCGTTGACGAAGGCGAAGGCGTCCTTGGCCGAGCCGTCGATCGTCACGGTGTCGGTGAAGGAGAAGGTCAGTTCCTGCGCGTCGGCGGCGTGGACGCGCTCGACGTTCTCCTTGAGGGCGGCCAGTTCGCCGGTGCTGTTCTTGTCCACGGCCCGCTCGATCCACAGCAGGTCGTGGGGGTCGTCGCCGACGGCCCGGTAGTCGTGCAGGAGCCTGACGCGCGAGGTACCCGCACCGAGGGGTTCGACGATCCAGGTGCCGCCCATCGCGGCGACCGGCGGGGCCGGCACCTCCTGGCGGAAGGTGATGCGCAGGGCCTCGGGGTCGAGGGTGCGGCGCGAGGTCCAGGTCTTGGGCTCGCCGTTGGCGGTGGCCCAGATGCGGATGCGCTCCTCGTTGCCGCCGGTCTCCTCGCGTTCGACGTGGATGGTGGGCGGGAAGATCCGCGGCCAGTTGGTCACCTCGGCGAGGAGGCGGTACACGGCGGCGGCGGGCGCGCTGATGGTGATCTCGTGCTCGACCTCACGAGTCGTCATGACGGCTTCTCCTCGGTGGTACTGGCTGTGCGGACGGCGGGGAGCGCGGCTCCCGGTGGACGGGCGGCCTAGAAGTTGCCGAGGCCGCCGCAGACGTTGAGTGCCTGGGACGTGATGGACGCCGCGGTGTCGGAGGCGAGGTAGCCGACGAGGCCCGCGACCTCCTGGGGCGTGGAGTAGCGGCCGAGCGGGATCTTGGCCTGGAACTTCTTGAGGATCTCGTCCTCGCTCGTGTCGTACGCCGCGGCGTAGCCCTGCCGCACCCGCTGGGCCATCGGCGTCTCGACGTATCCGGGGCAGACGGCGTTGACGGTGATGCCGGTCGGTGCCAGTTCGTTGCCGAGGGCCTTCGTGAAGCCGACGACCCCGTGCTTGGAGGCCGAGTAGGGGGCGCCGAGGACGACGCCCTGCTTGCCGGCGGTGGAGGCGATGTTGATGATCCGGCCGCGGTCCTTGGCGCGCATGCCGCCGGTGGTGAGGACCTCCCGGGTCATCCGGAACACGCTGTTGAGGTTGGTGTCGATGACGTCGTCCCACAGCTCGTCCGTGATGTCCGCGGTGGGACCGCCGCCCGAGCGGCCGGCGTTGTTGACGAGCACGTCGACGGTGCCGAACGCGGCGACGGCGCTGCGCACGAACTCCTTGACGGAGGCGGCGTCGCGGACGTCGAGCTGCCGGCCGTCCACGTCCAGGCCCTCCTCGCGCAGCGCCTTGGCGGTGTGGGCGACGTTGTCCGCGTCGCGTGCGCCGATGAAGACCCGGTGCCCCTGCTGCGCCAGCAGCCGGGCGGCCTCCAGACCGATGCCGCTGGTCGCACCGGTGACGAGGGCGACCCTGCGGGTGGTGTCGGACATGGGGTGCCCCTCTCAGGCGGCCCGGGCCCCGGACAGGGCCAGCTGGGCGTTGACGATGTCGAGCAGGTCGCGCGGCGTGATGTCGTCGCCGAGGTCGTCGTCGTCCAGGACGATGCCGTACTCGCGCTCGATGCGGCCGCCGGTCTCCAGCAGCGCGATGGACTCGTAGCCGAGGACCTCGAACGTGGTGTCCTGGATGTCTCCGTCGAGGTCGACGTTCTCGTCCGCACCCGCGGCCTCGAGAAGTACGCGCCGGAGGTCGTCGAGGGTGAACTGGGTACTGGCCATGGGTGCTTCCTTCGGTCTCGGGGCGGTGGCGCCCCAGCTGATCGTTTCCGGTGCTCACGGGCCGTCCGGCCCGCCGGCGGTACGCCGTCCGCTCAGGCGGACGCCTCCCACCGGTAGAAGCGCCGTGCCATGGCGTCGGCCGGGGAACGCCAGGTCGCGGGGTCGTAGGGGTCGATGAACGGTTTGAGGTCGTCGCTGATCCGCACGAAGCGCGGGTCGTCCTTGGCGCCCTGGATCAGCTCGCCGCCGTTGTCCTCGTCGAAGTCCTGCAGGTGGAAGTAGAGGCCGTTGAAGGCGAACAGCTGGCGCCGCCGGGTGCCCATCCGGTGCGGCATGTCGGTCGCGTCGAACTCGGCGAACAGTTCGGCGACGTCCGCGCTCGAGCCCGGCGCCATGCGGGCCACGATCAGCGTGCTGTGCATAGGTTCTCGCTCCTTGGCGGGGTCCGATGGGTTGCGCGGGGCACGGATGCCGCTCGGCGGCCGGCGCCACGGCCGGTGCCCGCCGCCCGGCGCGCGGGCCGGCTACTCGCCCGCCGCGCGCGTGTGCACGACGCGGTAGGTGTTCGCGTCGCACTCGATCTGCAGCTCGGCGATGCGCTCGTCGTTGGCGCGGCGGGGTCCGGGCTTGCGCTCGTGGGGCAGGTCGCGGAACGCCTCGTAGCTCTCCTTGCTGTCCCACTGCGAGTAGACGACGGCGAAGGCGCCCTCGACGAACATGGCGCGCAGGCCCTTGAAGACGCTGTGCGAGCGGTAGCCGGGGACGTTCACCAGCCAGTCCTGGCCCTCGCCCAGGAGCTTGACCAGCTCCGCCTGGTCGGCCTCCGCGACCCGGTGGACCTCGATGGCCGTGTAGTCGTCGCGGTCGGGCGAGACCTCGACGCGTCCACCGAGCCCGGAGCGGGTCTGGGAGAAGGCGATCTCGTTCTGCAGCAGCCGGATGGCCGTGGTGATCTCGCGGAAGACGGGCAGCGTGCGGTGCTTGAACTCGTCACCGGCGTAGCGCCTCTCCAGGTCCTCGCCGCTGCGCCACTGGATCAGGTTGGCGGTGCCGGGGGTGTCCTGTCCGGCGTGCACGGTGGAGGAGATCCACCCCTCGTAGGCGGCCGTGTCGACGATCTTGCCCATCTCGGTGAGCAGCTGTTCCTGGTGTTCGGGGGTGTCGGTGGTGAACAGGTTGAGGACGGTCAGGTAGTTGTCCTCGGCGGAGATGATCGGCATGGTTCCTTCGCTTCCTCGGGGTACGTGCGGGCGGTCGGGGCCCGTGGTCAGCCGGCGGGGCCGAACCAGCGGGCGAGCGCGTCGGTGAGCGGCATGCCCGTGGCACCGGCGGCCGGCCCTTCGCCGGCGCCGCCCACCCAGGCGATGTAGCCGTCGGGACGGACGAGCAGGGCGGCGGGGCCGTAGCCGTCTTCGGCGTCCTGCACGGTGACGGTGTCGACCCGGTCGGACCAGCCTTCGCCTGCGGCCCGCAGCTCTTCGCTGCCGGCGAGGTCGAGCAGCAGGCCGCGCCCCGGCTCCAGGAAGGAGAAGACGCTCTGCTTCACGCCGTCCCGGGTGACCTGCTTGTCCTCCAGGCGGCGGCCCAGCAGCGGGTGGCGGTCGCACCCGACGTCGTGGCGGATGTCGAGCCCGGTGACCATGCCCACCAGGTGGCGCTGCACCTCTTCGTGCCGCACCAGCTCGGCGAACACCTGCCGCAGCGGCCCGGCTTCCTCACCGCCGAGGTAGAGGGTGCGCTGGGCGAGGGTGTTGGCGAGGATGCGGGCACCGACCGGGTGGCGCTCGGAGTGGTAGGTGTCGAGCAGCCCCTCGGGAGCCCGGCCCTTGACGTCCAGCGCGAGCTTCCAGCCCAGGTTGACGGCGTCCTGGATACCGGCGCTCATGCCCTGCGCGCCGATCGGCAGGTGGATGTGGGCGGCGTCGCCGGCGACGAAGACGCGTCCCTCGCGGTACTGGGCGGCCTGCCGGCTGACGTCGGTGGTGGAGGAGACCCACAGCGGTGTGGCGCCGCTGATGTCCTCGCCGGACAGGCGGTGGAACGCCTCGGCGACCTCGTCGAAGGTGATGGGGTCCTCGCCGGTGCGCATCGGCTGCGCGCGGTCGTAGTAGATGACGCGGCTGCGGTCGGGACCGAGCGGCAGCACCATGACCATGCCGCCGGGCACCGGCTCGCCGCTGAAGCGCGGGCGCAGCTGTACGCCGGTGATGTCGGCGAAGCGCAGTTCGACGGTGGGCGCGGTGCCGGAGAAGTCGATCCCGGCGCTGGTGCGCACGACGCTGCGGGCGCCGTCGCAGCCGACGACGTGGCGGGCGCGGAGCGTGCCGGTGCCGTCCGCGGTGGCCACGTGCACGCGGACCTCGTCGTCGTCCTGCTCGACGCCGGTGACCTCGACGCCGCGGCGCACCTCGACACCGCGCTCCGCGATCCAGCCGGCGAGCATGGCCTCGGTCCGTGACTGGGGGATTCCGCGGGCGCCGTACGAACCGTTCACAACGACCCGGTAGTCGAGCGGAACTCCACCGAAATGACCGAACGGAATGACATCGACATCGCCGAGCCGGGATATGAGTCCGCGCTGCGCGAATTCCTCGATCGTGCGCGCGGAAAAGCCGAGGGCTCGGGATTCCCTGATGGGTTCGGCAAGCCGGTCGACGACCAGGGCGGAGACTCCGTTGAGACTCAACTCGCCTGCGAGCATGAGTCCGGTGGGCCCTGCTCCTACTATGATCACGTCCGCGTCAAAGGTGTCCATCTGCCCTCTTCCGACTGGTGTTTGATGAGTATTGCCGGACCACGGAGGAACGGTAAAGCGAGTTCGGTACAGGCTTTGCGCAATCCATTACAGAACTCTGCCGAGAATGTCAGATCTCTGGCAGGGGCCTGGTCCCCCGACCGCGCCCGGCGCCATGCTCGGGCGGTGACTTCCAATCTTTCGCCCGCCGATTCGGCCGCGGCCGCCGATTCCGCGGACGCCGTTGTGGTCGCCGAACTGCTGGGCCGCTATCTGGTCACGCTCGACGACGAGGAGCCCGACGACGCGTGGGCCCGGAGCCTGTTCACCGAGGACGCGATCGTCACCTTCCCGATGAGCCGCCACGAGGGGTGCGCCGGACTCGCCGAGTGGCACCGCGCCTCGCTCGCGGCGTTCGCGCGCACCCAGCACCTGGGCTCGCCGGCGGTGGTGGCGGTCACGGGCGACGGGGCGGCGTTCCGCGCCAACGTGCTGACCACGCACGTGCACCATCCCGGCGGGGACCGGCCGCCGCTGTTCCGCGCGGGGACGCTCGCCTCCGGTGAGGCCCGCAGGACGGCTGCCGGGTGGCGGATCCGCGAGCTGTCGTTCCGGGTGCTGTTCACCGAGGGGGAGCCTCCCGCACGGGGCTGATCACCCGGTGCTCAGATGTCCACGACGGGGCCCTCGTCTCCGGGCGGGGTCATCGCCGTGAGCAGCCGCGGGTCGAGCATGGTGCCGACCGAGGTGTCGCCGGCCGGGTCGAGCCCGGCGTCGTGGCAGGCCGCGCTGACCAGGTAGCGGCCGAGCACCGGGTGGGTGGCGAACGTCCACTCGTCGCCGAGCGCCGCGGCACCGTCGGGGGTGCGCAGGCCGCCGAGGGCGAGGCCGAAGCCGAATTCGGTGAAGGCGAGCCGCATGCCCTGCCCGAGCGCCTTGGTGTACGCCTCCTTCAGGGTCCACAGCCGCAGCACGCACGCCGCCTGCTGGTCCGCGGACAGCGCGTCGAGTTCGGCGACCTCGGCCGGGGTGCACATCCGGCCACGCATCAGCTCCAGGTCGAAGCGCCGGTCCGCGCACTCGGCGTCCAGGCCGACCCGGCCCACCCGGCTGATCCCGACGGCCATCAGCTCACCGGTGTGCGTCAGCGCCACCTCCACCTGGTCGAGGCCGCGCAGGTACGGACGGCCACCGAGACGGTAGGCGATGTCGATGTCCTCCGGGCTGATGCCGAGCGCGGCCGCCGCGGTGTACTTGATGAGCAGCCGGGAAGCGGCGAACCGGCTGCGGACCGCGGGGTCGTGGGTGCCGGCGTAGCGGTTCCAGTCCCGGCCCAGCAGCGCCTGTAGGCGCGGGGTGGTGAGCACCGCGGGAAACCACTCGGTCCACGTCGCGTACGCCACCGTCGTCCCGTGGTCCAGGAGGTCCTCCCGGATCCGCAGCCAGGAGCTGTCCGGCCGCGGGATGTGCACGGGCGGCGCGACCGCGGACCCGTGCGCGGTGGCGACGACACCGAGCGCGCTCAGGCGCCGCAGGGTGTCGAGGACACCCACGGCGTCGCGGGCGTCGATGTCGTCCGTGACGCGGCCGTCGCCTCCGCGCACGGCCATGGGCTCCCTGTGGTGCACGGCGTTCGCCTCCCAGCGTCGTCCTGCGGGTCCGGCGGCCGGTCCGGACCGGCGGACCTCCCGGGCCGAATCGTTTCTGCCGCGTTCGGGGCTCACGCGAGCCGCATCCCGTAGAGGTCGAAGCTCCGCCCGTCGCGGTACCGGTCCACGAGCCGGGCCGCCAGGTCCTGTGTGATGCCGTCCGGCAGGTCGGGCACTTCCAGACCGAGGCGGCGGCCGAATCTGGTCAGGGCGATCAGCGCCCAGTCGGGCTCGGCGAGCAGGCCGCCGTCCGGGGTGCCGGGGTCGGCGTTCTCGCAGACCCCGAGGCAGGACGCGGCCGCGAGCAGCAGGCAGTACCGGTCGACGAGGACGTACGCGGCCGGCGCGAGCGCCCCGGTGTCCGGGCGCCCCAGGAGCGTCGCGCACCGCTCGGCGAGGCTGTACACCTCGGCGGCGAAGGCGTGGGCGAGGTCGGCGAGCGCCGCCCACCTGGGGCCGCGGTCCCGCTTGCCGTCGAGCCGGGCGGCGGCCCCGAGCAGTGCGGCGAGCAGACCGTCGCAGCCGCTGTGCGGGTCGCGGGGTTCCGCGTCGAGCCGCCGGAAGTCGAGCGCGCTCCGGCCGGCACCGGGTGTGAAGAGCGCGCCGGGTGCCTCGTGTCCGTTCCCGCCGTCGCGGGTCGCGTGGGCGAGGGTGCGCAGGTGCGGGACGAGTACGGCCTGGGTGTCGGCGGTACCGGCGTGCCCGAGCCCGGCCACCGGCAGGTCGCGCACCAGTTTCTGGAAGCCGCCGTAGGTGGGCCCGCGGTCGTATCCGCGCGCGCCGAGCACCGCGGCGAGTTCGTCGAGGTCCTCGTGGAGCAGTGCGGACACGGCGTACTTGACGGCGGCGGAGGGGATCAGGGCGTGCTCGGGCGCCAGGTCGAGCAGTCGCAGGCCGGCGACGGCGAGGCTGTCACAGGCGAGCAGGTCGGCGAAGACCCCGGCGAGCACCCGGCCCCGGCGCCCGCGCAGCACCAGGCCGCGCCGGGACTCGCTGACGGCGCGGACGGCGTATCGCAGCGCGCTGTCCATCCCGCCGACCAGAGCGCCACCGGACACCAGCGCCCGACTGACCTGGAAGGTACGCAGGGAAAGGCTGACGCCCTCGCCGAGCCCTCCCACGAGGGCGTCGGCGGGCACCGGGCAGTCGTCGAGCCGCAGCCCCGCGTAGTGTGCGCCGCGCATGCCGTGGGTGCGGACGCGCGGCAGCCGGTGCACGACGTGCGTCGGGAGCCTGCCGGTCTCGAGCAGGAACACGGAGTGGCTGTCCGGGCCGTCGCCGGGCGCGGTGCGGACGTAGGCGACGAAGGTGTCGGCGCGGTCGGCGTTGATGACGACGTCCTTGCGGCCGTCGACCACGTACCCGTCGGGGGCGGGCCGTGCCGTGTACTCGCCGCGCAGGATCGCGTTGGCGTGGGCGAACTCGCGGTGCAGGATCGTGATCCGGCCGCCGCCGAGCAGCAGCGACGCGGTCTCCCGGCGCTGCCGCTCGTCCCCCGCGGTCCACACCACGGACGCCGCGAACAGGGCGGTGACCCCGGCACCGAAACCGAGCGCGACGTCCCGCCGGAAGACCGGCCGCAGCACCTGGGCGAGTGCCTCGACACCGGTGAACCGGCCGCCCAGAGCGGTGGGCACGAACTCGGCGGCGAGCCCGAAGCGGCCGAGCAGTTCCTCGGTGGCGGCGGGGATCTCACGCCGTTCGTCGGCGGCGAGCAGCGCCTGCTGGCCGTGCGGGTTGCCGGTGGCGAAGGGATCACCGAGCAGGTCCTCGACATGCCGGGCCCGTGCGGCTCCGTCACCGGACACCCGGGGGGCGCGGGAGTCCGGGGCCGGGCCCGCGGCCGCGGATGCGCCGGCACCCGCGGTGAGGCTGTTGTTCACGTGCGACCTCCAGCTTCAGCCCGTCCGGCGGGTGCGGACGGGTGGGGACAGCGCGATGAGCGGGGACGGTGCGGCCACGGACCGGCGGTGCGGCTCAGGCCCCGCGGGCCGGCGGTGCGGCCACGGACCGGCGGTGCGGCTCAGGCCCCGCGGGCCGGCGGTGCGGCCACGGACCGGCGGTGCGGCTCAGGCCCCGCGGGCCGGCGCGCACTCGGCGTGCTCCTTGGCCAGCCGCAGCGCGACGCCGCTCTCCCGGGCGAGCCGGGAGAGCAGGGCCTCCCGGGCGACACGCACCGCGTCGGCGCCGTCGCCGTACCGCTCGCGCACACCGTCCTCGTCCAGGACGGCGTGGTGGCGCGCGACGACGGTGACTCCCTCGCCCCAGGCGTTGGGTTCGACCGCCCACTCCCCCGCGTGCGCGGCGAGCAGCGCCGGCTCCTCGGTGTCCCGGACGTCCTTGTAGACGATGCGCCCGGCGTGCGGGAAGCCGATCCGCACCGACTCGGTCGTACGCACGGTCCCGTCGGCGCCGGCCAGCTCCACGGTCATCAGCTGTACTCCCGGCCCGCGCTCGGCGATGTCGATCCCCCGCGCGCCGGGCACCGCGTCGGGCCGGTCGCCGAACCGGTGCAGGAAGTCGTACACCGGCTCGACGGGTGCGTCCACGGTCACGGCGTCCTCGAAGGAGAGGACGAGGTCGTCCAGGCGGCGCCAGCGCTCGGCGAGCTGCCGGAGGTTGGCGAGGGCGGCCCGGCTGTTGGCGGTGGTGGCCCTCTTCACCCAGTCCACGTCGGCGCGCGCGTTGTCGGCCACGGCGAAGTCGTTGCTGAGGGTGACGAGCGAGCGCTCGGGACCTCGCGGTTCGACGGTCCAGCTGCCGCCCATGGAGGTCACCGGCCGGGGCAGGACCTCCTGGCGGAAGTCGACACGGTGCGCCACGGCGTCGAGGACGCGACGCGTGGTCCAGGACTTGACCTCGCCGTTGGCGGTGACCCACATCCGCAGCCGCTCCGACTCGCCGTCGAACTCGAGCTGTTCGACGTGGAGGGTCGGCGGCAGGAAGACGGGCCAGCGCAGCGCGTCGGCGATCAGGCCGTAGAGCACGCCGGCGGGGGCGTCGACCTCCGCGTGCTGGGCCATACGGTGTACGGGCGCGAGATACATCCCCACACCCCTCTCGTCTCGGCGTCCGGAAGGCGGGGCGGGCCGCCATGGGACGCCGCCCGCCGGTTGGTACAGGCTCGCCATGGACTGTGTCCTGATCCGGTGGAGAACGACTCGCCCGTTCCTCGAACACCGCTGGAATCCGCAGCGGAGCGCGGCGCTGCGCGCGGACGCCGACCGTGCCGGACGCCGGGTCGATCCGGACACGACCACGCTGCCCGACCCCGCGGACCGCCGCTTCACGCACCGGTGTCCGGCCCCGCGCCGGGCACCCGCGCCGAGGCCGCGGCGGTCACGGGCGCCAAACCCGAGCCGTTCCGCCGGCACGACGGGTGACACCCGTCGGGACATGGAGGACCGACCTCCGGTGGTTGCCGCCAGGCCACCGAAACGGTGGGCGCGGCCGGTGCCCCGACGGTGCACGGCACACCGGCGGGCAGGCGGCGGGAGCTTCCCGCCGGGTCACCGGGCGCTCGACCCGGAATCAAGAGAACGTCAGACGGTTCTCGAGCGGCCGCTCCCAGCCTGACCGGTGTGGGACGACGATCCGCGGACTGAAGGAGGCCTGATGGCGTTCGCCCGGCGTGTGCTGCGGTTCACCCGCGCCCTGGCCACCACTGTCTGGCAGTCCCTGGTCGCCGTCGGCGCCGTCCAGCTCGCCGGTGAGACGGCCCGGGCCGACACCCGCCTGGCGGACGCGCCTCCGCCGGGCCACCCCGAACGCCTGCGTCCCGACCTGCCGCTGACCGCGTTGGAACGCGCCCTGCTGAAGGACATCGGCTCGGCGCGCTGACGGTCGCCGCGCCGCCGCCGGCCATCGCGGGGTCAGGCCGCGTACAGATCGAAGGTGGAGGAGCGCCGCGGCCCGGACGACAGGTCCAGCTGGGGGTCCACGGCGAGTATCGCGTGATGCAGCCGCTGCAACTGCGGTGAGGGCTCCACGCCCAGCTCGTCGACCAGGCGACGGCGCAGCCGGTGGTAGACGTCCAGGGCGGCGGCCTGCCGACCGGACCGGTACAGCGCCACCATGGCCTGCGAGTGCAGCCCCTCGTGCTCGGGATGCCGGGCGATCAGATCCGTGAGTTCGGCGGTGACCTCGGCGTGCCGGCCGATCCGGAGGTCGGCGTCGATGCGGCGCTCCCGCGTGACCAGCCGGCTCTCCTCCAGTCTCATCGCCTCTATCCCCAGGACCGGACCGACGGGTACGTCGACCAGTGCGGGCCCCTGCCAGAGGTTCAGCGCCTTGCGGTAGCTCTGGGCGGCCCGCTCGTCCTCACCGTTCTCGAAGGCCTGCTGGCCCTCGGTGACGAGGCGTTCGTAGGCGTGGACGTCGACCGCGTCGGCCGGTATCTGCAGCAGGTAGCCGCCGTGCCGGGTGGCGAGCACGTCCTTGGCGGTGCCCGGGGCGCCGGGCCCCATGGCGGTGCCGAGCCGGCGCCGCAGCTGGAGTATGTAGGTCTGGAGCGTGGTGAGGGCGCTCTGCGGAAGCGCGGTGCCCCAGATCTCCTCCATGAGCGTGGGCACGGGCATGACCCGGCCCGGGTAGAGAGCGAGCAGGGCCAGGATCTGGCGCGGCTTCCCGGCCGTCGGGACGATCGACATCCCGTTGACGTCGGCACTCAGTGGACCCAGAACACGAATCTCCATGGCTTCCCTCCCCGTACCTCGACGGCTGACCTCGACCTCCGAGCCGGTGTTCGAGTCGGTGCCCGAGATCCGTCGATATTGCGCCACGCAGGGACCCGGTGTCCTTACCCCACGATGTATGCACGAGGCGCACCGTATCCCCCCACAATCACGCCCTGGGAAATCATCGAGGAGTCTTCGAGCGGAATTCTTGCGACCCCTCGCCCAGCTGTTCCTGACGCATCTCTGACACTCTCCTGACTGCTACGGAAATAATGTGCCGCGCGTCTTCAGCGGATCCGTGCGCACTGTTAGCTTTCTGCGCCATGGAGGCCACCGAAAGCACCGGGCGCGACGGCGGGCGGACGACGGCCGGGGACGCGGATCCGCTGACGCTCCGGCTCCTGCGCCTCGTGGCCGCCGATGGCGCCCCCCTGGACTCGAGCACCGCCATGGAAGTCCTCTCCGCCTGGCACCGCCGCGGCGTGGAGGTCGGGTTTCCCGAACTGATGGCGCGCCCCGCTTCCGGTCCTGGGCGACCGCCCTGTTCCTGTCACCGCGAGCACCGCACCGGCTGAACTCCAGAAATCCCGGAAAAACGCTGGAACAGAACTCGCGCCGCCGCGCCCCCGTCACTCACACCGTCTATCGTCCGACAGCCGGGTAATGCAGTATTCCCTTTCCGGCCGACAGGAATCGGACCACGAGACGGAGTCGTCCATGGAAAACGGCGCCCACTCCATTCCGGTCATCGGCCCGGACCACCGGAGCACGAGCGGACCCGGCGCCCCGGGCGCGGAAGCCGCCGGACCCGCCGGGCCGGAGACGGAGTTCCGCATCCTGGGCCCCGTCGAGGTCCACGACGCGCGTACCGGGCTCGGGCTGCTTCCCACGGGGGCGAAACAGCGCGCTCTGCTGGGGGCCCTCGTGGTGAGGTCGGGGCAGACCGTCTCCGCTCACCGGCTCATCGACGAGCTGTGGGGCGGGTGCCCGCCGGCGAACGCCGGGAACGCCCTGCAGGCCCATGTGGCCCGCCTGCGGCGGCTGCTGGCGCGACCGTGCCCCGGCCCCCGCGAACCGTCCCCCGGCCCCCGCGAACCGCACCCCGAGTGGATCGCGACCCGGTCGTTCGGCTATGTCCTGCGCCTCGGCCGGGCCACCACGGACGCGGAGCGCTTCAACCGCCTGGCGGCCGAGGGCCGGGCGGCCGCCGTCGGGGACCCCGGCCGCGCCGCCGATCTGCTGCGCCGGGCGTTGGCACTGTGGCGGGGGCCCGCGCTGGAGGGCAGCGTGCGCGGGGCCATCTGCGCGGCGGAGGCGGCGCAACTGGAGGAGAACCGGCTGACCGCCCTGGAAGCGCTGTACGACGCGTGCCTGCGCGCGGCCCGGCATGACGAGATCACGGGCGAGCTGGAGGAACTGACCGCCGACCATCCCGTACGGGAACGCTTCTACGACCTGCTGATGGTGGCGCTCTACCGCTGCGGACGCCAGGCGGAGGCCCTCGGCGTCTACGACCGCGCGCGCAAGCACCTGGTCCGCGAGCTCGGCGTCGAACCCGGCCCCGCCCTGCGGGACCGGATGGAGGCGGTCCTCCACCACGACCCGGCGCTCGCGGCACCCGGACCCGCCGGTCCGTTCCCGGCGGCCCCCGCCCGCGTTCCGCCCTTCACGACCGTGGTGGACCAGGAGGCGGCCGTCATGACCCTCACCCACGAGATCGCCCGCCTGCGGGGCCACGTGGAACGGCTCTTCCTGGAACAGGAAGAGCTGATCCGCCGCTTCGACAGCCTTCGGGTCGCGTCCCCCCGGGCCCGGTGACCGCACCGCCCGCCCGGTCCGCACGCCGGGGGCGGGGTCAGCCCACCCGGGCCACGGTGCGGCCGGTGACCTCCGGACCGCCGCGGGGCGGGACGGTCTCCGGGTTGGCCGTGAGGATGGAGCGCTGCAGCCGGCCTATCGTCGCCGACGGCTCGAGTCCCAGCTCGTGCACGAGCGTGGCACGCAGCCGCTGGTAGACGCTGAGCGCCTCGCCGCGCCGTCCCGAGCGGTGCAGGGCCACCATGAACTGGCCGTGCAGGCTCTCGTGCATCCGGTGTCGGTTGACGAGGACGGTCAGTTCGGAGAGCAGTTCGCGGTGGCGGCCGAGCCTCAGGTCGGCCTCGATGCGCTGGTCCAGCGCGCACAGCCGGGACTCCTCCAGACGCCTGACCTCGAGGTCGAGCCGGCCGCCTGCACTCACGTCGGCGAGCGCCGAGCCGGTCCACAGCGACAGGGCCTCCCGCAACCGCCGTGCGGCTCCCGTGAAGTCCTCGCCGTCCATGGCCCGGTAGCCGGCGCCGGCCCGCTGCTCGAACTCACGGAAGTCGACCCGGCCGCCACGGCTGTCCAGGCGGTAACCGCCGGGCAGGGTGACGAGGATGTCCTTGGCGGTGACGCCCGTCTCGCCGCCCGCGGCCAGCGCCGCACCGATGAGCTCCCTCAGCTGGAGCACGTATGTCTGCAGGGTGGTGCGGGCGCTGCGCGGCGGCTCGTCGTCCCACAGCTCCTCGATCAGGGAGGAGACCTGGACCACCCGGTCGGCGTGCAGGGCGAGCAGCGCCAGCACCTGACGCGGCTTCGGGGCGGTCGGTGTGATCGAGACGCCGTGCTCGCGTACTGACAGCGCGCCAAGAACTTCGATGTCCACTGTCTTCTCCCCCTCGGAGTTGCATGCCGGTTGCGTGCGGATCCATGCCGCGAGGGCCGCCGCTTGGACACCTGGAGGGCATCCGACGACTCTGGCTCGAAGACGATTAAAAAAACAGCACAGTCGGTTTGTCAATGGGGAGGTGCATATTCGGCCATGCGAGCCGTCCTCGGCACCGCGGGGAACCACCCCTCGGCAACCACGCTGAAGTGCCGATAGAGCCCTCCCGGAGCCTTACTTGACTCTGGGAGGGCTCTACCGGACAGGCCGGGTCAAGACTGTGGCGACACGGCGGGAAGCGGCACCCGAGGGCTCGATCCACGCAACTCGGAAGTCCCGGCAAAAGTTATGAAAGAGGCATAGCCGACATAAAAACAAACCATGCGGTCTTCTTATTGATCATCCCCTGCACGCCGAGTGCCGCCCCGAAGCCCGGCCGTCGTCGTGATCACGTCGAGCGGCTGCCTCCCGGGACTAGGTCACCGAGTACGGAGGGCGCTGCCAGCCTCGGCAGCAGCAGCTGCCAGAAACGGGTGACGGTGCCATGTGAGAGCCACTGCGGGTCCTGCGTGCCCAGCACCTCGAAGCCGGTGGTCGCCGCCACCACGGAGGCCGCCACCGCCTCGGGGGTGACCTCGCTGAGCAGCCCCTCGCCGTCCGCACGCTTCAGCGCCGCCCCGACCCACTCGTGCCACTGGTGGTGCAGTCCCTGGCTGCCCCCGCGAACCTGGTCCCGGCTCAGCTCGAAGCCGGCGCGCAGCACCACGTCCTCGGCGAGCAGGTGCGCGAGGTCGTGCGAGGTGTCCACCAGCAGCTGCAGGGAGTTGCTGACCACCCCTTCGCGGGCCGTGACGATGCGGTCCAGCCGTTCCGCCGCCGCCTGCTCCACCGAGTCGGCCAGCGCGGCCTTGTTCACGAAGTGGAAGTGGAGCGCTCCGCTGCTCACTCCGGCCAGCGAACTGATCGCGTTGAGAGAGGCCACGCTGAAGCCGTCACGGTTGAAGACCGTGGCAGCCGACGAGATCAGCGCCTCTCGGGTGCGCAGGGCTCGTTCCTGTTTGACCATTCAAATTGCTCCGTCTACTGCGGTGGGTTGCCGTGCTTGCGGGAGGGCAGGTCGGCGTGCTTGGTGCGGAGCATCGCGAGCGACGTGATGAGCACGTCGCGGGTTTCGGCGGGGTCGATGACGTCGTCGACCAGGCCGCGCTCGGCCGCGTAGTAGGGGTGCATCAGCTCGGCCTTGTACTCCTTGACCATGCGGGCCCGCGTGGCCTCGGGGTCCTCGGCGTCGGCGATCTGACGGCGGAAGATGACGTTGGCCGCGCCCTCGGCGCCCATCACGGCGATCTCGTTGGTCGGCCAG
>NZ_JBVHVP010000024.1:47518-80383 GCF_055564775.1 Streptomyces sp. NPDC028991 | reverse complement strand
GCCTCGGGTGCCGGGCGGCCCCAGGCGCCCATCTCGGAGCGGAAGATGTCCCGGATCTCACCGCGGTTGCGGTGGATCGCCGGGACCAGGATGTGCGAGGGCCGGTCCTTGCCCAACTGCACGATCAGCTCGGCGAGATCGGTCTCGTAGGCGTGGATCCCCGCCGCCTCCAGCGCCTCGTTGAGACCGATCTCCTGCGTCGCCATCGACTTGACCTTGACGACCTCGCGTTCGCCGGTGGCCTGCACCAGCCGGGTGACGATCCGGTTGGCCTCGTCCGCGTCGGCGGCCCAGTGCACCGTCCCCCCGGCCGCCGTGACCGCCTTCTCCACCTGCACCAGGTACCGGTCGAGACGGCGCAGCGTGTGGTCCTTGATCCGCTTCCCGGCCTCGCGCAGCGCCGCCCAGTCCTCCAGCTCCGCGACCGCGCGCGCCCGCTTGTCCCGGATGGTGTGCGTGGCGTGCCGCAGGTTCCCGCGCAGCGTCGGATCGTGCACCGCCGCACGCGCCGCCTCGGGAAAGGCCGGCATCCCCAGATACGTCCCGCTCATGCGGCCACCGCCTCCTCCGTGCCCGCCAGGATCTCCGCGATGTGCACCGGCCGCATGCCCGACCGCAACCGTGTCATGGTCCCGCCGATGTGCATCAGGCAGGAGTTGTCGGCCGCGCACAGCACTTCGGCGCCGGTGGACTCGGCGTTGCGCACCTTGTCCGCGCCCATCGCCGCCGACACGTCCGCGTTCTTCACCGCGAAGGTGCCACCGAAACCGCAGCACTCCTCGGCTCCGGGCAATTCGACCAGCTCCAGCCCCTTCACCGCCTCCAGCAGCCGCCGCGGCCGGTCGCCCAGGCCCAGGCCGCGCAGTCCGTGGCAGGTCGGGTGGTACGTGACCGTGTGCGGGTAGTACGCCCCCACGTCGGTCACCCCCAGCACGTCGACCAGGAACTCCGTCAGCTCGAACGTCTTCGGCACCACCGGCGCCAGCGTGGCCGCGAGCGTGTCCCCGCGCCCCTCGGCACGCGCCCGCTCGCCCAGCCGCGGATACAGTTCCCGCACCATCGCCCCGCACGAACCCGACGGCGTCACGATCGCCTCGTAGCCCTCGAAGACGTCCGCGAAGTGCCGGGCCGACGGCTCCGCCCCGTGCCGGTAGCCGGTGTTGTAGTGCGCCTGCCCGCAGCAGGTCTGGGCCATCGGGAAGTCGACCTCGACGCCCAGTCTGGTCAGCAGTCCCACCACGGCGCGGCCGGTGTCCGGATACAGCGTGTCGTTGACGCAGGTCAGGAACAGGGCGACACGCATCGCGGCTCCTTGTGATCGGTCAGCTCGAACACCGTGATCATCGGATGAACGCAGGGTAGTCGGCAGACCGGGGCCGGGGGAGCCCCCGGTGCGTCCCGGTGAGGCCGCCCGGGGGCCGGGTACGTCGACCGGTGGCCCCACGCCGCCGCTTCCTCCAGTCCAGGTCGTCGGCTTCCGGCCGCCCTCCTGACGGGGGCCTTCGCGGGGCGGCGCGGGTAATGTGAAGATCTCCCGGCCGCCCCTCGTCCTGGTGCGTCTCCCAGCCCGACCCTGGAGGTCCCTGCCCGATGGCCCATTCGGTGGGTATCAAGGACGTCGCCCGCGCCGCCGGAGTATCCGTGGGCACGGTCTCCAACGTCATCAACCGCCCCGACACCGTCGCGACCGAGACCCGCGCGCGCGTACTGGCCGAGATCGACCGGCTCGGCTACGTCCGCAGCGAGTCGGCGCGTCAGCTGCGCGCGGGCCGCAGCCGCATCATGGGGCTGCTCGTGCTGGACATGGGCAACCCCTTCTTCGTCGACGTCGCGCGCGGTGCCGAGCGGGCCGCGCGCGACGCCGGGCTCGGCGTGATGGTCTGCAACAGCGCGCAGAACCCGGCAGAGGAGGCCGAGTACCTCTCGCTCTTCGCCGAGCAGCGGGTCCGCGGCGTACTGCTGACCCCGGCCGACGCCACCGGCCGCAACATCGAGGGCTTCCGGCGGCACAACATCCCCTTCGTGCTGGTCGACCGTGTCGCCGAGGGCACCACCGAGTGCTCCGTCTCCGTCGACGACGTCGCGGGCGGCGCCCTGGCGGTACGTCACCTCGTGGACGCCGGACACCGCTCCATCGCCTACGTCAGCGGCCCGCCCGGCCTCAACCAGGTGCGCGACCGCCGCACCGGCGCCCTGCACGTGCTCGCCGAGGCCGGACTCGGCGCGGACGCGCTGCGCGAACTGCCCACCGAGCGGCTCGACGTCGCCGCGGGCCGGGACGCCGGCGCCCGCCTCCTCGGCCTCTCCGACCGGCCGACCGCCGTCTTCTGCGCCAACGACCTCCT
The DNA here is from genome assembly GCF_055564775.1 of Streptomyces sp. NPDC028991. Taxonomy (NCBI): domain Bacteria; kingdom Bacillati; phylum Actinomycetota; class Actinomycetes; order Kitasatosporales; family Streptomycetaceae; genus Streptomyces; species Streptomyces sp. NPDC028991. Next base: position 78,038 of record NZ_JBVHVP010000024.1, on the reverse strand, counting down.
CGCCCTGGGCGTGCTGCAGGCGGTGTACGCCGCCGGTGTCGGCGTCCCCGACGACCTCGCGATCGTCGGCTACGACGACATCGAGTTCGCGGCGGCCGCGGCCGTGCCGCTCACCTCCGTGCGCCAGCCGGCCGTCACCATGGGCGCCATGGCCGCCGAGCTGCTCCTGGAGGAGACGGAGGCGGAGGGCGCGGACCGGGCCCACACGCACCGGCGGGTGGTGCTCCAGCCCGAACTGGTGGTGCGGCGCTCGAGCCTCCCCGCCCGCTGACCCGTCGTTCAGCACGAAATTCCCGTCCCGGGGGTCGGAGGCCGCAGAACCATGTGCTGAACTGGGACACGGTCGAAAGATCCGTCCGTATGGTCCGTCCGCCCCGGGAGCCCCGTTGAGCGTCAGCTACCGCCAGCCCGGCGTCGTCCTCACCGACCGCCGTTTCACCGTGCCCCTCGACCACGCGCACCCCTCCGGGGAGACGATCGAGCTGTACGCCCGCGAGGTCGTCGCGAGCGACAGGACGGGCCGGAACCTGCCGTGGCTGGTCTACCTCCAGGGCGGCCCCGGCTTCGGGGCGAACCGTTTCATCGGACGGCCGGCCTGGCTCGGGCGGGCCCTGAAGGACTACCGGGTGCTCCTCCTCGACCAGCGCGGCACCGGCGCCTCCACACCCGCCAACCGCCAGACGCTGCCGCTGCGCGGCGGCCCCGCCGAGCAGGCCGACTACCTCACCCACTTCCGCGCCGACGCCATCGTCCGCGACTGCGAGGCGATCCGCCCCGAGGTCACCGGCGGCGCCCCCTGGACCGTCCTCGGCCAGAGCTTCGGCGGGTTCTGCACCGTCGCCTACCTGTCGCTGGCGCCCGAGGGGCTGAGCACCGCGCTGATCACCGGCGGCCTGCCCTCCCTCGACGCCCACGCCGACGACGTCTACCGGGCCGCCTACCCCCGCATCGAGCGCAAGGTCCTCGCGCACTACGCCCGCTACCCGCAGGACGTCGAGCGTGCCCGCCGCATCGCCGACCACCTGCTCACCCACGACGTGGTCCTGCCGAACGGCTACCGGCTCACCGCGGAGGCCTTCCAGTCCCTCGGCATCCTCCTCGGCGGCGGCGAGGGCAGCCACCGCCTGCACTTCCTCCTGGAGGACGCCTTCGTCCGCACCCCGCGGGGCCACGAGCTGTCCGACGCGTTCCAGGAGCAGGCGCAGGGCCTGCTGTCGTACGCCGGCCACCCGCTCTACGCCCTGGTCCACGAGGCCATCTACGGCCAGGACGCGCGCCCCACCGGCTGGTCGGCCGAGCGGGTCCGCGCCGAGTTCCCGCGCTTCGACGCCGCCAAGGCCCTCGCCGGCGACGAACCGCTGCTGTTCACCGGCGAGTCGGTCCACCCCTGGATGTTCGACTGCGACCCGGCGCTGCGCCCGCTGCGCGAGACCGCCGAACTGCTCGCCGCCCGCACCGGCTGGACGCCCCTGTACGACCCGGCCCGCCTGGCCGCCAACGAGGTGCCGGCCGCCGCGGCCGTCTACCACGACGACATGTACGTCGACACCGGCCACGCCCTGACCACCGCCCGCACGATCCGCGGCCTGCGCACCTGGGTCACCGACGAGTTCGAGCACGACGGTGTACGGGCCGGCGGCCCCCGGGTCCTGGACCGGCTGATCGCGCTCGCCCGCGACGAGGCCTGAACGACGCCCGAATCCCGGGAGGAATGTCGGTGGCACGGGTTAGTGTGCGGGCATGACGGAGCCGACGATCACGCAACTGGAGCCCATGCCCGGCGACTGGCGGCGCGCCCTGGCCGTCGTCGCCCACCCGGACGACCTGGAGTACGGCTGCTCGGCGGCGATCGCGGCCTGGACCGACGAGGGCCGCGAGGTCGCCTATGTCCTGGCGACCCGGGGCGAGGCGGGCATCGACACCATGGCGCCCGCCGAGTGCGGCCCTCTGCGGGAGCGGGAGCAGCGGGCGAGCGCGGCCGTCGTCGGGGTGAGCGAGGTGGAGTTCCTCGACCACCGGGACGGCGTCGTCGAGTACGGCACCGCCCTGCGACGCGACATCGCCGCGGCCATCCGCCGGCACCGGCCCGAGCTGGTCATCACCCTCAACCACCGGGACACCTGGGGCGGCGTCGCCTGGAACACCCCGGACCACGTGGCCGTCGGCCGCGCCACGCTCGACGCCGCGGGTGACGCCGGCAACCGGTGGATCTTCCCGGAGCTGACCGAGCAGGGCCTCGAACCCTGGGGCGGGGTGCGCTGGGTCGCCGTCGCGGGTTCCTCCTCGCCCACGCACGCCGTGGACGCCACGCCGGGGCTGGAGCGCGCGGTGCGCTCCCTGCTCGAACACCGCACGTACATCGAGGTGCTGACCGACGAGGACCCGGAGACGTACGTGCGCGGATTCCTCACGGGCTACGCCGAGGCCGCGGGTGAGCGATTCGGCGGAAAGCCGGCCGTGACCTTCGAAGTCTTCGGACGGTAGCGCCATGGCGGGGGGCCGAGGGGACCAGGCGGATCAGGGGGAGCGGAGCGTGCAGGGGCAGCAGCGTGTGGCGGAGCGGTTCGAGGAGCACCGTGGGCAGCTGAAGGCGGTGGCCTACCGCATGCTCGGTTCACTGACCGAGGCGGAGGACGCGGTGCAGGAGGCGTGGCTGCGCCTGGACCGCGCCGGCGCGGACGGCATCGACAACCTCGGCGCGTGGCTGACCACGGTGACCGGCCGGGTCTGCCTGGACATGCTGCGCTCACGCACCTCGCGCCGTGAGGAGCCGATGGCCGAGGGCTTCGACACCTTCGTGCCGGATCCCCTGCTGAGGGCGCTGCCGCAGGGCGATCCGGAGCAGGAGGCGCTGCACACCGACTCGGTGGGGCTGGCCCTGCTGGTCGTACTGGAGACCCTGGAGCCGGCCGAGCGGCTGGCGTTCGTGCTGCACGACATGTTCTCCGTGCCCTTCGAGGACATCGCGGCGATCGTGGAGCGCAGCCCCGCCGCCACCCGGCAGCTGGCCAGCAGGGCCCGGCGCCGGGCCCGGGACGCCACGCCCGCGGCCGACCCCGATCTCGGCCGGCAGCGTCAGGCCGTCGAGGCGTTCCTGGCCGCCAGCCGCGCAGGTGACTTCGAGGCACTGGTGTCCGTACTCCACCCGGACGTGGTGCTGCGGGCCGACGCCGGCGCGCTGGCCTCGGGATTGGCGGCCTCGAAGGTGGTGCGGGGGGCGCGGACGGTCGCCACCGGAGCGTTCCACTTCCGCCATCTCGCCGGCCTGGCACGTCTCGTCCTGGTCAACGGCGCGGTCGGCACCGTCGCCGTGTCCGAGGGACGTCCGCGGTCGGTCACCTACGTCACCGTCGTCGACGGACTCATCACCGGGCTCTACATCCTGTCCGACCCGGAGCGGCTGGCCCGACTGGACCTGCCCGACCTGGAGGCCTGACCGGCGCCGCTCACCGGGGCCCGGGGCCGGAGGCGGGGGCCGTCGGCGCGGGGGTGCGCCGACGGCCCGTATCCTCGGCATCATGCATGCGAACACGGCTGACCAGGCGGAACTGCGCGGCGACTGCGAGCGGTGCTTCGGCCTGTGCTGCGTGGCCCTGCCCTTCTCCCGCTCGGCGGACTTCGCCATCGACAAGGACGCCGGAAAGCCCTGCCCGAATCTCGGGGAGGATCACCGTTGCGGTATCCACGCGCGGCTGCGGCAGAGCGGTTTCACCGGCTGCACGGTCTACGACTGCTTCGGCGCCGGGCAGAAGGTCTCGCAGGTCACCTTCGGCGGCCGGGACTGGCGCACCGGTCCGCCGGAGGGCACCCGCCGCGTGTTCGAGGTCTTCCCGGTCGTCCGGCAACTGCACGAGCTGCTCTGGTACCTGACCGAGGCGCTGACCCTGCCCGCGGCCCGCCCGGTCCACGCCGACCTGCGCCGTGCTCTGGCCGACACCGAACGTCTCACCGAAGGGTCCCCCGAGGAGCTGGCCGCCCTCGACGTCACGGCGCACCGGCAGCGGGTCAACGCGCTGCTGCTGCGCACCAGTGAACTCGTGCGCGCCGGCGCGCGCGGCAAGAAGAAGAACCGTCGCAACGCCGACCTGATGGGTGCCCGTCTCAAGGGCGCCGACCTCAACGGTGCCGATCTGCGCGGCGCCTACCTCATCGCCGCCGACCTCACCGGCGCGGACCTGCGGGGCGCGGACCTGATCGGCGCGGACCTGCGCGACGCCGACCTCACGGACGCGGACCTGACCGGAGCCTTCTTCCTGACCCAGCCACAGCTCACCGCGGCCCGGGGCGGCTCCGGAACCAGGCTGCCGGGATCAGTCACCCGTCCCGTGCACTGGACAGCGGGGCTCTGAGGCGGCCTCCCCGGTGGCGGGGGCGCGGTCCGCGGTCGCCCGGGGCCGGCCGGCCGCGGTCCGCCGGTCCAGCCGCAGCCGCAGCCCCTCGGGCATCAGCGTCAGCCGCTCGGTCACCCGCAGCCGGTACCCGGGCTCGGGCCGCAGCTCGTAGCGGCGCAGCAGCAGTCCGAGGACCAGCGTCGCCTCGTGCAGCGCGAACTGCCTTCCGATGCACGCCCGCGCACCCGTACCGAACGGCTTGAAGGTGTGCGGGGCACGCGACCGTGCGGCCTTCGCCTCGAAGCGGTCCGGGTCGAACAGGTCGGCGTCCGGCCCCCACACCTCCGGGTCGCGATGCAGCATCCCCGTGAGGACCAGCGCCCAGGCGCCCCGCCGCATCGGATACGTCCCGCCCAGCACCGTGTCCCGGCGGGCTTCCCGCGCGAAGGCGGGCGCGGTCGGCCACAGCCGCAGCGCCTCGTCCAGCACCCGGCGCACGTAGCGCAGCTTGGCCACCTGTTCGTAGGCCGGCGTCTGGGTGTCGCCCCATACCCGGTCGACCTCGGCGCGGGCCCGGGCGGCGACGTCGGGGTGCTGGGCGAGGTAGTGCAAGGCGAAGGAGAGCGCGCCCGACGTGGTCTCGTGTCCGGCCACCAGGAACGTGATGACCTGACGGCGGACGTTCTCGGCCGACAGCCGCTCACCGGTCGCGGGATGGGCCGTGTCCAGCATCCGGTCGAGCAGGTCGCCGTCCCCGCGGGCTGCCCGGCGGGCGCGGACCAGGTCGTCGACGGTGCGGTCGAGGTAGGCGATGTCGGCGGTGTTGCGGCGGTTCGCGCCGCGCAGCAGCCACGGGGCCAGGGGGGCCGGGACGGTGTTCAGGCGCTGCGCGTAGGTGAGTGTGCCCACCATCGCGGTCACGAAGGGATGGAGCCGGGCACGCTCGAAGGACCCGAAGTCGTGCCCGAAGCCGGTGCGCGCGATCGTCTCCAGCGTCAGCTTGGTCATGTCGCCGGGCACGTCCACCGCCCGGCCCGCCGTCCGGGCCCGGTCCCAGTGGTCCGTCAGGCGTCCGGCCACGTCCAGCATCATCGCGTGGTAGCCGGCCATGGCCTCGCGGCTGAAGCCGGGCGCCAGCACGTCGTGCGCGAGCTGCCAGTTGGGTTCGTGGTTGTACGCCGTGAACAGTCCGTCGCCGGCGACCGGCCGCAGGTTGGCCACGCCGAGCCCCACGTGCTTGGCGAACCGCTCCTCGTCGGCGAGGTCGGCGGCGAGCCCGGCGCCCCACACGAAGACGAACTCCTTGCCGAAGGCCCGTCGCCGGAATATCGGCCCGAGCCGCCGGGCGTAGCGCAGCGAGTCCTGCATCGGGGTGCGCCTGCTCGCGCCGACCACGTCCCCGAGCAGGGGGAGCCGGTACGGCGGACGCGGTATTCGGTGCAGTTCGGGCCAGCCCAGCTCGGCGCCGCGAAAGCCCTTCGGCAGTCCGTCCCGGGCCAGGCTCTTCGTCGTCTCCGCCATGACGCGATCTCCCTTGACGCAGCGGCGTGTTGCACGTGCCGAGGCGAGCGTGTTGTACATGGATTCAATAGCGCGCCTCAGTCTCGTCCCGTTGTTGAACCGACGTCAAGTAAGGTGCGGGGCATGGCCGCGAACCAGGGCGAGCGCACGCGCCGCCGGCTCAGCACCGGCGAGCGCCGGGAGCAGTTGCTGTCGGTGGGTGCGCGGCTGTTCTCGGACAGCCCCTACGACGACGTGTGGATCGAGCAGGTCGCCGAGATCGCCGGCGTCTCCCGCGGGCTGCTGTACCACTACTTCCCGACCAAACGGGACTTCTTCGCGGCGGTCGTCGAGCGCGAGAGCGAGCGCATGCTGCGGATGACGGCGGCCGTGCCCGGCGTACCGGTCCGGGAGCAGCTCACGGCCGGACTCGACGCGTACCTGGAGTACGTCCGGGCCCACGCGCACGGCTACCGCGCCTTCCACCGCGCCGACGCGACCGGAGACCAGGCGGTGCGCCGGATCTATCGGCAGGCGCTCGCGGCACAGGAGCGGCAGATCCTCGAAGCCCTGTCCGCCGACCCGGAGTTCGGTCCGGCCTTCGAGGCGCGGACCGATGTGCGGCTGGCGGTGCGCGGCTGGCTGGCGTTCACCACCGCGGTCTGCCTGGAGTGGCTGCGGGACCCGGAGCCGGCCCGTGAGCAGGTGCGCGACCTGTGCGCACGGGCTCTGCTGGGTGCCATCGCGCCGTGAGCGCCCCCGTTGCACTCCGAAACGCGCTGTCAGGCCGCTGAAGTGCGCCCTCGGGAGGGCTGAAAAAGTCTCGCGAAGATCAGGCGTCCTGGTTGGCGCGCACCCCGATCTCCGATAGGTTAGGTGAGCCTTACCTAATGAATCATTGCCCAACGAACTGTCGAAGGAGGTCGGGGATGGGCGACAGTCACACCTGGACGGCCGCGCCTGCCGCGGCGGAGCAGGCCCGCTCCGTACTCGCCGCCGCCTGGTCCTGTGCGGTGACCGCGGAGGGCGGCCGCGAGGAGTTCGTCGGCGCGCACTCCGTGGCCGACGGCGGCCGGGTGCTGCTGCACGTGCCCGAGGACAGCGCCCTGCTCGCGGCGGCGATCTGCGCGCCCCGGGGCGAGCCGTCCGCCGTACTCGAGTTCGCCGACGTGGCGCCCGTCCCGGTGCGGGGCCGGATCAGGGCCCGGCTCTGGCTCGCGGGCCGGTTCGCCCTGGAGGACGGCCATTTGGCGTTCACGCCCACGCGCGTGGTGCTGAGGCAGCCGTCCGGTGCCGTGGTCGTCGGCCTCGACGAGTTCGCCGCCGCCGGGCCCGACCCGCTGGCCCTGGCCGAGGCCCGGCTGCTGACCCATCTCGCCGACTGCCACGGTGACGCCGTCGAGCGGCTGAGCCGGCTCGTCGACGCCGACAGCCTGCACGGCGCGGTCCGGGTGCGACCGCTCGCCGTCGACCGGCACGGACTGACGCTGCGCATCGAGCGCGCCCGCGCCCACGGCGACGTGCGGCTGCCCTTCCACGCGCCCGCCGACGACATCGCGCAGCTCACGGAGCGCATGCACGTACTGCTGGCGCAGGCGAGCGCCGCCTCCTGCCCCCGGGCCCTGCAGCGGCAGCGCGCAGACGGCGACGGGTGAGGCCGAAAACCCCGCCGGCGCCGGCCGGTGAGGGCGGCCCGGTGGCCGCGGTCCGCGCCTCCGACGATCGGCGGCCCCGTGTCTACCAGTCCCCGTCCTCCACCGGTGAGCCGGGTGCGCCCGGTGCGTCCTTGAGCGGCCGGACCTGCTGCCGCGTGGGCGCCTGCCACGGCTCGTGGTCGTCCCCGACCCAGTGCCCGACCGGCTTGACGTCCCCGAGCGGCTCGGTGGGCGCGAGATCGTGGGCGTCCTGGTCGTAGTAGTCGTACCAGGGCAGTCCCGCGCGCGTGTACGCGGCCCGGTCCACGGGGGACGGCGGCGGCGCCTCGCCCGTGACGCGCCGCCACTGCGGAGGCGTCACCAGATGCACGAAGACCCGGCCGGCGGGCCGCTCGGCCCAGTCGGTCAGCGGCCGTTCGTCGCGGTAGACCTCCTGCCGCATGGACCCGCCGACGCCGAGCCCCATGGCCGGGGCGGACCGGGGGCGGGCCGCGCCTCCGTAGGCCGCGCCCGGCGCGGCGGGGGCCGACAATGGCATCGGGGCGCCGAAGGCACCGCCACCGCCCGACCGGGCCGCCCTGCGCGTCATCTCGGCCCGGCGCCGCTCCTCCTCCCGCCAGCGGGCCAGCTCGGCGTCGTTGAGCGGGAAGGCCTGCAACTGGACGCCGCCCCAGACCTCCTCGCCGGTGACCTGGCCCTCCACGGTCGCCCCCATGCCGAGTGGCACCGCCACGAACTGACGGACCGTGCCCGTCCCGGAGTTGATGCCGTCCAGCCAGGGCTGGCGGGGGAGCACCACGTAGTTCTGCGGGTCGCGGGTCAGCCGGTCGCTCCAGGGCCTGCCCGAGACCGCGCACACCTTGCCCACCCCGACCTGGAGCGCGGCGGGTTCCTCGGTGCCGGCGAAACTCAGCCACATGGCCTCGCGCAGGTACACCGGCAGCATCACGCCGCCGCGTGCCCGCCATGCCTCGGGCACGGTGTCCGGGTAGTCGGCGACCGGTCGGACCGGGAACTCGCCCAGCCCCGGCGGCAGCGGGTGGGTGCCGGTCTCGGGCAGTCGCAGGGTGCGGATGAAGCGGACCGACGCACCCCCCGGCAGCAGGAGCCTGTTCCCGTCGATCCGTACGCTGGTGTCGGTCATCCGTACGCCCCCTCTTGCGGTTCTCACTGTCCTCATGGGGAACGACGCGCGGCGGCGCTCCGGTTCCGCTTCCGCGGCAGCGCCCGTGCCCGGTCCCGCAGACGGGTCAGCCGCGGCATGCGTTCGCGCAGCTCACGGGTGTGGTGGTCCAGCTCCTCCAGGAGCCGGCGCGAACGGTGCTCGGTGTCCATCTCGTCGATGATGCGGTTGACCTCGGTCAGCACCGCGCCCTGCAACTGCCACTGCCGGGCGTCTCGCTGGACCTCCTCCAGGAGCAGCTGGGCCAGCTTGTCCCGGGTGACCGCCGCCTGCCGCAGCTCGGAGGTCAGGCGCTCCTCCGCGGACTCGGCGTCGTCGCTGGCGCTGGTGGTGACCAGGACGGCGAAGCTGACCACCGCGTCGGCGATCTCGGACAGGAGCTGCTGGATGGTGGCGCCCGTCTCGGGCGGGAACAACGGCTCCGGTTCACGTTCCTTCGCGAGGTCGGTGAAGGTGCGGGCGAGGACCCGCATCACCACCGTGCAGATCTCCAGGGTGTCCAGACCGGTGCGCAGTACCACCCGGTGGAGCAGCCCCTCGCGTACCCGGGGGTTGAACCGCAGGCTGTCCTCGGCCTGCCGGAGGTCCTCGTCCACCTCGCCGATGTCGTGGTCGAGGCGGCGGGCCTCGTGCAGCCGGGCCGCCGCCTCGTGGAACGGCGTGCTGTTGGCGGCCTCCTCGCCCATGCGCAGCATCAACTGCCGCACCCGCCGGGCCAGCCCCTCGATCGACTCGCCCGCCTGCTCCACCCATACCGGAGGGGCGAGGACGAGGTTGAACGCGAGGCCGACGATCGCCCCGATCAGCGTCTCCACCACCCGTGCCCACGCCAGGCTGCCGTGCGAGGTCACGCCGAGGACCAGCATCGCGCTGATCGCGACCTCGGCCACGAACTCGTGCGCCCGCACCAGATGCCCGACACCCAGTGCCGCCACGATCAGCAGTGCCAGACTCCACCAGCTCAGCCCGACCAGCTGGCTGAAGGCGATGGCGACCAGGACACCGGCCACCACGGCGTTGACCCGGCGGAAGCTCATCTTGAGCGTGGCGTACAGGGTGACCTGGACGACCAGCAGCGCGGTCAGCGGCGCGGTGAGCGGCGCCGCCGACTTGTCGGGGGTCAGCCGTACCGCGATCACATAGGCGATCGAGGCCGCGGCGGCCGAGCGCAGTGCCTGCACGACCATGGGGTCACGGAGCCACTTCACCCGCCGCAGAGCCGTCGCCACGGTCTCACGCACATCCCGCATCCTCGGGCTGTTCCCTTTCCCCAGGCGCATCGAACGTATCCGGACAGGACGGTAACCGGACAAAGGGGGCGGGGGTGGTTCTCACGCGCCGTACGGCTCCGTGCATCCGAGATCTTCAGGCGGTCACCCTGGAGACGAAGGCGGACAGATTGCCGAGCGTGCGGGCGACCTGGTCCTCCAGGGTGAGGCTCTCCTCGAAGCGGCCGCCGCTCTCCGGTACCTTCTTGCCCCGCAGGTAGAGGGAACAGGCGAGGTCGGTGCACATGTACAGGCCGACCGAATTGCCCTCGCGGCCGGCCGGGCCCGCCTTGCGTGCGGTCATCAGCGACACCCCGCCACGGGGATGGGTGGTCAGGCACAGCGCGCACATGCTGCGCTGGAGGAAGCCGCGCCGGACCGGCTGGAACCGCAGGGCCACACCGGTGAGGCGATCACCGTGCTCGGTGACCAGATAGCTGCGGTCGGGCGCACCGGGATCCCGCCAGCCCAGGAAGTCGAGATCGGCCCAGGGGCGCTGGTCGAGATCGCGGGGGACGGCCAGACGCTTGGCCTCTCCCTTCGAGCAGTTGACGAAGGAGCCGCGGATGTCCTGTTCGGTGAGTGCTCTCATGGGGGTCTCTCATTACGTATCGAAACATATCGAAACGATAGAAGTGACAGAAGTGACAGAAGTGGCAGAAGCCAAACCTAGGGGCCCTAGGTATTCGCCTAGCGTAGATAGCCGAGAGGCGGAGATGCGAGCGGATTTCGTCGAGCGCGAGTTCATAGCATGAATTAAGGAGAGAGGGAAGTCGCGGGCGGCAGACCGGCGGAGGTATGTTGCAGACAGACCGGGCACGGTACGGGAGGAGCCACATGGCGGGGCGGAACGGGCGCACGGTACGCGACCTCAGGAGGGCCAACCGCACGGCCGTACTGCGACGGCTCTACTTCGACGGCCCGCTCAGCCGCTTCGAGCTGGGCCCGGCGACCGGTCTGAGCTCCGGCTCCGTCAGCAACGTCGTCGCCGACCTGGTCGCCGACGGCCTGGTGGAGGAGGCCGGCAGCGTCGACTCCGACGGCGGCAGGCCCCGCACCCTGCTGCGCGTGGCCCCCGGCAGCGGTCACATGATCGGCGTGGACGTCGGCGAGACCCGGGTCCGCGTCGAGCTGTTCGACCTGACCCTCACCGAACTGGCCAGGGCCGAACGCCCGCTGACCCAGCAGCGGTACGACGTCGAGGTGATCGTCGGTCACATCCGCGACGGCATCGCCGAGGTGCTGGCCACGGCCGGACTCGCACCCGAGCGGCTGCTCGGCGCCGGGGTCGGCGTCCCCGGCATCGTCGAGCACACCCCGGACCGGGGTGCCGTCGTGCACGGCCAGACCATCGGCTGGGACGCCGTCCCGCTGGAGGCCCTCCTCCGCGCCGGTTCCCCGCTGCCCGACACCGCCCCCTACCTCATCGACAACGGCGCCAAGACCCTCGGCCAGGCCGAGATGTGGTTCGGCGCCGGACGCGGCGCCGACAACGCGGTCGTGGTCCTCTTCGGCTCCGGCGTCGGCGCCAGTCTCGTCACCTCCGAGGCCGAGCACGGCCGGGCGGTGGAATGGGGGCACCTGACGGTCCGGGTCAGAGGCCGCCGCTGCCGCTGCGGCGCGCTCGGCTGCCTGGAGGCGTACGCGGGCGCCGAGTCGCTGCTGGCCCGCTGGCGGGAGGAGGGCGGCCGGGTGCCCCCCGGCACCGACGAGGAGACCGCCCTGACCACGATGCTCGCCGCCGCCTACCCGTCCGGCGGCGCGGCGGCCGACCCGGTGGCGCTCGCCGTCCTGGAGGAGACCGCCGAGTACCTGGGCGCCGGCCTGTCCGACCTGATCAACCTCTTCCAGCCCGAGCGCATCCTGATCGGCGGCTGGGCCGGCCTCCAGCTCGGAGCCCGCTTCCTGCCCGCCGTACGCCGCCACGCGGTCTCGTACGCGCTGCGCCACCCCGCCGAGAAGGTGACCGTCGAACTGGGGCGGCTCGGCCCCGACGCCGTCACGGTCGGCGCCGCGATCCTGCCGCTGGCCGACTTCTTCGCGCGCGGCGGCCGACGCCCCGAACCGGCACCCCAGTACCCGGTCCCCGCCTGGCGCACCGCCCTCGAAGAGCGGGCGCCGCACTGAGGTTTCGCCGGTCGTCGCGGAGGTACCCGATGCCGCTCGGACGACCAGGAGGACCGCAGAGAAGGAGTGCGCCGTGACCGACCACCGCCTCGAGGGACCGGGCGAGAACGGTGCCGCTCCCGTTCCGCGGGACATGCCCGACCAGCAGGCCGGCACCGGCGACGACCCGTGGGAGGCCGCCGCGCCCACGCGCGAGCAGCGCGAGCAGGGTCAGCGCCCCGAGGATGACGAGGACGCCCGGGCCGACGACACCGACGACGGCGCAGCGCCGACGGACGGCACCGCGGAACCGGCGGAGGGCGCGGCCGAGCGGGCGGAGGGCACGCCCGAGCGGGCGGAGGGCACGCCCGAACCGAGCGAGGGCACCGCGGAACCGGCGGGCGGCACGACCGGACCGGCGGGCGGCACGACCGGACCGGCGGGCGGCACGGCCGGACCGGCGGGCGGCACGGCCGGACCGGCGGGCGGCACGGCCGGACCGGCGACCGGGTCCGCCACCGACGTCCCCGACACGGACGAGGCGGGGACCGGCCGGCAAGGCGCCCCGCACTCGGGGGCCGTACACCCCGAGCACCCGGTGCCCGACGAGTCCTCGGGCTGACCGCGCGGCACGGGTACACATCGGACCGACCGCGCGGCGGCAGGACCAGGACACGGCCGGTGTTGACACGGCCGGTGTCGCGAGGCACACGGTCGGCGACGCGAGGCGGGTCCGCGTCGCCGGCCGTGCCCTGTCGGCGGTGTCCTTGCGCTCAGCCGACCTTGCGCCCCCGCAGGGGTTCCGTGGCCGCCCCCGCGCCCTCCTGGAAGCCTTGCAGGAACTCCTCCAGCACCTCTGTGGACGTGCGCTCCGGACGCCAGCCCAGTTCCGCACGCGCCCGCGTGCAGTCCATCAGCGGCAGCCGCAGCACCGCGTCGAACAGGTGCGGGGAGGCGGGCAGCAGGTGCAGGCCCCATGCCGCGGCGATCGCCGAGCGGGCCGCGGTGCGGGGCAGCCGCACCGGACGCACGCCGATCATCTCGCCCAGCAGACCGGCGTCGACCGGCGGCTCGGCCGCGAGGTTGAAGGGGCCCCGGGCGTCCTCGGAGCGCACCGCCAGGCGGTACGCGTTCGCCGCGTCGTCGGTGTGCAGGGCCTGCACCCGCAGTCCGGGGACGTCCGGCAGGAAGGGGAGGAGCTCCGGACGCGCAAGCGGGCCCGGCAGGAACTTGCCGCCGAAGATCCGGCGCTGCTCGCTCGCCGACTCCCGCTTGAAGAGGAAGGCCGGCCGCATCCGTACCACCCGGATCCCCGGGTGGTCGCGCTCGAAGGTGTCCAGGGCGCGCTCCAGATAGGCCTTCTCCCGGCAGTACGCGGCGTCCGGCCAGCCGTGCGTCGGCCAGGACTCGTCCACCGCATGGTCCTTCGGACCCGGCGAGTAGGCGCCGACCGACGAGGCGTGCACCAGCGCCGGCACCCCGGCCGAGGCAGCCGCCTCGAAAACCCGGATGGAGCCGAGTACGTTCGTGCGCCAGGTCGTCGCCGGGTCGTGCGTCGGCTGGAACGCCCAGGCCAGATGCACCACGGCGTCGGCGCCGGCGAAGTGCCCGGTCAGGTCGGCCTGCTCCGAGGCCAGGTCGACCGCGGCCCACTCCGTCTTCGGGGGCGACCACTCGGGAAGGCGCCGGGCCAGCCCGACCACGGAGGCCACGCCGGGTTCCTCCGACAGAAGCCGCACGACGCTGGTGCCCACGTTGCCGGTGGCACCCGTGACCACGATCCGACTGCCCGTTGCGCTGCTCACCTTGCGCTCCTCTCGGCCGCTTGCCCGCAGGGAGGTCACCGGGTACCCGCCTTGTCGGCGGCGCACGCAAGAAGAAGCCCCGATCGCGACGGGGGAATCACGATCGGGGCGGTACGAGGTGGATACGGACGGCGGTCGCCTCTCGGCGAAAGGCTCCACAGGGCTTCAGCCGAACGATCGTCCCTGTGGGCGATAGGTGAGGCCCGGGGACACTGTCCCGTCCGTACCCACGCCCTCTTCAACGGGGGACGGGCTGCCGGTGTTCCACCGTCTGTCTCGTTTTGCGGTGATGTGTGTCACTGCTCCTGGGGCTCGGGCACGATCTCGGCCCACAGGTTCTCGGCCTGCAGCAGCAGCGTGCCCAGGACCGCGGTCCGGGCGGCCTCCTGCCCGGCGTGCTCCCGCAGCCCCTCCTGGAGCCGCCGGTGCAGTTCCTCCATCGTCGCCTCGGTCGCCTCCTCCGGGCCGGTCTCGGCGCTCTCGCCCAGACGAATGCCGGCCTCGGCGTGACAGGAGTCGCCGATCAGCTTCAGCAACCGCGCGTACAGGTCCAGCACCGGGCCCTCGGGCGGGGCGGGCGTCCGGTGCTCGTCGGCCGCCACCGCCAGGGTCCGGGTCAGTGCGGTGATGTTCCCCGTGACGCGACTCCACCGCTGGTCCTCCTCCTCGGGCGGGACGGGGGCGGGCGCGCGACGCAGGGCGCGCAGCGGGCCGTAGGTCAGGCGCAGGCTCTCCTGGCTCCACGACCGGGCCGACTCCAGGGCCGCCAGCCGCCGCTGCAGCCGCGCGGCGCCGCTCGACCAGCCGGCCGCCGTCTGCGCGTCCCACTCCGCCTTCCGCAGATCGTCGGCCAGGGAGTGCAGGACGTCCCCCGCCTCCCGGGCCAGCGCCGCGAGGTTCTCGCGTACGTCCCGCAGGTGGATCGGCGGCAGTACGAAGGCGTTGACCGCGACGCCGATGACCGCGCCGAGCGCGGCCTGCCCCACCCGGTGTCCGACCGCGGAGGCCGAGACCGCGGTGCCGGAGGCCAGCACGAATACCGCGGTGGTGGCCGTGTAGATGCCCTGCCCGCCGAAGCGGGTCCAGTTCGCGATCAGCATCAGCACCGGCAGGGACAGCACCAGCGCCCCCGTGGTGTCGTCCGTGAGCGCCTGCGCCGCCGATGCCATCAGGGCCCCCACGCAGATCGCCGTGAACTGCTGCACTGCCTGCCGGACCGAGCTGTAGACGGTGGCCTGTACGAGGACGAGCGCGACCCAGGGCGCCATCAGCGCCATCGGATCGCCCAGCCAGACGCCCGCCACCGCCCAGGCGATCAGCGCGGCGCCCGCGGCCTTCAGCGACTGCACGACCAGGTCGCGCTCGCGCCCGGGGCCCTGCCAGGCCGCCCGGGCGGCCCGTCCGACGGCACACGCCTCCCGCCACACCGCGGTCAGCGGCCGCCGGCCCCGGAACACCTCCCGGGCGGTATTCGTCACAGCGGTCATGCGGTGCCGGATATCCGCGCGACCGGCCGACGCGCCTCGCAGTGGGGTACGACATGGTGGCTCATGCGAACGGGCTCTCCTTCAGCGAGGCCAGCAGGCCGGCCGGGTCGGCGTAGACCGCGTCGGCGCCCGCATCCACCAGGTCGGCACGGGGCAGACCGCCGCAGAGCACCGCCACGCAGCGCACCCCGGCCCGGCTGCCCGCGCGCATGTCCCACACGGTGTCGCCGACGAAGACCGCCCGCTCGGCCGGCACCCCGGCGAGTTCCAGGGCGTGCTCCACCGGCTCGGGCGCCGGCTTCCCCGCGTCGACGTCGTCGGCGCTCGCGGTGGCGGCGATCGCGTCGTCCGCGTCGATCGCCCGCCGCAGCGCCGCCAGCTCCGGGCCGCCCGCCGAGGTGGCGAGGACCACCTTCCAGCCGTCGCCCGCCAGGCGGCGCAGCAGTTCGCCGGCGTGCGGCAGCGCGGGCAGACGGTCGAAGTACTGCCCGTACAGCGCCTTGTGGGCGGCGCTCAGCCGGTCGTCCTGGTCCGTGTCCCGGTCCGCTCCCAGCAGATGCCCGATGAGGTCCGTGGAGGCCAGGCCCACGGCACGGTGGATGGCGTGCATCGGCACCCGGTGACCCGCCTGCCGGAACGCCTCCCACCAGGTCGCCACATGCAGGTGATTGGTGTCGACGAGGGTTCCGTCGACGTCGAACACGGCCGCCCGTTCCATGCACTGTTCCCTTCCTGGTCCGTTGATCTCCCGGTGGGTACCACGTCAGCCGCCCGCCACTCCGGACGGTGTACGGCCCTGACGGGTCCAGGCCAGCAGCTCGTCCAGGGACCACGTGGTGACGACGCGCTCCGCGGGCACCCCGCACTCCTCCGCCCGCGCGCACCCGTGGATCTGCCAGTCCAGCTGGCCCGGCGCGTGCGCGTCGGTGTCGACGGAGAACAGCACGCCCGCGTCCACCGCACGGCGCAGCAGCCGACGCGGCGGATCGAGCCGCTCCGGCCGGCTGTTGATCTCCACGGCCGTGCCGGACTCCGCGCAGGCGGCGAACACCTCGTCCGCGTCGAACCGGGACTCCGGCCGCCCCCGCCCGGTCACCAGCCGCCCCGTGCAGTGCCCGAGGACGTCCGCGTGCGGATCACGTACGGCGGCCACCATGCGGCGGGTCATCGCGCGGGCGTCCATCCGCAGCTTGGAGTGCACCGACACCACGACCACGTCGAGCCGCTCCAGCAGTTCCGGTTCCTGGTCCAGCGAGCCGTCGTCGAGGATGTCGCACTCGATGCCGGTCAGCAGCCGGAACGGTGCCCAGGTCTCGTTCAGCGCCGCCACCACGTCCAGCTGCTCGCGCAGCCGCTCGGGGGACAGACCGCGCGCCACCGTCAGCCGCGGCGAGTGGTCGGTCAGCGCCGCCCACTCGTGGCCGAGGGCCGCCGCGGCCCGGCCCATCTCCTCGATCGGGCTGCCGCCGTCGGACCAGTCGGAGTGCAGATGGCAGTCGCCGCGCAGCCGCTCCCGCAGCCGCTCACCGCCCCGGGCGAGCGGGGCCCCGGCCTCACCCTCCAGCTTCTCCAGGTAGTCGGGCACCCGCCCGGCCAGTGCCTCGCGCGCCACCTGAGCCGTCTTGGGTCCGACGCCCTTGAGCGACTCAAGCGACCCGGCCCGCTCGCGCAGCTCACCGGCGGGCAGCTCACCGAGCACCCGGGCCGCGGTGCGGAAAGCGCGTACGCGGTACGTCGGCGCCTGGGACCGCTCGAGAAGGAACGCGATCCGCTCCAGCGCCTCGACGGGCTCCATCGCCACCTCCTGCTCCGGCCTGTCCGGCACGTACAGGGTTCCCCAGCGCCCCGGAACCCGCACCACGGGCCGAGCGGTTTGTACGTGTCGCACCCGGGTACTGCGATGCCCCGCGACCCGCTCCGGGCAGCCGCGGGCCGAGGAGCGGCAGAGCCGAGGAGCGCGAAAGAGGAGCGCCGAAGAGGGGCGCCGAAGAGGAGGCCGTCATGCCCAGCCCCAGCCCGTCCGACGCCAAGGTGGCCGTCATCACCGGTTCCGACTCCGGCATCGGCCGCGCCACCGCCGTACGCCTGGCCGAGGCGGGGATGGACGTCGGCATCACCTGGCACACCGACGAGAAGGGCGCCGAGCGGACCGCCGAGGAGGTCCGTGCCCTGGGACGCCGGGCCGAGACCACCCGGGTGGACCTGACCCGGCTGCCCGAGGCCGCGGACACGGTCGACGAGCTGTGCGAGCGGCTCGGCCGGATCGACGTCCTGGTCAACAACGCCGGTACCGGCACCGCCACGCCCTTCCTCGACCTGGGCCTGGACGACCTGCGGCACGTCCTGGACGTCGACCTGGCCGGCCCGTTCCTGTGCGGTCAGAACGCCGCCCGGCGCATGATCCGGCAGGGGGAGGGCGGCCGGATCGTCAACGTGACCTCCGTCCACGAGCACCAGCCCCGCGTGGGCGCCGCCCCGTACTGCGCGGCCAAGGGCGGGCTCGGCCTGCTCACCCAGGTCATGGCGATCGAACTCGCCGAGCACGGCATCACCGTCAACGCGGTGGCGCCCGGCGAGATCGCCACGCCCATGACCGGCCAGGAGGACACCGACCCGCACACCGAGCGCCGTCCCGGCGTGCCGCTGGGCCGTCCCGGCGACGCCCGCGAGGTCGCCGCCGTGATCGCCTTCCTCGCCGGGCCGGACGCCTCGTACGTCACAGGCGCGTCCTGGAGCGTCGACGGCGGCATGCTCCGGATGGGTCCGATGGCCGGATCCCATCTGACGGGCGACGACTGGCGGCGGCCCTGAGGGAGCGCGCCGCTCACCGGCCCGCTCGCCCGGCCACCACGGCGGATTGCGGCCTACCCTCTAGGCATGACCGAAATCGAGAGCCCGCACATCGGCAGTCCGCGGATCCTCGTGCTCAAGGTGCAGCCGGGCACGCCGCCGTTCCGGATCGTGGAGATCGACGGCCAGGTGGTCGGTGAGGCCAGGGCCGTCACCGACGTACTGGAGGCCGCCGCTGCCTTCGGTATCACGGTCCACGACCTGGACGACCCGGACGTGGTCCGCTGGGTGGGCGGGGACAAGTTCACCTGGATGCCGCACTAGGCGCGTCCCGGTGCCTCAGCCGACCGTCCACTTCTGGTTGGCGCCGCCCGTGCAGGTCCAGATCTGCAGCCGGGTGCCGTTGGCCGAGCTGTTGCCTGCGGCGTCGAGGCATTTGTCCGCCTGCGGATTGACGATGTCGCGCGCCGCGGTGACGACCCACCGCTGGGCGGCGCTGCCGTTGCAGTCCCACAGTTGGACGGCCGTGCCGTCCGCCGTGCCGCCGGCGTTGACGTCCAGGCATTTGCCGAGCGCCCGGATCGTGCCGTCGGAGCCCACCGTCCACCGCTGGGCCGCGGTGCCGTTGCAGTCGTAGAGCTGTACGGGGGTGCCGTTGGCGGAGTTCGCCGC
This sequence comes from Streptomyces sp. NPDC028991, assembly GCF_055564775.1. Lineage (NCBI taxonomy): Bacteria > Bacillati > Actinomycetota > Actinomycetes > Kitasatosporales > Streptomycetaceae > Streptomyces > Streptomyces sp. NPDC028991. The sequence continues at coordinate 59,241 of NZ_JBVHVP010000024.1, read as the reverse complement.
GGCGACGTCCACGCACTTGCCGCCGAGGCCGGTGATCGCGCCGCCGGTCGACGAGTCGCTCGTCGTCACCGAGACGTGGTCCACCACCAGCGACTGCGGGAAGACCGTGGAGCCGTCCGGGTCGCCGGGCCAGTAGCCGCCGACCGCTAGGTTGAGGATCAGGAAGTACGGCCTGTTGAACACCCACTGCTTCCCGCCCAGGTCGGCCGGGGTGCGCCGCTGGTAGACGTTCCCGTCCACCGACCAGGTGATCGAGTCGGGCGCCCAGTCGACGGCGAAGGTGTGGAAGCCGTCCGCGAAGGCCTGGCCGTTCGGCAGGGTGTAGCCGGCGCCGATGCCGCCCGCGCCGGAGTAGCCGGGACCGTGGATGGTGCCGTGGACGGTGGAGGGCTCGAAGCCGACGTTCTCCATGATGTCGATCTCGCCGGAGTCCGGCCAGTTCACCGGGGTGCCGAGCATCCAGAACGCGGGCCACATGCCCTGCCCGCGCGGCACCTTCATCCGTGCCTCGACGTGCCCGTACTGCGCGGTGAACTTCCCGGAGGTGTTGAGCCGGGCCGAGGTGTACTGGCAGGTGCCGTACCAGCACTGGTAGTTGGCCGGGTTCTCCTTGCGGGCCGTGATGACCAGGTTCCCCTGGCCGTCCAGGGCCGCGTTCCTGTTGCCGGAGGTGTAGTACTGCCGTTCGTGGTTGTTGACGTTGTCACCGGTCTCGGTCTGCCACTTCGAGGAGTCGACGGCCGCACCGGCCGGCCCGTCGAAGGTGTCGGAGAACGTCACGGCGGCGGCCGAGGCGCCGGCCGCCCCGGGAGTGTCCGGTTCCGCCTGGGCGGGGCCGGTCACCAGGGACGCGGCCAGCCCGGTGGACAGGGCGGCGGCGAGGAGACATCTGCGGAGCAGGCGTGGACGGGCCACGGCTCTCCCTTCCGTACGGCGTCCCGGGGACGGGGACGCCGACCGAGGTGGGGGGTTGGGGTGTCGTCTCTTGATTTAAGTAGTGAGCTAAGTGGTGGTCAATACCTTGGTACGGACCACCTGTTCCCTGCGGTCAGCCGCGGGGCCGACGCGCGTGCACCGCGCGGCTCATCCGACGCCCCAGGATCAGGTAACCGACCAACGCGCCCGTGGTGTTCAGGATGACGTCGTCGATGTCGAAGGCCCGCCCGGTGACCAGGGCGCCCTGCGCGAACTCCACCAGCAGCATCACGACGGCGGTGAGCAGCAGCACCCGCAGCAGCCCGCGGGTGCGCGGGGCGACGACCGGGACCAGCACGCCGAACGGGACACCCAGCAGGATGTTGCCGCCGATCTGCTTGACGGCGTCCCGCAGCGCCGGCTGGTCCAGATAGGCCTTCAGCGAGCGGCCGGGGTGCATGTTGGTGTGCGTCAGCGCCTCCGACGCGGGGGAGGGGTGCAGGGTCAGCCGTGCCAGTACGACGGCGAACGCCACCATGAAGGCGAAGGCGCAGGCCATCGCCAGCAGTCGCAACGCCAGGGCGGCGGGGCGCCGTTCGCTCCGGTCGGCCTCGTCGGCCTTGGCGGTGCGGGGGCGCAGTAGGGAGCGCGGCTTCGAGGCGGCACGAGCCATTCGGTCCTCCAGTCGTCAACTTCCCCGCGTGGCCGTGCGGTTACCCGCCGAACGGCCGAGGATGCGGGTGCCGGGCGGTGGCTGCTCTCAGGGCCCGTAGGTCACCCGCACCTCCTCGAAGCCGAGGGAGTGCAGCAACCCCCTGAGCATCGCCGTGGTGTTGCTCTCGGCACGCGCCTTCAGCTCGCTGTCCTTCGCGGCGTCGCCGATGTGCCGCGCCGCGAGTTTCTGCACGGCCTGTTCGCCGTTCGGGTTGTCCGAGAACAGGTCGCCGAGGCGGTCGAGGAGCCCGCGCTGCTTGGACACGGCGTAGGAGCGGTCGGGGTCGAGGGCCGGCTCGCCGAGCGCCGCGTGCGGCAGCCGGAGCGTGGCCGTCGTGCGGTCGCCGTCGACCGTCACGTCGTCCTCCGCCACCTTGCCGAGGTCGACGAAGGCGTCGACGGTGCCCGCCCCGACGTACAGGGTGCGGGTGCCGCGGATCGCGTCCGGCAGGAGCTTGGCGTCCTTCTCCAGGTCCACCACCACCTGGAAGTTGCCGGAGGCTGCCTCGTACCGGCTGATGTCCTGGACGGACTCCAGCAGCGCAGGGCCCGAGCGGTCCTGGGTCTCGGTGCCGAACAGGTCCTTCAGCCCCGGTAGGACACTCAGCCGGAGCCCCGCGAACAGCACGACGAGCACGAGCACGACGGCGCTCAGTGCCTTCGCCCAGCCGGGCATGCGCCGGGGGAGGTTCCTGATGGGAGTCGTCATGGCGACGGCCCTCCTTCCTACTGTCCGGATGCCCCTCATCTCCCCTGCCAGACCGAGCAGTTGGCGGTGGGAGCAGCGGGCCGGCGCGTGGCGGGCGCGTGCGGCGGCTCAGTGCGGTGGCCTGAGCAGGCGGTCCTGCGACGGCCGGGACGACCACACCGCCTCCCCGCGCGTGAGGCCGGGCAGCCGCAGCTCGGCCTCCCGTACTCGCCGGGCCGGCAGCTCGCCCGTGATCAGCCAGGCGGGGTCGCCGCCCGCCGTGCCGGTGAAGTCCGCGCCCAGCGAGGCGAGCCGGCCCGTCACGGCGGCGAGCGCGTCCGGCGGAACCTCCGCCTCGAAGGCGTGGTACGGCTCGTACAGCAGCGTCCCCGCCCGCCGCAGGGCCCGGCGCAGCACGATCGGGGTCAGCCCGCGGAAGTCGGCGGCGGTGCTCACCGGGGAGCTGAATCCGGAGCGGATCAGCGTGACCCGGTAGTCCGTGACCTCGGCGCCGGTCAGGCCGGTCAGCAGCGTGGCGTGGACCGTCTCCTCGACGGCCTGGTGGAAGGCACGGGGAAGCGCGCCGAGTTCCGTCTCGTAGGCGAACACCCCGCCCGAGCCGCGCGGCCCGGGCTCGACCCGCAGCCCGATCGTCGCCCAGTACCGGGTGCGGTCGAGCCACGGCATCTCCTCCACGGCCTCGCCGGTGCCGGCCGGGCGCTCCAGGAACCGCACGCGGCCCGGCGCGAACTCCGCCTCGATGCCGAACTCCTCCGCCAGCGTCGCCGCGAGCACCTCCATCTGGACCTCGCCGTACAGGAGCAGCGAGGTGGCGCCCGACGCCGCCGGGCGGGCGTGCAGCAGCGGGTCCTGGTCGGCCAGCGCCAGCAGGGCGGAACGCAGCGGCGCCGCCTGCTCGGTATGCCGGGCCCGGACCAGGGTTTCGAGGGTCGGCGGTGCGAACTGCGGGGCGCGCCCGGTCAGGTCGCCCAGCCGGTCGCCGACGCGCAGGCCGCCGGGAACGGTGAGTGCGGCGATGTTCCCCGCGGTGAGCGTCGCGGCCCCGCCCACCACGTCCAGGCGCGTCACCCGACCGGGGACCTCGGTGGTCCGCCCGTCGGACTCGCGCCGCAGGAACGTCAGCCGCCGGCGCGGGCGCACCTCACCGTCGTACAGGCGCAGATACGCCGTCCGCTCGCCGCCGGGGCCGGGGCGTACGGCGAAGACCGTGCCGCGCGGCGCCGCGGGGCCCACCGTGGCGGGTGCGGCGGCCGGGACCATCCGGACCAGGCCCTCGACCAGCTCCGCGACGCCCTGGCCGCCGAGCGCGGAGCCGTGGTACAGCGGGTGGAACGTGCCGTCGGCGGTGCGGGCGGCGAGCGCGGCGGCGAGGTCCCCGGCGGTCGGCTCCGGGCCGTCCACCAGTGCCGTCAGGATGTCCGGGTCGACCTCGGCGAGCGCCTCGGCGGTCCGCTCGTCCGGCGGACGGCGCACGACGCGGGCGTGTGCGGTGCCGGCACCCGTCACCCGCGTCAGCGGTGCGACGTGCGGCGTCAGCAGGCGTTTGACGTCGGTGAGCAGGTCCTCGGTGCGCGCCCCGGCCCGGTCGACCTTGTTGACGAAGATGAGCGTGGGCAGCCGAAGCCGCCGCAGGGTGCGCATCAGCACGCGGGTCCGCGCCTGTACCCCCTCCACGGCGGACAGCAGCAGCACCGCACCGTCGAGGACCTCCAGGGCGCGCTCGACCTCGGCGACGAAGTCCGAGTGTCCCGGGGTGTCGATCAGGTTGACCTGGGTGTCGCCGACGCTCAAGGCGGCGACGGCGGAGCGGATGGTGATGCCGCGGCGGCGCTCGATCCCGCCGTCGTCCGTACGGGTGTCGCCGGCGTCGACGCTGCCGAGCCGGTCGATCGCGCCGTGGTCGAACAGGAGCCGTTCGGTGAGGCTGGTCTTACCGGCGTCGACGTGGGCCAGGATGCCGATGTTCAGGGTGGTCGGGGTGTTCGGAGTGCCCGGGGTGCCCGGGGTGTTCGGGATGTGCATGCGGGGTCGAGTCCTCGATGACCGTGGGCCGGAAGGGGCGCTGGGCGATGTCGAGGAGTCGGCGCATGCGAGGGGATCCTGACCTGAGGAAACACGGACGGCGTCATCATGGCCCCACCCCCCGGGGCCGCCGCAACCGGATATCCGTAAGCTGAGGTCCCCGGCCGGTCAGGATCATGCTAGGAGCGGTCCGTGCGAGACATCGCCGTGTTCAGCGGTAGTGCCCATCCCGAGCTGGCCGAGGAGGTCTGCGCGCATCTGGGCGTCCCGCTGAGCCCCACCCGGGTCAGCCGGTTCGCCAACGACTGCCTGGAGGTGCAGCTCCAGGCCAACTGCCGGGAGCGGGACGTCTTCCTGGTACAGCCGCTGGTCAAGCCGGTCCAGGAGCACCTCGTCGAGCTGCTGCTGATGTGCGACGCGGCCCGCGGGGCGTCGGCCGGCCGCATCACCGTCGTCATGCCGCACTACTCCTACGCCCGCTCCGACAAGAAGGACGCGCCCCGCATCTCCCTGGGCGGGCGTCTGGTGGCGGACCTGCTGGTGGCGGCGGGCGCGAGCCGGGTGCTCGCCATGACCCTGCACTCGCCGCAGGTACACGGCTTCTTCTCGGTCCCGGTCGACCATCTGCACGCCCTGCGGGAGCTGGCCGCGCACTTCCGCCAGTACGACCTGTCCCGCACCACGGTCGTCTCGCCGGACCTGGGCAACGCCAAGGAGGCCGCCGCGTTCGCCCGGTTGCTCGGCGCCCAGGTCGCGGCCGGTGCCAAGCAGCGGTACGCCGACGACCGGGTCAGCATCAGCGCCGTGATCGGGGATGTCGCCGGGCGCGACGTCATCGTGCTCGACGACGAGATCGCCAAGGGCAGCACCGTGCTGGAACTGCTGGACCGGCTGCGGGAGGCGGGCCCGCGCACGATCCGGGTCGCCTGTACGCACGGGCTGTTCGCGGCCGGGGCGCTCAAGCGGCTCAGCGAGCAGCCGGACGTGCTGGAGATCGTGTGCACCAACACCGTGCCGGTGCCGGCCGACGACCACACGGAGAAGCTGCGGATCCTCTCCATCGCCCCGGCGCTCGCCGAGGCCGTGCGCCGCATCCACAACGGCGAGTCGGTCAGCGCCCTGTTCGACGCCCCGCCGGCCCGCTGACGCGGAGTACCTCCTCCAGGGTCGGCCGCGGCGGCAGCAGCCGTGCCAGGCCGGTGATCCGCAGCATGCGCAGGGTCAGCGGGTGGGTGCACACCAGGTGCACCTGCCCGCCCCGGTCGAGCACCCGGTGACGGGCCCGGTACAGCAGCCGCAGTCCCGAGCAGTCGAAGAACCCGACCCCGCTCAGGTCGAGCACGACCAGGGCGTCGGGGCGCTCCGTCTCCCGGTCCAGGTGCGGGGCGATCCGCTCGGCCGAGGCGATGTCGATCTCGCCCCGGAACTCCAGCACCGTGTACCCCCGGTCGCGGCGCACGTGCAGATGCCGGGTGGGCGACGGGGATTGCTGCCGCACGACGACCTTGCCTCCAGCCTGTTCCGGGGGCTCGACTACCTACGCTCAACTACCTACGCTCAACTACCTACTCCGCTCGAAAAGTTACCCCGATCGAGCGAGTTTGAGCATGTTCGATTGACATATGTCATCGAAATCTCACACCCGGCGGTCAGTCGACCACGAGGACCAGCTTCCCCGTGGTGCGGCCGGTCTCGCCGAGTGCGTGCGCCTGCGCCGCGTCGGCCAGCGGGAACGTCTGCGCGATCGTGGCCCGCAGCTTCCCCGACTCGACCAGAGCGGCGATCTCCCGCATGTCCGCCCGGTCGGCGTCCACGAGCATCCGCACCGCGCGCACGCCCAGCCGCTCGGCCTCCTCGTAGAACTCGTCCGACCCGACCGGCAGGATCGACACCACCACCCCGCCCGGCCGCAGCACGCGCAGCGACCGCAGGGACGTGTCGCCACCGATCGTGTCCAGGACGACGTCGACGTCCCCCACAGCCTCGGCGAAGTCCGTCTCCCGGTAGTCCACCGTCTCGTCCGCCCCGAGGGAGCGCAGGAACTCGTGCTTGCCCGCGCTGGCGGTGCCGATCACGTGTGCGCCCCGGGCCTTGGCGATCTGCACCGCCACGTGGCCGACACCGCCGGCCGCCGCATGGACCAGTACCCGCTGACCCGGCCGGACGTCCGCCCGCTCCACCAGCGCCTGCCACGCCGTCAGCGACACCAGGGGGAGCGCGCCCGCCTGGACGTGGTCGATTCCGGCCGGCTTGTGGATGAAGGCGCGGGCGGGAGCGGTGACGTACTGCGCGTGGGAGCCGTGGCCGAACGGGTAGGACAGCATGCCGAACACCTCGTCACCGGGCCGGAAGGCGGCGACGCCGATCCCCACCGCGTCCACCACGCCCGAGACGTCCCAGCCCAGCACGAAGGGCGGATCGCCGAGGAAGCCGCCGTTCGCCCGGTGCTTCCAGTCGGTCGGGTTCACTCCGGCGGCACGCACCCTGACCAGCACCTCGTTCGGGCGCGGCTCGGGGCGCTGTGGCCGTACTTCCTTCAGGACCTCGGGACCGCCGAGGACGTCCTGGCTGATGGCTCGCATGGTGTTCACGTCGCTCATGGTCACCCAGCTTGCCCCGCTCCGCCACGTCGGCGAAACAGTGCGGTCACCCCCTGGCGGACCGTGACGGAATCCTCACTTCCGCAGGACCGTGGAATTGATCTTTTAGGCATCCCAGCCGATAAGCTCCGTGTCGGCGCCGCGAGTTGACACGATCGCGACGAGTCGGCTCGCGATGCGTACCCATGAGTGCGGTCCCCCTTGCACACCCACCCCCCCGTTCGATCGTTTTGCTTCGAAGGATGCAGATGGAACTCGCCACTCCGCCACCGGCGGCGCGGGCCCCTGTCGCCTGGTACAGCTGGTGGCTGATGCCACTGGGCCTGGGAGGCGGGACGGTAGCCGCCACGTTCATGAGCTCGGAACGAATATCCGCCACCGTCGCCGGAGTCGTGGCGACGGCCGCCGGCACCGTGTGCGTACGCCTCCTCCTGCGCACCCGGGCGCAACTGCGCCGGACCGAGGACGCCCACCGCGCCACGCAGGCCGAGCAATCCCGGCAGTGGCAGCAGCACGTGGCCGGCCTGGAGCGCAAGTTCTCGGCCGAACGCGCCGGACTGGACGCACAGCTCACCGAGCAGGCACGGGCGCACGAGGCGCGGCTGTCGGAGCACGACCGGGCCTACGAGGACCGGCTGGCCGAGCAGGCCACGACGTACGAGACTCGCCTCGCCGAGCAGAACGAGGCCTGGCAGGAGCAGCTGGGCCACCAGCTGGCCGCGGTCTCCCGGCTCGCCGACGAGCAGTTGCCCGACGCGATGCGCAGATTGCGCGCCGGGGATGCCATCGACGACATCCTGCCGACCGTCGAGCAGTGCGCCAAGGTCGGCGCCGACCTCCAGGCCGAACTGCGCAAGGTCCTCAGGACCGCGCTGATCGGCGTCGAGGCGGAGTTCGACCGCTCGACCTCCGCCGAGCAGGCCGTCATCGGCGTGGGCAACCGCATCCACGTCCTGACCGGCAAACTCCGTGGCAGGCTGCACGAGATGCAGGGTGAGCACGGACGACTGCCGGCCGTCGCCCGGGGGCTGATGGAACTCGACCAGGCCATCGGCCCGGCCGACTGCCTCGCCGCCAGCATCGGTGTGCTCGGCGGCTCCGACCGCCCGGGACGGCAGTGGCAGGAGCCGCAGCGCCTGCTGAGCGTGATGCGCGGCGGCATCGGCCGAATCAAGGACTTCCACCGGGTCCAGCTGCGTCATCTGCCCGAACTGGGCGTCGACGGCGGCCTGGTGGACCACCTCACGCTGGTCTTCGCCCACCTGCTGGACAACGCCGCGCGCTACTCGCCGCCCACCGAGCCGGTGGTCGTCTCCGGCAAGGAGGTCCCCAACGGTGTCGGCATCGAGATCCAGGACTCCGGCAAGGGACTGAGCGAGGAGAAGAAGCGCGAGGCCGAACACGCCCTCGCGGGCACCTCGCCCGGCCCGGGCCTCGGCGGTATCTCGGAGGACGCCAACATCGGTCTGCGTGTCGTCGGCGCCCTCGCCCGCCGCTACGGCATCCGGGTGACGTTCGCCGACTCGCCGTGGCTGGGTACGTCTGTCGTAGTCGTTGTACCGCACAAGTACTTCGCTCCGCTGCCGGCGGCCACCAGCGCCGGCGCCACGGCGCCGGAGGCACCGTCGGCTGCCACGGCACCACGCGCCACGGCGTTCCCCGCCGCCGCGGCGCCGGCGCCCGCCGACGGCGATACCGGCGCCGTGGAGACCACCCCGGGCGGGCTGCCCCGGCGCCGGAGCAGGCGCGGCGACCCGGCCCCCGGGCAGGTCCCGGCGGCCGGGTCCGCCGGGCACGCCGACGGGACCCATACGGCCGAACGGGCCGCCGCGCCCGCCGTCCCCGCCGTCCCCGCCGTCCCGCCGGACGCCTCCTTCGCCGGCCTTGCCGCGTTCGCCACCGCCGGGCGCGTTCCCGGCGCGGTGACCGGGGCCTCCCCGCCACCGGAGACCGCCGACGTCCGTGACCCGAACACCGGTGGCGCGTCCACCGAGCACCGCACTGAAGAGAGCGACTAGTCCCCATGACGCACCAGGGAACCGACGTGAGCTGGGCGCTCCGCGACCTTGTGGAGAGCATCCAGGAGATCCGCTTCGCCCTCGTGGCCTCCAGCGACGGCAAGGCCATCACCTCCTACGGCGCCGAAGACCCCGACGACGTGGACCGTTTCGCCGCCGTGGTGGCCGGACTGCAGGCGCTGGCCCAGCCGGTCGCCGAGCAGTTCCCGCAGCACGCGGGGCAACTGCGGCTGGCGATGATCGAAGTGGACGGCGGGCACCTCTTCGTCGTCCGCGCGGGCCTGGAGACGTATCTGGGCGTCCTCGCCCGCGAAGGCCTCGACCAGGGGCTGCTCGGCCATCAGATGCGCGACCTGGCCCGCAGGATGGGTGAACTCCTCGGCACCACTCCGCGCCAGGAGGAGCACTCTGGATGAGTGCACCCCGCCGACCGACCGATCCGTCCGGTCTCGAGCGCTACTACGTCCTCACCGGAGGGCGCAGCGGGCCGGGCGGTTCGGCGTCGACCCTCGACGTGGCGACCCTCGTCGTCTCCCGAGCCGTTCCCGCACCGGGCATGCAGCACGAGCACGAGGAGATTCTCCGGCGCTGCCGCGAACCGCTGTCGGTGGCCGAACTCGGCGCCCACCTCCACCTGCCCTTCAACATTCTCGCGGTGCTGCTGTCCGACCTGCTCCAGGCAGGCCGCGTCGAAGCCCGTGATCCCATCCCGGCACACGACGCCGGCCGCGGGCCCGACCTCGCGCTCCTTGAGGAGGTACTCAGTGGACTTGAAAGGCTTTGACCGACCGGGGTCACCGACGTCCGGGGACACCCGCTCGGTGAAGGTGATGATCGCGGGCGGCTTCGGCACGGGCAAGACCACCATGGTCCGCTCCGTCAGCGACATCAAGCCGCTGACCACCGAGGAGACACTCACGCAGGCCAGCGCCGGCGTCGACCACCTCATCGGCGTCGCCGACAAGACGCAGACCACCGTCAGCCTGGACTTCGGCAAGATCGGCCTCAACGACACGCTGATGCTCTACCTGTTCGGCACCCCGGGCCAGGAGAGGTTCTGGTTCCTGTGGAACGGCCTGTTCAAGGGCGCGCTCGGCGCGGTCGTCCTGGTGGACACCCGGCGGCTGGCCTCCAGTTTCCGGGCGATCGAGGAGATGGAGCGGCAGAAGGTCCCCTTCGTCATCGCGCTCAACGTCTTCCCCGACTCCCGTGACTACCCGGTCGAGGAGATCCGGGACGCCCTCGACATCCCCCCGCACACGCCGGTCGTCGCCTTCGACGCCCGCGACCGCACCGCCAGCCGCGACGTGCTCGTCACCCTGATTCGGCACCTGAAGGACCGCTCGGCCGCCGCCCTGGAGCCCCGATGAACGACGACCAGACCCCGTCCGGCCCCACCGGCGGCGGCTGCCCCGTCGCCCACGGCGAGGACGTCACCCGCCTCTACGGCCCCGGGGCGGCCACCGACCCGCACGACATCTACACGCGGCTCCGCAAGGAGTACGGCAGCGTCGCACCGGTGCTGCTGGAGGGCGACGTCCCCGCCTGGCTGGTGCTCGGGTACCGGGAGAACCGGCGGGTGCTGGACAACCCCCTTCAGTTCAGCCGCGACTCGCGGATCTGGCGGGACTTCCGGGACGGCCGGGTCGAGGCGACGTCCCCGCTGATGCAGATGGTCGGCTGGCGCCCCGACTGCGTCTCCCAGGACGGCGAACCGCACCGCCGGCTGCGCGGGGCGGTCACCGACAACCTGTACGCCGTGGCCGGCCGGGGTATCCGCCGGCACGCCACACACTTCGCCAACAAGCAGATCGACGCGTTCGCCGACGCGGGCCGCGCCGACCTGGTGGCCGATTTCGCCGAGTACCTGCCCATGCTGGTCCTCACCCGCGTCTTCGGACTCGCCGAGCGGGAGGGGCGCAACCTCGCCGAGTCCAGCAAGCAGGTGATCAAGGGGGGTGCGGACGCCCTCACGCACAACGAGCGCATCATGGGCATCCTGGGCGAACTCGCCGCGCGCAAGCGCCAGGAGCCCGGATCCGACTTCACCTCCGGCCTCATCGGGCACCACTCCGGCCTCGACGAGGACGAGATCGTCAACCACCTGCGCCTGGTGCTGATCACCGCCCACACCACGACCAGCAATCTGCTGGCCCGGGCGCTCCAGCTCCTCCTCACCGACACCTCCTGGCTCTCCGGCCTGGTGAGCGGTCAGCTGAACCTGTCCACACTCGTGGAGGAGGTGATGTGGAACTCCCCGCCGCTCGCCGTGCTGCCGGGCCGGTTCGCCACCGCCGACCTGGAACTCGGCGGCTGCCCGGTCAAGGAGGGCGACCTGCTCGTACTGGGCCTCGCGGCGGGCAACCACGACCCCGAGATCCGGCCCGACACCGCCGTCTCGGTCCAGGGCAACGCCTCACACCTCGCCTTCAGCGCCGGCCCCCACGAGTGCCCGGGGCAGAACATCGGCCAGGCCATCATCGAGACGGCCGTCGACGTCCTGCTGCACCGTCTGCCGGGGCTCCGCCTGGCGGTCCCCGCGGCCGAGCTCACCTCCACGGCCTCCACCTGGGAGTCACGGCTGGACAGCCTGCCGGTGGAGTTCGCCGTCTAGCGCCGCGCGGAGTACGTGCCGGGGGGGGGGGGGGGGGGCCCCCCCCCGAGGGGGGGGCCCTGGTTGCCCCCCGTAAGACCAGGGGCCACCACCCCCCCTCTCAACCCCTTCCCCCCCGCCAACCCGACACC